>NZ_JBVVOJ010000003.1:0-559165 GCF_057063145.1 Sphingobium sp. SG1 | reverse complement strand
AGGATAACGAGACCCGGTTCGATCCGTGGATATCCTTCACCCTCTACGCGACACATTATGTGTCCCGCCAGGGTAAAATCTGACGGGATATCTCAACCCCTGATGATCCCCGCATCAATAGACCCGGATTTCATTTTGAGACCCCGTCCAGAACGAAGGTCTAGGATCAAACGAGACAGGAGGCCCCATGATCATCGGATATGCCCGCGTCAGTTCGACATCCCAGAGTCTCGATATCCAGCACGAGGCGCTGGCCACCGCCGGGGCGGAGAAGGTCTTCTCGGAGAAGGTGTCAGGGCGGTCGACCACCGATCGTGAGCAACTGGCGCTGGCCATGTCCTTCGCCCGCGAAGGTGACACCCTGATCGTGACGAGGCTCGATCGTCTGGCCCGCAGCGTCGCCGACCTCCACCGGATCATTGAAGTGCTGACGCAGAAAGGCGTGGGCTTCAAATGTCTGAACCAGCCCGGCGTCGACACTGACACCAGCACCGGACGCCTGATGCTCGCCATGCTCGCCGCAGTGGCCAGCTTCGAGGCAGACATCCGGCATGAGCGCCAGATGGAAGGTGTCCGGAAGGCACAGGCCGCAGGAAAATATCGCGGTCGCCCTGCCAGCATCGACCCGACGAAGATCAGGGAACTCAAGGCCAAGGGCATGGGTGCCGCCGCGATCGCAAAACACATGGGGATCGGCCGCGCTTCGGTCTATCGGGCACTGGCCGCCTGACCAGATAGACGTGCAATCGGGACCCCACCTTCGGGTTCACGGTCATCACCAGCATCGAGCCGGGATCATCTCGCCGGATCATCGACCCGACATCGTCCCGGCCACATCGTCACCCGCCGACTATAGTCGCCCATGCTCTGGGCGACCGTCAGCGACATCATGGAGACCAGCATCATGAAATCACGCCCGAAGCCGGAGGCAGCATCGGCCACCCATGCTTCTGCCCATGATGAGGGAGAGAGCGTCACCGGGATCATCGCGGATATCGTGGGCGACGCCGGTGACGATGAAGTGGGGATGATGGGTATCGACGCTGGTTCACCGCAGCCCTCCAGAACCACCCGACAGACCCCCGCTACCCGCTCCAGTCCGTCATCCCCGACATATCAGCGGCACCACAGCTTGATCCGCAGGATCGGGGCGGGTGCCGCTGCGGCCTTCAATCCTCCTTCGTCCAGCCCATCGCCTTCAGCATCACGTCGAACAGGCGGGTGTTGGCGAAGAAGCCGTGGACCTGATCGGCGCCCGGCCCGGCGGCGGCGGCGATCACTTCCTCGCCGGTGTGATTGTCCTCGACGCCGATGATCGCATTGCTGGCGACCGTTGCCCCCGGCTTGGCGGCGGCGGCCGCATATTGCTGCGCCATCGGCGCGCTCCGCTTGCCGCTGGTCATGCGCAGGCCGAAACTATGGTCGGCGGTGAACAGGATCAGCGTGTCCTTGCCCGCGATCGCGCTCACCCGGCGGATCATCTCGTCCATCTCGATCACATGCTTCAGGCCATTTTCCGGCTTGTCGGTGTGCATGTCCCATTCGACCATCAGGAAATAGCCCTTGGGATTGCGGGCAAGCTGGCCGATCGTCGCTTCGACTGCCGGGATCGGCGCATAATCCGCATCGCGCAGCACCGCCGCCCGGCCGCTATCCTTCACCAGTGCCGGATCGTCCCCGAACCGATAGCCCGCCCTGGCAAAGGCCGCCTGCGGCGTGGTGCCATCCTTGGCGAAGGACGCGACCGCATCGGCCTGCCCCTTGCCGATCAATATGTCGACACCATTGCCGAAGCGGGGCGTCAGCATCTGGCGGAAGATCTGGTCCTTGTCCTTGCGCGTGGCGACATGGGCGAAGCAGGCGGCCGGCGTCGCGTCCCAGATCGGCATGTTGGTGACGACGCCGGTGGAAAGGCCGCGCTGCTCGGCATATTCCAGGAAGCTCTTGACCGGGGTTATCGCCCCATCGGCCGCCGGCAGCGCGGAGATCATGCCGCTGTTGGTCTTGTGCCCGGTCATGATCGCGCTCATGCCCGCCGCCGAATCCGTTATCCAATTGTCGAGCGCCGAGGTGTCGGACAGGCCGACATGGGGCATGGACTGGATGAACAGCGACTGCGGCCGGTCATGCGCCATGATGCCCGCAGCGTTCAGCGTCGGCACGCCGCCGGCGTCACCGAGGAACAGGATGATGTTGCGGGCCCGCTGCGGCGCGGCCCCGTCATCATTGCGGGCCTGCGCCGGAGCGGCGGCGAGCATTGCGCCCGCCGCCAGCATGATCCCGATCGATCGCATCGTCATTGCCGTCCTTCCGTTCAGAAACGGGCCCGCACGCCGGCCATCAGCGTGGTGCCATAATCGGTGTAGCCCGCGAAGCGATCGTCCCGGACATATTGCCACTGGACGCCGCCGGCCACGTTGATGCCCTGCACCACGAATGTGACATTGGGCGTGACCTTGTAGGAAATGTCGAAGTCCAGGCTGCCGAACGCCGCGTCGTTATTGGCGGCCAGCCCCGCGCCGCCGACATCGCGCAGCACCTTGCCGCGCCAGCTATAGCTGGCCCGCGCGCCGACCGGCCCCTTTTCGTAGAAGGCGGTCAGGTTGAAGCTGTCGCCGGCCACGTCGGTCAGGTCGTCGCGGAAGGTGGTGCCGTCGGACAGGGCATAGGTGCCCTTGCTCTTGGTATGGGTGTAATTGGCCTGGAAACCCAGGCCATCGAACGGCGCCGGCAGCATCTTGAACAGTTGCTGATAGGCGATCTCGATCCCCGCGACATAGGCATTGCCGCCATTTTGCGGCGCGGTCAGGCGATAGATCTGGCCGTCCAGGTCGAAATTGCGGGTCTGCTGGAAGACGAAGGTCGTGATGTCCTTGTAGAAGGCACCACCGATCAGCGCGCTACCCGGCGCGAAATACCATTCGACCGTGCCGTCATATTGCCAGGCTTCGAACGGTCGCAGTTCGGGATTGCCGCCCACCGCCGTCAGCACGGTCGGGTTGGAATTGATCGTCAGGCGCGGCGCCAGGTCGGCCAGCGACGGCCGGGTGATGACCTTGGACGCGGCCAGATGCATCTGCAGGTTCGACGTGAACTCCGCGACCAGGTTGAGCGAGGGAAGAAAATTCCCGTAATTGCGCTCGTAGCTGACCGGCAGCGCCGCGCTGCCATTGTCGGCATAGCCCGACGATGTCTGGCGGGTATGGGCGTAGCGCAGGCCCGCGTCGCCCCGGATGGTCACGCCGCCCAGCGGCAGGCTGAACTCCGCCATGCCATAGCCGCCGATGATCCGTTCATCGATGGCATAGCTGTTGCGCCGGTCGCCACGCGTCAGCGGCGCGTCGAGCAAAGCCTCCTTGCCGGTCGCCGCGTCCCAGAAACGGTCGGGATCGGGCATGACCCAGTTCGTCGGCAGATTGCCGCCCACGCCGCTCAGGAAATCATCGACCGGGAAGGCCTCGAAATAGCTGTCGTCGAAGCGCTGGCCGGCGATGCCGCTGGTGAAGTTGATGTCGCGACGATTATAGGTGCGGTCGCGCTTTTCATATTTGGCACCGAAGCGCAGCGCCTGCACCACGCCGCTCAGTTCGCGCGTCACGTCGAAGGTCGCGGCCCGCTGGCGATCGAGCGAGTCATTGACGCGATATTCGATCCGGCGGCCGGGCAATGTGGTCGATTCCGTCAGGTCGGCGGTCAGGAACTCCAGGTTCGGCAACCGCTCGCCCACCTTGCCATAGTCGAACGCGACCTGGCCCACGCTGCCGAGCAGGCGGGTGCGATAGATGGGCGTGGGCGTATTGGAATAGGCCCGGCCCAGGCTCGCGTCGGCAGCCAGCGTCCAGCCATTGGCGGACCATTTGGCATTCGCGCCGATCAGCCAATTCTCATATTCCAGCCGCGACGTCTCGCGCCCGATCTGGGTCGATGTATTGACGGTCGCGGCGGTCAGCACGCCATTTTCGATCACCGCCGTGCCCGGCACGATCGCGCCCGGCGTGGTCGCGGAAAAATCGGTCGAATAGGTCAGTTCGTCATAATCGATGTTGAGCCGGCTCCACAGGCCATCGACGTTCAACTCGAACCGGTCGTCGGGCTTCCACTGGATCGCGCCATTGAGGCCGATGCGGTTGCGATTTTCGCGCTCCAGCGTCGGGCGCGTGCTGGTCGGCACCAATATGGTGTCGCTGTCCAGCGTGCCGTCGCCATCCGCATCGATCCGCCCGTCGGCCCAGCCGACGCCGGTGACACGGTCCTGCCGCGTGGTGCGCTCGTCATAGACCGCCGCGATCAGCGCGCCGAACGTGCCCTCGTCATTGACCCAGCTGGCCATGCCCGACAGGCGCGGGTCGACCGTGTCGGCCAGGCGCGGCGAACTGGCGGTGGCCGACAAAGCCAGCACCGGCTTCTTGAGGTCGATCGGGCGGAAGGTCTGCAGGTTGACGATGCCGCCGATCCCGCCCTCGGCCAGGTCCGCGCGCGGGCTCTTGATGACTTCCACTGTCGACATGAGTTCGGACGGCAGCGTGTCGAAGCGGAACTGGCGCCCGCTCTGGCCGCTGTCGCGCACATTCTCGTTCACCGCGGCCGACCGGCCATTGAGCGTAACGACCTGGAAATTGGCGCCCAGGCCGCGGATGCGGACAAACACGCCTTCGCCGCGATCGCGCACGATCGATACGCCGGGCACGCGCTGCAGCGCTTCGGCGATGTTCTGGGCGGGGAATTTGCCGATATCCTCGGCCTTCACCACGTCGACGACATTGGTCGCCTTGCGCTTTTCGGCCAGCGCGCCGGACAGGCTGGCGGCATAGCCGGTGACGATGATGTCGGGCGCGACTTCGACGCCGCCGCTGGCCACCGTCTCCTGCGGACCGGCCACCGCCGCCACGATCAGCAGCGCGCCATTGCCCTGCCGCCGCACCGCCAGCGGCTTGCCCTGGATCAGCCGTTCGACCGCTGCCATCGCGTCCATCCGGCCGCTCAGCGACGGGCCGGTCATTCCGGCCACCAGTTGCGGCGCGAACAAGATGTCGGTGCCGGTCTGGCGGGCCAGCGCCTCCAGCGCGGTCCCCAGCGGCTGCGCGGCGATCTGGACGGTCGCCTGGCGCTGCTGCGCCTGGGCCGGAACCGCACAGAAGGCGGCAAGAGCGGCGCCCAGCACCAGAGAGCGGCGCAAAGTGCGCGAAGAAGAAACGGTCACGATCATCCCCCGTGGACAGCGGCAGAAGGCGCCGCGCCTCCCCGACGCGCCAGCGGGATTTTACCCCACCCCGGCGTCGGCCATTTTTTTTCAGCCGCCCAGCAGCACCCGGTCGTCCACCTGGCGGACGGGCACGGACAGCAATTGCGACAGCGCCTGGCCCAGCGCGACATTGTCGCCCATCCGGTACATGCCGCTGACCCGCAGCGCGGCAGTGGCGGGATCGGCGATCACCAGCCGGGTCAGGCTGTAGCGATTGGCCTCCGCCGCCACCGCATCCAGCCGGTCGTCATGAAAGGCCGCCCGCCCGCTCAGCCAGGCCTGGGTGGTTTCGACATCGGGCCGATCGAGCTGCACGACATCGGCGGCATCGGTGCGGATGCGCTGCCCGGCGGACAGGCTGCGTTGCCCACCGGCGACCGCGACATCGGCCTGTCCCGCCAGCGCCGTCATCGCCAGCCGGTCATCGCTGTCGCGCCGCACATCGAACCGGCCGCTGCCGGCGACGAAACGCCCCCGGCCGGCATCGATCGCAAAGGGCACGGCGGACGGCTTCACCGTCAGCGCCACGCGCCCCCGTTCCAGCCACAGCCGCCGCCGGCTGGCGCTCGCCAGCACCCGGACATCGGTATCGGTATCCAGGAACAGGGCCGACCCTTCCGGCAGGGTCAGCCGCCGCTGCTCGCCAATCCCGGTGCGATAGCGGGTGCCCGCCATCGCCGTCTGCATGATCGCCATGCCACCGCCGCCCACCACCAAAGTGCCGGCGCAGGCCGCCATCATCCGCCGGCGCGACAGGCTGCGCACAGGCGCCGGCGCAGGACGCACCGCCGCGTCGGTGCCGGGCACCAGCGCCCAGATATCGGTCGCCCGCTCGAAATCGGCCGCATGCGCGGGGTCGGCGGCGATCCAGGCGCGAAAGGCCTGCTCGTCGTCCACCGTCCGTTCGTCCGCATTCAGCCTTGCAATCCACTCGGCGGCGGTCCGGGCCATGGGGCGCTCACCGGGCATGTCGGGGCTCACCAATCCTTCGTCCATTCGCCAAGGAAGCTCATTGCCCTGGCCATATGCTTCTCGACCGCGCTCTGACTGATGTCCAGCCGTTCGGCAATCTCGCGATATTTGAGATTGTCGATCCGCTGCAGCAGGAACACCTCGCGGGTGCGTGGCGGCAACTTGTCGATCCCCTCCGACACGCGCCGCAGCCGCGCCTGCGCCATCAGCGCCTCGTCCTGCAACGGCGCGCCGTCGCGCAGCAGCGCCAGCACATCCTCGCCACCCGCTGGCCCGCGCACCTTTTCCCGCCGATAACTGTCCCGCGCCCGGTTGACCGCCGCGCGGACCAGAAAGGCTTCCTCATTGTCGGGCCGTTCGGGCCGGGCCGCCATGCGGACATAGGCATCGTGCAACAGATCCTCGCTGTCGGAACGCCGCGTCATCCGCTCGACCTGCGCCAGCAGCCCGGCCCAGCCGGTCCATAGCCGCCGCGGCGCCCGCAGCGCCTGTTCAGAAGGATGCTCGCTCATGCGACCGGCCGCTTAGCGGGCGCTGCGGTCAGTTTGATGACCAAGCCATTTCAATTGGATGACGCTGCGACCTTGTGACTTGCCGCGTGAATACGGGGATTGTCCGAAGCGTCGCCAGCGGCAATATGCCGTCTTGCTGGACATGGCGCCCCCGCGCGCCGCATGTCCGATCTGACGAAAGGGGCAAGGCCGGGCGATGGACAGGATGGAGTATGCGGCGGCAATTGACCGGATCATCGAAAGCTGTCGCGCACTCTGCCTGGATGTGCGCTGGCATGATGTCTACGCGCTGGCGACCTCGGTGGAACTGGAAGAGGTCAATCCCGCGCTGTTGCGGATGAAGGTCACGGCCGCCTGCGCCCTTAACGACAAGACGCTGCTTGCTGCACTCGCACCGGAAATCATCGACCTGCCGGACGGCCATGCGCTTTTCTATCCGCTGGTCGGACAGATACAGCGCAGCGGCCATGGCGATATTGGGGCCGACATGCTGCTGGCGCGCGCCAATGCGGCGGCCGATCCGCGCTATGCGGTTTTCCTGCGCCGCGCGATCAGCCTCAATCGTGGTGACGAGGCGCGCACGGCCACGCTGGAGGCCGCGCTCAATGCCGCGACAAATGGCGGCTGGGACATGAAGGGCGAACCTTCGTCCCATCATTTTCCCGCGCCGCTGCCGGCCCTGATGGGACCGCCGGTGCAGATCGTTCCCGCGCCGGGCGTGGATCGCCGGCATATCGACCGGCTGACCGGGGACACCGCGAAATTCCTCGCCAGGATGCAGAAGCCCGCGCCCGGCTATATCGTCGAAGAATCTTTCCGCCATTTCCGATGCCGACTTGCCGTCGCGCGACCGGGTATAATCGTCCCGCTTCCACGCTTCCACGCTTCCACGCTTCCACGCTTCCACGCTTCCACGCTTCCACGCTTCCACGCTTCCCAGCGCACCTGGCCAAACTCGCGGGTCCAGTAGGTCCGCTCCATCTGCCGCGCCTTGCCGGGCGTCAGGCCGGATGGATCGACCTGCGAATAGGGGTGGACAATATGGTGTTCGGTCGCTTGCCCGAACTGTAGGTGAAGTCGCCATCGGTCCACAGCGCCAGGACTTTCGACGGATAATCGTCGGGGCATTGCCCTGATATTGCCACAGGATATTGTCGCGGATCGTCCGCCGGGCGCCGCAGTCCACAGCGTTCTGGGGCACCACCTTGGTCAGGTGATAGGGCATCCGGTCCGCCGACGTCAGGTCGCGCCGGTTCTTGCAGCGCGCATCGGTGGCGATCATGCCCATGATGATGCTCCAGGCAGGTCGACGGGGCAGGGCGCGCATGAACGATAGGGGCGCGAATGAGCATGACGGCCCGCGCCGCTTTCGGTTCCCTGCGCCGGGACGGGCTGACGGATTTTGCGCTGGCAATGCCGGGCCTTGCCTTCGTCTTACGGCGTCGCTGCGCCCGTGCTGCCGCGCGCGACCAGTGAGAAGGTGAAGCGCGGCGGTTCGCCCGGACCATTGATCAGCGCGTCGATCGCGGCGCGGCCCATATGGTCCAGCGGCTGGCGCACGGTGGTCAGCGGCGGCCAGCTGGTGCGGCTCGCGGGCGTATCGTCGAACCCGGCCACCGACAGATCCTCGGGCACGCGCAGGCCCAGGTCATGCGCCAGCGTCAGCACGCCCAGCGCCATCGGGTCGTTGGTCGCAAAGATCGCGGTCGGCCGGTCGTCCCGCTGCAACAGCGCCTCTGCGCAGGCGATGCCGGACGCGAAATCGAAACTGCCCTGCATGAACAGGCTGTCGTCGATCGGCAGGCCGGCCGCCGCCATCCCCTCGCGAAAACCCTCGACGCGCTGCAGCGCCGCCTTGTGGGTCGGGGGCGGGGTGATCACCGCGATCCGCTTATGGCCCAAGGACGCCAGATGATCGGCCACCATCCGCCCGGCGGCATGTTCGGGGGTCGGCATGTTGATGCCACCCCCTGGATGCGTCCGCCGTGCCGGCGATCCGGGCACAGGGCAGGTTCATTTCCGCCAGCCGGTCGAGCAGCAGCGCGTCGTCGGACAGCGGCGGCACCAGGAACACGCCGTCCGGGCGCAGCGCCGCGACCAGCCGGTCCAGCACTTCGATCCGCTCCTCGCCGCCGTCGGAAATCGGCTCCACCACCAGATGATAGCCAAGGTCGCGGCAGCGCGCCGCTGCGCCCGACTGGATGCCGCCGGTATAGGCGGGGGCGGGGTTGCTGTAGAGATAGGCGATCATGAAGGAGCGGCCACCGGCCAGCCGCCGCGCCGACTGGTTGGGGCGATAGCCCAGTTGCTCGATCGCCGCGTTCACCCGCTCGCGCAGTTCGTCGCTGACGTTCGGCGCCTTGTTGACAACGCGGGACACCGTCTTGATCGAGACTTTGGCGAGGGCGGCGACGTCATGGATGCTGGGCATGATTTTCCTATAGGGCCGGGCCGAAGGCGACTGGTGCTGCCCCGGATCTCTGTGGCACTATTCCCCATAGGACCAAGGATGGAAGATGAGCAACGTCATTAATTTTCGTCTGGCGCGCAAGGCCAGGGATCGGGCCGACAAGGCGCAGGCGGCAGACAGCAACCGCGCCAAGTTCGGCCGGACCAAGGCACAGAAACTTGCCGATCAGCAAGAAGAACGTCGAAAGGCGGCTCTGCTGGATGGCGCGCGTCTTGAGCGCAAGGAAGAGTTCGACGGCGATGTCTGATGCCGTGAAGTCATGATATAAATCTGTTGTTCATGTTCGAAATGAACATCCGTTCATATTGAAGCGGGATTTTTCAATTCATCGATATTGAAAAACAGATCGTCCCGCATTTGACGATATGTTTGAGGCCAATGGAGATGGTCGGCGGTTGATCTATCGCTATGACCAAGAATATTCGATCCATCCGTCCCGCCTCGGCCGCGATCGCCGCTGTCCTGGCATTGTCCGCAACGCCCCTGTTCGCGCAGGAGGTGATGACGCCCTCGCCGGCCGCGCCCATGGCGGTGCCGACCGCGCCGGTCGACATCGCCCCCGCGGCGCCGGCGGCTGAGCCCGCACCCGCAGCGCCTGCCACACCGGCTGCTACCCCGGCGGCGCCGGTCTTCGCGCCCAGCCAGCCGGTCGTGCAACAGACCCCGCCGACCCCGGAGCCGCAGCCTGAAGCGCCCGCCGCGCAGGAAAGCCGCGCTGCCCCGGCCGCGCCGGCGCTGCGCCGCGCGGAAGTCCGCCAGTCTGAACCTGCTTCTGAACCTACCCCGGCACCTGCTCCGACCCCGGTCGCGGCCGAACGCACCGAAGCGCCGGCACCCGTAGCCCCGGCCGCAACGCCGGCTCCGGAACCCGCCGCCGTCACCCCGGTTGCCGAACCGGCCCCGACTGCCGCGCCGGCCGAACAGCCCTCGGCCCTGATCGATCCGGCGCTGCTGCTGGCGCTGGGTGGTGGTTCGCTGCTGCTGGTCGGCCTTGGCGCCACCGCCGTCGTCCGTCGCCGCCGCCAGCGTGTCGAAGCCGAGCGTGAAGCGATTACGCCGATCGAAACCGGCCCGGCCCCGGCACCGATGCCTCTCGCACCGGCTGCTGCGTCTTTAGCTCCGATTGCTGCACGCACCCCGCTGGCCGCCGCCACGGCTCCCGCCAGCGATGTCGAAGCGATGGTCGCCGCTGCCCCCAGCCGCGACAATCCCTTCCTGACCCAGCGCAACCGCCGTCGCCGCGCCCATTTCCTCCTCGCCCAGCGGCAGGCGCTCCGCACGGCCGATCCGGTCGCCCGCGCCGCACCGGTGGCAACCCCGGCCAGCGCCTCGGCGACCGATCGCAGCCAGACCGTCTATCGCTTCGGCAGCGACCGCGCCCGTCCGGGCCTGTTCAAGCCGCGCACCAGCTGATCGACGCCCTGAGCTGACAATGAAGGGGACGGTGGCCCGCCATCGTCCCCTTTGTCTTGCCTGTCCTACAATCCGCTTTGCCTGATAGAAGCAGGGGCAGGGGAGAGCATCGCGCTTTCCGATAGGATCAGCGTCCAGCAAGATTATGTCAAAATCTGCGGGAAATATGGGAAGTTAAGGCCCGCAGCTTCCAACAGGCGCCCCCGCGCTGTTGCGCTTGCCCGTCCCGCCTGTTACCGGCGCGCGGTTTATATCCCACGCCAATATTGGCCTGCAGAAGAGTCGCCCACCATGTCCGACAAGATCAATCGTATCGTCCTCGCCTTTTCGGGCGGCCTCGACACCAGCGTGATCCTGAAATGGCTGCAGCAGACCTATCAGTGCGAAGTCGTCACCTTCACCGCCGATCTCGGCCAGGGTGAGGAACTGGAACCCGCCCGTGCCAAGGCCCGCCTGATGGGCGTCAAGGAAGAGCATATCTTCATCGACGACCTGCGCGAGGAATTCGTGAAGGATTATGTCTTCCCGATGATGCGCGGCAATGCGCTCTATGAAGGCCTCTATTTGCTCGGCACCTCGATCGCCCGTCCGCTGATCGCCAAGCGCCAGATCGAGATCGCCAAGATGCTGGGCGCCGACGCCGTCAGCCATGGCGCCACCGGCAAGGGCAATGACCAGGTCCGCTTCGAACTGGGCTATTACGCCCTGCAGCCCGACATCAAGGTGATCGCCCCCTGGCGCGAATGGGATCTGACCAGCCGCACCAAGCTGATCGAGTTCGCCGAACAGCACCAGATCCCGATCCCGCGCGACAAGCGTGGCGAAAGCCCCTTCTCGACCGACGCGAACATGCTGCACACCTCGTCCGAGGGCAAGGTGCTGGAGGATCCGTGGGAGGAAACCCCCGACTTCGTCTATTCGCGCACGGTCAACCCGGAAGACGCGCCCGACGCGCCCGAATATATCACGGTCGATTTCGAACGTGGCGACGGCGTCGCGATCAACGGCATCGCCATGTCGCCCGCGACCCTGCTCGAAACCCTCAACGAATATGGCCGCAAGCATGGCATCGGCCGTCTCGACCTGGTCGAGAACCGCTTCGTGGGCATGAAGTCGCGCGGCATGTATGAAACGCCGGGCGGCACCATCTATCACCTCGCCCATCGCGGCATCGAGCAGATCACGCTCGACCGTGGCGCTGCGCACCTCAAGGATGAGCTGGCCCCCAAATATGCCGAGCTGATCTATAACGGCTTCTGGTTCTCGCCCGAGCGCGAGATGCTCCAGGCCGCGATCGACCACAGCCAGGAAAAGGTGACCGGCACGGTCCGCCTGAAGCTCTACAAGGGCGGCGTCTATGTCGTCGGCCGCAAGTCGCCCTACACGCTCTACAGCGAGAAGGTCGTCACCTTCGAGGACGACGCCGGCGCCTATGACCAGCGCGACGCCGCGGGCTTCATCAAGCTGAACGCGCTGCGCCTGCGCCTGCTGGGCCGCCGCGACGGGCTTTGATTAGCGCGGCACCGGCCCGCGCCCCCACCCGACCTCCCATCCAGGATATACTGTGGGAGGCCGGGTGGGGGTGCGGGCCGGTGCGGTTCTCCAACCGGGCCGGTGCGGTTCTCCAACAAAGACTCCCGATACAAATTGCGACAAACTATTGGGTGACATGACAAAGTTGCGGGACAAGTCTTGCCGATAAGCGACGTCAAGGATGGTCGACACGCCATCCACGACTGAACTTGGAAGGAAAGACCCAATGCTCCGCAAATTCTTCACCACCGTCGCGGTCGGTTCGCTGTTCGTCGGCGGGCTGGCGGCCACCCATGTCGCCTTCGCGCAGGATGGTGGTCCGGGTCCGCGCGGCATGCGTGGCAGCCCGATGATGATGGCAGACGCCAACAAGGATGGCACCATCACCAAGGCGGAACTGACCGCCTCGCTCGAAGCCCGCTTTGCCCAGCTCGACGCCAACAAGGATGGCAAGCTGACCAAGGAGGATCGTGACATCCGCCGCCAGCAGCGTCTGGACGAACGCTTCGCCGCGCTCGACACCGACAAGAATGGCCAGATCAGCAAGGCCGAATATCAGGCCGGTCATCAGCCGCGCGCCGATCGCGGCCCTGAAGCCGGCAAGCCCGGCGGCCCCGACGGCAAGCGCTGGGGCGGGCGTGGCCATGGCGGTCCCGGTCGCGGCATGATGCACCGCGGCCCCGGCTTCGGTGACGCCGACAAGGACGGCACCATGACCAAGGCCGAGTTCATGGCCGGCCCGCTCGCCATGTTCGACAAGGCGGACACAAACAAGGATGGCAAGGTCACGGCCGAGGAAATGAAGGCCGCCCGCCAGGCGATGCGTGGTCCCGGTCGCGGACATGATCGTGGTCCGGGTCGTGGCCCCGGTGCCGACCAGGCACCGCCGCCGCCGCCGGCCAGATGATCGGCTGACAGCGCCGACGATCCGGAGCGGGGCTTTTCCCCCTAGCGCCCCGCTCCAGTCGATCGTCCCAAGGGGGAAGGGCGAAGGTTCCCCTGCCTTCGCCCTTCCAACCCGTCCCCCGGCATGACAGACAGGCAAAATGAGCGAACGACCCCATCTCCTGCTCGTCGATGACGAGCGATCGATCCGCGAGCCGCTGGCCCAATATCTCTCCCGCAACGGCTTTCGCGTGACCGCCGTCGAGAATGCGGCGGAGGCGCGGCTGCGTCTGGCCGCCAATGCCATCGACCTTGTCATCCTCGACATCATGATGCCCGGCGAGGACGGCCTGTCGCTGTGCCGCCATATCCGCGAGACCAGCGAGATTCCGGTGATCCTGCTCACTGCCCGGTCGGAAGAGACCGACCGCATCGTCGGGCTGGAAATGGGCGCGGACGATTATGTGCTCAAACCCTTTTCGCCGCGCGAACTGGTCGCCCGTATCAAGGTGATCTTCCGCCGCGTCGCGACCGGCGGTCAGCGCGTCACCGCGCCCGACGGCGCCACCTATGCCTTTGCCGGCTGGCTCTTGAAGACGCAGGAACGCACCCTGGTCGATGCCGAAGGCGTGTCGCTGCCGCTTTCGACTGCCGAATATAATCTGATGCTCGCCTTCGCCACCCGGCCCAATCAGGTGCTCAGCCGCGACCAGTTGCTCGACATCACTCAGGGGCGTGAGGCGAACGCCTTCGACCGGGCGATCGACAACCAGATCAGCCGCCTGCGCAAGAAGATCGAGCCGGATGCGAAGAACCCGACGCTGATCAAGACGGTCTGGGGCGGCGGCTACACCCTGTCGGCGGAGGTCCGCAAACTGTGAAGCAACTGCGCCTCTGGCCGCAAAGCCTGGTCGGACAGATCATCATCCTGGTCGCGATCGCGCTGTTCGTGGCGCAGGCGATCAATTTCGGCCTGCTGCTGCGCGAACGCAATCGGGTCGAACTGACCAGCCAGACCGCGCCACTGGTCTATCGCGTCATCAATGCGCTCGATACCAGGCCGGATCGCGTGCCCGACCGCGATCATTCGCGCGCCAATCAGGATCGCGACCGGCGCAATATCGACTTCCTCGCCAGCCGCCCGACGCTGAGCGGCAAGCCGCGTCCCGATGTCGCGGCCCGCGCCGGCGCAATGTTCGACGATATCGGCCTCACCGTCCGCACGATCGAGGCGGCGGAGGACAGTCGCATCATGCCGCTGCGCCGCTGGGAACAGATACGCAGCCGCGCCACAGGGGAGGCGCCGCGCGACCATCGCGTCGGCCGGCTCACCCTCGCGGTCGAATATGAACCGGGCAAATGGTTGACGACCGAGGCCCGCATCGGCAGCCGCCCGCCGCGCTTTGGCGGCTGGCTGGTGGCCCAGACGCTGATCCTCTACGTCATCGTCCTCATTCCGCTGCTCTGGATGGGCCGCCGCTTCGCGCGCCCGCTTAAGCAACTGACCGGCTCCGCCCGCCAGTTCGCGAAGACCGGCTCGGCCGATCCGGTCGAGGAAAGCGGGCCGGGGGACGTGCGCCAGCTCACCACCGCCTTCAACGCCATGCGCGCGCGGATCATCGCCATGCTGGACGAGAAGGACCGGATGCTCGGCGCCATCGGCCATGATCTGCGCACCCCGCTCGCCTCGCTGCGGGTCCGCACCGAATCCGTCGAAGACGACGGCGAGCGCGCCCGCATGTCGGAGACGATCGAGGAAATGAACCGGATGCTCGATGACATCCTCTCGCTCGCCCGCGCCGGCCGCAGCAGCGAGGCGGCGCAGAAGGTCGACCTGACCTCGCTTGCAGACGCAGTGGTCGAGGATTTCATCGAACTGGGTTCACCGGTCGACATGATCGACAGCGATCGCGCCGTCGCCTTCGTCCGCGCCCAGCAGATCCGCCGCGCGCTGCGCAACCTCATCGAAAACGCGATCGTCTATGGCGACCGCGCCCATGTCAGCGTCCAGCATCAGGACGGCATGATCCGCATCATCGTTGCCGATGAAGGGCCGGGCATTGCCGAGGACAAGATGGGCGAGATGATGGAGCCCTTCACCCGGCTCGAAGGATCGCGCAACCGCGAGACCGGCGGCGCCGGCCTTGGCCTGGCCCTCGTCCGCGCGATCATGGCCGAACATGGCGGCGCGCTCCAACTCGCCAACCGCCCCGGCGGCGGCCTCGAAGCCAGCCTCGTCCTCCCCGCCTGACTGGGTCATTCCTCCCCAAGCGCGCTTGGGGAGGGGGACCGCTCGCGTAGCGAGTGGTGGAGGGGCACAGGCCCGATGGCGCAGCGTCGGAAAGGCGCTGGCCCTAACTCGCCAGCGGCCGGATCAGCGCTGGCGTCTCGACTGCGACCGGCGCGACCGGCGCGACCGGCGCCACCGGCGCCACCGGCGGCAGGTCGGGCAGCGCCTTGTCCACCGTCACCGGCTCGCCGCTTTCGACCAAGGCGATCGCTTCGGCCTCATTCGCCACCGCCGGCGGCGATCCGCGCAGCGGCATGCCGGCCGTCTCGCGCACCGTCAGCATGGTCAGCAGGCCGATCAGCGCCGCACCCATCAGATAATAGGCCGGCACCAGCGGATCGCCGGTCTTCTGCACCAGCCAGGCGGTGATCAGCGGCGTCGTGCCGCCGAACAGCGAGACCGAGATGTTGAACGCGATCGACAGCGCGCTGTAGCGCACCGGCGTATAGAAGAGCGCGGGCAGGGTGGAGGGCATCGAACTGGTGAAGCAGACCAGCGCAATCCCCAGCAGCATCAGCCCCAGGAAGATCAGCGCGTCATTGCCCGTGCCGATCAGCAGCATGCAGGGCACCGACAACAGCATCAGCGCGATACAGGCGCCGATGATCATCGGCCGCCGGCCCAGCCGGTCGCTGAACAGCCCGCCCACGACATTGAGCGGCATCATCACCAGCATCACGATGATGATCAGCAGCAGCCCCTTGGTCTCGGCATAGCCCATGGTGACGCTGAGATAATTGGGCATGTAGGTCAGCAGCATATAGTCGGTGACGTTGAACACCAGCACCAGCCCGACGCATTTCAGCAACTGCCGCCAATGCACGCGGAACAGGGTACCAAGCCCCGGCCGTTCGCTTTCGCGGGCATCGATCTGTTCGCTATAGGCCTGGAATGCCGGCGTCTCCTCCAGCTTCAGCCGCATATAGAGGCCGAGCAGGCCCAGCGGCCCGGCGACCAGGAAGGGAATGCGCCAGCCCCAGTCGAGCATCTGCGCGTCGCTCAGCGACATCTGCAGGGCAGTGACAGTGCCGGCGCCGGCGATATAGCCGCCCAGCGTTCCGAACTCCAGCCAGCTGCCCATCAGGCCGCGCTTCCGGTCGGTCGAATATTCCGCGATGAAGGTCGCGGCGCCGCCATATTCGCCGCCGGTCGAAAAGCCCTGCACCAGCCGCGCGGCCAGCAGCATCAGCGGCGCACCGATGCCGATCTGCGCATAGGAGGGGATGAGGCCGATGGAAAAGGTGCCGACCGCCATCAGGATCATGGTCATCGCCAATATCTTGTGCCGGCCATAGCGATCGCCCAGTGGCCCGAACACCAGTCCGCCCAGCGGCCGGACCAGGAAGGCGACGGTGAAAGTGGCGAAGGTCGCGATCAGCTGCAGCGCCGGATCGCTCGACGGAAAAAAGACATGGCCGAGCGTAACCGCGATATAGCCGTAAACGCCGAAATCGAACCATTCCATCGCATTGCCAAGCGCCGCGGCGCCAACGGCGCGGTTCAGCAGGGACCGGTCGACGACGGTGACATCATCGACTTCCAGGTCGCGGCGGCGCTTGAACCAGCCGAAATGGGTGTGGCGCGCGGCATGCGCGGCAGATGTGGACACATTAATCTCCCGGCCCGTCCAGGCGGGCACGCGGGGCGCGCCTCACAGCCGTCGGACAGGCAATGTCGGCCAATAATCAGGGCCTTGGAACGTTGCGACGCCGCATGGGGCATCAAGCGAGGAGCGGCCCATATAGGCAATCGCCCGCAAAAAGGTGCAACAAAGGGGCAGGCCGTGCCGCCACGGGGGTGAGCCGACCCCGGCCTGTCCTATTGGCGCATCATGGCTTATGCTGCGTCGCGATGGGATTTCGGCCGGACATGACGAAGCAGGGGTTGGAAACAAGATTTCCAACCCCTGCATCAAAATTGCCGAATATGCGGGAAATATGGGAAGTTAAGGCGGCGATTTCCTATTTTGCCGCCCCGAGCGTCCGCCTCAATGCTTGCCCGGCTTGGACGATGTTCCGGCCGCCGTCGGGTTGATCAGCGCCGCGCCGCTGGGCAGGCCGGTGCCGCCCATGTCCAGCTTCTGCGCCTGTTCCCGCGCGACCCGCTGCGGATCGTCCCGCTCCTTGATCGCCGCCTGGGTTTCGAGATCCTGCGCGTCATCCTCGTCGGCCGAGGCATTGCCGCCACGGGTCCAGCCCAGAATGACCGACATGCGCCGGTTGCGCGGATCATAGGCGTCACTCTTCACGAACGGTTCGCGATCGGCGACCCCCTCGATCCGGGCGAAGCGGGCATTGGGAATGCCGGTTTCGGCGAGCGCCTTGCGGGTCGATTCCGCACGGGCCGACGACAGCATCCAGTTGTTCATGCTCCGGCCCGAAGCATAGGGCAGGCCATCGGTATGGCCGCGCACGATCAGCGGGTTGGGCATGGTCGCCAGTGCGTCCGCGACCTCGGCGATCAGCGCCTTGGCTTCGGGCAGCAACTGGTCGGTGCCCGACCGGAACATCGCGAAATCCGCCTCGTCGATCAGGTCGATGCGCAGCCCTTCGCGGGTTTCGGTGAAGCGGACATTCTTGCGCAGCCGGGCCAGGCCCTTCTTGGACATGCGGTCCTCAAGCTGCTTCTTGATATTCTCGAACTTCTGCCGGTCGGCCGCGCGCAATGCCTTGCCGCCCTGGTCCTTGGTGCCGGTGGCATCGCGCGGGATGGTGATGGCCAGGTTGCCCTGACCGCCCGTCGTCGGATAATTTTCCTTCGCCATCAGGCTGTCGCCGCCGAACATGCCGGTGGACCCCGCCGAATTCATCTTCAGCTCGACCAGCGTCGGCGTGAAATAGTCGGCCAGCGCCTTGCGCTGCTTTTCGGTGGTCGCACCCAGCAGCCACATCAGCAGGAAGAAGGCCATCATCGCCGTCACGAAGTCGGCATAGGCCACCTTCCAGGCGCCGCCATGATGGCCGCCATGGCCATCGACGATGATCTTCTTGACGATGATCGGCCGGGGTTCGGGCTCGTTCGCGCCGCGCTTCTTCTCCGCCATGGCTTATTTGTTCCGCATGCCGTCGAACACTTCGGCAAAGCCGGGCTGGTTCGCATGGATCAGGCTGGAACGGGCGGCCTCGATCACCAGCGGCTGCGGATGGCCGTGCAGCGAGGCGATGATGATCTGCTTGACGACATGATAAATGGCGCCGTCCTGCTCGATCACCGCGCGGCAGCGATTGGCGAAGGGATTGACCATGCCATAGGCCAGCAACACGCCCAGGAAGGTGCCGACCAGCGCCGAGCCGATCATCGCACCCAGCACCGAAGGCGGCTGGTCGATCGAGCCCATGGTCTTCACCACGCCCAGCACCGCGGCGACGATACCGAGGGCGGGGAGAGCGTCGGCCAGGCCCTGGAGATTGTCGGCGGGCTTGAGCGCTTCATGATGATGAGTCTTGAGGCTGTTATCCATCACTTCCTCGACCGCATGCGGATCGAGTGTGCCGGACGACACCACGACCAGGCGCAGCGTGTCGCTGATCAGGTGGATCAGCGTCTTGTCCTTCATCAGCTTGGGATATTCGCCGAAGATGGGCGATGTGCCCGGATCCTCGATATGCGGCTCCAGCGCCACCGGGCCTTCGACGCGCAGCGTCTTCATCAGCTTGCTGACCAGGAAGATGCAGTCCAAGAAGTCCTGCTTCTTGTACTGCGGTCCCTTGAACACCTTGCCCAGGCCGCCACCCAGGGCCTTCAGGTCGGAACCCGAATTGCCGATGATCAGCGCGCCGACGGCGGCGCCGCCGATGATGATCATTTCGTGGGGCAGGGCGTGCAGCACCGGTCCGATGTCGCCCCCGGTGAAGATGAACCCACCGAAGACCATGCCCAAAAGCACGACAAGGCCGATGATTGCAAACATGTTGATCCCCGAAAATGCGCCTGGAGGCGGTGGCTCCGTCGGCGCCCCGTGGCGCCAGTCCCTTTCTGGTTAATACGGACTGGTTACCGTCCCCTTTAGGACGGCGACGCTTTTTCGCCGCCTTTAACTGATCAGGTCGAACAGGGTCTGCTGGTTGATCCGTGCAAAGGCGGACTGGGCCGCCTCCAACTGCAGCAGCTGCGCCTTCACGTTCGAAATGACCGTGGTCAGATCGGCCGATTCCAGCGTGTCGCGCCGTTCCGACAGGTTGATGTCGACATCGGTCAGCCGCGTGCCGATCACGTCCAGCCGGTCGGCGCGCACGCCCTGCTTGGCGCGCTCCACCACGACCCGGTTCTGGCCGATCTGGATCGCATCCAGCGAACTGGCGAGGTCGGTGTCATTGCCGCCCTCGACCGCGTCGATCGCCTTGCCCAAGATATCGTCCAGCGACATCGATGTGCCGTTGACGTCGATATTCTCGGAAATTTCTTGCTTGGTGCCGACCACTGCCAGGTTGAGGCCGCGGCTCACCGGTACCAGCACGCTCTGGCCGTCGTCGAACACCGACACGCCCTGATAATCCTTCTGGTTCAGCAATTCGCCGACCGTGGTGCGGATCGTCTTCAATTCCTCGGCGATGGCGGCGGCGCTGGTGTCGTTCAGCGCGCCATTGCGCGCCGACGTCACCAGTTCCTGCGCCCGCGTCATCAGATTGTTGATTTCTTCCAGATTGGCTTCGGCATTGCCGGCGCGGGTCGTGCCATAGCTGACATTGGTCTGCCAGGCCGACTGCTGCGCCTGGGCGCGGCCGATGTCGGACACCTGGACCCAGGCGAGCGCGTCGTCCGACGGCTTGTTCAGGGTGATGCCGGTCGAAATCGAGGTCTGCCCGTCGACGATGCTCTGCGACAATTGCTGTTGCCGACGGATCTCGGCGAGCATGATCTTGTTGGTGATGCCTACCATGTCTCAGCGTCCTTCCGTCACATGATCTGCAGGATCGAATCGACCGTGTCCTTGGCGACCTGCAGGATCTTGGCGCAGCCCGAATAGGCCTGCTGGATCCGCAGCAGGTCTGCCGCCTCCATGTCGAGATCGACCCCGCTCACCGCTTCGCGCGCGGCGACCGCCTGGTCGCTGCGGCTCTGGGCCGTGGTCTTTTCCGCCGTGCTGGCGGTCAGCAGATTGGCGTTGCTGGTGATCAGGGTCGTCCAGCCCTGTTCGACGCTGCCGCTGCCGCGCAGGGTCGATGATACCGTCAGCAGATTGCCGTTCAGCGTGCCGTCGGCCGACTTGGTCGCGAGAGCGTCCGGCTCCACGTCCAGCGCGACCAGCGTCGCGGCGCTGCCACCATAGGACAGCAGCGGCACGCCACTGGCGCCGGTATCGGTATAGCCCTGCGCATGCCACTCATTGACGTCGGTGGCGAACTGCTCGGCCAGCGTGTCGAGGCTGGCACGGCGTTCGGCGGTGGTGTCGGCCGATGCGAACAGCCCGCCCAGCGTGCCGTTGGACGGAGCGGCGAGTGCCGTGCCGTCGGACAGGGCCAGCGACAGGCGCCCATCGGTGGCGGACGCGGTCACCGCGACCGACGCGGCGGTGTCGCCCGATACCAAAGTGGTGCCGTTATAGCTGACCTCGGCACTGTCATGCGCGCCGAAGCTGATCGTCACATTCAGGTTGGAAGACAGCGTCTGCAGCGCGGAATCGCGACTGTCGAGCAACTGGGCATAGGCCGACGTGCCCGGCTGCGCGCGCAGCAGGCTGTTGTTGATCGCGGCCAGCGACGACAATTGCTGGTTGATCGTCTGGGCCGACGCCTGCGCCTCGGTATTGATGCCGGTCGATATGGTTTCCAGGTCGGCGGCGGTCTGCCGGAAGGATTCGGCGACGCGGCCGATGCTGTCCAGCGTGGTGACGCGCAACGACGTGTCGCTGGGGCTCGCCGCCAGCTTGTCCAGATTCTGGTACATCGTCGTCATCAGCTGGCCGACGCCGGTGGCGGTGTCATTGAGCGCGGTTTCGATGTCGGTCTGCCAGCGTACGCGCGCGTTCGCGCTGCCCAGCGCCATGGCGGTGATGCGCACCGACGCATCCAGATAGGGGTCGGTGCCGCGATTGATGCTGGCGACCTGGGTGCCGCCGAAATTCGCCTTGGCGACATAGGTCGCCATGGTCGCGGTCGATGATCCCGATTCCACCGTCGTCACCGACCGGCGGGCATAGCCGTCGGTGCTGGCATTGGCGATATTCTCGGAAATGGCGGCCATCGCCGTGCGATAGGCCTTGGTGCCCGACGCACCGATGATGAACAGGTCGCTCATGCGCCCTCAGCCGTGGTTGCCGTGCCGGTCGCCGCCGGGCTGTCGTCCTTCACGCGAGCACCGAACTGGTGCATCAGCAGTTCGGCGATGCCCATCGCGCCCTTGGTCGACATGGCGTCGGCGGTGCGCGCATCGGCCATGTCCTGGAATTGCTGGGTCGCGCTCGAATCGGTGATGCCCTCGGCCAGGCTGGCCGATCGCATCGCGCCGATCATCTGGCGCAGGAACACGGCTTCGAACTGCTGCGCCGCCTTCTGCAGCGCAGCCTTGGTCTCGAAGGGGTTGGACGTGCCGCTCGCCGCGGTTGCGTTCGATACCTGCATCACAACACCACCAGTTCCGCTTTCATCGCGCCCGCCTGTTTCAGCGCCTCAAGGATCGCGACCATGTCCGCCGGGGATGCCCCGATGGCGTTGACCGCCTTGACTATATCGGCCAGCGACGCCCCACCTTTAAAATTGACCATCGGTTTTTTCTGTTCGTCGATGCTGATGTTCGACGATTGCTCGACGGCGGTTTGGCCCTGGCTGAAGGGCGCGGGCTGAACCACGCGCGGGCTTTCATTGACGCTGACGGTCAATTTGCCATGGGCGACGGCGGCCGGATGGATCTTCACCGCGCCGTTGATGACGACGGTGCCGGTGCGCGCGTTGACGATCACGCGGGCAGGGGCATCGGCGGGCGTGATCTCGATATTCTCGATCATGCCCATCATCAGGATGCGTTCCTCGGCACCCGGCGTTGCGTCGATCGCGACCGACACGGCATCCATGGCACGGGCGCGGCGATCACCGAAGGTCTTGTTGATGCCGTCGGCCACGCGCAACGCGGTGGTCAGGTCGGCTTCGGACAGGTTGAAGGTCAGGGTCGGCGCGGTGTCGAAGCCGGTGGCAACCGCACGCTCGACCGTCGCCCCTTCGGGGATGCGGCCGGCCGACGGGATATTCACCGACACCTGGCTGCCATCGGCGCCGGACACGCCCAGGCCGCCAACAGCCAGATTGCCCTGCGCCATCGCATAGATTTCGTTATCGGCGCCGCGCAGCGGCGTCATGATCAGCGTGCCGCCACGCAGCGACTTGGCCTTGCCCATCGCCGACACGGTGACGTCCAGCCGCTGGCCGGGCTTGGAAAAGGCGGGCAGGTCGGCCGTCACCAGCACGGCCGCGGCATTCTTGAGCGCCGGGTTGACGCCGGCGGGCAGGGTCAGGCCAAAGCGCGAGACCACGCCCTTCATGCCCTGCACCGTATATTCGATGCTGTCGTCGCCGGTGCCAGCCAGGCCCACGACGATGCCATAGCCGGTCAGCTGGTTGGGACGGACGCCCTGGAAGGTGCCCAGATCCTTGACGCGTTCGGCATGGGCCGGCGCGGCGATCAGCGCCAGCAGCGGCAGGAGGAAGCGGAACAGGCGTGTCATGGCGGTCCGGGTCTCCATCAGAAGGGGCTGATCATCGAGAAGAAGCGCTGCAGCCAGCCCTGGCGGCTGGCGCGGGCGATCTCGCCCTTGCCGGTATAGATGATCTTGGCGTCGGCCACGCGGGTCGACAGGATGCGGTTGTCCGGGCCGATATCGGCCTGGCGGACCAGGCCGCTGATCTGGATGAACTCGTCGCCGCGATTGAGCGTCAGTGCCTTCTCGCCCTTCACCAGCATGGTGCCGTTGGGATAGGCGGCCGCGACCGTCACGGTGATCTCGCCGTTCAGCGCGTTCGACTGGGTCGCCGCGCCCTTGCCGGTGAAGGTATTGTTGCCGCCCATCGCGATGTCGCTGGACGAGAAGAGCTTGGACAGCGGACCGGTGGTCGGCGGGTTGAGGCCGATCGAGCCGCTGCGGTTGGTGTCCGCGCTGTTGCTCTTGGTCGCCTGGGTCCGTTCGACCAGCACGATGGTGATGATGTCGCCGACATTGCCGGCACGCGCGCCGCTGGTCAGCGGCGTGTAGCCGGTCGATACCTGAAAGATCGAGCCATTGGCCTGCGGGGCCTGCGGCTGGGCGATGACGGTCGGCGCATAATATTCGCGCTCGACCTCGCGCTTCTTCTTTGCAGCGAAGGCGGGCGACGCGGCCATGGAGACCATGGCGAGAGCGACGAGCGAAGTGGAGAGCGCGCGCATCAGTCAGCTCACATATTCTGGTTGGCGTACTGGAGCATTTCGTCCGTCGCCTTGATCATCTTGGAATTGACCTCATAGGCGCGCTGGGTCTCGATCATGTCGACCAGTTCCTCGACGATGTTGACGTTCGAGGTTTCCAGATTGCCCGAGCGGATGAGGCCGCGACCTTCCAGGCCCGCGGTGCCGACCTGCGGCGTGCCGCTGGCGGCGGTTTCGACCAGCAGGTTGCCGCCGATCGACTGAAGCCCTGCCGGGTTCATGAAGCTCGCCAGTTCGATCTGGCCCAGCTGGGTCGGTTCGCTTTCACCCTGCAGCGTCGCCGACACGGTGCCGTCATTGCCGACGGTGACCGACGTCGCGCCCTGCGGCACGGTGATCTGCGGGATCAGCGGCAGGCCGTCGCTGGTGACGACGGTGCCTTCGGCGGTGACGCTGAAATTGCCGGCGCGGGTATAGGCGGTCGAACCGTCGGCCTGCTGCACCTGGAAATAGCCCGATCCCTCGATCGCCATGTCCAGCGCATTGCCGGTTTCCTGCAACGTGCCCTGCGTGTTGATCTTGCTGGTGCCCTGCAACGAGACGCCCGAACCCAGATTGAGGCCGGTGGCGAACTTGTTCTGGCTGTCGCTGTTGGCGCCGGCGGCGACGATCTGCTGATAGGCCAGCGTCTCGAAGTCAGCCCGGTCCTTCTTGAAGCCGGTCGTGTTGACGTTCGCCAGGTTGTTGGCGATCACGCGCATCTTCGTGTTCTGCGCGTCAAGGCCGGTGCGGGCGACATGAAGGGCGGCGTTGGTCATCGTTCAATCTCCGTGCGGCTCCCCGAGGGGATGCTCATGCGTCGTTCACAGCAAGATGCGTGCCAAAATTAACCATCCAGTTTCATGAGCGATGCGCCGCCGTCATCCATCTGCTTGGCGGTGTCGATCATCTTGATCTGGGTTTCCCAGGCGCGGCTGGCCTCGATCATCTGGACCAGCGCGGCGGTGGCGTTGACGTTCGACCCTTCCAGCGATCCCGATGTGACGGTCGCGATCGGATCTTCGGGCAGGGCGCCGCCATTCACTTCTCGGAACAGCCCGTCTGTGCCCTTGGCGATGCTGGAACCGGCGGCATTGACCAGCTTCAGCTTGTCGACCTGCTGCGGATTGGCCGGATCGCCGCCCTGGGGCACGCCCCAGATGCTGCCATCCTGGGCGATCGATACGCTGTCCATCTGGGGCAGGGTGATCGGGCCGCCCTGGCCCAGCACGGCCAGGCCGTCGCCGGTGGTCAGCAGGCCGCTGTCATTGACCTTCAGGTCGCCACGGCGCGTATAGGCTTCCTGTCCGTCCGGGGCCTGAACGGCGAGCAGTGCGTCGCCGTTCATTGCCACGTCCAGCGGATTGCCGGTTTCGGTGACCGCCCCCTGCGCCATGTCGGCGGCGATCACCTGTTCGGAGGCCTGGGCTCGGGTGTCGAAGGTGTCGCCCTTGATCCAGCGCGTCTCGGCATTGGCGATTTCGGCGCGAAAGCCGACCGTGTTGGCGTTCGCGAGATTGTTCGCGATCGACGCCTGGCGGGCCATCGCACCGCGCATCGCGGTCAGTGCCGTGTTGACGAGCCGGTCCATGGGCTACCCCTTCTACCCCGTGCCTTAGCTACGGATGTTGACGATGGTGGTGGTCAGCGTGTTGGCCGCCTCGATCGCCTTCGAGTTCGCTTGGAAGTTGCGCTGGGCAGCGATCAGCTGGACCAGTTCGTCGGTGATGTCGACGTTGGAACGTTCCAGCGAGCCCGAATTGACGGCGCCGAACATGCCCTGGTTGGGCGTGCCGATGATCGCGTTGCCGCTTTCCACGGTCGAGGTCCAGTGCGCGTCGCCCTGCTGGCGCAGGCCTTCCAGGCTGTTGAACGATGCCATGGCGACCTGGCCCAGATAGACGGTCGAACCGTCGGCATAGATGGCCGACACCAAGCCGTCCTTGCCCACGCCCACGCTGGTCAGCTGCGCGCCATCGGCTTCGCCCTTGTAGGTGGTCGGGATCTGCAGGTCGGTCAGGTCGTTGGGCGTCGTCGAATTGGTCGGCGGCGTCGTGATCTCGCCGGTGTCGGGATCGACCGCGAATACCTGGATGCGCGACCCGGTGGTGTCGACGGCATAGCGGTCATTGTCGACCGAGAAGGCGCCGTTGCGGGTATAGCTGATGGTGCCATCTTCGCCCTTCACGGTGAAGAAGCCTTCGCCCGAGATCGCCAGGTCCAACGTCTTGTCGGTGGTTTCGATCGTGCCCTGGGTGAACTGCTGGGTGATGCCCTGCACGCGCACGCCCTGGCCGGCGACCTGATGGGTGGTCTGCATCGGCGCAGCGGCGAAGATATCGCCGAACTGGGCCTTGCTCTTCTTGAAAGCGGTCGAGTTCACGTTGGCGACGTTGTTCGAGACGGCGGACAGGTCGGCCTGTGCGCCCTTGAGGCCGGAAAGCGAAACATAGAAGGACATGGCGTAGCTCCTTGGGTGAAAAGGATGGGTGAAATTACATCAGGCTGATCGCGTCGGTCGGCGCATAGCTGCCGAGCGCGGTGATCAGTTTGGAGGAGGAACCGTCGGCGGGTGACTGGACGGCGGCGATGGTGGCCCAGGTCGCGACCTGGCTGGTGGTGCCGCCATTGACCTTGACCTGCAGGGCGGAGGAGGAAACGGTTTCGCCCGCATCATCCTTGCCGTCCCAGTAGAAGGCGACCTCGCCGGCGCTCTGCGCGCCCAGGTCGATCGACTTGACGACATTGCCGTCGCCATCGACCAGGTCGACGCTGACGGCATCGCTGGCGCCGCTCAGCGTAATCTGGCCGGCATAATAGCCGCTGGAATCGGGCACCGCGACATTGCTCTGAACCAGCATCGACTTGCCGATCCAACTGGCTGCATCGCCAAGCCGCGTGCCGCTCAGTTCCGAAGCCAGCGATTTCAGCGACTGGTTCATTTCGGCGATGCCAGTCGACTGGGTGATGGTCGCCATCTGCGACACCATTTCGGTATTGTCGACCGGTTCGAACGGATCCTGATACTGCATCTGCGCGGTCAGCAGCGTCAGGAAGCTCGACTGATCCATGGTCGCGCTGCCCGTGCCGACATTGGCATTCGGGTTGTAGACCGAAAGGCCTGCGCTATCGGTGACGGTAGACGTCGTCGTCATTTGCCGATCCTTATGGTTTCGAGCATCAGGGATTTGGCGGTGTTGAGCACCTGCACATTATTCTGGTACATGCGGGCGGTCTCGATCATGTCGACCATCTCCGCATTGCTATCGACCGCAGACTCCCAGACATCGCCATTGGCATCGGCCAGCGGATGATTGGGGTCGTGGCGCTTGGTCGGTTCCGCATTGGTGGTCACGACATTGGCGACCTTGACCGTCGACACGCCGGGGCTGTCGGTAACCGACTGGAAAACCGGCTTGATCGCGCGATAGGCTTCGGCGGCACTGCCGGTGACATTGCCAGCATTGGCCATGTTCGATGCGGTGGCGTTCAGACGCACCAGCTGCGCGCTCATGGCGCGGCCGGCGATGTCGAACACATTCATGGGGCCTGAACCGCTCATGCTCATTCTCCCTTCAGCGCGCGGTTGATGGTGTTGATGCGGCCCTCCAGGAAGGAGAGGGTGGTGCGATATTTCACCGCATTTTCCGCAAACAGGGTCTGTTCGGTGCTCAGTTCGACGGTGTTGCCGTCAAGGCTGGGCTGCAACGGCACGCGATAGCCCATGGCATCGTCCACTGCCTGGCCGACATCGGCCGGCCCGCGGTCGCTCTGGGCGGTCGCTTCCTTGAGCGCCGCATCGAAATCGATGTCGCGCGCCTTGTAGTTGGGGGTCGAAGCGTTCGCGATGTTCGACGCGAGCAGGGACAGGCGCTGCGAGCGAAGCGCCAGCGCCTTTCCGTGGATCCCGAACAAACCGTCTTCCAGCGACATTTCCCGTCAGTCCCTTTTTGCCCTTTCGGGCCTAAAGCTTTCGATCGTCCCGCCGTTCTCCTGCCTGATGGCGTTCGATGCGAGCGATCCAGCCGGATATCCGCAAGGACCGTGCCAATTTGCGTGGGTGACGCAGGGTGGCGCGGCAAACTGCCGGAAATTCGGGCTTTCGCGGCATCGGGCGGCAAGGGCGGCAAAAATTTGCCGGGTGGCGGCAATCTTTTGCCGCCCGGTCAGCATGGCGGAACGGAAGGTGGCATGATCGGGATATTGGCGCATCTGTTCGATCCGCTCACGCTCGCTGCGATGCTGGGTGGCGTCGCGGTCGTGGCACTGGCGCAGAATGGCGTTCAGGCGGTCGGTCGGGCCTGCGTGGCGCTGCGGCCTTTGCTGCGCGCCGATCCGCTGCGCGACCGGGATGCCGCGCGCACGGCCCTGCTTCAGATTGACCAAGTGGCCCAGTTGCGCGGCCTGATGTGCATCGACCGGGTGAAGAGCGACAGCGGCTTCATGGTCGATGCCGCGCGGCGCCTTGCTAATTGCGATCGCGTCGAACAATTCGAAACCTGGGCGTCGCAGGCGCTGGCTGATCGGGCGCAGCGCCACGTCAGCGTGCGCAATGTCTGGCTGTCGGTCGCCGATGCGGCCCCGGCGCTGGGTATGGCCGGCACGATCATCGGGCTGGTCGGCATGTTCGCGGCGATGGATGATCCGTCCGCGCTTGGTCCTTCCATGGCGCTTGCGCTGCTCACAACCCTTTATGGCGTGGTCATCGCCAACCTGCTCGCCGCGCCGATCGCCGCGCGCCTGGCGACCCTGTCCGAACAGGAACTCGCCTGGCAGCAGGAGGCGGTAGCACGCATGCTGGCGATCGCACGGCGCGAAAATGCGCCGCTGCGCCGCGCATCGATCCGCGAAGTCGCATGACCGCGCCCGCAATCCCATCGGCAGCAACGGCGGCCCGGCGCAATCGCTGGGCCGTCAGCTTTGCCGATCTGCTGATGCTGCTGCTCGGCTTCTTCGTGCTGCTCCAGGCGACCGGCAGCCAGCGCCGCGATGCGATGCTGGCGGAGGTCAGTCGCCAATTTGGTGGCCGTCCCGCCCGCACGGCGATCGAACTGCGCGCGGCAGAGCTGTTTGCGCCGGGCGAGGCGATGCTGACGCCGCAGGGGCAGATACGCCTGCGCGCGGCGGTGCGGCCCTATATGCAGGATGACCGCATGATCGAGCTGCGCAGCCAGGGGCAAGACCGGGCGCGACAGCGTTTCGACGATTGGGATCTGGCGGCAGCGCGGCTTGGCGCCGTGGCGCGCGCGCTCAAGGCGCAGGGCATAGGCGGCGATCGCCTGCTCATCCGCGGCCTGGATCAGGCGGACAGCGCCGAGGGGCAGGGGCAAGTGATCCGCATCGCGCCGGGCGAGATCGTGAAGCCCTGATCCTTAACTGGCACGGTAATTGCTTTTAACCATGGCGAAAGTCCGCATTTTCGGAGAAACGCCGTGACCAGACCCGTCCAGTTCCTCGCCATCGCCCTGGCCTGCGCCGCTGCGCAGCCCGCGCTGGCGCAGCAGAAGTTCGAGAATCTGGATCGCATCGACAGCCTGGTCGCGATGACCGTCGGCGCGAACATGGGTGAACCCGGTGGCCCGCTGGCGCCGGTCGATCGTCGCCTCCGCCTCGCCGCCTGCCCGACCACGCCCAGCGTCGAAGGGCCGATCTTCGGCGCCGCCATGGTCAAGTGCGATGCACTGGGCTGGCGCATTCGCGTGCCGCTGGTCGCGGGCGCCGCTGCAGCTGCCTCCGGCCCGGTCGGCCGCTATGCCCCGGCCGCGCGGCCGGTCGCCAAGGAATCGGTCGTCAAACGCGGCGATCCGGTCCAGCTCATGGCCGGCAATGCCAGTTTCAGCGTATCGCGCATGATGATCGCCGATGAAGATGGCGCAATTGGCGAGACGATTCGCGTGCGCGAAGACAAGAAGTCATCGCCTGTACTTGCCCAGATCGTGGACATGGGCGTAGTGCGCATTCCGGGATTTAATAATTTTTGAACTTGTCCGTTATAGCGTTCAAGGGACGAGTGAAGGAATGAACCAATGATCAACTCAGTCGGCCAGAGCATCAGTTCGGCAATCGAGGCTAACCGCTTGCGCGAAGGGGGCAAGACCCGCGCCGCATCGGCAACCGGATCGACCGGCACCACCGCGTCGGCATCGACGTCGGCCAGCCCGGCGGCGCGCATGGCGGCCGAAGGCGCGCCTGTCGACATGGACCGCATTGCCGCCATCAAGGCTGCGATCGCTTCGGGCAATTACCCCGTCAACCCGTCGGTGATCGCCGACCGGATGATGGCGCTCGATCTTCCCGCCTAAACAGGACATTCCTTCATGCCCCTCGGCCTTGCTGCACTGGATGGTCTCTTCGCCGCATTTGACGACCTGCGCGCTGCGCTGGACGGCAATGATGCGGCCGCGATCGAAGCTGCCAGCACCAGGGTCAGCACGGCGGCGGCCGCTGCCCGTGCGATCGGCGCCTGGCGTTCCGAACCCGATGTGGTCGAACGGCTCAACCGGCTTCTGCCGCTGATCGAAGCGGCGCGCGTCCGCACCAATGTGCTGGCGGACTATACCAGCCAGCGACTCGCGATCCTGACCTCCAACGGCGCGCGCAATGCGCCGCTCACCTACGGTCGGCGCTGACGAAAATAAATTTTGCTTTCGGGCTAAAGCGGCGCCAATCGGCGCCGTTTTTCGTTTTACGCAGAATCTTGTTTAACCGCGTTAACCAAATCTTGGCACAAGCATTGCTCTAATAGCCCACGGTACCAAATGGGGATTGTGGGTCAGTGTCGGCACTTGCAGACATTTCAGCAACGGGAGCTTCGGCCGGTAATCGCGTCACCAACGCGATTGCGATGGCGAGCCGTCGTACCGGCGTGGACTTCTCCTACCTGCTTGGTCAGGCCAAGATCGAATCCAGCCTGAACCCCAGCGCGCGTGCCGCCACCTCTTCCGCCACCGGCCTCTATCAGTTCGTCGACCAGAGCTGGCTCGCCGTCGTCGACAAGCATGGCGCCGAATATGGGCTGGGCTGGGCGGCTGACGCGATCAGCAAGGGCAGCAATGGCCGCTATTATGTGTCGGACCCGGATCTGCGCCAGCAGATATTGGACCTGCGCAAGCACCCCGAGACCGCCTCGGTCATGGCGGCGGAACATGCCGCCGACAACAAGGCTTATCTGGAAAGCCGCCTGGGCCGTGAGGCCGAGCCGGTCGATCTCTACCTCGCCCATTTCCTGGGCGTGGGTGGTGCGTCCAAATTCCTGTCGATGAATGATCGCGCGCCTGGCGCAACGGCCGCCTCGATCTTCCCGGCGGCGGCCCGCGCCAATCGCTCGATCTTCTACGACAAGCAGGGCAATGCCCGTAGCTTCGCCGATATTCGCGATCGCTTCGCCAGCAAGCTGCAGAAGGGTGTCGATTCGATCGGCACCGGCAACGTCCAATATGCCGACGCATCTGGCGCAACTGGGCTGCCCAGCGGCGCGAAGACCGTCGCCCCCGCCGATTATGTGCGGATCGAAACACAGCGCCTTGCGACCCAGGCCGACATCACTGTCCGCCCGGAACCGCAGACCGCGCGTCTCGCCTATCTCATGCTCGCCACCCTCGGAAGGTAACGGCCTCTCATGACTCCCACCCAAGTCAAAGCGAAGATCTGGATGAGCGCCGCCAAGGGGGCAGTGTTGCCGTTCGCCACGCTGATGGTCGTGCTGTTCATGATGGTGCCGGTGCCGGCGGTGATGCTGGACATCGGCTTCATCACCAACATCATGATCAGCCTTGCCGTGCTGATGGTGGCGCTGAACGCCGCCAAGCCGCTCGACTTTTCCAGCTTCCCGACGGTGCTGCTGTTCGCGACCCTGCTGCGCCTGGCGCTCAACGTCGCCTCGACCCGCGTCGTGCTGGTGTCGGGGCATGAGGGATCGGACGCGGCCGGCCAGGTGATCGAGGCATTCGGCCACTTCCTGATCGGCGGCGACTATGTCGTCGGCATCTTCGTCTTCGCGATCCTGATGATCATCAACCTGGTGGTCATCACCAAGGGCGCGGGCCGCGTGTCGGAAGTGTCGGCGCGCTTCACCCTGGATGCCCTGCCGGGCAAGCAGATGGCGATCGACGCCGATCTCAACGCTGGTCTGATGACGCCTGAGGAAGCCAAGCTGCGCCGCGCCGAAGTCGCGACCGAGGCGGATTTCTACGGTTCGATGGACGGTGCGTCCAAATTCGTGAAGGGCGACGCGATCGCCGGCATCCTGATCCTGGCGATCAACATCATCGGCGGCATCATCCTGGGCGTGGTCAGCCATGGCCTGGCGATGGGTGATGCGGCCCAGACCTATATCCTGCTCGCCATCGGTGACGCGCTGGTCGCGCAGATTCCGGCGCTGCTGCTGTCGATCGCCGCCGCCTCGATCGTGACCCGCGTCAAGTCCGAACAGGATCTTTCGGCCCAGGTCGCCGGCCAGTTCGGCACCGGCAAGGCGTGGGTGCCTGTCGCCGCGATCCTCGGCTTCCTCGGCATCCTGCCGGGCATGCCGCATCTCATCATCCTGACGGCCGCGTCCATCGCCGGCGGTATCGCCTGGCAGCTGCGCAAGGCCGGCCAGCGCAAGGCCGCCGAACCCGAACCGGTCGCGCCGCCGCCCAACCCGGCCATCATCGAATGGAACGACGTGTCCGATGGCGCGATCCTGGGTCTGGAGATCGGTTATGGCCTGATCGGCCTGGTCGACGAACGCAAGGGCGCGCCGCTGATGGCCCGCATCACCGGCATTCGTCGCCAGCTGTCGAAGGAACTGGGCTTTGTCGTGCCGATGGTCCGCGTGAAGGACAATCTGGCGCTCGAACCCAATCAGTATCGCATCACCATCGCCGGCGTCGTCGTGGGCGAGGATGATATCTGGCCCGACGATCTGCTGGCGCTGGACAGCGGCATGCTGGAAGGCACGGTCGCCGGTCGCCCAGCCAAGGATCCGACCTTCGGCCTCGACGCCGTCTGGATTTCGCCGGCCAAGCGCAGCGAGGCGGTGGTCGCCGGCTACACCGTGGTCGATCCGCCGACGGTGGTCGCCACCCATCTCAACCAGCTGATCGCGATGAACGCGGCCGAGATGTTCGGCCTGGACGAAGCCCGCAAGCTGCTCGACAATCTCAAGGATGTCGCGCCGCAGCTGGTCGATGGCCTGACCCCCGGCACGCTCAGCCTGACACAGATTTCCGCGCTGAGTCGCGCGCTGCTGTCGGAAGGGATCGCGCTCAAGGACTTCCGCCGCATCTGCGAGGCGATGGTCGATGCGGCCCGCCCCGACATGAACCACGAACAGCTTGTCGAAGCGGTGCGCCAGCGCATCGGCGCGCTCATCATTCAGGGCCTCGTCCCGGTGAAGATGCCGCTGCCGGTCATCACCCTCGACGGCGATCTGGAAGCGATGCTGGCGCAGGCGATGCGTGTCGCCGGCGACGCCAAGCATCCGATCGAGCCGAGCCTGGGCAACCGCATCGTAGAATCGGTCGTGCATGCCGCCCGGCCGATGCTGGGCCAGGCACGCAATTTCGCCATCGTCACCTCGCCGGTCGCGCGCCGCGCGCTCGCCCGGCTGTTCAAACCCCATCTGCCCGAGACCCCGGTGCTGTCCTTCCTGGAAATCCCGGACGGCAAGGGTGTCGAGGTTGTCGCCGTCGTCGGTGGCGAGCAGCGTCCCACGCCCCGGCACGATCCGCTGCCGCGTGAACGCGTCGCCTGAGGAGACTGACCAATGTATATGAATAAGGTCGCTGCAGGCTCGGATGTCCTTACCTATGGACGGGCAGGGCTTGCCAATTCCCCCGAACAGCTGGCGCGCCGCTACATGCCGCTGGTGCGCAAGATCGCCTGGCATGTCCATGGCCGCGTCTCCAGCGCGATCGAGGTGGAAGATCTGCTGCAGATCGGCATGGTCGCGTTGGTGGAGTCTGCCAACAGCTTCGAGGATCGAGGCCTGGGCTTCGCCTCCTATGCGCAATTGCGCGTGCGCGGCGCGATGATCGATCATCTGCGGCGCCATTCCACCCTGTGCCGCTCCGCCATGGCGACCCGCAAGAAACTGGCCGCCACCCGTGCGAAGCTGGAACAGAAATTGGGTCGGGCGCCGCTCGAAGCGGAAATGGCCGCTGAACTGGGCATGGATGCCGCCGACTATCGCGAGGCGGCCGATGGCGCCGAGATGGTCCAGCACACCAGCATGGACGAGGTCTATTCGGACCAGTCCATGTGGTTCGCCGATGTCGAGGATCGTGCCGACGACATCATGGAGCGCGAATCGCTCAAGGGCGCGCTTGCCAAATGCATCGGCGAACTGCCCGAGCGCGAGGCGCTGGTGCTGCAACTCTATTTCGTCGAGGAACTCAATCTGGAGGAAATCGGCCAGACGCTGGACATCGGCGCGGCGCGCGTGTGCCAGATCAAGAAGTCGGCGCTCGACAAGCTGCGCGGCAAGCTCAGCGACTGGAACTGACCGGCCCGCGCGCCCGTCAACCGTCGTTGGCGGGGCGCGATACCGATGCCTTGCGACCCGGAACCGGCCAGCGGAAACGCAGCGGCCGGTAATTCTGTGTCCGCCACCAGGGTTCGGGCACCTGGAACAGGCCGCTATTTTCCGCCCGCTGGCCCAGATCCTTGCGCGCGGTCAGCGCGGCCAGGATGGGCGCGGCGAACAGGCCGGCCAGCACCGGGCTCATCCAGCCGATCGCATTGGCGCGTACCGCCAGCACGGCCAGGCCGACGCCCAGCAATATATGCCATTTGAACAGCCAGATCGCGCCCAGGATCGCCATGCCGTCGCGGTCGCGGGTCTGGCCGTTCCATCTCGCCTTGCGGCCCATCAGGATGGAAAACAGGTTGATCGTCTGGGTCAGCATCGCGACCGGCGCCATCAGGATCGACAGGAGGATGTCGGCGATCACGCCGCGCGTCATCCGCACTGCGCCACCAAAGCCGATCCGCCGCGACGGGTCGGCCATGGCCCAGCCGATCGCCAATATCTTGGGACCGAACAGCAGCACTGCGGTCACCGTCAGCAGCGTGCTGGACGGCAGCACGGCGGCCGGCGGCCAGACGCCGGTGGCGACGCCGCCCAGAACCACCAGCATCATCGCCAGCCATAGCGGCGAGGTGCAATAGGCCGATGCGCCGACGAACAGCTGGAACCGGCTGACCGGGTGCAGCCCCTTGATCTTCGCCAGCAGCGGGACATGCTGGATATTGCCCTGGCACCAGCGACGATCGCGGGTGAACAGGTCGGGCATGGCCGGCGGAAATTCCTCGAAACTGTCGTCGGCGGTGACCATGTGGACGTCCCAGCCGCGCCGGCGCAGTAGCGCTGCTTCCAGCATGTCATGGCTCAATATATGGCCGCCAAAGGGCGCACGCCCCGGCAGTTCGGGCAGGCCGCAGCTTTCGGCGAAGGCGCGCACCCGGACGATCGCATTATGGCCCCAGAACATGCCTTCGGACCCGGCCCACCAGATCATGCCGGCGGCCGAGATCGGCCCGAACAGGCGGCTGGCAAATTGCTGCCAGCGGGCGAACAGCGTGGCGGCGCCCATCACCGTCGGGACGGTCTGGATAAGGCCCAGATGCGGGTGACGTTCCATGTCGACCGACAGGCGCGCCATGGTCTGGCCGCTCATCACGCTGTCGGCATCCAGCACGATCATATGGTCATATGCGCCGCCGAAACGGGTCACCCACTCCTCGATATTGCCCGGCTTGCGACCGATATTGCGGGCGCGGCGGCGATAATGGACCGGGCGCGAAAAGGCCTTGCGCATTTCCAGATAGGCCTTGCGCTCGGTCTCGCCATTTTCCGGGTTGGAATCCGACAGGATGAAGAATTCGAAGCGCTCGCCACCCATAACCTGCGACAGCGATCGTTCCATGATCGACAGGCGGCCGAGCACGCCCAGGAAATCCTCGTTGCAGACCGGCAGCAGGATGGCGGTGCGCGCCTTGAGCGGCGTGCGATCGCGCGGGATATAGGGGCGAACGCCCTTGCCCTTGCCGACCGTCAGCAGCAGGAAACCGATCGCGGCGGTGGCAAAGCCGAAGGCGATCCAGGCGAAGAGCGGGATGAACAGGGCAAGATAGACGCCCTCCCAGAAGGAAATACCGTCCAGGCCAATCGACCGGCGCATCTCGTGCGCCGCAAGCGCGGCGGGCAGCAGTGCCAGCAGCACGACCAGCAGCCGGCGGGCCCACAGATCGATGTTCAGCGGCCGATGAATCCGACCCGGCGCGGTCGCGAAATCCTGCACCGGCATGGCAAGCGGCGCCTCTGCCGGCACGCTTTCGAACGCCCGGACAAGCGCTTGCGACCCCGTGGCCCCATCGGCCACGTTCGTGCCTCCTGTCGATGTCATGTCAGACCCATTCCTGGTTAACCCGAGCGCTAGAACCTTTCGCTACCCGCGTGGTTCCCTTCATGCGCCTATCGGATAATGCACATATTCACTGAACGCGCGATTGCCAGAGCGAAGTTGGACCCGGATATCCGCCGCCCTGTCGCCCGATTTGCGGATGTCGATCGCCACGCGATACAATCCCGCCTGGCCCAGCACCGGATATCCGCCCTTCTTGACGATGGTGCCATTGCCGATGTCGGTCCACAGCTCGGGCTTCGCGTCGGCGGGCAGGCCGGCGAAGTCGATCACCAGTCGTTCGACCCCGGCTTCGTCACCACGGCCGCGCCATACCGCCTGCACGATCGCCAGATTGCTGCCGGCGGGTGCCCGGTCCGCCGTCCAGTCGAGGCGATAGGCGGCGTCGATCCGGCTGCCGGGACGCGCGGCCTTGGCCGGCGTCCAATAGGCGCAGACATTGTCGGTATATTCGCTGTCGGTCGGGAAGGTGTAGAGCCGTACCTGTCCTGCACCGAGCGGCGCAGACGGCGTCGCCCATAGCGAGGGGCGACGGTCATAATAGACGCCGTCATCCTGATAATGGTCGAAATTGCGGTCGCGCTGCAACAGGCCAAAGCCCTTGGGGCTGGTCTCGGCAAAGCCATCGACGCGCGGAACGGATGGGTTCACCAGCGGCCGGGCCTGCGCGCTGCCATCGGCACTGGCGATGGAGAGCAGGTCGGAATCATGGATTTCCGGGCGCCAGTCGGCGCCCTTGGTCCGATGCGCCTCGTCGTACCAGAACATGCTGGTCATCGCCATCAGCCCCAGTTCGGGGATCGGCCGGCGCGGGAAGAGGGCGGCGGTCACGTCCTGCGTCACTCCCTTGGCGCCAAGCCGGTTGACGAAGCGGAAGGCGCCGGTGATCGATGCCCCGTCCAGCAGGGCATAGACGGTGACGCTGTTGTCGCCGGTCCGTTCCAGCCAGAAATGGGTGAAGCGGGGAAATTCCTCCTTGCCCGGAATGCTGGTGTTGATCGCGATCGCGCGGGCGGACAGGCCGAACTGCTTGGTCGGGCCGGGCGCGCGGAAATAGCTGGCACCCAGGAAGGACAGCCAGTCGCCGTCGCGCCTGGCATTCATGATGCGGAAGCCGGCATAGCCCGCGTCCGGGCCAAGGTCCGCGACGGCATTGCCGTCGGGCGTCTCGAACATGGCGGGATCATAACGCAACGGCGTCGCCACGCCCTTGTCCACCAACGCGATCTGCACCGGCTGCTGGGCCGTGCCGCTCAGCGGGAACAGGCGGACGCCGGTGTCGCCGGGCAGGTCGCCCCAGATCGTCTTCTCGTCGCGGAACCGGGCCTGGTGCATCTGGTCATAACCGACCTTGGCGGCGACCGGATTGGGCGGGGTTTCGGCAAAGGGCGCACGCGCCAGCTTCTGTGCCATGGCGATGATGCCATCCCAGGAGAAACGATCGTTTCTGGCTTGGGAGAGGGCGGGGCGGGGAAGCAGCAGCGCTGCGCCCGAAGCAGCGATCAAGGCGCGCCGGTCGATCATGGTCATGCGTCCATCATGGGTGCTGATCGCGCCATTGCAAGATGTGCCTGTAATCAAACGCGATGAAGCCCCCGTCCGGGGGGACGGAGGCTTCGAATTTGGCCGTTTGATCGAAGGTGTTACCCCCGGCACGGTGGGGACTGTTGATGTGCCGGGGGTGACATGGCGGGTTGCCGGTGACCAATACCTCAACCCGTCATTTTCGGTGTCTGATCCGGATTACTGGATCAGCTTCATGACGTTCTGCTGGCTCTGGTTGGCCTGGGCCAGCATCGCGGTCGATGCCTGGCTCAGGATCTGGGCCTTGGCGAGCGCGGTGGTTTCGGTCGAGAAATCGGCGTCTTCGATGCGGCTGCGGGCGTCGGTCAGGTTGGTGACGTTCGCGGTCATGCTGTTGACCGTCGATTCAAGGCGGTTCTGTGCTGCACCGAGATTGGCGCGCGAGGTATCGATCTGCTGAAGCACCGAGTCATAAGCCTTCAACACCGTGTCGAGGTCGAACTCAGTGGCGACGACCGGGGTGGCGCCAGCCGGGGTTTTCGTCACGTCGGTCTCAACTGTGACCGCCGTGCTACCGATCTTGACAATATCGCCCAGGCTGGCGGGGGCTTCCGAGCCCGAAGTAGTGCTGAAAGTCTGCGTGGTCAGATTACCCAGATCGATCTCGATGGCATCGCTCGAGTTGGTGCCGGCTTGGATGCTGATCTTGCCGGCATTGCCGCCGCTGCCGTCGAACAGCTTGATGCCGTTGAAGCTGGTGTCGGTGATAACCTTGCTGATCTGGGTCGACAGGGCCGAAATTTCCGACTGGATGTTCGTCTTGGCAGTGTCGTTGTTCGTGCCATTGCCGGCCTGGACGGTCAGTTCACGCATGCGCTGCAGCATGTTGCTGACTTCGCCCAGTGCGCCTTCCGCCGTCTGCGCCAGGCTGATGCCGTCATTGGCGTTGCGGATGCCCTGGGTCATGCCCTTGATCTGCGAGGTCATCGACGAAGCGATGGCCAGGCCAGCGGCGTCGTCCTTGGCCGAGTTGATGCGCTTGCCGGTCGACAGGCGCTCCATGGCGGTGGACAGAGCCTTGCTGGAGGCGGCCGAAGCATTGGTGGCCCGCAGCGCCGACGAGTTGGTTCCGATAACAGTCATGATATTCCCTTTCCGTTCATCAGGTCGCTGTCGTCTGACGCTTGCGGCCTCGAAAGGGGATAACGGCGGGCCGCGAAAAGCTTTTAGGGGGGGCGATGCGATTTTTCTGGAAAAAGACGGAAAAACAGCCCTCTACGCGTGCGCGTATATATAGAGTGCGATTTTTCTGCCGGCGGAGCGGAAAAAAATTGCCGGTCACCGGCAAGTTAATGGCCGCGTTAACCATCTAATAACCACGCTGGCGTAAATTTAAGTCATCGAAGGGGGTAGGGGCGTGCGGGGGCACAAACCTGCCAAGACACTGGGGACAGTTCATGTCATCGCTTGACGTGAGCCGTGGGGTCTGCGCGCTCGTTCCGGGCTTGCAGCACTGGCTCGAAAATGCCTTGTACACGGTGCGGATCGTGGATGCGCAGAGCCCGCGTGAGCGGGATAGCCGCCGCGTCCTTCTCGCGACCGAGATCGGCCATGCCACCCATCGCGATATCCTCATCAACCTGGTCGACGGCAAGCCGTCGCTGGTGCCGGCGGCCAATGGCCTGCCCGCCCGCGTCGCCTTTGGCCTCGAAGACATGGGTTTTGCCTTCGCGCTGATCGCCGAGCTGGCCCGCCCGGCTTCGGTCCCGGCCGTTGGCGATGCCGCCAGCGCCCGCCTGATGACACTGGCCGGCCGCGTGGCGCGCAGCGATGCCACCGTCCTGATCCAGGGCGACACCGGCACTGGCAAGGAAGGCATGGCGCGCTTCCTTCATACCCAGTCCGGCCGGGTCACCCATGACTTCATCGCCGTCAACTGCGCCGCGCTGCCCGAAACCATGATGGAAGCCATGCTGTTCGGTCACAAGAAGGGCAGCTTCACCGGCGCATCCAATGCCTCGGACGGCCTGTTCCTGGCCGCTGACGGCGGCACTCTGTTCCTCGACGAAATCGCCGAGCTGCCCCTCGCGCTCCAGGCCAAGCTGCTGCGTGCCCTCCAGGAAGGCGAAGTGCTACCGGTTGGCGCCACTCATCCGGTGCCGGTCAATGTCCGCATCGTCGCCGCCTGCAACCGCAACCTGGCCGACGAAGTCGCCGCCGGCCGCTTCCGCGAAGACCTTTACTGGCGCCTCAATGTCATGGCGCTGGAACTGCGCCCGCTGGCCGAACGTCCCGGCGACATCGCCGCGATCGCCGCCGCCATGCTGCTGCGCCACCAGGATGCCGGCAAGGACGGCTTTGTCTGGCCGACCGCCGCCGCACTCGACAAGCTGGCCGCTCATCGCTGGCAGGGCAATGCCCGCGAGCTGGGCAATGTGCTGCAGCGCGCGCTGGTGCTGCGCGACGGCGAGCGCATCGAGGCCGACGACCTGCATGTCGCCGGCGCGCCGCAGCCGCTGCGTATCGTTTCGGCGACGCCGGTGGCCGCAGTCGCTGCCGCACCGGCCGAACCGATCCGCCTGCGCGACGTTGCCCATCATTCCAAGCTGGAAGCGATCCGCACCGCCCTGCGCGAGACCGACGGCCATCGCGCCGCCGCCGCCCGCAAGCTGGGCATTTCCGAACGCACGCTGCGCTATCGGCTCGCCGAGATGCGTGAGCTGGCTGCGGCTTAAGGAGGGTTAGGGCATGACCGGTATCTCTCCCACCGACAGCGTGATGGCGATGCGCAATGCCATCCTGCAGAAGAACGCCGCGCTGCGCGACGTCGCCTCGACCGGCAATGTCGGTTCGGCTGGCGGCGCCGGCGCAACGCAGGGCACCGCGCCCGGCGGCTTCACCGACGCGCTCAACAACGCGCTCCAGCAGGTCAACGGCCTGCAGACTCAGGCCGGCGATGCCGCCTCGGCGTTCGAACGGGGCGAAACCACCGATATCGCTGCGGTCATGCTGGCCAAGCAGCAGGCATCGGTCAGCTTCGAGGCGACCCTCCAGGTCCGCAACAAACTCCTGTCCGCCTACAAGGACATCATGAGCATGCCGGTCTAACCCATGAGCGAGAACGCACTCACCATCGATGGCGGCTCGGCCGCTGCCCCGGCCCTCCCGGCCGTCACCGGTGCCAGCTTCGGCAATGCCAAGGGCGTGGACGCGCTCAAGGCGCGCTTCGCCGGCTTCATCAAGCAGCCGGCCGTGGCCAAGAGCCTGCCGCTGCTCGGCCTGCTCGGCACCGTCGCGGTGGCCGGCGCGGCCTGGCTGGCGCTGCGCGAACCGCCGCAGCGCGACCTGTTCCGCGGCCTGCCCGATGGCGACAAGTCTGCCGTCGCCCAGGTGCTGGACCAGAATGGCATCAAATACGACTTCGACAATGCCGGCGGCATGACCGTTGGCGAGGGCGATTATTTCAAGGCGAAGATGATGCTCGCCGCCCAGGGCCTGCCCAAGAGCGCGCCCGACGGCAACAGCATGATCGACAGCCTGCCGATGGGCGCCAGCCGCGCGGTCGAGAATGAGAAGCTGCGCGGCGCCCGCGAAACCGATCTCGCTCGCACGATCGAGGCGATCGACAGCGTCGAGAGCGCCAAGGTCCATCTCGCGGTCGAGGCGCCCAGCGTCTTCCTGCGCGAACGCACCAAGCCGTCTGCCTCGGTGATGCTGCGCCTGTCGCAGGGGCGCACGCTCACCGACGCGCAGGTCAGCGCCATCGTCCATCTCGTCGCCTCGTCGATCCCGGAACTGAACCCGGAAGATATTTCGGTCGTCGACCAGAATGGCCGCCTGCTCAGCAATAATGACGGCAATGCCGCCGACGATCGCCAGCTCGCCATCCAGACCCGGATCGAGGATCGCTATCGCCAGTCGGTGGTCGCGCTGCTGACCCCGATCCTGGGCGACGGCAAATTCTCGGCCGAAGTCCACGCCGAACTGAATTTCGCCGAACGCCAGGCGACCCGCGAAAGCTTCCCCCAGGACGAGGCGCGCCTGCGTGCCGAGCAGGGCAGCTGGTCGTCGGACGAGCGGGGCCAGAAGGCTGGCGAGGCTTCGGGCATCCCCGGCGCGCTCAGCAATCAGGCGCCGGTCAACCCGACCGTGACCCAGACCAACCCGAACGGCCAGGCCGTGACGCAGGGCCAGACCACCGAACAGCAGCAGCCGGCCGCGCCGGGCCTGCCGCCGATGAAGACCGAGGAAACCTTCAACCGCAGCTTCGAGCTGGGCCGTGAAGTGTCGGTCACCAAGGATGCGGTCGGCACCGTCAAGCGCCTGTCGGTTGCCGTGGCTCTCGACACCGGTGCCGATGGCAAGCCGCGCTCCGCTCAGGAAATCGCCGCGCTGGAAGCGCTGGTGAAGGGCGCCGTCGGCTTCGACCAGGCCCGTGGCGACGTCGTCGCCCTGTCGGCCCGCAGCTTCGCCAAGGCCGAAGAGGTCAAGGCGCCCTGGTATGAGGCCGACTGGATGTCGCCGCTGATCCGCAATGTCTCGGCCCTGCTGGTCGCGCTGCTGGTGATCTTCGGCATCGGCCGCCCGCTGCTCAAGCGCCGCGCCGCCGCTCAGGAAGCGAAGGTCGTGGAGACCGCCGAAGCCGGGCAGCGCCTGGGGCGCGAAATTTCGGGCGAACTGACCAAGCAGGCGACCGAAAATCCCGATCCCAGCCGTCCGGTGACGCTCGACATGATCTCGTCCACCTATGACTATGCCCAGCGCGCCGACCTGATCCGCAATTTCGTGAAGCAGGATCCCGATCGCGCCGCCCTGGTGGTCCGCGACCTTCTGAAGGAAGGGAAGAAGGAAAATGCCTGAGATCGTCCCCGGCCGTCCCGAGGCGCTCAAGGGCAGCGCCGCCGCCGCCGTCCTGCTGATGCTGTTCGATGAGGATGAAGCCGCCCAGATCCTGTCGCGCCTGGAGCCCGAAGAAGTCCGTCAGCTCGGCTATGCCATGTATGACGTGCAGGATGTCGATCCCGAGGAAGTGAACGAGGCGCTCGACCATTTCGTCACCAAGGCCAAGAAGCGCACCACCATCGGCTATGGCGCGACCCGCCATATCCGCGGCGCGATGACTAAGGCGCTGGGCGAGGAACGGGCCGAAACCATCCTGGCCCGCATCACCCCGCCGACCCGCTCCACCCAGCTGGAAATGCTGAAGTGGATGGACGCCAAGGAAATCGCCGTTCTGATCGAGATGGAGCATCCGCAGATCATGGCGATCGTGCTGGCCCATCTGGAAGCGCCGGTTGCCGCCGACGTGCTGCAACTGCTGCCGACCGAATATCAGGAAGAGATCGTCTATCGCATCGCCACGCTCGGCCCGGTGTCGAACGAGGCGCTAGACGATCTGGAGCAGTTGCTGCTGCGCGGTCCGGTGAACAAGCAGGGTGCAGCGTCGCAGCGCGGCGGCACGGTCGAAGCGGCCGCGATCATGAACAATGTCCGCAAGGACAATGAGCAGCGGATCATGAAGGCCGTCGCCAAGCGCGACAAGATGATCGCCCAGACCATCGAAGAGGAAATGTTCGTCTTCGATAACCTGATCGACATGGATGACAAGAATCTGGGCACGCTGATGCGCACCGTCGACAGCCAGGTGCTGGTCGTGGCGCTCAAGGGTGCGAACGACATGCTCAAGGCAAAGATTTTCAGCTGCATGTCGGCCCGCGCCGCGCAGGCGATCGCCGACGAGATCGAGGAACGCGGCCCGATTCGCCTGGCCGAAGTCATCGACGCACAGAAGCTGATCATCGCCACCGCCCGCCGCATGGCGGATGCCGGCACCATCATGCTGGGTGGCAAGGGGAACGACTTTGTCTAAGATCTGGGCGGCCGAAGCCAGTCACGACGTATCGAGCGTGCCGATGATCGGCGTTGGCCAGGTGGCCAGCAACGGCTTCCGCAGCCTCTATTCGGCGCTGCCCGGCGACGTCGTCGCGGCGCCCGCCCGCGCGCCGATCCATGCCGAACCGGAAACCGACCCGATCGACGAAGCCCATATGGCGGGCTTCTCGCAGGGTTTCGAGGAAGGCTATCGCGCCGCCGGTGAGGATCAGGCGAACGAGATCGAGGCGCGCAACCGCCTGACCGCCGCGCTTGAAATGCTGGCCCCGGCACCCAGCGGTAGCCTGTCGACCATGTTGTCGGCCACGGTCGTCCGCCTGGTCGAACAGATTGTCGGCGAAGTGCAGATCGATCTCGACCGGCTGACCCAGCGCTGCGAAGCGGTCGCCGCCTTCATCGATGACAGCAGCGACAAGAGCGCGCTGCATCTGCATCCTGACGACGTCGCCCTGCTCGAAGGCGAGCAGATCGGCGTGCCGCTGGTGTCGGACAAGAGCATGCAGCGCGGCTGCGTGCGCCTCGAAACCGCCGATGGCTGGGTCGAGGATGGCCCGGACGTTCGTCTGGCGCGCCTGCGTGCCCTGATGGACGACATGGAGGGTAAGGCATGATCCGCGCCGAGCTGGCGCAGGCCGAAACCCTGTTCGAGCATCTTCAGGTCCAGAATCGCCAGCCGCGCCATGTCGGCCGTCTGGTCAGCCATGATGCCGGCATGCTGGAAGTCACCGGCTTCCGCCGTCCGATCGGTTCGGGCGCCCGCGTCCTGGCCAGCGACGGGTCGGTCTGTCGCGCCGAAGTCGTCGGCTTTCGTGGCGAACGCACTTTGCTGGTGCCGCTCGACGCTGACGCGCCGCTGGAAAACGGCATTCGCGTCGAACCCGACAGCCAGGCCAATATGGTGCAGGTGGGCGAGGGGCTGATTGGCCGCGTCATCGACGCCATGGGCCAGCCGCTCGACCGCAAGGGGCCGATCATCGCCGGCGGCGTCTGGCCGCTCAACGGTGTGAAGGGCAATGTCCTCGATCGCGGCCGCGTGACCGAGCCGTTCGACCTCGGCGTGCGCGCCGTCAATGCGCTGCTGACCGCCGGACGCGGCCAGCGCATCGCCATCATCGCCGGCTCGGGCGTCGGCAAGTCGGTGCTGATGGGCCAGATGATCGCCGGCGCGGAAGCCGATATCGTCGTCACCGGCCTGATCGGCGAACGTGGCCGCGAGGTCAGCGACTTCCTCGAAACCAAGCTCAAGCATGCGATGCACAAGAGCATCGTGGTTGCCGTGCCGGCCGACCATCCGCCGGTGCTGCGCCTGCGCGCCGCCGCCCGCGCTACCGCCATCGCCGAATATTTCCGCGCCCGCGGCAAGAAGGTGCTGTTGCTGATCGACAGCCTGACCCGCTGCGCCCATGCCCAGCGCGAGATCGGCCTGGCGCTCGGCGAACCGCCGGCGATGAAGGGCTATCCGCCCTCGGCGCTGGCGCTGATCCCGCGTCTGGTCGAACGCGCCGGCGTCGACGCCCGCACTGGCGGCTCGATCACTGCGCTCTACACCGTTCTCGCTGATGGCGACGACACCGACGATCCAATCGTCGACGCCGCCCGCGCGATTGTCGACGGCCATTTCGTCCTGTCGCGCAGCCTGTCGGAACAGGCAATCTTCCCGGCGATCGACATCGGCAAGTCCCTGTCGCGCGTCATGGCCGACGTCGTGCCCGACGAGCATCGCCAGGCCGCTGCCGCCTATCGCCGCCTCTGGGCCGCCTATGAGGAAAATCGCGACCTCATCCTGATGGGCGCCTATCGTCCCGGCAATGATCCGGTGATCGACGAGGCGGTGCAGCGTCGCCAGGAAATTCTGAACTTCATCCGCCAGGACCAGAAGAGCCGGATCGACCTTGATACCAGCGCCAACGCGCTGATCGCGGAGTTCGGGGCGTGAAGGGGCTGGTATCCCGCCGCCACCGTGTGCTGCGCGTGCGCCATGTCCAGCATGCCATGGCCATGGCCGAGACCGCGCGCGCCCGCGACGAGGCGGAGGGGATCGCCACCAACCTCGAACGTCTGCGCCGGGTGCGCGGCGAACTGTTCGGCGTTCAGGGCGGCGCAACCGGTGCCTCCTTCGCATCGATGCAGGAACTGGCCAGCCGTCTGGAGCAGGCCGGGCGCCAGCTCGACGGCGCGCTCTATGACGCCCGCCGCAAGGTGGAGGCGAAGGAAGGGCTCAGCATCGCGGCCAACCGCGAGAAGGAAATTGCCGCGCGCCTGAAGGATCGGGCCCGCGTCGCGCTGGAAGAATGGCGCGAGAACAAGCTTGCCGCGCTGCCGCGCTATCGCCGCATGCAGCGCACGGGGGACAATTGACATGACCATGCTCGCCAGCCTCAAATCGCTGCTCTTCTCCTCGACGCCGCTGGCCGGTGCGACGGCGGCCGCTGCTTCGGCCGTGGCCGAGGGGGCGGCCGACTTCGCCGCGCTGCTGGGCGATGTCGATGACGCGCCGCAGCCGGCTGCGCCTGCCACGACGGTGGGCGCGCCGGTCTTGCCAGCGGAAGCGACGATCGAGGGCGATGCGCCGGTCGTGATGCCCGAAGCAATCGAGGCGCCGGCTCTGCCGGACACCGCCGAATTCCTGACCCAGCGGGCCATGCCGGTCCAGCCGGCCGCAGAACCGGCGTTGCCGATCATTGAGGCCACATTGCCGGTTGCCGAACCGGTCCTGCCCGTCGCTGCGCCGGTCCAGGATCAGGCGGCCATCGCGCCCGTATCGGCCGAGCCCGCGCCGATCGTCCTGCCCGAAGGCGAGGCTGTCGCCGAAGCCCTTCCGCTGCCTCTGCCGATCCCGGCGGTCGCGCCTGCGCCTGCGGATATCCGCACTCCGGCGCCGGTTCCGACCGCCGATGTGGCCCTGCCGCTGCCGGTCGACGCCGAAGGCCCGATCGCGCTCGCCCTTGCTGATGCTCCGATCAAGGCCACGCCGACGCACGCGCCGCAGCCTCTGCCGGCTGCGATGGCCGCGCCCGAGGCCGATGACATCGCCGATGCTGACAGCGAAGCTGACACGGTGACGGCCGATGCGCCCGTCGACAATGACGCGCCGATCGTCGCCGATCCGATTGCCCATTCCTTGCCTGCTGCACTCCCCCCCTTGCCGCAGGCGCCGATCGATGCCCCCGCATCTTCGGCTCCATCCGCGCCGACCCGGGAGATGCCTTTGAGCGTGTCTCCTTCGCTGTCACCTTCATTGTCCCAAACCCAGGCCCCTTCGAAACCGGCCGTGGGACAGGAAGCGGTGACGGCCCCGGTGGTCGGCGCGGATGGGCAGGATGAGCAGATCGTTGCAGCGCCCGTGACGGCGCCTGCAGTGACGCCCGAACTGGTCGCTGCGATGATCCCGGCACAGCCTGTGCCAGTCGCCAACGCGACACCGAATGTCGTGCAGGCCCCGGTCCAGGCCGCCCCGCAGCCCGTGAACGCACCGCGCCCGGTCGAGCAGGTCATGCCCGCCGTGGCGGCAGCACCGGCGACGGACGCCGACATGCCGGTAGAAATGGTCGTGGCGGCCCCCAAGCCGACCGAGAAGACCGCGCCTGCAGCTGTAACCAGCAGCCCGGACGAGGCCGATGTCGAGATCGCATCCGCCGGCACCGACATCCCGGCCGCGCCCGTGGCTGCCAAGCCGGCCAAGGCGGAAGCCCTGTCGCTGCTGCAACTGGTGCGCGACCATATGAACCGCCGGGCGACGCCGGTGCGCGACAGCGCCGAAGCGGCAGCGCCGGTCAGCGATCGCACGCCGGACAAGGCGGCCACGGCCGTCGATCCGCTGGTCGTAGCCACTCCGGCCGCGCCCCATCGTGGCGCGGAAATATCCATGCCACAGGCTGCCGTGCCCCAGGCGCCTTCGATCACCCCGGCGGCGATGCCGACGGTCGACCTGTCGGCCAGCCTTGGCCAGCAGGTGGTCGACATGGGCGTGTCGGGACAGTGGATTGACGGGCTGGCCCGCGACATTGCCGGCCTGTCGGCCAATGGCGCGCAGGGCCGGTTCCAGATCAATGCCGACCAGCTCGGCCCGATCCAGGTCGATATCCGCCAGGATGGCGATGGCGCGGCGGTCAGCCTGACCGTTGCCAGCGAGGCGGCGGAAATGGCGCTGCGCCAGGATAGCGACCGGCTGAAGCTGGACGCGGGCCTTGCCGCCGTGCGCATCCATGAAGTGAAGATCGAACGCGCGCCGCATGTTGCCGAAGCGGCCAAGGCTGATGCCAATGGCCAGACCGGTAGCCAGTCGAACGGCCAGCAGGGCAATGCATCCCAGCAGCAGGGCACCTGGCAGGGTGCCGGCCAGATGGCGGGCCAGTCGATGGGCCAATCCTCGTCGCAGGGTCGCTGGCAGGGCCGTGAAAATAATGGCCTTGGCCATAAAGCCGGGAGCGATCCGGCCGTTCTTAACCATGGTGACACCGGCGATAGCGCCGGTGACGTCCGCCGCGCGCGCTACGCCTGACGGCCGGGACGGGATATTCCAGGGGACGTGAACGATGAGCGATGAACCCAAGGCGAAGAAGAAGAAGGGTGGGGGGATGAAGCTCATCCTGCTGGTCGCCGTCGCCATGGTGGTGGGTGGTGCCGGCGCTGCGGGCGGGCTGTACGCCGCCGGCTTCTTCAGCCCCAAGGCCGAAGGCCCCAAGGAAGATCCCAACAAGCCCGTGCTCGTCCTGGCGGGCGAGGATGCGCAGGCTGTCGCCACCGCCCATGGCTGGGCCGGTGAAGGCGGCGGCGGTGGTGGTGGCGAAGGCGGTGGCCATGCGAGCGCCGGTGGCGAGGGGCATGCCCCGTCGGCCGCCCATGCGCCGGGCAAGGGCATCGACCTGCCGGCACCAAGCAATCCGACCGCCTATCAGGCCACCTATTTCCAGCTCCAGGCGCCCTTCACGTCGAACATGACGGACACCGACGCCTTCGCCCAGATCACCGTCGCGGTGTCGACCTATTATGACTATCGCGTGATCGCCGCGATCAAGATGCACGAGATGGCGATTCGCAGTCAGGTGCTGATGATGCTCGCCGAACAGCCCGAGGAGCAGCTGGTCACGCCCGACGGCAAGCGCATGCTGCAAGGAAAAATCCGGGGCATCATCAACGATGTACTCAAGCAGAAGACCGGCTATGGCGGTGTCGATAACGTTTATTTTACCAATTTCGTTATTCAATAGCGCTGCCTGAACGCTGGGAAGTCCCCTGGCCGAGGGCAGGGGACAGACATGAATCACGTTCAATCCTTCGCCTTCGGGCGGGGAGACGCGCAAGCTCCGGTAATGCTGTCGGGCCTCGACCGGCTGGGTGAAAAGCTCGGCCGGCGTATACGTGCGCTGATCGAACCCATTTCCGGCATCCGCCCGCATGTCGCGGCCGAGGATGCACGGGTCGTGGAGTTTGGCGCCTGGTCGGCCGGCGCGCCCAATTTCTGCAGCCTGTCCATCTATCGCCTGCTGCCCCTGAAGGGGCAGATGCTGCTGTGCATGGACGCCACCATGATCTCGACCCTGGTCGACTGCTTCTATGGTGGCCTTGGCAACCGGGCGCTGCCCGCGCGCGGCGAATTTACCCCGACCGAGGACCGGCTGATCGCCCGCCTATCGGAAACCATCATGGCCCGCATGGTCGAATGCTGGTCCGAAGTCCTGCCCCTGGAACCTGGCCTGCTGCTGCGTGAAACCGGCATCGGCTTTGCCGCTGCCGCCCAGCCCGCCGACCAGATGGTGGTGCAGCGCTTCCGCGTCGGGCTGGACCGGGAACGCGAATGGTCGATCGACATGGTCTTCCCGCTGGCGGCGCTGCGCGGCGTCGAGGCGCTGATGGGCAGCAAGGTCGCAAGCGATGACGAGCATGTCGATCCGGTGTGGCAGGCCCGCGTGGCGCGCCGCATGCGCGACATCCGCCTGCCGGCCCGCACCGTGCTGGCCCGCCCCAATCTCTCGCTGGCGGAGCTGATGCAGCTCAAGGCCGGCGACATCATACCCGTGACGATCGGCCGCAGCCTGCCGCTGATCGTCGGCGACAGGATCGTCGCGCACGGCACGATCGGCGAACAGGATGGCCGTGCCGCCTTCCAGATTGAAAAGATTGCACAGGGACCGGAACAATGAGTGATATGAGCGACGCCCCGATGATGGATCCCCGTGGGGAAGACAGCGCCAGCCGCATGGCGGCGAACCGCCAGTTCAAGCTGCTGGCCGATATTCCGGTGCGTATGTCGGTGGAGGTCGGATCGACCTCGCTGCGCCTGGCAGAAGTGATGGACCTGGCCGAAGGCAGCATCGTGGAACTGGATCGCCAGGCCGACGAACTGCTCGACATCATGGTCAATGGCGCGCTGATCGCCAAGGGCGAGGTCGTGACGGTGAACGGCCGCTATGGCATCCGCATCGTCGATATCGCCGCCACCGAAACCCGCATGGCCGGGGTCGAACGGCGCGGCTGATCGCAGGGCCGTGCTTTTGCGCTTGCCTTGCGGCCCATTCTTGCGGATCGGATGACGCATTAACCTAAACGCGGGGCGCGTGCATGTTCTGGTATTTCGTCAAATTGCTGATCCTGCTGCCGCTTGTTGGCGGCATGGCCTTTGGTGCCTTGTGGCTGTGGCGCAAATATCAGCCCGGCATGATGGTCGGCCAGAATGACCGGTCGCTGAAGCTGCTGGAAGCGCTGCCCATGGGCACGTTCGGCAAGCTGGCCGTGGTCGAGTTCGAGGGCAAGAAGATCCTGCTGTCGGTCACCCGTGGTCGGATCGAGAAGATCGCGGAAGGCGACCCCTATCGTGCGCGCTAGTCACTGGCTGGTCGGCGGCATCCTGCTGACCGCGGGGCTGATGCTGGTCGATCCTGCGCTGGCGCAGGCGGTGCCGGCCGCGCCGGCGCCGGTCGACAATGGCGGCGCGCTGACCCGCGCGATGGGTCAGATTTCGGGCGACGGCCGCTCGCTGTCGCTGTCGCTGCAGATCCTCGTCCTCATGAGCCTGCTGTCGGTCCTGCCGTCGCTGATCCTCATGATGACCAGCTTCACCCGGATCATCATCGTCCTCTCGCTGCTGCGCCAGGCGCTGGGCCTGCAACAGACGCCGCCCAACCAGGTGCTGGTGGGGCTTGCCCTGTTCCTGTCGCTGTTCGTGATGCGACCGGTGATCGACCAGATCAACGGCCAGGCCTATGATCCCTATGGCAAGGGTCAGATTTCGATCGAGGAAGCGGTTGGCCGTTCGGGCAAGGTGCTGCACGGCTTCATGGCCAAGCAGACGCGCGAGAGCGACCTCAAGCTGTTCGCCAACATGGCCGAGGCTCCGGCCTTCCGCACGCCCGACGACATTCCCTTCACGATCCTGCTGCCGGCCTTCGTCACCAGCGAGTTGAAGACCGCGTTCCAGATCGGCTTCATGATCTTCCTGCCCTTCCTCATCATCGACCTGGTCGTCGCATCGACTCTGATGGCACTGGGCATGATGATGCTGTCGCCGACGATCATCTCCATGCCCTTCAAGCTGTTGCTGTTCGTGCTGGTCGATGGCTGGGCGCTGACGATGGGGTCGCTCGCCGGCTCCTTCGCGACATAGGAGGGCGGCAATGGAGAATGCGGATTTCTTCATGGGCCTGGCACAGCATGCGCTGTGGATCACGGCGCTGGCGACGGCGCCGATCCTGATTCCGGCGCTGGTCGCGGGCGTGCTGATCGGCATGGTCCAGGCCGCGACGTCGATCAACGAACAGACGCTCAGCTTCATTCCCAAGATTCTGGTCGTGGGTGCGATGCTGACCCTGTTCGGCGGATCGATCATGGTGCTGATCGCCGACTTCACGCGCGAGATATTCGAGCGGATACCGGACCTGCTGCAATGATCGCACCCGGCTTCGCAGGCGTCGAGACGCAATTGTGGATCTGGCTGATCGCCATGATCCGCCCCGGTGCGGCCTTTCTGGCCGCGCCCGTCTTCGGTGCGCCCGCGATGCCGCTTCAGTTGCGCCTGATCCTGTCGCTCGCGCTTGGCATGGCGGCGCTCAACAGCGTCACCATCCAGTTGCCGCATGACGGCGTGGCCAGTTTCGAAGGCGTGATGCTGGTCGCCGGTGAGGTGCTGACGGGCCTTGCCATGGGTTTTGCCGTGCAGATCGGCTATTCCGCCGCCTTCGTCGCGGGTGAGGCGATTGCCAACACCATGGGGCTGGGCTTTGCCGCGATGGTCGATCCGGGGTCGGGGCAGGGGACGCAGGCGGTCGGCCAGTTCCTGTCGATCCTCTCGACCTTCCTGCTGCTGGCGATGGACGGTCATCTGCTGCTCGTCAGCTTCGTGGTGCAGAGCTACAAGGCGCTGCCGCCGGGCGCGGCGATGCTCAGCAATGATGCGGTCTGGCACATGATCCAGTTTGGCGGCTCGCTGCTGGGCGCCGGGGTCACGATCGCGCTGCCGGTCGGCTTTGCGCTGGTGCTGGTGCAGATCGTCATGGGCATGCTGGCGCGCACCGCGCCCGCGCTCAACCTGTTCGCCGTGGGCATGCCGATGGCGGTGATGGCGGGGCTGGTGCTGCTGGCGATGGCGGTGCCAGTGATGGGCGAGGGGATCACCATCGCGCTCAAGTCGGGGCTGGAACAGGCCCGCGCCATCTCGGAAGGACGCTGAGCCATGGCGGGCGGGTCTGAAGGCGGCGAAAAGACCGAAAAACCGACACAGAAGAAATTGCAGGATGCCGCCAAGGAAGGCGACATCCTCCAGTCCCGCGAACTGGGGACGGCCCTGGTGGTGATGGCCGGCATCGGCTGGCTGGCGGTTGCCGGGCCGGGCCTGATCGACGCGCTGTCGGGCATGCTGACCCGCGCGCTGCGCTTCGGGCGCGAGGATATCGTGAACTTCTCGCCGGTGACGCGCGGCACCGGCCTGCTGGCGGACATCGCGCTGCCGGTGGGCGGCGTATTGCTCGCGACCTTCTTTGCCGCGATCGCGGCGCCGGCGCTGCTCGGATCGCTGGGCTTTCGTCCTGGCGCCTTCGCGCCCAAGGCGTCGAAGATGAACCCGGCTTCGGGCCTCAAGCGCATGTTCGGCGCGCAGGGGCTGATCGAACTGGTCAAGTCGATTGCCAAGGTGGGGCTGCTGGGCGCGGTCGGCTTCTGGATGATCTGGGACCGGCTGACCGCGATCATCGGCCTAGGCAAGGCGGGGGTCGGCAATGCGATCAGCGACCTTGGCAACATGTTCATCCTGGTCTGCCTGGTGATGGCAGGCGGGCTGTTCGTGATCGCCGGCATCGACGTACCCATGCAGATTTTCCAGCGCGGCAAGCGGCTGGGCATGAGCAAGCAGGACATCAAGGACGAGCATAAGGAAAGCGAAGGCTCGCCCGAACTCAAGGGGCAGATCCGCCGGCGCCAGTTCGAGGTGCTGAACGGATCGACCCGCCAGGCGGTGGCAGAGGCCAGCGTCATCATCACCAACCCGACCCATTTCGCGGTGGCGCTGCGCTATCGGCCCGGCGTGGATGCCGCGCCGGTCGTGGTCGCGCGCGGCTGTAACGCGATCGCGGCCTCGATCCGTGAACTGGCCGAGGATCATGGCGTGTCGGTGTTGCAATATCCCGAGCTGGCGCGCGCCATCTACTTTACCTCGCGCGCTGGCGAGATCGTCAATGAAGGCCTCTACATGGCGGTGGCGACGGTGCTGGCCTTCGTCTTCCGGGTCGAGAACAAGATGGCGACGGAAATGGACCGTCCGTTCATTACCGTGCCAGAAGATCTGCGTTTCGATCCGGATGGAAAGAAATTGTAGAGAATTTGCTGATACTTGGCAGTTGATCGAAGAAATAGGGCGATGGTGAATTAAAGTTTAGCCACGCTTGTCCGTATTCTGTTTACGGGGACGCATTAGGATGGTGCGTCATGAACGAGTATTTTTCGCGTAGCGAGATTTCGCCAGTGGATCGGAGCGTCGTTCGCGCGCCGGTGCCGGCTGCGGCCGTTCAGCCGGTTTCAGCGACGGAATCGGCAACCGAGCAGGGCAATATGTCTGCCAGCGATGCGCGCCGGCAGGAGGGTTTTGCAGTCGATATCGTGGCGGTCGACGAGGATGCTGCCGGCGCCGCCGAATATGCGCGCATCCATGCCCGGATCGCCGATATCCTGGCCGATATGCGCGCCGGGCAGGGGGATGTGTCGGTCGATGGCGCATCGGCCGCCGTCCAGGCGATGATGCCGCAGCCCTTCATCTACATTCCGCTGCCGCCCGCCACCCGCGAGGCGGTGGAGCAGGCCGCCGATCTGGCCAAGCGGATCGCCCAGCAGGCCAGCTATGCCTATGCGGCCCAGGCGCATGTCGCGCGCGGAACCGTCGACCAGATCCTGTCCGCATCGGCGATCTGATCGCGGCCATGCCCGCTTTTTTGCGGGCTTTGCCATCAGCTTGAAAATCATTCCTAAACATCTTCGCGCTACGGCCGTTCTCTCATTTGAAAGGACGGCCCATGGCAACGACGACGACATCGGTAGGGAGCAGCATCCTGTCGGCGCTGGGTGCCAATTCGGGCATCGACACGAGCGCGCTCGTCACCAGCCTGGTCAGCGCGACCCGCGACCCGCGCCAGTCCGCGATCACCACCCAGCAGACGACCAACAATGCCCGCATCTCGGCACTGGCGTCGGCCATCAGTTCGCTCGACACCTTCGCCGATGCACTGACCAGCGTCCTGTCGGGTGCCGAATATACCGGCACGCCCAATTCGACCAACACCAACATCGCGTCGGTCAGCCTGCTGAGCGGCGGCACGCCGGCTGGTCTGCCGGCGCAGCTGGTGGTGAAGTCGCTGGCGACCGCCCGCATCTTCGCCTCGGCCGCGACCAGCGGTGCCACCAGCAGCACGGCGGTCGGCACCGGATCGCTCACCATCACGACGGCGGGCGGCAAGACCGCGACGATCACCGTCGATTCGAGCAATAACAGTTTCTCCGGCCTGGCTTCGGCGATCAACGCCGCCGACATCGGCGTCACCGCGAGCGTGGTCACCGATGCGCAGGGCACGCGGCTGGTGTTCAAGGGCGAAACCGGCGCCGCCAATGATTTCACCATCACCAGCTCGGCCGACAGCTCGACCAGCGTTCTCGCCGGCCTCAACAGCAGTGCGATGACCTCGACGTCGGACCCGGCCAATGCGAAGATCACGCTCGACGGCACCGACTATGAATATGCCAGCAACACCATCGACGATGCGATCCCCTATCTGCGGATCGAACTGACCGCGGCGGACGTCAACAGCACGGTCAACCTGACCATGACCCAGCCGACTGCGACGATGAAGGATCTGCTGCAGGAATTTGTCGACGCCTATAACACGCTGATGAAGGCGCTGAACACGTCGACCTCGACCGGTACGGATTCGTCGACCGCGGGCGTCCTCAACGGTGTGTCGGCAGTGCGCGACATGAAGTCGCAGCTGTCGAAGATCACCTCGACCCAGCTGGCCTCGACCGGCAGCTACAAGACGCTGGCCGATATCGGCATCGCGACCAACCGCGACGGCACGTTGACGCTCAACACCGACACGCTGGACAAGGCGCTGGCCGCCGATCCGGCGGGCATCACCAAGATGCTCAATCCCGCCAAGTCGACCGCCGACAATCTGGGCCTGTCGGGCCTGATGGACAGCGTGCGCGACAATATCGAGCTGGAAAACGGCCCGATCAAGGCGGCGCAGGATCGTTATGAGAAGCTGGCCGACAGCCTGACCGAACAGCTCGAAAAGCTGGACGAGGACATGGCCGACTATGAGACGCGCCTGACTTCCATCTATTCGGCAATGCAGACCAAGCTGTCTGCGCTCAACGCAACCCAAAGCTATCTCCAGCAGCAGATCGATGCCTGGAATAGCAGTGACGACTAACCGGGGATTTTGACGCATGTTCTATAATCACAGCTTTGCGGGTACGGCAGCGGCACGGCGCTATGCGGCGGTGCATTCGGGCAGCCGGATCGAGGGCGCCACGCCCCACGCGCTGGTCAAGATCCTGTTCGACGAACTGCTGATCGCGCTCGATGCCACGGCGCTGGCCGAACGCAATGGCGACCGGCTGAAGGTGTCCGACAAGCAGGCGCGCGCCATGTCGATCCTGTTCGCGCTCGAAGCCAGCCTGGACTTCGACAAGGGCGGCGATATCGCCACCGGCCTGGCGCGCATCTATCGCGAGGCCCGCCGGCTGCTGCTGGTCAGCGCCAAGGAGCATGATGCGGCGCCGGTCGAGCAGGCCCGCGCCATGGTCGGCGAGATTGCCGATGCCTGGAGCCAGATCGGCCAGCCCTGATCGTTCACGGGGCGATCAGTCCATAGGCTGCCGACTGGCCCGGTTGCGGGGTTGCACCCCCTTCCGGTGGCCTGTATAGGCGGCACTCGCACAAGGGCGGCCCGGCGGGGGCCGCCTTTTTGCGTTATATCCAATGCGCACGGACGCGCAGCATCAACCCAGAAAGGGAAGGCACATGTCGATTACGCCGCTCATGCCCGTTTACCCCCGGTGCGATGTGCGTCCGGTCCGAGGCGAGGGCTGCTATCTGATCGGGGAGCGCGGCGAGCGCTATCTCGACTTCGCCAGCGGCATCGCCGTCAATCTGCTGGGCCATGGCCACCCCAAGCTGGTGAAGACCATTGCCGATCAGGCTGCGACGCTGATGCATATCTCCAACCTCTACGGTTCGCCGCTGGGGGAGGAATTTGCGCAGAAGCTGGTCGATAACAGTTTCGCGGACACCGTCTTCTTCACCAATTCGGGTGCCGAAGCGGTCGAATGCGCGATCAAGACCGCGCGCCGCTATCATTATGCCAATGGGCAAGCGCACCGGCACAAGATCATCAGCTTCGACAACGCCTTCCACGGCCGCACGCTGGGCACCATCTCGGCGACCAGCCAGCCCAAGATGCGCGACGGGTTCGAGCCGCTGCTGCCCGGTTTCCAGGTCGTGCCCTTCAACGATCTCGACGCGGCGCTGGCCGCGATCGACGACAACACTGCCGGCTTCCTGCTGGAACCGGTGCAGGGCGAAGGTGGCGTGACTCCGGCAACCCAGGCATTCCTGGCCGGTCTGCGCAAGGCTTGCGACGAGCATGGCCTGCTGCTGATCCTGGATGAAGTGCAGTGCGGCTATGCCCGCACCGGCACCTTCTTCGCCCATGAGCAATATGGCGTGAAGCCCGACATCATGGCGGTGGCCAAGGGCATCGGCGCGGGCTTCCCGCTCGGCGCCTGTCTCGCCACCGAGGAAGCGGCCAAGGGCATGGTGTTCGGCACCCATGGCTCCACCTATGGCGGCAATCCGCTCGCCATGGCGGTGGGCATTGCGGTGCTGGAAGAGGTGCTGGCGGACGGCTTCCTGGAGCAGGTGACGGCGATGGGGGCGCGTCTGCGTTCCGCGCTGGAGCAGATGATCCCGAACCATGACGACATGTTCGAGGATGTGCGCGGCATGGGGCTGATGCTGGGCGTCAAGATGAAGGACGCCTATGACGCGCGCGCCTTCGTCGGCCATCTGCGCGACCATCATGGTTTCCTGTCGGTATCGGCGGGCCAGAATGTGTTGCGCATCCTGCCGCCGCTCGTCATCGACGAAAGCCATATCGCCGAGTGCATCGAGAAGATTTCCGCCGGCGCGCGGAGCTTCGCGGACGCCAAGGCGGCCTGACCATTTAGTTTCCGTTCGCCCTGAGCGAAGTCGAAGGGTATCGCCGAGCGCAGCGAGGTGCCTTCACTTCGTTCAGGCGGGGGCTTCGACTTCGCTCAGCCTGAACGGGTTAGAGGTTGTTTCCAATGACCAAGCATTTCCTGAATCTCACCGATGCGGGCGGCGACGCGATCGCCGCGATGATCGCCGACGCCATCGACCGCAAGGCGGCGCGCGCAGGCAAGCCCAAGGGCTGGGTCGACGCCGATGCGCCGCTCGCCGGCCACACGCTGGCGATGATCTTTGAAAAGAACAGCACGCGCACCCGCGTCAGCTTTGACATGGCGATCCGCCAGCTCGGCGGCAATTCGCTGATCCTGGACGGCGCGACCAGTCAGTTGGGACGCGGCGAGACCGTCGCCGACACGGCCCGCGTGCTCAGCCGCATGGCCGACGCGATCATGATCCGCACCGACGATCATGCCAAGATCGAGGAAATGGCCGAATATGCCAGCGTCCCGGTCATCAATGGCCTCACGGACCTGTCGCATCCCTGCCAGATCGTTGCCGACCTGCTGACCGTGGTCGAGCATGGCCTGGCGCTGCCCGGCAGCCAATGGGCGTGGCTGGGCGACGGCAACAACGTCCTCCACTCGATCGTCGAGGCCGCGGGCCTGATGAAGTTCGACGTGCGCATGGGCATCCCTGAGGGCTATGATCCCGATCCGTCCTTTGCCGCGGCAGCGCAGGCAGCGGGTTCGACCATCACCCTGACCCGCGATGCGGCGCAGGCCGTGGCCGGCGCCGACGTCGTGGTCACCGACACCTGGATCTCCATGGGCCAGGCCCATGCCGAGGCAAAGCTGGCGGCGATGATGCCCTATCAGGTGACGCCGGAGCTGATGGCGGGCGCCAAGGCGGACGCCAAATTCCTCCACTGCCTGCCCGCCCATCGCGGCGAGGAAGTGGTCGAAGCGGTGATCGACGGTCCGCAGTCGCTGATCTGGGACGAGGCGGAGAACCGTATCCACGCCCAGAAGTCGGTTCTGCTCTGGGCGCTTGGAAAGCTGTAAGCTCATCCTATATTCGGGCGAAATTTTCCGTTCGCCCTGAAAGATGACGGGGCCTGTCCTGCGCTGGGAAGCGGAGGACGGGCCCTCGCGGCTTTCGGGGCGGGTGGATCGGAAGGAAATATCGTGACCAGTTCCAATGTCGATCAGGCCCTTGGCTTCACCATCCCCTCGCGCCATGTGCGTGGCCGTTTCGTGCGGCTGGGGCCGGTGCTGGACCAGGTGCTGTCCGCCCATGCCTATCCCCCGGCGATCGAGCGGGTGCTGGCGTCCTCGCTGGTGCTGGGCGCGCTGCTCGGCAGCCTGCTCAAGGATGCCGGCGGTCAACTGACCCTGCAGGCGCAGACCGAAAATGGCGTCGTCAGCCTGCTGGTGGCCGATTACAAGGGCGGCGAACTGCGCGGCTATGCCAAGTTCGATGCCGAGCGGCTGGCGGAAATCGGCAGCGATCCGACCCTGTTCGGCCTGTTCGGCAAGGGCTATCTGGCGATCACCTTCGACCAGGCGGCGACCGGGGAGCGCTATCAGGGCATCGTGCCGCTGGACGGATCGTCGCTGGCCGAAGCGGCGGAGCATTATTTCTTCCAGTCCGAACAGATCCCCAGCATCGTCCAGATCGCGACCCGGCATGCGCCGGGCGAAGGCTGTGTTGCGGCGGGCCTGCTGCTTCAGCATCTGCCCGAGGGCGAAGTGGGACGCGAGCGCCTGCATGTGCGCCATGACCATCCCGAATGGGAACATGTGCAGGCGCTGGCCGGCACGCTGCGCGACGAGGAACTGACCGATCTCGACCTGCCGCTGACCGACATCGCCTGGCGCCTGTTCCATGAGGAGGAAGAGGTGCGCGTCACCGAGACGACGGCGCTCGCCAAGGGCTGTCGCTGTGACCTTGCCCATATTCGCGATGTGATCGGCCGCTTTCCGGCGGACGAACGGGTGGCGATGGCGGACGAGAAGGGCATTATCGGCGTCGATTGCGCCTTCTGCTCGCGGCTGTTCCCGCTCGCGCTGGACAGTTTCGTCACCCATTGAAAGCCGGCGCGGGGCAATTGCGGCACGGCCGTTCGCCCCGCGCTATCAAATTGCCGCAATTGCGCGGCACAACAGGATGAAGCATGGCGCCGCTCCCCGGCGCCGATGACAAGGTCTGGACGCAAGATGGCAAGGCTGGGGCTGCAGGCGCTGGGCGCCGCGGCGGCAATGATGATGGCAAGCTGGGCCGGGGCGGCGAACGCGCCGCAACTGGCTGCGCTCGCCAAGCTGGAAACGGGCGAATGGGAATTGCGCCTGCGCGACGATCCCACCGCGCCGCCCCGCCGCCTGTGCGTGACGATGCCGCATCAGTTGCTGGAGCCGGCCAATGCCGGCCTCGGCTGCAAGCCGTTCGTGGTCAGCGATGCGCCTGCTGCCGCCACCGTGACCTTCGATTGCGGGGCAGCCGGCAATGCGCGCACCGACCTGCGCGTCGAAACGCCGCGCCTCATCCAGATACGATCGCAGGGGATCAGCGACGGCGCGCCCTTTTCCAACATGGTCGAAGGGCGCCATGTCGGGGCATGCCGCTGACCGGCGGCCCCCTTGCACTGCAACATAACGAGGTCTAGCGCAGCATCATGGTCGCACAGAATGGAAAATTCGCCGTCGTCCTGCTTTCGGGCGGGCTGGATTCAATGGTCGCGGGCGGGCTCGCGCGCGAAGCGGGCTATCGCGTCCTGGCGCTGACGATCGATTATAATCAGCGCCATCGCGTCGAACTGCGCGCCGCGGCCAAGGTGGCGACGGCGCTCAATGCCATGTCGCATATCGTGCTGCCGCTCGACCTCACGGCCTTTGGCGGGTCGGCACTGACCGCCGACATCGAAGTGCCCAAGGGCGGCGTGGGCGACGAAATCCCGGTCACCTATGTGCCGGCGCGCAACACCATCTTCCTGTCGCTGACGCTGGGCCTCGCTGAAGTGGCGTCGGCCAGCGACATCTATATCGGCGTCAATGCGCTCGACTATTCGGGCTATCCCGACTGCCGTCCCGAATTCATCGACGCGTTCCAGAAGATGGCGACGCTGGCGACCAAGGCGGGGGTCGAGGGCCATCCGATCCGCATCAACACGCCGCTGCAGTTCATGACCAAGGCGGACATCGTGCGCGAGGCGCATCGCCTGGGCCTGGACGCTGGGCTCAGCTGGTCCTGCTATGATCCGACGCCTGACAACAAGCATTGCGGCCTGTGCGACAGTTGCCGCCTGCGCTCGAAGGGCTTCGAGGAAGCAGGGCTGCCCGATCCCACCGTCTATGCGACGCGTCCCGGAAAGGCCTGACACATGACCTATGCGGTCAAGGAAATGTTCCTGACCCTGCAGGGCGAAGGCGTGCAGGCGGGGCGGCGCGCGGTGTTCCTGCGCTTTGCCGGCTGCAACTTGTGGAGCGGGCGCGAGCAGGACCGGCGCGATGCCGTCTGCCGCTTCTGCGACACTGACTTCGTCGGCACTGACGGTGATGGCGGCGGCAAGTTCGCGACCGCCGACGCGCTCGCCGATGCGGCATTCGCCTTCTGGGGCGAGGGGGAAGGCCCCTATATCGTCCTGACCGGTGGCGAGCCGATGTTGCAGGTCGACGATGCGCTGATAGATGCGCTCCATGCCCGTGGCTTCACCATCGCGATCGAAAGCAACGGCACCTTGCCGGCGCATCCGGGCATCGACTGGGTCTGCATCAGCCCCAAGGCGGGCAGCGACGTGGTCCAGATGAAGGGCAATGAGCTGAAGCTGGTCTGGCCGCAGCCCGATGGCGGCCACAGCCTGGCCGATGTCGCGGCGATGGAGGGCTGGGGCTTCGACCATCTGCTGGTCCAGCCGCTCGACGATGCCCATGCCGTGGACAATGCCCGCGCGGCCATCGATCTGGTGATGGCTCGGCCGCGCTGGCGGCTGACGGTGCAGGCCCATAAATATCTGGGCCTGCGTTAAGTCTCCGTCAGATCAGGGCTGGACGCCCGCCTTCTGGTTCCACTGCTGGTGGCATTCGGGCAGCAATACGCCCTTCTTCCAGCATTTGGCGTCGAGCGAGGGCAGGGCAAGCTGATAGTTCCAGCCCGGATCGCCATAATATTGCTCGCCGGCATGGACGAGCGACTTCTTGATCGAGGCCAGGCCCTGGCGCGCGACGACGTTGAGCTGGCCGCGATCGGCGAAGATCGCCTGGCGACCGACCGCCGCTGCCGCCTGGCAGAAGCCGCGCTGCGCCTGGACCGTCGAATAGCCCGAATAGATGCGGGTATTATACATGTCGGACGCCGACTGGCCGGGCTTGCCCTTGCCCTTGGTGCGCTGGAAATAGCTGAGCAGCGTCGCCTGCGCTGCGTCAAGTTCGGCGTCATGATGGGCGATCATGGCGTTGTAGTTGCTGACCGACAGCAGGGTCGGTTCGAACTGGCACTGCAGCGCGGCGACGTTGATCGCGGCGCGCAGGTTCCAGGTGAGGCCGGCCTTGATCTCGTCGGCCGTGGCGCCAGGCAGGCCCAGCGCGGTGGCGGCGGCCTCGTCCGTCAGGGCAGGGGCCGACATGTCGGGCGGCGACCAGAAGAATTGCGCGGCGGCCGGTTGCGCGGCAGCGAGCGACGCGGCGGCGATCGTCAGGGCGGCAAAGGCCTGGCGCGAGCGAAAACGGAACGTCATTGAATAAACCCTCTCAGCCGGGGTCTTGACGGCGCGAACGCCCAATTCCCCCATAACGGCATCGACTATAGCGCGGCTGTATCGGAAGTGAACGGCAAAAGCCTCACTGATCCGACACGACTTCCTCATCATTGGCGGGGGCGGCTGCATTGTCCGCCTTGGCCGGGGCAGCGGCCTTGGGTTCGGTGCGATTTTCCGGCAGGGCCAGGCTGGTGCCCTCGCTCTGGACGCCGTCCAGATCGGTCATGGCGTCGGTGGCGGTGCCATCGACCACTTCCATATCCTTCATCTGCACCGTGTTGCCGCTCTTTTCGCCGCCACCGCCGCAGCCTGCCAGCGGCATGCAGCCGATCAACAGGGCGGCAGTCATCATCCTTGCGTCAAGGCGCATCCGGGTCTCCATAACATGGCTCAACATGCCCGGCGGCCCCCCACCTGGCGAAGTGGCGGACCCTAACGGGCGGTCCCGCATTGCTCAAGTCCCGTGCCGTCGCCCGATCCGCAGCGCCGCAGCCGGCCGAGAAAGGCAGGGAAATGCGCCTTGAGCGCGGCATCAAGGGCTTCCATCGAGGCATTGCCGCCCAGTGCGGCGATGCTGGTCACGGGAAAATCGCTGATCCCGCACGGCACGATGCCGCCAAAATGGGACAGGTCGGGATCGATGTTGATCGAAAAGCCGTGCAGCGTCACCCAGCGACGGACGCGAATGCCCAGCGCACCGATCTTCGCCTCGCGCCCCTGCCGGTCGTCGGTCCAGATGCCGATGCGCCCTTCGGCGCGGCGGGCGGCAATGCCCAGGTCGGCAAGCGCGTCAATCATCCAGCCTTCGAGATGATGGACGAAATTGCGTACATCCTTGCCGCGCTCGCGCAGGTCGATGTTGAGATAGCCGATGCGCTGGCCCGGCCCATGATAGGTGTAGCGGCCACCGCGCCCGGCATCATGGACGGGAAAACGCGGATCGATCAGTTCGGCCGGATCGGCGCTGGTGCCCGCAGTATAGAGCGGCGGATGCTCCAGCAGCCAGACGCGCTCGCGCGCCTCGCCTTCATAAATGGCGGCGGCCCGCGCCTCCATATCGGCAAGGGCGGTGGGATAGTCGACGGGGGCGGCATCGCTGCGCCACTCGACGTCGGGAAAGGGCAGGGGATCGGTCATGGCGCTTCCTTGACTTGAGCGGGGCGAGCGATCAAGTCTCGGGCCGCATTTCGCAGGACAGGGGTAGGCATTAGATATGGCGGCAGTCTCGATCGGCAAGGCGTGGGAGGAGGCGGTTGCCTTCGTTGCCCGCGAAGCGTCGCTGCTCTTCCCCGTCGCGCTGCTGTTCCTGGCCCTGCCGGGGCTGATCCTGCAGGAAATGACGCCGCCGCAACTGGCCGAATGGATGGCCAATCCCCAGCGCACCGGCCTGCCTGACATACCGCCGGGCTTTGCGCTGGCGATGCTGCTGGGTGTCGTCATCATCTGGTTCGGATCGCTGACGCTGTTTGCGCTGGCGCTGCGGCCGGGCATCAGCGTTGGGGAGGCGTTGCGCCTGGGCTTCGCGCGACTGCCTGTGCTACTGGGTACCGCCTTGCTCGCCATGTTCCTGATTGGCGGGCTGATGCTGGCCGCGATTCTGGTCGCCGTCCTGGCCAGCCTGGTCTCGGAGTCCGTGGGCACCAGCATCGGCGCCATCCTCGGCGCCTTTGTCGGCGGCGCCACCATCTTCGCCAGCGTCCGGCTGATGCTGCTCAATCCGGCGGTGATCGACGGCAGTCAGGGGGTGGTGCCCTCGTTGCGCCATGCCTGGGCGCTGACGCGCGGCTGTTTCTGGCGGCTGCTGGGCTTCATCATCCTGATCACCCTGCTGTCGGGCATTGCCAGCATGGCGGCGCAGACGATCTTCGGTGCGCTCGCCGGCCTTGCCGCCGGGCCGGAGGCCGCCCGGCTGGTGGGCGGCGTCGCATCGGCGGCGGTGTCGACGGTGATCCAGGTCTATATGCTGGTGATGCTGGCTCGCATATATCGTCAGGCGTCGGCGGGCTGACCGAACATCGGGATCTGCGGCGCCGCTTCGGGCGGCAGCAGGCCCAGCAGGCGTGGGTCAGCGAAGGTTTCGATCTCCCGGCCATAGGGGGTGAAGCCCGACTTGATGTAGAAGCCGAGTGCCGCCGGACTGTCGAGCGTGCAGGTATGGACCCAGAAGCGCTCCACCCCCTTGCGCCAGGCGAGCGACTTGGCCTGCGCCATCAGCCATTTGCCCAGCCCCTTGCCGTTGAGCGAGGGCACCAGCCCGAAAAAGGCCAGCTCGCATTGTGACGGGCTGCGGAAATCCAGCTCCAGCAGGCCGACCTCGACCCCGCGCGGGTCGGTGACGGCATAGACCTCGACCAAGGGATCATGCAGGATAGCCGCGAGCTGATCGTCCGGCATCACCAGCCGCGAGAACCACAGCCACGGCTCGCCCACGCGGCGGAACAGGGCGCGATAGGCGCCAAGGTCCGGCGTCTTCCATGGCACCAGCCGCAGCGGCGCGGGCGGGATCGGCGCGGGCCTGGGCCGCTCGCGCATTTCCAGATGGGTGACGATGGTCGCGATCTCGCGCGGATCGACCGGGGTCAGTGCCACGCGATCAACTCCAGCTCGCCATCGGCGGCAGGCTCATCAGGATCGCGTCGATATTGCCGCCGGTCTTGAGTCCGAACAGGGTGCCGCGGTCATGGACCAGGTTGAATTCGGCATAGCGGCCGCGCCATTCCAGCATGGTGCGATAGTCTTCCTCGCTCCACGCCTCGTTCATCCGCCGCCGCACGATCGGCGGGAAGGCGGCCAGGAACGCGTCGCCGACATCGCGGGTGAAGGCGAAATTGGCGTCGAACGCAGCATCGTCCGCGCATTCGAGATGATCGTAGAAGATGCCGCCGACGCCGCGATGCACGCCGCGATGGGGGATGAAGAAATAGTCGTCGGCCCAGGCCTTGAAGCGCGGATAATAGCTCGCATCATGGGCGTCGCAGGCGGCCTGCAACACTGCATGGAAATCCGCCGTATCCTCGTCGCGCGGCAGGGGCGGATTGAGGTCTGCGCCGCCGCCAAACCAGGTCTTGGTGGTATTGAGGAAGCGGGTGTTCATGTGGACGGCCGGCACATGCGGGTTCACCATATGCGCGACCAGGCTGATGCCGGTGGCGAAAAAGGCCGGATTGTCGGCCGCGCCATGGATGGTCTGGGCAAAGCCGGGGGCAAGATCGCCGGTCACGGTGGAGATGTTGACGCCCACCTTCTCGAAGACCTTTCCCTTCATCACCCCGCGCACGCCGCCACCGCCTTCGCCCGGCGCTACGCCTTCGGCCTCGCGATCCCAGGGGGTATAGGCGAAGCTGGCGTCGCTGCCGGCCTCGCGCTCGATCGCCTCGAACTCCGCGCAGATCCGGTCGCGCAGCGATTCGAACCATGCACGGGCCGCCTGCTGCTGCGGGTTCAGGGGAAAGCGGATGTCAGGCGTCATGCGGGGAAGCTCCCGGTCTGGCGAAGGGCCTCGGCAACGGCGATGCCGGTGGAAACGGCGATGTTGAGCGAACGGAAGCCCGGTGCCATCGGAATGCGCACGCGAATATCGGCCAGATCGCGGACATGATCGGGCACGCCCGCGCTTTCCGACCCCATCAGCAAGACATCGTCACTGCGAAATGTCACATCGGGCAGTCGTTCCGACGCGTGGCTGCTCATCAGCAGCAGGCGGCGACCGGCGGCCCGTCTTTCCGCGTCGAACGCCTCGAAATTGGCGTGGCGCACGACTTGCGCCGCTGCGCCATAATCCATTGCCGCGCGCTTCAGCCGGGCATCGGAAAAGGCGAATCCGGTCGGCATGATGATGTCGACGGGCACGGCAAAACAGGCGGCGAGGCGCAGGATGGCGCCGACATTGCCGGCGATTTCGGGCTGGTAGAGAGCGATACGCATGGCTGTCGCATAATGCAGCGCGGCGATTTGTCATAGTCTGGATGACTTTGCGGTTGGCAAAGCCCTGACAGTCCGGTTATCAGACCTTTGACCCACGCCGGGGGGAGGCGGGGTATACCCTAACTCCCTTGATAATCAGGATCACTCAAGGCATTCCGGCGTGAATAGGGAAGTCTTGCAAGGGTAGAGGTGCATGGCGAACTCAGAACAAGTTGACGGGCAGGGTCTATCCGGCGAAGACGGAGTGCGTCGCCGCGATTTCATCAATATCGCTGCGGTGAGCTTCGCAGGGGTGGGCGCCGTCGGCGTCATTCTCCCGCTCATCGATCAGATGAACCCCAGCGCCGACGTATTGGCGCTCGCATCGACCGAGGTCGATCTTTCCGCGATCCAGCCGGGCCAGGCGATCAAGACCACCTTCCGGTCGCAGCCGCTGTTCGTTCGCCAGCTCACCGAAAAGGAAATTGCCGAGGCCGACAAGGTCGACCCGTCCACGCTGCGCGATCCGCAGACGCTGGCGGAGCGGACGGTCGACGGCAAGAAGCAGTGGCTGATCACCATGGGCGTCTGCACCCATCTGGGCTGCGTGCCGCTGGGCGCGGGCGAGGGCGAAAATCGCGGCGAATTCGGCGGTTATTTCTGCCCCTGTCACGGTTCGTCCTATGACACGGCCGCCCGCATCCGTAAGGGGCCTGCCCCCAAGAATCTGGAAGTGCCGAAGTATAGCTTCACTTCCGACACTGCCATTCTTGTGGGTTGAGGGGGACCGTCATGAGCTTTCCATGGGCTGAACATTATACCCCCAAGCATCCGCTGATGCAGTGGGTCGACGAGAAGCTGCCGCTGCCGCGTCTCGTCTACAATGCCGTCGGTGCCGGCTATCCGGTGCCGCGCAACCTCAATTATTTCTGGAATTTCGGTGTCCTCGCTGGCCTGGCGCTGCTGATCCAGATCGTCACCGGCGTGGTCATGGCGATGCATTATGGCGCCAACACGCTGGTCGCCTTCGGCACTGTCGAACAGACGATGCGCGACGTGAATGCGGGCTGGCTGATGCGCTATGCGCATGCCAACGGCGCTAGCTTCTTCTTCATCGTCGTCTATTTGCACATCTTCCGCGGCCTTTATTTCGGTAGCTACAAGGCGCCGCGCGAGATGGTCTGGCTGCTCGGCCTCGTCATCTTCCTCTTGATGATGGCGACCGCCTTCATGGGCTATGTCCTGCCCTGGGGGCAGATGAGCTATTGGGGCGCCAAGGTCATTACCGGCCTGTTCGGCGCGATCCCGGTGGTGGGTGAGCCGATCCAGACCTGGCTGCTGGGCGGTTTTGCGCCCGGCAATGCCTCGCTGAACCGCTTCTTCTCGCTCCACTTCCTGCTGCCCTTCGTGATCGCGGCGGTGGTGATCCTGCATATCTGGGCGCTGCATATTCCCGGCTCCTCCAACCCGACCGGTGTCGAGGTGAAGGGGCCGCAGGATACCGTGCCCTTCCATCCCTATTACACCGCGAAGGACGGTTTCGGGGCAGGCGTCTTCCTGATCCTGTTCGCGATCCTGCTGTTCTTTGCGCCCAATTATCTGGGTCACCCGGATAATTATATCGAGGCGAACCCGCTTTCGACCCCGGCGCATATCGTGCCCGAATGGTATTTCTGGCCCTTCTACGCGATCCTGCGCGCCTTCACCGTCGATTTCTTCTTCGTGCCGGCCAAGCTGCTGGGCGTGCTGGCGATGTTTGCATCGATCCTGCTGCTCTTCTTCCTGCCCTGGCTCGACACCTCGCCGGTGCGCTCGGGCAGCTATCGCCCGACCTTCAAGACGTTCTTCTGGATCCTGGTGCTCGACGTGCTGATCCTGGGCTATTGCGGCGGTGCGCCGGCGGAAGAGCCCTATGTGATGATCAGCCAGGTCGCCGCGGCCTATTATTTCGCGCATTTCCTGATCATCCTGCCGATGATCGCGCGCTTCGAAAAGCCGCTGCCGCTGCCCAATTCGATCACCGAGGCGGTGCTGGCCAAATATGCCAAGGCTGACGGCGAACCCGCCGCAGTCCCGGCCGAATAAGGGGGAAGACAAGCATGGTACGCATCGGCGCATTCCTTGTCGGCCTCTTCTTCGCCGGCTGGCTGCTCATCTCCTTCCTCGTGGGTGCCTATTCCTACGTGGTGGAGCCTCCGGCCAAGACGGTGGAACATGAATTCCACCTGGCCCCCAAGCATGTCTCCTTCTCGTTCGACGGGCCGCTGGGCCGCTATGACAATCAGCAGCTCCAGCGCGGCTTCCAGGTGTTCAAGGAGGTCTGCTCGGCCTGCCACAGCCTGAAGTTCGTCGCCTTCCGTGACCTCGCCGGCATTGGCTATAACGAGGCGGAGATCAAGGCGATCGCCAAGAACTGGGCGATCAAGACCCCCAGCGTCGATCCTGCGACGGGTGAGGCCTCGACCCGCGACGGCATTCCGGCCGATTATTTCCCGTCCCCCTTCGCGAACAATGTCGCGGCGGCGGCGGCGAACAATAATGCGATCCCGCCGGATCTGTCGCTGATGACCAAGGCGCGCCATCATGGCTCGGCCTATGTCTATTCGCTGCTGACGGGCTTCCAGGAACAGCCGGCCGAACTGCTCAAGCATTTCCCGGATGCCAAGACGCCCGAGGGGCTGCACTTCAACCCCTATTTCGCCAACCTGAACCTTGCCATGGCGCCGCCGCTGTCGGCCGATGGCCAGGTGACCTATGGCGACGGCACCAAGCCGACCATCGACCAGATGTCGCAGGACGTGGCCGCCTTCCTCACCTGGACGGCCGAGCCGAAGCTGGAAAATCGCCGCCGCGCGGGCGTGGCGACGATCCTCTTCCTGCTGATCGCCACGGGCCTTGCCTATATGGCCTATCAGAATATCTGGGCGGACAAGAAGAAGGCGGCCTGACCGCACCTTCGCCTGATGGCATGAAAGAACGGGGCGCGCTTCCTTGTCGGGAGCGCGCCCTTTCCTTATGGGGCTTCAACCATGAGCATCGACAGTCTGACCGCGCTGGTCCGCACCATCCCCGACTTCCCCAAGCCGGGCATCCAGTTCCGCGACATCACGACCCTGCTGGCCGACGGGCCGGGTCTGGCCGAACTGATCGACCAGATGGCGAAGGTGGCGGGGCCGCTCGACCCCGACCTGATCGTCGGCGTGGAGGCGCGCGGCTTCATCCTGGGCGCGGCCCTGGCGCTGAAGCTGGGCAAGGGTTTCGTGCCCGTCCGCAAGAAGGGCAAGCTGCCGGGCAAGACCGTCGGCATCGACTATGTGCTGGAATATGGCACCGACCGGCTGGAGCTGCATGAAGGACAGGTGCCGCAGGGCGCGCGCGTGCTGCTGGTCGACGACCTGATCGCCACCGGCGGGACGGCGCAGGCGGCGGCGCGGTTGCTGCGCGAGCAGGGCGCGCAGGTGCTGATGGCGCTGTTCGCGATCGACCTGCCGGATCTGGGCGGGCTTGCCGCGCTGGAGCAGGACGGTGTCCCCTCGCGCGCGATCCTGTTGTTCGAGGGCGACTGATCCCGTCCAGGCGCCGGTTGTCGCCGGCGCCCTTTCGCGTCATGATGCGTCGATCCGATGACGAGGAGCATATGGCCGCTACTTCCCGCTTCCTCCACCGGTTCGGCGCCTGTGTGGCGCCGCTGCTGCTGTCGGCCTGCGCGACGCCCGCGCCCTATCGCGAATTGTCCTGTGGCGCGGCAGTCGCGCCCGCGCTCGCCGCCCCGGATGCGCAACGGATCACCACCACCCTGTCGGTGCTGACCTATAATATCGAGGGGCTGGGCTGGCCGGCACGCAGCGGACGGGGGCCGTCACTTGACCAGATAGCGGAGCGACTGGCCGCCATGCGCGCGGCGGGGAAGGCGCCCGACGTGGTGCTGTTCCAGGAAATGTTCAGCGGATCGGCGAAGCAGGCGGTGGCCGATACCGGCTATCCGGCGATCGCCGCCGGCCCGCATCGCACGACCCGCGCGCGCGGGTCGACCAAGGACAAGCTGCCGGGCAAGTCGCATATCGACCGGGGCGAGATCGGCATTCATTTTTCCGGCAGCGGCCTGGCGGTCGCCTCGCGCTATCCGATTCTCCTGACGCAGAGGCGCGCCTATGGCCGCAAATCCTGTGCGGGCCTCGATTGCCTGTCGAACAAGGGGATCGTGCTGGCCCGCATCGCCATGCCCGGCGTGCCGACGCCGATCGACATCTATGACACGCACATGAACTCGCGCGGGGCGTCCCGCGCGCCCGGACCGCGCAATCTCGCCGCGCATGAACGGCAGGCGCTCGAAGCCTCGGCCTTCATCGATGCCAGCCATGACGACGCCTATCCGCTGATCTTCGGCGGCGATTTCAACATGCGCCATTCCGAACCGCGCTGGGAGAATTTCTCCCGCTATCAGGCGCTCAACCTGGTCCATCGCGTCTGCGCCGATGCGGCGTCAGGCTGCGATGTACGCATGTCCTGGGATGGCGACGAACCCTGGATGGACACGCAGGATCTGCAATTCTTCTGGCCGGGCGACCGGGTCTCGGTTCGCCCGATCCGGGTGGAGGCGATGTTCGATGGCGGACCGAGCGGGCCGGAACTGTCCGACCATGACGGCTTCCTCGTTACCTATGAACTGTCCTGGCCGCGCGGCGCCGCGCGCCAGCCGGGCGGCTGTTAAAGCGCCTCGCCCAGGGCATCGACAGCGACTGCCAGCTTCTCGTCGATCAGCGAGAGCAACTGCGTCCAGCCGAGCATGTCTTCAAGCTCGCCCGGCCCATCGGAAATGCCGCGCAACCCCATCAGCGGCACGTCGAAACGCTGGCAGGCGCGGGCGATCGCAAAAGTCTCCATGTCGACCATGTCGGCGTCGATCGCGGCATATTCCTCGCCACCCACGACATTGGCACCGGTCGACAGGCGCAGGGCGCGGATTTCGAGCGGCGCGACCAGCGGAATGTCGACCGGATGATCGATCAGCGGCGTCACCCCCTTGGTGAAGCCCAGGCGCGACGCATCCATGTCGCGCCAGGAGACGCTGGCGACCTGATAGACCTCGCCCAGCATGCCCACCCGCGACCCGGCGGAGCCTAGTGACACGACCAGATCGGGCAGGGTGCCCGCCTGCGCCATCCGGTCGAGCGTCACGGCCATGGCCAGCGCCGCCTCGACCGGGCCGACGCCGGTCATCAGCGGGGTGATCCGGGCTTGCAGCTGCGGGCCATATTCGGCGTCGATCGCCATCACGAACAGCACCCGCCGTCCGCCCATCACCACACATGTCGCCGTCATCTGCTGGTCTCCGTCTCGCTGCTGCGCGTCATAGCCGGAAACATCGAAAAGATAAGGGGGCTGTTCGCTTGCCTGGTCGCCGGGGTTCTTGGCGCGAAATCACAAAGGAGTTGATCGCGGCCGCCCGGCCATGGATGTAGCTGCGCATGCGTCTCTTGCTGGTGGAAGATAATGGTCGTCTCGCCGACCTCCTCGTGGCGGGGCTTGGCCGGCGCGGTTTCAGTTGCGACCATGCCGCCAGCCTGATCATGGCGAGCGAGGCGATCGCCGCGCAGGTCCATGATGTGCTGATTGTCGATCGCGGCCTGCCCGATGGCGACGGCATCGCCTGGCTCCGCGAAATCAGGCGGCAGGGACATATGCAGCCTGCCCTGGTCCTGACGGCGCGCGACGCGCTGGAGGACCGCGTCACGGGCCTCGACGCAGGCGCCGATGATTATGTGGTGAAACCCGCCGATGTGGACGAGATTGCTGCCCGCATCCGTGCGCTGATGCGCCGTCCGGGGCCGCGTGCGCAGACCGAATTGCGCTTCGGTCCGCTGCTGGTCGATTCGGCGCGGCGTATGACGCTGTGCGGGGGGCAGGCGATCGACCTGTCCCGCCGCGAGACCGATCTGCTGGAACTGCTGCTGCGCCAGGCCGGCGCCGTGGTCCGGCGCGAGAGCATCGAAAGCGCGCTCTATTCCTTTGCCGAGCCGGTTACCCCCAATGCGGTCGAGGCGACGGTGTCGCGCCTGCGCCGCAAGCTGGAGGAGGCTGGCGCGCGCGGCATGCTCCATACCGTGCGCGGCGTTGGCTATATGCTGCGGGAGCCGGCGGCATGAGCCAGCGTCGCTCGATCGCCCGTCGGCTCTTCATCGGCCTGTCGATCGTCGGCTTCATCGGCACCACGCTGCTGCTCGTCTTCATCATCAACGAACATCGGCAAAGCTTCACCGCGCTGGGCGACCCGGCGGCCGCCCGCCATGCCTTCCGCGAATTGTTCGAGCATGTGATCCTGCCGATCCTGGTGCTGATCATCCCGATGGGCATGGCCAGCCTGATGGTGATCCGAAAGGCGCTGGCGCCGCTGGGGGAGGCGGTCGCCCAGTTGCAGGTGGCCGAACGTCATCAGCGCGGCGTGTTGATCGATCATGCCGCCTTCCCGACCGAGGCAGTGCCCTTCGCCCAGGCGGTCAATCGCCTGCTTGGCCAACTTGACCAGGCGGCGCGCGATCATGAGGCGTTCGCCGCCGATGTCGCGCATGAACTGCGCACGCCGCTCGCCGTGCTGGCGCTCGAACTGGACGGGCTCGACCATCCCGATGCACCGCGTCTGCGCGCCGAGGTGATCGCGATGCGCCGGCTGATCGACCAGCTGATGCTGCTCGCGCGGGTCGAGGCGCAGAGCGTGGCCCAGTCGATCCGCGACAGCGTCCGGCTGGAGGATGTGAGTGCCGACATCGTCAGCCTGATGGCGCCCGGCGCGATCGCTGCCGACAAGAGCCTGTCGCTGACCCGCGTCGGCGATGTCGCGCCGATCATGGGGCAGCGCGAGACGGTCGCGGCGGCGCTGCGCAACCTCGTCGAAAATGCGCTGCGGGTGACGCCGCCCGGTGGCGCCGTCACCGTGATCGCCGGTCCTGGTCCCCGGCTGCGGGTAAAGGATGGTGGCGCTGGGTTGACACCCGAGCGGCTGGCCGAACTGGTCCAGCGCCATCGCCGCGCGGATCATGCCAGCAGCGAAGGCGCCGGACTGGGGCTGGCGATCGTCGCCCGCATCATGGCCGCGCATGGCGGCACCCTCTCCAGCGTGGCCGATGCACAGGAACTGGTGCTGGATTTCGCGCCGCCACGTTGATCGTCCGAAAACCCCTCGTCAGGGTCTCGTCAGTTTGATCCCATAGGGCAGGGCCATGGTCCCGCTATTCCGATTCGTGCGCCTGCCCGGTGCTCTCGCCCTCCTGTCGCTTGCTGCCTGTTCGGGGGAGCAGGCCACGCCCGCCAATGACAGCGCTGCGGCGCAACCGACGGACGGATCGATCCCGCTGACGGCGGACAATAGCGCCCGACTGGGGCTGAAATTCGGCGCGGCCGTCGCTGCCACCGAGGCGCCGATCGCGGTCGTCCCCGCGCTGATCGCGCCGCCGCCCAACGCCCGTGTCGCGGTCGCCGCCACCTTCCCCGGCGTCGTCACCCGCATCCTAGTGGTCGAGGGCGAGGAAGTGCGGCACGGCCAGCCGCTGGCGATCGTTTCCAGCCGTGATGTCCTGTCCATGGGCGCGGACCTCAATCGGGCGAGCGCACGGCTGGGCGTGGCGCAGTCGAGCGCCAGCCGCCTGTCGCAACTGGAGCGCGAAGGCATCATCGCCGGCGCCCGCGCGGACGAGGCCCGCGCCGTGCTGGGTGAGGCCCGCGCCGATGTGTCGGAAAAGAGCCGCATCCTGACGATGGTGAACGGATCGGGCGCCAGCGGCACCTACACGCTGACAGCGCCGATCGCGGGTCGCGTGACCAGTGCCGCCATCCACGCCGGCAGCGTCGTCGACGGCACCACCGCCCCCTATGTGATCGATGCGGCCGGCCAATATGAGGCGCAGGCGCAATTGCCCGAGCGGCTGGCGGGCCAGGTGAAGCCCGGCATGACCGTGGCGCTGGGCGATGATCTGCGCGGCACGGTGACGGCGGTCGGATCGACCATCGATCCCGCCACCCGGTCGGTAACATTGAAGGCCAGGCTGCCGGCCGGCCCCGGCGCCATGGCCGGCCGCGCCACCAGCCTGTCGATCTTCGGCCCGGCACCGACCGGTGCCGCCATGGTGCCCGCCGCCGCCGTCACGACGCTGCCGGGCGGCGACACGCTGTTCGTGCGCACCCGCGCCGGCGTCGTCGTGCGCCCGGTCAAGACCGGCGGCAAGGATGGCCATCATGTCCTGATCCTCTCCGGCGTGAAGCCGGGCGAGCAGGTGGTCGTGGCCGGCACCAGCGCGCTCAAGCCGCTGGCGATAGGCGAGTAAGGCCGGATGCTCAAATCGCTGGCCGCCTGGGCGCTCTCCTATCGCCTGATCGTCATCGCGCTCGCCCTGCTGACCGCCGTGCTGGGGGCCTGGGCCTTCGTCAATCTGCCGGTTGATGCCTATCCCAACATCGCCCAGACCCAGGTGAAGGTGATTCTCAAAGCCCCCGGCATGACGCCGGAGGAGGTGGAAAGCCGCGTCATCACCCCGATCGAGATGGAGATGCTGGGCATTCCGGGGCAGGCGATCCTGCGCTCCTCGGCCAAATATGCGATCGCCGACATCACCATCGATTTCGTCGACGGCACCGACATCTACTGGGCGCGCCAACAGGTCGCCGAACGCCTGTCGGGCGTGATGGGCGATCTGCCGCCGGCGGTATCGGGCGGCATGGCGCCGATCTCGACGCCATTGTCCGACATCTTCATGTTCACGATCGAAGGGCCTTTGAGCCTGGAGGAAAAGCGCACCCTGCTCGACTGGACGATCCGGCCGGCACTGCGCACCGTGCCCGGCGTCGCCGACGTCAATGCGCTGGGCGGTTTCGTTCGCACCTTCGAAGTGCGCCCTGATCCGATCGCGCTCGCCAGCGCGGGCCTCGGCATCGCCGACCTTCAGGAAGCGATCGAGCGCGGCAACCGCAATGACGGTGCCGGTCGCCTGTCGCAGGGCGAGGAATCGCTGATCGTCCGGGCGGTCGGCGCGATCCGGTCGGAAGCGGACCTCCAGTCGATGGTGATCGCCACCCGCAATGGCCGCATCGTCCGCATGGGCGATGTCGCGACCGTCGGCACCGGCAGCCTGACCCGCTATGGCGCCGTTACCGCCAACGGCAAGGGCGAGGCGGTGCAGGGCCTGGTGATCGCGCTGCGCGGTGCCGATGCCCGCGCCGTGGTCGATGGCGTCAAGGCGCGCGTCGCCGAACTGGAAAAGACCCTGCCACAGGGGACGAAGATCGCCGTCTTCTATGATCGATCCGACCTGATCGGCCGCGCCGTCGGCACGGTCGAAAAGGCGCTGATCGAGGCGACCATCCTGGTCATCATCCTGCTGATCCTGTTCCTGGGCGACTGGCGCGCGGCGGCGATCGTGGCCGCCACTTTGCCGATGTCGGCGCTAGTAACCTTCCTGATGATGCGCGGCATGGGCCTGTCGGCCAACCTCATGAGCCTGGGCGGCCTGGCCATTGCCATCGGCATGCTGGTCGACGGCGCGGTCGTGGTGGTCGAGAATATCGTCGAGCGGCTCAATCATGCGAAGGATGACGGCCCGCCGCGGCTGCACCATGTCTACCGCGCCACCGGCGAAGTCGTGGTGCCCGTGTCGGCCGGCATCGTCATCATCGCGCTCGTCTTCCTGCCCCTGCTCTCGCTCGAAGGGCTGGAGGGCAAGCTGTTCGCCCCGGTCGCGCTCACCATCATCTTCGCGCTGGCGGGATCGCTGCTGATCGCGCTCACCCTGGTCCCGGTGCTCGCCTCGCTCGGCCTCAAGGCCGGTCATCATGGCGAACCCTGGATCATGCGCAAGCTGACGCCGCGCTATCGGGCGCTGCTCGACGGTGCCTTTGGTCGCAAACGACTGGTCTATGGCCTGGCCGCGCTCGGGCTGGTGCTGGCGGGCCTGGCCTATGGCGCGGTCGGCAAGACCTTCATGCCCTCGATGGATGAAGGATCGGTGATCGTCCAGACCGCCAAGCTGCCGACCATCAATCTCGACCAGTCGGTGCTGGGCGACACGGCGGTGCAGCGGTCGCTGATGAAGGATGTGCCCGAAATCGCGCAGATCATCGCCCGCGTCGGCACCGACGAGATCGGCCTCGACCCGATGAGCCCGAACGAGACCGACAGTTTCGTGGTGCTGAAACCCCAGAACCAATGGCGCGGCGACAAGGATTTCGTCGTCGATGAAATCCGCAAGTCGCTCGATCGGCTGCCCGGTATCGAGCCGACCTTCACGCAGCCGATCGAGATGCGCGTCTCGGAAATGCTGACCGGATCGCGCGGCGACCTTGCCGTCAAGATTTTCGGCCCGGACCTCGCCACCCTGTCGGACCTTGCCGGACAGGTGCAGAAGATATTGTCGAAGACGCGCGGCGCTTCGGAGGTGATGACGCTCGCCAACGACCATGTCGACTATCTCCAGCTCGATATCGATCGCGCCGCCGCCGGCCGTTTCGGCATGCCGATCGACCAGATGCAGGACACGCTGCGTGCCCAGATCGAGGGCGTGCATGCCGGCGTCGTCGCCGACGGGCAGAAGCGCGTGCCGATCCTGGTCAAGGGCGACGAGACGATCCGCAGCGACGCGACCCGTTTCGCCGACCTGCCGCTGCGCACGCCCGACGGCACCGTCGCGCGGGTCAGCGACATGGCGCGGGTCGAGCGCACCGAGGGGCCGGTCAAGCTCGACCATGAAAATGGCTCGCGCTACGCGCTGGTCCAGGCCTTCGTCTCGGGCCGCGATCTGGTCGGCTATGTCGATGAGGCGCGCGCCACCGTCGATCGCGAAATCAAGATGCCGGCCGGCTATCGCATGGTCTGGGGCGGCCAGTTCGAAAATCAGCAGCGCGCTTCCGCCCGGCTGATGCTGGTCATCCCGGCCGCGCTGCTGCTGATCCTGCTGGTGCTGCTCATGACCCTGCGCTCGATGCGCGCGTCGCTGCTGATCCTCGCCAACATTCCCTTCGCCATGGTCGGCGGCATCATCTCGCTCTGGGTATCGGGCCAATATCTCTCCGTGCCTGCCTCGGTCGGTTTCATCGCGCTGCTCGGCATCGCGGTGCTGAACGGCCTCGTCCTCGTCGCCTATTTCCGCCAGCTGCGCGAGGAGGGGCAGAGCATGGCCCAGGCCGTGCGACTGGGCGCGGAACGGCGGCTGCGCCCGGTGCTGATGACCGCCAGCATCACCGCCTTCGGCCTGGTCCCGCTGATGTTCGCGGCCGGGCCGGGGTCGGAAATCCAGAAGCCGCTCGCCATCGTGGTGATCGGCGGGCTGATCAGTTCGACCCTGCTCACCCTCATCCTCCTGCCCATTTTGTTCGAGCGCTTCGGTGAAGGCGCCACGGAAGCCCGATCATGACCGACATGTTGCTGACCTTCTATTGCGCCGCGATCGACCGCGACGGCGTGGCCGATGCCCTGCGCGGCCGCACCCCGGCACCGCTCCATCTGCGCGACGAGCAGGTGCTGGGCCGCGATTTCGGCGATGCCGGCGCGGGCGAGCAGGTGCGCGGCACGCTGCGCCGGGCGGCGATCGACCTGATCGTGCCGGCGGACGATGTCGCCCCGCTGGTCGCCGCCGTCACCGATGCGCGGCGGGGCCATCCGGTCCGCTGGCACGCCTGCCTGGTCGCGGCACGGGGGCGCATCGCATGATCCGCGTGCTTCTCCTGTCGGCCACGGCCCTCATTACCACGCCGGCTTTCGCCCAGCGCACCGACCTGCCGCCCGAACCCCTGGTGGTCGAAGCGCTTGATAGCCATCCCGCCGTGACCGCAGCACAGGCGCGCGTGCGCTCGGCCGAGGCTGGCGCGGCCATGCTCCGCCGGGGCGCCCAAGAATTTACCTTTCAGGGCACGGTTTCCCGCCGCTCGGCCGAGGGGGAGGGCGATTATGGCGAATATGATGTCAACCTCACCCGCCCGTTCCGCCTGCCCGGCAAGGCGACATTGGATCGCAAGGCTGGCGAACTGGGCGTCGAAGTCGCCCATAATCTGATGGAGGATGTGCGGCATCAGACCGCGCTCGCCTTTTCCGATCTCTGGCATGACTGGCTGGTCGCCAGTGCCCAGCATCGCACCGACCTCGATTCCGCTGCCAGCCTGACGCAGGATATGGCGGCCGTGCGCCGCCGTGCCCAGTTGCGTGACGCGTCGCTACTGGACGTCGACCAGGCTGAAGCCGCGCTGGCTCAGGCGCAAGCGCAGGCCGCGACCTCCCGCGCGGCGCGGGATGAGGCGCGGGTGAAGCTCGCTGCCGGCTTCCCCGGCCTTGCTCTGCCCGAAGAGGCGCCCTTGCTTGCCGATCCGGTCATGCCCGCCACGGCGCTGGAGGATCTGCGCAATCTGGTGATCGAGCGCAGCCATGAAATCCGCGCGTCGGAGCGGGAGGCGCAGCGGCTGGCCATGGTCGCCCGCCGCGCCTCGGCCGATCGCATCGCCGACCCGTCATTCGGCGTGCGCGTCTTCAGCGAACGGGGCGGGCTGGAAAAGGGCATCGGTCTGGTCGGCTCCATTCCGCTGGGCGGTGGCTATCGCCGCGCCGCGCATGACCAGGCAACCGCAGACGCCAGTGCTGCCGAACTGGAACTCGCCCGCGTGCGGCGCGAGATAGAGGCGACCGCCGCCGCCGACCTCAGCAATGTCCGCGCCCGCGAAGCGGTCTGGCGCAGTATGGAAAGCGCTGCCGCCAGCGCCGCCGCCGCCGCGACCCGGACGAAGAGAGGCTATGAACTAGGCCAGATCGACCTCGCCGATACGCTGCTCGCCCGCCGCCAGGCGAACGAGACCCGGCGCCAGGAAATTGACGCCCGCGCCACCCTGCTGCGCGCCATCCTGCGCATCCAGATCGACGCGCATGAGGTCTGGACGTCGCAGGAAGGGCATGAGGATTAGGGGAGGGCGCGCAAGCGACCCCTGCGATGTCAACACCAGCTATCCACGTAAAACTGCGGCTTTCTGTATCGAAATGCAGGAAAATCAGGGTGTTTTGCCCCATGATTCTCGATCTGCGCGGTCACTTGGGTTCATATTGAACCAGACGACCACTGTAGGTTTGTGAGCCATCTAACCGATTGTTATAAAATGACTCTTCATCTCGCATCTGCATGATTCATGCGCGGGCGGGCGATCGGCTTGGCGACATGCTATCCTGCCAGGCGATAGCGCATCGGCACCAGGAAGCGGCGTGCCATTGTCGGCAAATTCCGCGGTGGCCGGGGATAGGGCGTGGCTGTGCGCAACTGGTCGAGCGCCAGCCGATCCAACTCCGCAAAACCGCTGCTACGCGCCAGGGCGACATCCTCCAGATCGCCGTCCGACGCGAGATACAGGCGGACGAGGACAGTGCCTTCGGTCCCTTCGCGCGCGAGGCTGCGGGGATAATCCTTGTGTCGGCCGATCCAGGCCAGGACTTTGCGGGCATAGGCATCATCCTTGCCGGCATCGGGCGATAGGGCCGCGTTCGGGGCGGTATCGCCTATATCCGCTGCGGGGGCGCTGCCCATTGATGTGCTGCTTTGAGCCGAGCGCGAAGCAATCATCTGCGGAGGCGCCGCAATACGGACCGGCGCTGCCAATTGCACCAGGGGGGCAGGCTGACGCAGAAGCGGCTGAGCGGGCATCATTGTGGGTAGCGCTAGGCTTGGGGGCGGTGCCGGTGCAGCGCGTTGTGCTCTTTCCGGCTGCGGTTCGACCTTGGGAGTGGACTGCGGTTGGGCGGGCAGGGCGAAGACGGAGAGGGCTGCAGTGTCGGTCGTGGGAGCAGCGCCGAAGGATCGCTGCATCAGGACGAGGCCGATCACCAGCCCGTGAACACCCAGCGTCAGCAGGCCGGAGGTCGTGCGCGAAAAATCCATGCCCGCGCCCTAATCTTGTTGCTCAAGATTCTCAATAGCATATTATTAACTGATGGCAGTGCTCTCCATTCCCCATTTCGTGGCGCGCAGTGTGAACTTCATGTTCCTGGCCCTGCATGGTTTCCAATTCCTGAGCTACCTGTCCTGGTATTTCCTGGAGGACCGTGTGGGCGCGGGAACGGACGAGACGATCGCCTGGTTATCTGCGGGCACGGCCATCCTCTATCTCTGCAACATGCTGTTCCTGGTGCCGCACCGCGCCTGGGCCAGGATGGCGCTGGTGACGCCCAACATTCTGATTGCGCTGCTCGGTCTGCCAGCCCTGATGGTAGGTTTTGCCGATCCCGTGGCCTGGGGCTTCCTCGTCCTGTTCGTTACGCCCTGCGCGGCCGCGTTGATCGGCTTCGCGCTGGACGACATCGCGCGGCGCTCTCCGCTCTGAATGGCTATAATGTCTGGAGGAAGGCGATCAGGGCATCGCGCTCCGTTTTGCTGAGCCCGAGCGGTGCTACTAGTGGGTCGGGCTGAGGGTTGGGCACATTGCCGGGCCTCTTCGTGCGGTCTTTGCCGCCGCCGCCATTGTAAAAGGCAACGACATTATCGAGCGTCTGGAACAGGCCGACATGCATATAGGGAGCGGTTTGCTTGACGCCGAGCAGCGAAGGCGTGCGGAAACGGCCGACATCAGCGGCGGCGCCGGTCACCTCATAGCGGCCTAGATCCTCCAGCCGGCGGCCATAGAAGCTTAGGCCCAGATTATGGAACTGCCGATCGGACAGCAGCGGTCCATTATGGCAATTGACGCAACCTGCCTTGGTGCGGAACAGGTGCAGCCCTTCCAGTTCCTGGTCATCCAGTGCCCGATGATCGCCGGCGATGAAGCGGGACCATTTCGATCGCGGTGGTCGTAGGGTCCGCTCATGCGCGGCAAGCGCGGCGCTCACGTCGGCGATGCTTATCCGCCGCCGTCCATTGAGTTTGGCGAAGGCGGTCCGATAGGTCTGGTCATGATTGACCCGGCGCTCGACGATGCTGATGCTGCTCGCCATTTCCTTGCCGTCGACCAGCGGATGCAGCGCCTGCGTCTCCAGGTCGGCGGCGCGGCCATCCCAGAAGAGCGGCGTCATCCACGCGGCGGTGAACAGCGACTGGGCGTTGCGTCGGCCGCGCTGGCGGTCGTGGCCAAAGGATGTGCGAATGCCATCGGCCAGACCCAGTTCGCTGTTGTGGCAGGATGCGCAGGCGATCTGGCCCGATCGGGACAGTGCCGGATCATCGAACAGGCGCAGGCCGATCTCGGCAAGTGCCTTGTCGCGATCGCTCATCGCCGGCCTTGCGGGCAGGGGGGCAAATTCGCTGAAGGCCGCGCCATCCTTGAGCAATGGGCGCGGCCAGCTTTCCGGCGTGCCCGCATAGAGAAGGCGCAGGCTCGCCGGCTCGGCGGTTGCCCGCACCATCGGCCCCGCGACGATGGCGGCGCAGGCCAGCATCATCACGAGGCGAACGGGGCGCAGGAAGCGGATCGTCATCCCGTCAGAAGCGATAATTCAGCCCGAACCAGAAGGAACGGCCATATTGATAGGGTTGAGAGGTTGAACTGCTGTTGGGCGAGGGCGTGTTGTCGAGCAGGTTCGCTACACGCACGTCGGCGGTCAGCGTGCCATAGCGGGAGCGGATCACCTCCACCTGCGCGTTCATGTTCATGTCGAAGGCATCGGGATAATGGACATAATCGTAAAGGTCGTAGGATGTGCCGTCCACTGTGGCGCTCCGGCCGGTATCCTCGATCCGGTCGAAACCGCTGCGATAGCGCAGGTTCATGTTGGTGGTTATGCGATCGTCCAGCCAGTTGGCGGTCCAGGTGGCGTTGACGATCAGGGGCGCGGCCATGTCGGGGCGCTGGTTCATCGCCATCACATCGGCATAGCTGCGCACCTCTCCATCGAGCACGACCAGAGGGTTTTCGATCAGATCCTCGATGTCGACGATATAATCGTCATTGCTGCTTTTGGTTTTGGAAAAGTTTGTGCTGAGCGCGATCGAGTGTTTGCCGAAGCTGCGTGTCCATTCGAGGGAAAGGCCACGATATTTGCTGAACCCGTCGTTGGTGACGACATAGTTGGTGTAGGTCGTTGTGCGGCCGTTGGCGAGCGTCGTGGTGAGCGTTTCACCAACCGAGCGGACGAACTCATCCTTGCCTTCGCGATAGATGCCCTTGACCCGCAGGCTACCGCCCAGCACGCCTGCAGTCAGCGCCGCCGACAGTTCGTCCGAATAGGGTGTCTTCTTGTTGCCGTCGGAATAGCTGGCGGATTTGCTGGTGCTGTAGAGATACCAGTCACTGTCCGCATAGACCAGGCTGGAGCCTGATGTGGCGGCGGCGCGACGATAGACGAAATTGTCAGGATATTGCTCGCGAAGGGCATAAGCGAGCATGGAACGGCCATAATAGCGATTGGCGCCCAGCGTGATGTTCCAGCCATCCCAGGGCAGATCATAGCTGGCCGACAGGCGCGGCGAGAAATTATGATTGCCCAGGAAGCTCTCATAATCATAGCGCAGGCCGCCGCGCAGTGAGACGTTGCCGAGCTTCAACTGATATTCTGCCCAGGCGGCATAGCTGTCGAGATTTACTCGCGCCCGATAGGCTTCATAGATAGAATATTGTTCCAGCGCATATTCGCCGGTGACACAGTTCAGGCTGTTGCCGTCGGCGCAGACGATATTGGCGGCGTCCTCCTCGTCGGTCCCGCGCGAATAGGCATAATTATCATCGGGCCGGCTGCGCATGGCCTCGATCCTCTGATAGTCCACGCCGAGGCTCAGGCGACCAGGTCCAAAGATGGTCGACCAGCGGCCGGTCAGGGCATAGTTATTCTGCCACTGATCGACATCGCCAAAGCCACCGATTGTGCAATTGGTAGCCGAACACACATTGCCGTTTGTCGTCCAGGACGGGATGGAATAATTGCCTGAGGAGGCCTCGCGGCTGGTGTCGCTGTGCGAGAGGCTGGCTGAGACCGACCAATTGGTATCGCCCGATTTGCTCAGTTCCAGCTTGCTGGTAATGCCGCCGCCGTGGGACGTGACGATGTTGTCCACGCCGTTGGCAGATGCGGACTCGCTCTCATAAGGCGTGTAGACGAACTGGCCGCTCAGTTTCAGGTCGGTGCGGATGTCGTAGACCAGCTTGGCCAGATAATTGTCGCTGACACTGGACTGGCCGAAGCGGCTGTTCCCATAATTGGCCCCGCGCGTATAGACCACATCGGCACGCGAGCGGTTATAGCCCAGCAGCAGCCCGATATCATCGTTGAGCGGGGCATCGACCGTGACCCCGTAGCGCCATTTTTCGAAGGAGGGCTTTCCCGGCATGGCATCGTCGCCAATTGCCTCACGCGACGCATCCGACATCTTGAAATGGGTCAGTGCGTCGGACGTGTAGGACAGGGTGCTGGTGAAGCCGAAGCGGCGCTTGGGATCGCGCGTCTTGATGTCCAGCACGCCACCGGTGAAGCGTCCATATTCGGCAGAAATGTTGGAATCGCGCACCACGATCTCGCCAACCAGATTGGCATCGACCCAAAGGGATTGCGCGCCGGCCCCAGTCGGCTCTGCAAAATGCTGGGGATTGTCCTGCGTTATATCGACACGGGCATTGGCGTCGATACCGTCGATGCTGATAAGGTTTTCGTAGAAACGGCCGCCTGAAATGGCGATGTCCGACGGGCGGATGTCCTGAATGTCCTCCCGCGTCGCAAGAAATTCATCGCTGCGGAACTGGATCGTGGGCAGGGCCTTGAGCAGTTGATTGACGTCGCCTGATCCGGGCGTGCGAGCGCGAATTTCCTTTTCAGTGATGCGCGTGGTGCCGGCGTCGGCACCGGTGCCCATGACATAGCTGTCGTCGGTGCGCTCGCCATCGGCAACGACTTCAGGCAGCAGGCGGGCATCGGTGCCGCTATCCTGTGCGGTAGCGATCTGAACAGGCAATAGCGCAGCACTCGCGAGCAGCGCCCGCGTTACGATCTGTCTCAATGTGCGACCCCTTTTTCTGGCTTAGGGGGCGCCTGCTAAGCTGGCCTGATTGTTAATGCAATAGATTCGCAATAGCATATTTGCGTTTTTGAAGGGTGTTGCCTGTTGGCGACACTCACTCGAATGGATCTGCCTGATGTGGCCATGCAGAAGATCGCTCAGTTCCTTGGGCATACCTCGACGCGCGTGACCGAGCGCACCTATGCAAGATACAGTCCTGGCTTCATGCGAGACGCCGCTGATGCGCTCGATTGGTGAGCTTGATGTGCGGTGATGGGTAGTAAGGGGCTGGTTCAATTGAACCGGACGAGCTCTGTGGTGCAGAGCAATAAAAACCCCGGTAAGTCGTTGACCTACCGGGGTTTTCAATGGTGGGCGTGGCAAGGATTGAACTTGCGACCCCTGCGATGTCAACACAGTGCTCTACCACTGAGCTACACGCCCGCCGTGGAGGGGGCCAATAACGGGGGTCGGTGACTCGCGCAAGCGCTAAATGACACTTTTTTGTAGAAACTTTTCCAACCCGCTGGACAGGGGGTGGGGAGGCCATATGCTGCGGTGCAAATAAGGGGGGACGCAAAAACATCATGTTGCCTACGCCATCGACGCCGACGGAACCGGTTCGGCCGCTCCCCTTCTATCGCCATCTCTATTTCCAGGTGCTGGTGGCGATTGCGCTGGGCGTGCTGCTCGGCCATTATTTCCCGGCGACGGGCGAGGCGATGAAGCCGCTGGGCGATGCCTTCATCGCGCTGGTGCGGATGATCATCGCGCCGGTCATCTTCCTGACGATCGTCACTGGTATCGCCGGCATGAAGGAACTGGGCGCGATCGGCCGGGTCGCGGCCAAGGCCTTTGCCTATTTCCTGACCTTCTCCACCCTGGCGCTGATCGTCGGCCTGATCATCGCCAATGTCGTGCAGCCTGGCGCCGGGCTCAACATCGATCCGGCGACCCTGGATGCCAGCAAGATCGCCGATTATGCGCAGCAGGCGCATGACCGCACGCTGGTCGCCTTCCTGCTGAACGTCATTCCCGCGACCCTGGTGTCGGCGGTGGCCGACGGGCATAATATCCTGCAGGTGCTGTTCGTTGCGATCCTGTTCGGCATCGCACTCAGCATGATCGGGGAAAAGGCCGAGCCGCTGATGACGGTGCTGGAATCGGCCAGTCTCGCCATCTTCAAGCTGGTGTCCTTCCTGATGAAGGCGGCGCCCTTTGGCGCGTTCGGCGCGATGGCCTTCACCGTGGCCAAATATGGCGTCGGGACGCTCGCCAACCTCGCCGGGCTGGTCGCGACCTTCTACCTCACCTCGCTGCTGTTCGTGCTCGTCGTGCTGGGGACGGTCGCCTGGTTCGCCGGCTTCAACATCCTGCACCTGATCCGCTACCTGCGCGCCGAGCTGCTGCTGGTGCTGGGCACATCCTCGTCGGAAGCGGCTTTGCCCAGCCTGATCGAGAAGATGGAGCAGGCGGGGTGCCGCAAGTCGGTGGTCGGGCTGGTCGTGCCGACCGGCTACAGCTTCAACCTCGACGGCACCAATATCTACATGACGCTGGCGGCGCTGTTCATCGCGCAGGCGACCAACGTGCATCTGAGCCTGGAGGAGCAGATATTGCTGCTGCTGGTGGCGATGCTGTCGTCCAAGGGCGCAGCGGGCGTGACCGGCGCGGGCTTCATCACCCTGGCCGCCACCCTGTCGATCGTGCCGTCGGTGCCGGTCGCGGGCATGACCCTGATCCTGGGCGTCGATCGCTTCATGAGCGAATGCCGCAGTCTTACCAACTTCGTCGGCAATGCGGTGGCGACGGTGGTGGTGTCGGTCTGGGAAAAGGGCCTGGATCGCGAGCGCTTCGCGGCGGCCATGGCGGGCAAGCCGCTGCCGCCGCTGGGGCAGGGCGCGGACGAGGTGGTGGCCGAAGCGCTCAGCTAAGGCCGGTCAGCGTCTCGCTGCCGAACATCCGTTCGACTTCCAGCACCAAGTCGCGCAGGTGGAAGGGCTTTGACAGCACCTTCGCCTGCGGCACCGCCTTGCCGGCTTTCAGCGTCACGGCGGCAAAGCCGGTGATGAACATGATGCGGGTCTGGGGCGCGACATTGGCGGTGTGCTGGGCCAGTTCGATGCCGTCCATTTCGGGCATGACGATGTCGGTCAGCAACAGGTCGAACCGATCCGATTCGATATGCGGCACGGCCTGGGTGCCGGTGGCGACCGCCACCACCTCATAACCCGACTTTTCCAGCGCCCGCGCCAGATAGGTGCGCATGCTGTCATCATCTTCCGCCAGCAGGATTCGAACCATTGACCCCAAATTTCCTGTAAGCCGTCTTCCGCGGCGCCCCTTGCCTTGCCCACAGACTGGCAAGCCGTTTGGATATATGCGACAAGGATTAAAGATTATCCAGCCGACCAAATTTTTCCCCGGCCGGTGAAAGGAATGGCGTTGGATCATTTTGGTACGTGTCCGCCAACCGAATCGACGGCGGCCTATGATCTTCATGGTCCTGCTCTTCCCAATGGTCCTTTGATTGTGTCCGTGCCCCATGCCGGGCGCGACTATTCCCCTGAATTGCTGGCTCTGGCGCGGGTGCGGCCGGAGGTGCTGCGCCGGCTGGAGGATCGCTGGGCCGACATGCTGGCGGGGCCGCTGGTCGCGCGGGGCTATAGCGTGCTGGTTGCCCGCGCGCCGCGCGCGATGATCGACCTCAACCGGCATGAGCGGGAGCTGGATCCGGTGATGGTGACCGGTCTGCCCCGCGACCAGCCGCTGCAGAGCAGCGCCAAACTGCGCGGCGGGCTGGGCCTCATTCCCCGTCGCCTGCCCGGCGCCCTGGAATTGTGGCAGCGGCCCATCCCCTGGGAGGAAGCGCGGCGGCGGATCGAGACGGTGCATCGGCCCTATCATGCCCGGCTGGCACAGATGATGACGGCGGCGCGGGAACGGCATGGCCATGCCATCCTGATCGACCTGCATTCGATGCCGCCGCTGCCGCCGCCGGCCGCCGGACAGGCTGCCCCGGCGCTGGTTCTGGGCGATCGCTTCGGCCGCAGCGCCGCGACACGGCTGATGATGCTGGCGGCCGATGTCGCGGCCGGGCATGGCGTGCTGACGTCGCAGAACCATCCCTATGCCGGCGATCATCTGATCGAGCGGCATGGCCGGCCGGAGCGCGGTTTCCATTCGCTACAGCTGGAGGTGGACCGTGCCCTCTATCTCGATGTCACGCTTGATCGGCCGGGACCGGGGCTGACGCGCATGCAGGGCGTGGTGGCGGCGATTGCCGAGGCGCTGGCGAACGAACTGCCGCGCAGCTACGCGATGGCGGCGGAATAGCCTATTCGCCGATCACCAGCCGCGCGCCGGCAAGGCTCAGATGATGGGAATCGAAATAGAGCGGCTTGCCGTCATGGATGATGGTGCAGCGGCGGGCATCGCATAGCCGCGCCATCGGATCGATCAGCGTCACGCCCCGTGCCTGCCAGCGGGCAAACAGTGCGCGCAGATTGCGGGTGCGGGCCTCGATCGTGGCGCGGTCCACGCCCTGCGCCCGGTCCAGTTGTGCAGCGCGAGCGAGATGGGCCAGATGGCGTGGCACGTCGAAGGGCTGGGGCGGCACCGGTCCAATCAGGATGACCTGCCGTCCTTCGGCGCGCAGGGCGCGGATGGTGGCATCCAGCTTCGCGACGAAGGCGGGATCGTCAAATTCGCCATTGGCCCAGAAGGCGGCGAGATAGACGCGGCGGATGCCCGGATCGGCACGGATGGCGGCAAGGGCGGCCTGGTTGGCGCGGGCGCAGCGGGCATCCTTGGGCGCGTCATAGCCCAGTACCGGCGGGCAACTGGACGTGGTCCGCTCGATCAGGGCGCGGCCTTCCGCCCTGGCCCTGATCGACAGGGCATAGGCCATTTCCACGCCATGGCTGTCGCCCCAGAGCAGGGCGTCGGGCCGGACCTTGGCACCGAGAATGCAGGGCTGGGCACCGCGGGCGAATGTGTCATGGCAGGCCTTGCGCGCGGGGCTGATGTCGGCGCGGCCGGCGGCGAGTTGCAGCACCTGCGGCGCAAAGCGCTGCGGCCAGCCGCCCATCGCCAGCAGTGCCAGCGACAGGAGGCACAGTAGCGCCATGGCGCTGCCGGTGAACTGGAAGATGCGCCGGGCGGGGATGCGGCGGGCGTCGCGGAAGGGACGCTCGACGAAGCGCCAGGAGAGGATGGCAGCGATGAAGGAGGCGGCCACGACGGCAATTGCCGCCCAGCCGGTCAGGGCCGCATCGGTCGCATATTCGGTGAAGACGATCAGCGGCCAGTGCCACAGATAGAGCGAATAGGAGATGAGGCCCACGCCGACGAAAGGGCGCAGGCTGAGCAGGCGCCCGACGCTGGTGCCCGGCGCGCTGTGCAGCAGCAGCGCCGCACCCAGCACCGGGGGCAGGGCGGTGATGCCGGGGAAGACGGTCTCGCGGGTGTAGAAGATGACAGCGAAGGTGACAGATAGAAGGCCACTCCACGCAAGCGCCTCCCGCAGCCAGCGCTGGCGCGCGGCAGGTATGGCGCCGAGCGCCAGCAAGGCCCCAGCAAATAATTCCCAGGCGCGGGTCGGCAGCAGGTAGAAGGTGAAGCCGCTGGTGTCGCGCTGGAGCGCGATCGCCAGTGCCAGCGACAGCGCGGTGATCGCGCCGACGATCAGGCCGCGCCAGCGGGCGGCAAAGCGCGCGACCAGCATCAGCAGGATCGGGAAGCCGAGATAATATTGCTCCTCCACCGCCAGCGACCAGTTGTGGAGCAGCGGTTTCACGTCGGCGCCGCCGGCGAAATAGCCGGTGTCGGTGAAGAACCAGAGGTTGGAGGCGAACAGCGTGGCGGCGAGCGCGGATTTCGGCACGCCCTCGATATCGCCGGGCAGATAGAGCCAGCAGGCCGCCGCCAGCACGGCCAGGATCATCAGGCTGAGCGCCGGCATGATCCGGCGGAAGCGGCGTTCGTAGAAATGGACGAGCGAGAAGCGCTGTGCATCCACCTCGCGCGCGATGATGCCGGTGATGAGGAAGCCGGAGATCACGAAGAAGAGGTCGACGCCGACATAGCCGCCGGAAAAGCCGGGCACATGGGCATGGAAGAACAGTACCGGCAGGATGGCGATGGCGCGCAGCCCGTCAATGTCGCGGCGATAGCGACCCGCCCCGATCATGCTGCTTTCCTGTGGCGCCGAACCATGCATGGCGCTGTCCTAGCGCGAAAGCCCTGCGATTTGCTTTACCATTTTGCCGTCGTTGACAGCGGCAGGGCGGATGATATGATCCAATGTATATCATAAATAGGTGAGGATCATGCGCGACTACGCCACGGCGGACTTCTACAAGGATGTGGATCTGGTTGATGATCCCCATGCCTATTTCGACTTTCTGCGCGCTCAGGGGCCGGTGACGCGGCTGCCCCATCGCAATGTGGTGGCGGTGACGGGCTATGAGGAAACGGTGCAGGTGATGCTCGATACCGAGCATTTTTCCAGCATCAACGCCGTGACCGGGCCGATGACGGACTTGCCCTTCACGCCGCAGGGCGACGACATCGCGGCGGAACTGGAGGCGGCGCGGCCCAAAATCGCCTTTGCCGACCAGATCGTGACGGAAAGCGGCACCCGCCATGCCAAGCTGCGATCGGTGATCGGCAGCCTGTTCACACCCAGTCGGTTGAAGGCGCTCGAGCCATCCCTCTATGCGACCGCCGACAGCCTGATCGACGAGTTTGCCGCCGATGGTAAGGTCGATTTGGTGCGCCAATATGGCGGCCCCTATGCGACGCTGGTGATCGCCGACCTGCTGGGCATCCCGGCCAAGGGGCGCGCGGCCTTCCGCGTCCTGCTGGAAGGGGCGGTGCCGGCCCAGATCGACGGATCGCCCGAGGATCTGAAGCACAATCCGCTGGTCGGCCTTGGCAAGCATATGTTCCGCTACATCGCCTGGCGCCGCTTCCTGAACCATCCGGCGGTGTTGCCGGTGCGTCGGCTGCTAGGCGCGGACACGGAGAAGAAGGACATATTGACGACGCTGGCGCTGGCGAAGTTTCCGGATGGGACGAGCCCGACCCTGGTCGATCTGACGGCGATGGCGGCCTTCCTGTTCGGGGCGGGGCAGGACACGACCAACCGGCTGCTGGCCAACGCCTTCCGCATCATCGCCATCCGGCCGGATATCCAGGCGCAGTTGCGCGCCGACCCCAAGCGCATCCCCAATTTCCTGGAGGAGGTGCTGCGCTATGACGGATCGGTGAAGAGTGGCGGGCGCATCTGCACGCGGACGACGGAACTGGGCGGGATCGAGATCAAGGCGGGGACGACGATCCTGATGTCGCACATGGCCGCCAATCGCGATCCGCGCCGCTTCGATAATCCGGCGCAGTTCGACATGGATCGGCCGCGCGCCAAGGAGCATCTGGCCTTTGGCCGGGGGGCGCATACCTGCATCGGCGCGCCGCTGGCCCGGCGCGAGGTGGCGGTCAGCATCGAACGGCTATTGGCGCGGATGGGCAATATCCGCCTGTCCCCGGCCCATCATGGGTCGGGTGAGGCGCTGCGCTTCGATTATGAGCCCACCTATATATTGCGGGCGCTGCGGCACCTGCATCTGGAGTTCGACCCGATTGCGGATCCCGGCTGAACAGGGGGCAGAGGCCGGATGAGCCGGCCCCTCCTTGCGATTCGGAGGGGCCGGTTCCTTTTTCGTCAGGCCGCGGCGCGGCGTTCCTTCAGTTCCTCGTTCAGCATTTCTGCCAGCAGGAAAGCCAGTTCCAGGCTCTGCGCCGCATTGAGGCGCGGATCGCAATGGGTGTGATAGCGATCGGCCAGGCCTTCATCGGTGATCGCGATCGCACCGCCGGTGCATTCGGTCACATTCTGGCCGGTCATTTCGGCATGGATGCCGCCGCCGAACGTCCCTTCGGCGCGATGCACGGCAAAGAAGCCGTGCACTTCGGCCAGGATGCGGTCGAACGGCCGCGTCTTGTAGCCATTGGCCGCCTTGATGACATTGCCGTGCATCGGGTCGCAGGACCAGACCACCGAATGGCCCTCGCGCTTCACCGCGCGCACCAGCTTGGGCAGGCCGGCCTCGATCTTGTCATGGCCATAGCGGGTGATGAGCGTGATGCGCCCGGCTTCCCGCTTCGGGTTCAACAGGTCGAGCAGGCGCAGCAATTCGTCCGGCTCCAGCGTCGGGCCGCACTTCATGCCGATCGGGTTGCCGATGCCGCGCAGATATTCGACATGCGACGACCCTTCGAAGCGGGTGCGGTCGCCGATCCACAGCATGTGCGCCGAGGTGTCATACCAGTCGCCGGTCAGGCTGTCCTGACGGGTCAGCGCCTGTTCGAATGGCAGCAACAGTGCCTCATGGCTGGTGTAGAAGCTGGTGCCGCCAAGCTGCGGCACGCTATCCGCGTCCAGGCCACAGGCACGCATGAAGTCGAGCGCCTGGCCGATCTGGTCGGCCATCGCCTCGAACTTCGCGGCCCAGGGGCTGCGCCCCATGAAATCGAGCATCCAGCCATGCACCCGGTCGAGGCTGGCATAGCCGCCGGTCGAGAAGGCGCGCACCAGGTTCAGCGTCGCCGCCGACTGGTTATAGGCGCGGATCATCCGCTGCGGATCGGGCTCGCGCGCTTCAGGGGTGAAGGCGATGTCGTTGACATTGTCGCCGCGATAGCTGGGCAGTTCCACGCCGCCGATCGTTTCGGTATCGGCCGAGCGGGGCTTTGCGAACTGGCCCGCCATGCGGCCGACCTTCACCACCGGCAGCTTCGAGGCGAAGGTCAGGACGACCGCCATCTGCAGCAGCACGCGGAACGTGTCGCGGATATTGTTCGGATGGAACTCGGCAAAGCTCTCGGCGCAGTCGCCGCCCTGCAGCAGGAAGGCTTCGCCGTTCGCGACGCGGCCAAGATCGGCCTTCAGATTCCGTGCCTCGCCCGCAAAGACGAGGGGCGGAAACTGGCCAAGCTGGGCCTCTACCGAGGCAAGCGCCTCCTGGTCCCGATAAAAGGGCATCTGGATGCCCTTATGCTCCCGCCAGCTTTCCGGCGTCCACTTCGCCGCCACGTCGAGTCTCCTTCACGTCAAAAAAATAGGGGCCGCATCTACGCGCAACCGCCCGGCAGGGCAAGTTTATAGCGGTTGCGGCGCCTCTTTGCGTAAGGATACTATCGATCAGACTGATCGAGCGGCTTTATTTCTGGCAGGGGTAGCGATCGTTGAGGGCGATGCTGACCAGCGCCGACGCCGCCGCGCCGCGCTGGTCGGGGTAGCGCTCCAGATAGGCGACCACGGTGCTTTTCACATCCTCGGCCGCCATCCGCTTGGGCCAGCAGACGGTGCGGGCGCGGCCCAGGAACATCTCCTTGCGGATGCCGTCGGTCGCCCCGGCGATATATGCGGTGCAGGCCAGCTTATATTCCGGCGCCTTGTTGCGGCATTTTGCGAGCAGGCTGGTGCCGGTCTCGAACATGTAGATGCCGCCTTCGTCCGATGCGGGCGGTGGCGGCGGAACCTTGCTCGATGACGCGGCGGCGATCGCCAGCAGAAGCGCAAACATGGGGGCGGGGCACTCATATCGGATCGTTGAGGATGCGACGCAAAGTGCCGTCTTTGGGATAGCCTGTCCAACCGGACTGGCCGACATGTGAAACGGACTGGCTCAGTATATGCCGCGGCTTGACGATGGCGGGCGGGCGGGCACTATGGCGCCATGCGCATCGCGATCTTCGGCACCAAGGGCTATGACCGGCATTTCCTGTCGGCCGCCAATCAGGGACATGAACTGCATTTCCTGGAACCCCGTCTGGACGCGGACACCGCGAGCCTGGGCGAAGGGTTCGAGGCGGTCTGCGTGTTCGTCAACGACCGGCTGGACGCAGCCGTGCTGGCCAAGCTGGCGGTTGGCGGCACGCGGCTGATCGCGCTGCGCTGTGCCGGCTATAATAATGTCGATCTGGTCGCGGCGGCGGAACTGGGGCTGACGGTGGTGCGGGTGCCGGCCTATTCGCCCCATGCGGTTGCGGAATTCACCGTCGCGTTGCTGATGGCGCTCGACCGGCGCATCCATCGCGCCTGGGCGCGGGTGCGGGAAAATAATTTTGCGCTCGACGGGCTGATCGGCCGCAACCTCCATGGCCGGGTGGCGGGCGTGATCGGCACCGGGCGGATCGGCGCGCTGGTCGCCCGCACGCTGAAGCTGGGCTTTGGCTGCGAGGTGCTGGCGAGCGATGTGATCGAAGATCCCGAATTGCTGGCGATGGGCGTGCGCTATGTGCCGCCACGCGACCTGTTGGAACAGGTCGATATCGTCTCGCTCCATTGCCCGCTGACGCCCGATACGCGCCATATCATCAATGCCGACGCGATCGGCCGGGCGCGCGATGGACTGGTGATCGTCAATACCAGCCGCGGCGCGCTGATCGATACGCAGGCGCTGGTGGCGGGGCTCAAGTCACGCAAGATCGGCGGTGTCGCGCTCGACGTCTATGAGCAGGAGGCCGACCTGTTCTTCGAGGATCTGTCCAACGAGATTATCGAGGATGATCTGTTCCAACGACTGCTGACCTTCCCCAATGTGCTGGTCACCGGGCATCAGGCCTTTCTGACCGAAGAGGCGCTGGCGAGCATCGCAGAGACGACGATGACCAATATCAGCGATTTCGCCGCTGGTCGTCCGCTCGCCAACCGGGTCGATCCGCAAGCGGCTATTGCCCCACGAGGATGAACGGCGCCCAGACATAGGGCTGAACCGAGTCCGGCTTGCCGGATCGGATCAACTTCAGCATCGCCCGTTGCAACGCCACCCCGCGATAGGCACCGCGCCGGTTGGCCTTGACCGTCTCGACCGTGATGAAGGTGCCAGCATCGTCCCGCACCGGCCAGTGCGACACCAGCAGGGCGCCGGCGCCGGCATAGCGGAACGCCTGGGCCAGGCCTGAATAGGTCGGTGCCTGGGCGCTGCTGCCGGCGGCGGTGTTGCACGCGGACAGGATCACCCAATCGGCGCCGATCCGCATCTGCGCCACTTCCGATGCGGTCAGCAGCCCGTCATTGCCGGAATCGATGTCCGGTGGCGAAAGCAGCAAGGCCGGCTCATCCAGCCCCTCCATCTGGCCGCCGACCAGCCCGTGGGTGGCGAACAGCATGACCGAATAGGGGCGCAGGTCGCTGGTGCGCAGGATCGCCTCGCTGGCATTCGCGCCGATCAGCAACCGGGCATGATCGGGGCCGAAATAGCGCGCAACCGATCGCAATTCCTCGGCCGATCCGGGCAGGGGCGGCAATTGCGCCAGCGTGGCCGCGCCGCCGCCGCGCTGCTTGAGGGCGATCGCCTGCGTCTCCTGCGAAAAGGGCAGGGGGGCGCCGATGCCCAGCATCCGGTCATCCTGCGCCGCCAGCTTTTGCGGCACGACCGGGCGGAAGCCGCTGTCGATCCGCAGCGCATAGCGCCGGATCAGCCAGGGTGTGTTGCGGTCGACATGCTGCACCGGCTTTTGCGGCAGCATGGCAAAGGGCAGGGCGGCGAACGCGCCAGTCGGCACGACCCGCAGGCGCGGCGCCTTGCCCAGCGCGGCCTGGACATCGGCCGTGAAGATCTGGGTGTAGAGGATATGGGCGCCTTCCTGGTCGAAGCCGGTGGCGCTCAGCGATGCGCGCAATCGCGCGATCCGGCCAACCAGATCGGCGCGCGTCTCCTGCGCCCGGATGATGGCGGTCCGTTCGCGGCTGACGGCCAGGATATAGACGCCGTCAAAGGCAGGCGTCACCGCCAGCAGCGCCTCGTCCGTCGCCAGATTGGCGCGCAGCGATGCCAGGTCGGGCAGGGCGCCGCCACGCGCCTCCAGCCATCGGGGGAAATCATGGGCGATCGCGGCGCGGTCGGCATTGACCTCTTTTGCCAATGTCGCGCGACTGGCGCGTGCGGCGGCAACGCCTTCGTCGCGGGCGAGCGCCTGCAGCAACAGGCTGTCGGCGGCCTGCAGCGCGCGGGTCCGGTCCTGCAGCGCGCGGACCCGGTTGCCCAGAGCGGGGTCGTCCACCATCCGCTGCGCGACCAGATGATTGGCCTGGACGATGCCCGATCCGGCAAGCAGGGCCATCGCGTCCATCGCCAGCCCGGCGTCGCGCGCCTGTGTCGCGATCGCCAGCACGCTGTCCAGCGCGGCGCGCTGATCCTCGGTCAGGGCGCCGTCCTCCTGCAGACTGAGGCTGGTGCGCAGCAGCGCGATCAGCCGGCAGGCCGCATCGACGCTGTCGCCGCCATTGGCCCAGGCGGACAGCATGCCGGCATTGGCGATGGCGAAGCCGGGCAGATTGTCGAGTTGGCGGGTTTCCCGGTCGAAATCGGCGGCGGCAGCGCGCGCCTCGTCCATCCGGCCGGCCTGGATCAGCGCGGGGATCAGAAAGGGATAGACGCGCTGCCCCATGTCGCGATCCTCGGCGCTGCCGGTGCGGCCGCGGGCCAATGCAGTCTGTAGCCGGCTGATCGCTTCTTCTCTGCGTCCCTGGGCGAAAGCGGCGACGCCGGCAAAGGCCAGCGCGCGTGCGGACTGCGGACTGGTGTCACCTTCGATGTCACGAAAGCCGCGCTCGGCCTCCAGGAACAGCGGCTCCGCCTCGTCATACCGTTCCAGCGGCAGCAACAGATTGCCGAGATTCTGCAGCGCGAAATCAAAGGCGAGGCTCTTCGTGCCGCTGGTCTCGCGCTTGATCGCGATCGATCGTTCCAGATAGGCGAGGCTTTCGCTGCGCCGCCCGGTGCGCGAGAGCAGCAGGCCGAGCGCTTCGAGCGCGCGGGCATAATTGGGATGCTTGCGATCGACATGGTCGGTCGCGGTATCCACCGCCAGACGGGCATAGATTTCCGCCTCGGCATCGCGATCCGCGCGCGAGAGCATCTGCGCATACATATAATAGGCGCCGACCGCGTCCGCGCTGTTCTGGCCGCTGGCGGCGACCCGCGCCTCCATGCTGCGGCGCTGTGCCTCGACCGCCTCGCTGTTGCGGCCGAGGCGGGACAGCGCCTGGGCATGGGCAAAGGCGATGTTGGATTTCAGCATCATCGCCGATTCATCTAGCGCCTTGGGATCGGTGCGGGCGAAATAGCCGTCGATATAGCGGCTCGCTTCGGCCAGCGTCTCGACCCCAGCGCCGATCTGGTTCAGCGTGACCTGGACATAGCCTTTGATCGACAGGCCCTGCATCCAGTAGATCGGATAGGCGTCGCGGAAGGGCGACAGCAGGGCAAGGCCGCGGTCTGCATGAGCGAGAGCGTCGGGGTTGCGGCCGTCGATCTGGTCCATCGACGACAGGTTGATGAGCGCGACGCCCGCCAGCGGATGGGCCTGGCCCTGCACCTTGCTGTGGGATGCCGCCGTTTCGAGCGCTGTCCAGGCGTCGCGCGTCTTCTGCGACATGGACAGGGCATAATCGTCGCTCTCGAACAGCGCGTCGGCCTTGTCCTCCAGCGCGTAGAGCCGGGCATAGCGCGGATCGTCGGTGCGGAAGGCAGGCGGCGGTGCGGCGGCAGCGGGCAGCAGCGCGGGGCCGGCCAAGGCCAGCAGAAACGCGCCCGCGCGCGCGGAAAACAGCATGATGCGCCCCACTTTTCTCGACCCGATACCGTCTTGGGTGGAACCCAGGACGGCGTCAAGTCATCAGGCCAGCGTCAGGCGCCAGTCCCAGCGCAGGGGATCGCCGTCCATCACCTCGACCCCGCGTGCGATCAGCGCGTCGCGTATCTCGTCCGACAGGGCGAAATCCTTCTCGGCGCGGGCGGCGGTGCGGCGTTCCAGTTCGGCCTCGATCTCCTCGGGCGTGATCTGCGCATCCTTGGGCTGCACCCGCAACTCGGCGCGGGTCAGGTCGAGCAGGCGCAGGCCCAGCGCCTGGTCGAACGCGGCGATCAGGCACAGCTTCTCGTCCACCGGCACCTTCTTCATGCCGATCGCTTCTTCCAGCAGGGGCAGCGCGCGCGGCGTCATCAGGTCGTCGGCGATCGCGGCGTCGAACTGCTCCAGCAGCGGCACCAGCTTGGGGTGAAGATTGGCGCGCAGATAATCGAGCGTCACCGACTGCCAGGTGATCCCCTCGGCCCGGCTTTTCAGCCCCTCGACGCCCATGACCAGCCGCTTGAGGCGGGTCAGCGCGGCGGCGAGATTGTCGGCGCTGAACTCCAGTTCGCTGCGATAATGGGCGCCCAGGCACAGCAGGCGATAGGCGATCGGATGCACGCCGGCATCGACCAGGCTGAACAGGGTGGTGAAGCCGCCCTTCGACTTCGACATCTTCCCCTGCCGGTCGACCAGGAAATTATTGTGCATCCACCAGCGCGCGCCGGTGAAGTCGGGCTGCGTATCGGTGCAGCCGCAATAGGCCTGATTCTGAGCGATCTCATTGGGATGATGGATCTCGCGATGGTCGATGCCGCCGGTATGGATGTCGAACGGCTGGCCCAGGCGCGCCTGCGACATGACCGAGCATTCCAGGTGCCATCCCGGCGCACCCTTGCCCCAGGGGCTGTCCCATTCCATCTGGCGCTGCTCGCCCGGCGGCGACTTGCGCCAGATGGCGAAGTCGCTCGGATTGCGCTTGCCTGCCACCGGGTCGATGCGGGCATGGGCCGCATCGTCGCGACCACCGGCCAGCGCGCCATAATTGGGCACGGTCGAGCTGTCGAAATAAAGGCCGCTCTCCAGTTCGTAGCAATGCGCGTCGGCGATCTTCTGCGCGAACTCGATCATCTGCGGCACATAGTCGGTTGCGACCGTCCATTCGCTGGGCGCCATGATGTTGAGGTCGGCGATATTGGCCTTGAAGGCTTCGGTGTAATGGGCCGCGATGTCCCAGATGCTTTTGGCGCTGGCGCGGGCGGCGGCCTCCATCTTGTCGTCGCCGGCATCGGCATCCGACGTCAGATGGCCAACATCGGTGATGTTGATGATCTGGGTGACGTCCAGCCCCTTCCACAGCAGGGTCCGGCGCAGCGTGTCGACGAAGACGTAGGCGCGCAGATTGCCGATATGGGCATAATTATAGACGGTCGGGCCGCAGCTATAGACGCGCGCATGGTTGGGCTCGATCGGCGCGAACGGCTCGATCGACCGGGTCAGGCTGTTGAACAGGCGCAGGGGCGCGTCGCTATGCTGGTCTTGGCTCATGGCGCCAGCCATGTCGCGAGACGGCGCGATCGTCAACGGGGCGTGCCCCTCAAAAAAGCGCTTGAACTTGACCTTGGGTCAAGCGGTAGCAAGGGGCATGACCGATATATTGGATATTGCCGCCGTCGCCCGCGCCACGGGCCTCACCAGCCGGGCGTTGCGTTTCTATGAGGCGCGCGGGCTGATCGCGCCGCTGCGCACCGCGTCGGGGCGGCGCCTGTTCGGCTCGGCCGAGCTGGCGCGGCTGCACCAATTGCTGGCACTCAAGCGCGCGGGGCTGAGCCTCGCCCAGATCAAGACGTTGTTCGAAGGCCGGCCGATCGACCTTGGCGCGCTGCTGCGCGCGCAGATCGCTGCGATCGACGCGCAGGCGCAGGAACTGGCGCAGGCGCGCAGCCATCTGGAAACTGCCTTGTCCCGCATCGACCGTGGCGAGCCGCTCGATGCCGCGACCTTTTGCTCGCTGATCCGCAGTGGAGAAAGCATGACCATGCAAGAAGAATGGAAGGCGGTCAGTGGCCGCTATATCAGCGCCCAGGCCGAGGCCGATTTTGCCGAGACGATGCCCAACATGCCGGCCGATTTCGATCAGGCGGCCTATAGCGCGCAATGGGCGGACCTCACCGCCCGGATCGAGGCGGCGCTGCCACTCGACCCGGCCAGCGCCGCAGCCGGGGCCTTTTATGACGAATGGCAGGCGCTGCTCGCGCCCTTCACCGCCATCGCCACACCGGCGATGATGGAGGGGGTGACGCGCATGTACGATCATGTCGACGAGTGGAAAGACGAGCGGCAGCCGCCCTTCGCCTCGGAAGTGTGGGATTTCATCCGCAGCGTCGGCGCGGCGCGGCAAATGTAATAAATTGTTGCTTGGGCGGTGGCGCCTTGCGCGATCGTCCGGGCGACCCGATATTGGCTGTGCGGACCGGGCCCCTCTGGCGACATGGATCTCTTCCCCCTTGATCCAGGTCGCGATGTCGGACCGCATCGGGTGCGCCCGGTGCAGGTTTTGTGGCAATTCCCCCCTCTTTTTGCCGCAGGAGACCGCACCGGGCTCACTCGAACCACATTTATGATGGAGTGAGTGAAGCCGTGAACAATCCCGTACGCATGCCGGGCTATGGCGCCAGCCAGACGGCGCAGACCGATGCTGGCCTGCGCGCGCACATGCTCGGCGTTTTCCGCAACATGGGTATCGGCCTGGTCATTACCGGCCTGGTCGCCGCCCTGGTCGGCAACACCCCGGTGCTGGCTGCCGCCATCTTCGGCACGCCGCTGAAGTGGGTCGCGATCTTCGCGCCGCTGGCCTTTGTCTTCTTCTTCAGCTTCCGCATCGACAAGATGACGACGGCTGGCGCGCGCACTGCCTTCTACGCCTTCGCGGCGGTGATGGGCGTGTCGCTGGGCAGCGTCTTCCTGGTCTTCACCGGCGGCAGCATCGCCCAGGCCTTCTTCTCGGCGGCGGTGATGTTCCTCGCCATGGCGCTCTGGGGCTATACCACCCAGCGTGACCTGACCAAGATGGGCAGCTTCCTGATGATGGGCCTGATCGGCATCGTCGTCGCCAGCCTGATCAACATCTTCATCGGCTCGTCGGCCATGGCGATGGTCATCTCGATCATCGGCGTGGTGGTCTTCACCGGCCTCACCGCCTGGGACGTGCAGCGCATCAAGTCGGAATATTTCTACTATGCCGGCCATGAGGTGGCGCAGAAGATGCAGGTGATGGGCGCGCTGTCGCTCTACCTCAATTTCGTCAACCTGTTCCAGATGCTGCTGAGCCTGACCGGCGAGCGCGAATAAGCATGCGCGATCAGGCCACCGTGTCGGCCATGCTCTGCCCGGTCTGCCATGTGGGGCTCCACATGAGCGACCGGCAGGGAGTGGAGATCGACTATTGCCCGCAATGTCGCGGCGTCTGGCTGGACCGGGGCGAACTCGACAAGATCATCGAGCGCTCGGTTCAGCCGGCCCCGGCCCCCGCCGCGCCGCAGATGAGCTACCGCCCGGATCGCGAATATCGCGACGACGGGCGGGGCTATCCCAAGAAACGCAGGAAGAGCTTTCTGGAAGAGCTGTTCGATTGAGAAAAAGGCCGGTCCCGATGGGGCCGGCCTTTTTCGTTGGAAGGGGGAAGAAGAGAGATCCCAGCCTGGGCTGGGATGACGGCAGTGGATAGTGGTTCCTATACTCCGTCATGCCAGCGAAGGCTGGCATCCCACTTCCTTCTGGCGCCGCGCTTCAGTCCATGTGCAGCGTATCGAATAAATCCTGCCATTTGGGATTGATGCTTTCGATCAACCGCACTTTCCACTCGCGCTTCCACGCCTTCATCGCCTTTTCTCGGGCGATGGCATCGATGATCGCTGCATGCCGCTCGGCATAGACCAGGCGATCCAGACCATATCGGCGACAGAAGTCCGAACCCGTCCCGTCGCGATGCTGCATGGTTCGATGCGGCAGGCTGGATGTCACGCCAATATACAACACGCCATAAGCGCGGTTCGTCATGATATAGATCCAGCCGCCCGTCATGGCCGTGATGCTGCGTCAAAAGGCATTGGGATGCCAGCCTTCGCTGGCATGACGGGGAGTGGAGGGCCACAGCCCGGTCATGCCAGCAGATGTTGGTATCTTGGATTTTTTAGTGCGCCGCGCCCCAGCTTGGGCCGGTGCCGATTTCTACGCCCAGCGGTACGGACAGGCTGACCATCGGTTCCGCCGCGCTTTCCATGACCTGGCGGATCACTTTGCTCGCCGCCTCGACATCGCCTTCGGGCAGTTCGAACACCAGTTCGTCATGCACCTGCAGCAGCATGCGCACGCGCGGCAGGCCCGCGGCTTCGAGCGCCGGGCCCATGCGCGCCATCGCCCGCTTGATGATGTCGGCGCTGGTGCCCTGGATCGGCGCGTTGATCGCGGCGCGCTCGGCGCCCTGCCGTTCGTGCTGGACCGGCGCCTTGATCCGCGGGAACCAGGTCTTGCGGCCGAACAGGGTTTCGGTGAAGCCGTTGGCGCGCGCCTTTTCCAGCGTCTCGTTGATATAGACGCTGATGCCGGGGAAGCGCTCATAATAGCGGCTGATCATGTCCTGCGCCTCGTCGGCGCTGATTTCCAGCCGGCCGGCCAGGCCCCAGCGCGAAATGCCGTAGAGGATCGCGAAGTTGATCGTCTTGGCGCGGCCGCGCGTGTCGCGATTGACCTCGCCGAACAATTCCATGGCCGTGCGGTTATGAATATCCTCGCCCTGTTCGAATGCGTCCTTGAGCGCGGGGACATCGGCCATGTGCGCGGCCAGGCGCAGCTCAATCTGGCTATAGTCCGCCGCCAGGATGACATTGCCGGGTTCGGCGACGAAGGCATGGCGGATCTGGCGGCCGATCTCGGTGCGGATCGGGATATTCTGCAGGTTGGGGTCGGTCGAGGACAGGCGGCCGGTCTGGGCGCCGGTCAGCGAGTAGCTGGTATGGACCCGGCCGGTGTCGCGGTTGATCTGCTGCTGCAGCGCATCGGTATAGGTCGACTTGAGCTTGGAAAGCTGGCGCCATTCCAGCACCAATCCGCAAATGGCGGAGCCTTCGGCCTTGAGCTTCTCCAGCACGGTGACGTCGGTGGAGTAGGTGCCGCTCTTGCCCTTTTTTCCGCCTTTGAGACCCATTTCGTCGAACAGCACGACGCCGAGCTGCTGCGGCGATCCGATAGTGAAGGGATGGCCGGCGAGTTCGTGGATTTCGGCTTCGAGGCCAGCGATCGACTGGGAGAAGCTGCCCGAGAGGCGGGAGAGGGCTTCGCGGTCGACCTTGATGCCCTGCCGCTCCATGCCGGCCACTACCGGGATCAGCGGCCGGTCGACCAGCTGATAGACCCGCGTTGCGCCTTCGGCTGGCAGGCGGCCCGACAGCTTGTGCCACAGGCGCCAGGTAACCTCGGCATCCTCGGCGGCATAAGCGGTGGCCTTGTCGAGCGGCACATGGGCGAAGCTGATCGCCTTCTTGCCGGTGCCGGTCACTTCCTTGAAGCTGATGCAGGTGTGGTTGAGGTGGACGCTTGCCGCCTCGTCCATGCCATGGCCGCCCAGCGACTTGCCGGCGTCGAGGTCGAAGCTCATCACCATCGAATCGTCGATCGGCGTCACCTCCAGCCCGACGCGGGCGAGGACGTTGAGGTCATATTTGATATTATGGCCGACCTTGAGCACCGCATCGTCGGCGAGCAGGGGCTTCAGCAACCGGATGGCATCATCGAGCGCGATCTGCTGCGGCACTTCGCCGAACATGTCGTCGGCGGAGCGATGGGCGAGCGGGATGTAGCAGGCGCGGCCCGGCCCGGTGGACAGGCTGATGCCGACCAGGCCCGATTCCATGCTGTCGAGTGCATCGGTCTCAGTATCGACCGCGACCACGCCGAGCGCGCGGGCTTCGTCGATCCAGACCTGCAGTGCCTCGACCGTGGTGACGGTTTCATAGAGGGCGCAGTCGATCGGCGGATGCTCGACCTCGACCGGCGGCGGCGTCGGCGCGTCGGCGCTGGCCGCTGCGGCAGCACTGGCGACGGCGACGGCAGCGGCCGGCGCGCCCAGGCGGTTGAGCAGGGTCTTGAAGCCATGATGCGACAGGAAGGCCTGCAGCGGCTCCTTGGGAATGCCCTTCAAGGTCAGGTCGTCCAGCGGCTCGGGCAGGTCCATGCTGTCATGCAGCGCGACCAGTCGGCGCGACAGCCGCGCCATGTCGGCATGGGCGATGAGGTTTTCCTGCATCTTCGACTTCTTCATCGCGGGGGCCGCGTCCAGCGCCGCTTCCAGCGTGCCATATTCGGTGATCAGCTTGGCCGCGGTCTTGGGACCGATGCCCGGCACGCCCGGCACATTGTCGACGCTGTCGCCCATCAGCGCCAGCACGTCGCCCAATTGCTCGGGCAGCACGCCGAACTTGCCCATGACATAGTCGGCGCCGCGTCGCTCATTCTTCATCGTGTCGTACATGTCGACGCCGGGCTGGATCAACTGCATCAGATCCTTGTCGGAACTCACGATGGTGACATGCCAGCCGGCGCGCACGGCGGCCTGGGTGTAGCTGGCGATGATGTCGTCCGCCTCGAACCCGGCTTCCTCGATGCAGGGGAGGGAGAAGGCGCGTGTGGCGTCGCGGATCATCGGGAACTGGGGCACCAGATCCTCGGGCGCGGGCGGCCGGTTCGCCTTATACTGATCATACATGTCGTTGCGGAAGGTGTGGCTGCCCTTGTCCAGCACGACGGCCAGATGGGTCGGCCCCTCCGCCTTGCCCAGCTCCTCGGCCAGCTTCCACAGCATAGTGGTATAGCCATAGACGGCGCCGACCGGCTGGCCGTGCTGGTTGGTGAGCGGCGGAAGCTGGTGATAGGCGCGGAAGATATAGCCGCTGCCGTCGACCAGATAGAGATGATTCTGCTGAGACATGGGGCAGGGGATAGCGGGGATTGGCCCGCCGCTCCAGTGCCGGGCGCTTATACGCCGCCGCTCTCACCGCTTGACGGGGCGGTCGCTTCGTCGGCGCGCCGACCACGCAGCATATGGCCGACCAGCAGCACCGGCATCAGCACGGCCATGCCGATGAAGATCGCCATCAGCCGCTCGACGCCAGGTTCCAGCACCAGCTGGTCATAGCGGTCGGGCACCAGCATCACCAGCACCGCCAGGGTGAACTGGGTGCCGACATAGCGATGGGTCGGATCGCCATTTTCCAGATGCCGGCCCAGCATCACGCCGATCGCCGTGGCGCCCAGCAGCAGCGCCATATTGTCGGCACCCGCGACCAGGAAGAAGGCCGCGAACAGGGCGCCGCCGATGCAGCCGATCATGCGTTGCAGGATGCGCTGGCTGACCGGGGCGAGGCCGCTCGATCCGATGCCGGTGACCGGCAGCAGCATCACCGCCATGATCATGATCGCGCCCTGCGCCAGCGCGGGCACAGGAATCCAGGCATTGAGCGCCACCAGCAGCGCCAGCGCCACGCCGGCCTGCAGCGCATGGCGCAGCGAATCCCCGTGCCAGCCCGCGCCGGTCGCGGCGGGCGTGCGCTTGGCCGGCCAGCGGCGGCGCAGGGTCAGGGTGGAGGCCAGGCTGACGATCAGGCTGGCGGCGATGCCGGCCAGCGTTTCGAGCACGCGGGTCTGGACGAATTCGGGCAGGGCGATCGCGGGATGCTCGATCTTGTCGAGCACGACCATGGCGTAGGTCAGGCCGAAGAAGAGCCAGGCATAGGAACGGCGCGAGGTGATCGCGGCATAGAGGCTGATCGTGCCCATCAGCGCCAGCGCCGCGGCGGCGGCGGGCCAGTAGCCGACAATGAAGGGCGCGCTGCCCAGCGCGATCAGGCCGCCCGCGACCGTGCCGATAATCCGCAGCACGCCGCGCGCCAGCGTTTCGGCGGCATGGCCACGCATCACCATATAGCCGGCAAAGGCGGCCCAGGAGACATGGGTGGCGCCGAGCAGATGAGCGAGCAGGATCGCGCCCAGCACCGACAGCGCACATTCCAGTTCATCGATGGTGCGCGGCGTCACGCGGTCGAGCAGCGAGGAAAAGGGGCGCGGCATAGGGACTTAGTGCCGCAGCGGGACAGTAAAGGCCAGTGCGGGATATTTGCTGCTTCCTATCCGTTTCGTTGCGCTGGAAATAGATTGGGAAGGGGAGGGCGTATGATGCGGGCATGGGGCGCGGCGATGCTGCTGGCGATGGCGGCGCAGGGTGGCGCGGCCTGGGCGCAGGATGATCGGGACTTCTGCGCCGACCGGCCTGGGCTCGACACGCCGCCCTGCACCATGGCACCGGGCAAGGTTCAGGTCGAACTGGGGCTGGGCGACTGGACCCGCGAACAGGATGCGGAGAGCCGCATCGACACTGTGAACGTCGGCGACGCACTGCTGCGCATCGGCCTGACCGACAGCCTGGAAGCGCAACTGGGCTGGACCGCCTTTGGCCATGTGCGCACGCGCGATCGGGCGACCGGCGCGGTCGAGAAGGACAGCGGCATCGGCGACATGCGCGTCGCGCTGCGGCAGAATTTGCGCAATCCCGATGGTTCGGGCTTCTCGATCGCGGTCATGCCCTACGCCAGCCTGCCGACCGGCGGCGACGCGATCGGCGAGGGTGATTGGGGCGCCGGGATGCTGGTGCCGATCAGCTATGATCTGGGGCAGGGTTTCAGCCTGCTGGCAACGCCGGAAGTGGATGCGGCGGTCGATGAGGATGGCGATGGCCGGCATCTCGCCTATGGCAGCGTCGCCGGGCTGGGCTTCGACATCAGCGACAGCCTGTCCGGATCGATCGAGGCGTCGCTGATGCGCGACGATGATCCCGACGGCCATGCCACCCAGGCGCTGGCCGGGCTGTCGCTGGGCTGGCAGGCGGGCGACGACATGCAGTTCGATGCCGGCGCCAATCTGGGCCTCAACCATGACAGCCCCGACACCGAACTCTATGTCGGCGTCGTCAGGCGCTTCTGATCCTTAGAGCATCCTCCGATTAGGGTGAATCGAAGGATGCTCTAGCGCTTCTCATGATTGGCGACCACGGCGCGCGACACGGCTTGCATTAGCTGCCAGCGTTCGGGGATCGACACGGTGGTGCTGCCGATCATCACCGCAACCGCATAGCTGGTGCCGTCGGGCGCGGTCATGATGCCGACATCATTATAGCCGGTCGATCGCGGCGGCAGATCCTGCCCGGTGCCGGTCTTGTGCATATAGGTCCAGCTATGGGGGACGCCGCCCTTGATCCGCTGCGGCCCGGTCTTGGCTTCCTCCATGAAGTTCATCAGCACGCGCGCCGATGCCGAGGACAGCATGTCGCCTTCCTTGAGCTTGGCCAGCGCCTGCACGATCGACGCCGGCGCGGCGCCATCGGGCGGGCTGGCGAGATAATTGTCGAGGGCCTTCTGCCGCACCGACATGGGCAGCGCGGCGCGGGCGGCGTAGAAATTGCGGCCGATCGAATAATCCTGCCGCCAGTCGAGGCCGGCGGTGGTCGATTGCAGCAGCCGTTCGCCGGGCCCAAAGCGGATATTGGCGATGTGGCGGCGCGCCAGATAGCCGCGCACCGCGTCCGGCCCGCCGACCGCGCGCAGCAGCGTGTCGTTGGCGGTATTGTCGCTCTGCGTCATCGCGCGGCGCATCAGGTCGGAATAGGTGGTGGTCCAGCCGCCCGATCCCACCATCGCCGCGCTCGGCTGGTGGAACAGGGTCAGATCCTTCTTCGTGATGGTGGTCGAATCGGCGAGACGGATCTTGCCGCGATCAACCGCATCGAGGAAGGTCATCGATACCCACAGTTTCGACACGCTCTGCTGCGGGAACAGGGCATTGCCATTATAGGCGACGGTCCAGTCCGCCCCGACCCGGCGCACCGCGATGCCGACCTTGCCCCGGAAGCTCTGACCCAGATTCTGGATCACGCTGACGAGAGCGGGCGAGGGCTGCTCGCGCTGGTCGATATCCTTGAACGGGGCGGGGGGATTGGCGACCTGCTTGATCGGCCATGTGTTGGTCGTGGGCTGCACCGTCTGGCGCGGCGGATTATTCGGTCGCGCGCTGCTGGCCTGGGCACCCGGCTGGGGTGGTGCGCCGACGCAGGCGGACAAGGCAACCACCGCAAGCACAAGGCGCGACGAGACGCGCCTGCTATCATTCGAACTCATCACTAACCCCGCACTTCAAGCCGTTACAAGGCGCGGCGACCCGCATTGTAGGCAAGGACGATGCGACGAATGATTCCACAATTGCGATGTAAGGAGTCTGAACGGCGGAACGGCGCTCAGTTGCGGTTCAGCGGCGGGGCGGCAATAGGGAGCGGATGACGGACGGACTGATGGATCGACGCAGCCTGCTCTGCGGCGCGGGCGCACTGGCGGCGGGATGGGCGATGCCGGCACTGGCAGCGGATTTTGCGTCGCGCCGGATCATGGTGACGGTGCGCGGCAGCGGCCGGGACGTGCTGCTGATCCCCGGTCTTGCCAGCGGTCCGGGCATCTGGAACGGCGTGACGGGGCAGATGCCGGGCTATCGCTGGCATCTGGTTCATGTCCGCGGCTTTGCCGGCCTTGCTGCCGACGCCAATGGCAGCGGGCCGGTGGTGCAGCCGGTGGCGGACGAGATTGCCCGCTATATCGCTGCCGCGGGACTGCGGCGGCCGGCGGTGGTCGGGCACAGCATGGGCGGCACGCTGGCGATGATGCAGGGCCTCAAAGGCCTCGCCAGCCGGGTGATGGTGGTCGACATGCTGCCCGCCGGGGCGGCGATGGTCGGCGGCACCGCCAATGGCATGGGCTATCTGGCCGACCAGCTCAGCCAATATTTCACCGGCACGGCGGCCGGGCGCCGCTACCTCGCCCAGATCGTCGCGCAGGCGCCGGGGGCGGAGGGCAGCAATCCGGAGGTGATCGCCACCGCGCTGCGTGACCTGGCCAATACCGATCTTGGCCCCCAGCTCGGCCGGATCGGTGTGCCGATGTCGGTGGTCTATGCCGTCGGCACGGACCAGGCCCAGTCGGTCGAGATCACCCGGCGCTTCCGGGCCGCCTATGCGGCCAAGAAGGACGCGAAGCTGATGCCGATCGGGCCGAGCGGCCATGTCGTGATGGCCGACCAGCCGACCCGGTTCAATGCGGCGCTCGGCAATTTCCTCAAGGGCGTTTGACCTCGATCAAAGCGCCGGCCTGGATCGGCGCTAATTTGGTCGGCGAGACGACGCCCCTGGCGTTTGCTCCTCCTCCCTTCAAAGGCGCGGCTGCCCGGCCGCGCCTCTTTTTTTGGGTCAGGGCGCCAGCACCGTGTCGACGGCTTGCGCCAGCGTCTCGGGATAGTCGAGCGTGTAGTGCAGGCCCCGGCTTTCCTTGCGATGGAGGGCCGAGCGGACCACCAGCCGGGCGACTTCGAGCAGGTTGCGCAGCTCGATCAGGTCCGGCGTAACTCGGAAATTGCCGTAATATTCATCGACTTCCTTCGACAGCAGGTCGATGCGATGCTGGGCGCGCTCCAGCCGCTTGGTGGTGCGGACGATGCCGACATAGTCCCACATGAAGCGGCGGATTTCCTTCCAGTTATGCTGGACGATGACCTCTTCGTCGCCATTGGTGACGCGGCTTTCGTCCCACGGCCGGATCGGCGGCGGGGCCGGCAGGTCGTGCCAGTTGGCGCGGATATGCTTGGCCGCCGCCTCGCCGAAGACGAAACATTCGAGCAGCGAGTTGGAGGCGAGGCGATTGGCACCGTGCAGGCCGCTTTCGGTCACTTCGCCCGCGGCATAGAGGCCGGGCAGGTCGGTGCGGCCGTCCAGGTCGATGATGACGCCGCCACAGGTATAATGCTGCGCCGGGACGACCGGGATCGGTTCCTTGGTGATGTCGATGTCGAGGTCCAGCAGCCGGGCATAGATGGTCGGGAAATGCTGCTTCACGAATTCGGGCGGCTTGTGGCTGATGTCGAGATGGACATAGTCGAGGCCCAGCCGCTTGATCTCATGGTCGATGGCGCGCGCCACCACGTCGCGCGGCGCCAGTTCGGCGCGGGCGTCGAAGCGGGGCATGAAACGCTCGCCGCCGCCCGGCACGCCGGGCGGGAGCTTCAGGTGGCCGCCTTCGCCGCGCACCGCTTCGGTAATCAGGAAATTCTTGACCTCCAGATTATAGAGGCAGGTGGGGTGGAACTGGTTCATCTCCATGTTCGACACGCGGCAGCCCGCGCGCCAGGCCATGGCGATGCCGTCGCCGGTGGCGCCACGCGGCGCGGTGGAGAAGAGATAGGTACGGCCCGCGCCGCCGGTGCAGAGGATGGTCGCGCGGCCGAGGATCGTGTCGACATGGCCGGTCTGCTTGTTGAAGGCATAGACGCCCCAGACATGGCCGTCGCCCGAATAGCGCTCGCCATGGCGCGAGGTGATGAGGTCGACCGCGACCATATCCTCCATCAGGGTGATGTTGGGATTGGCGCGCGCGGCCTTGAGCAGCGCAACCTGCACCGCATGGCCGGTGGCGTCGTCGACATGGACGATGCGGCGATGGCTGTGGCCGCCCTCGCGGGTCAGGTGCCAGCGTTCGCCGAACTCGTCGCCATCGCCCTCTTCATTGGGATTGAAGGGCACGCCCAGTTCCGCCAGCCGCTCGATCGCGGCGGGGGCTTCGGACACGACGAACTCGACCGTATCCTGATCGTTGAGGCCGGCGCCCGCGACCATCGTGTCATGGACATGGGCCGCAAAACTGTCACCCGCGTCGAGTACCGCGGCGATGCCGCCCTGCGCCCAGTTGGTCGATCCGCCATCCAGCGCGCCCTTGGCCAGCACTACCACCTTGCGGTCCTGCGCGAGGTTGATGGCGGCTGTCAGCCCGGCCGCGCCGGAACCGATGATGACGACGTCATGGGTGATGGTGGGCATATATATTCACTCTCCGGGCTTTTGCCCTATCCCGTTCGGTTCGAGCTTGTCGAGAACCCTGCGCACTGGTTCTCGACAGGCTCGAACCGAACGGGGTTTCTTCAGGCAGCCGCCGTCAGGTTGAGGAAGACATCCTCCAGGTCGGGGTCGCGGGTGACCACGTCGACGATGGCGAGGCCGCCGGCCTGCACCGCGCTCAGCACCTGGCCCGCATTGGCGCGGTTCTTCATATAGGTGATGGTGAGGGTGCGCTCGTCGGTCAGCTCGACCTTCTCGAAGCTGGGGTCGCTGGGCGGGGCGGTGATGTCGCGGTCGACGGTGACCTGCACCACCTTTTCCTGCGCCATCGCGATCAGCTCGCGGGTCGGCTTGTCGGTGATGACCCGGCCATGGTTGATGATGCCGATGCGGTCGCACAGCTCTTCGGCCTCTTCGAGATAATGGGTGGTGAGGACGATCGTCACCCCCATGGCGTTCAGTTCCTTCACATAGGCCCAGAGCTGCTGGCGCAGCTGCACGTCGACGCCGGCGGTGGGTTCGTCCAGCACCAGGATCGGCGGCGAATGGACCATCGCCTTGGCCACCAGCAGCCGGCGCTTCATGCCCCCGGAGAGCGTGCGGGCATAGGCATTGGCCTTGTCCTCCAGATGGACCGCGCGCAGCAGCTCCATCGAGCGGCGCCTGTCCTTGGGCACGCCATAATAGCCGGCCTGGTTCTCCAGCGTCTCGAACGGCGTGAAGAAGGGATCGAAGACGATCTCCTGCGGCACGATGCCGATGCTGTTCTTGGCATTGCGCGGATTGGCGTCGATGTCGAAGCCCCAGATGCTGGCCGAACCGCTGGTCTTGTTGACGAGGCCGGCGAGGATGTTGATCGTGGTCGACTTGCCGGCGCCATTGGGGCCGAGCAGGCCATAGATTTGGCCGCGCGGGATGGTGAGGTTGATCCCGTCGAGCGCGCGCTTGCCGCCCTTATAGACCTTGGTCAGGTCGCGGATCTCGATGGCGGCTTGCGCAGGCTGGTCGGTCATGGCTGATCTCTATGGGGATCGAAGCGGGGGAAGGGAAGGGGCTGAAACGACGCGACAGTTGAAAGTTCACACCGTTCTGCGTCGCGATTTCCGGGCGATTTCGGCGGAAATGCGCCTGTGACGCGCCTGTAACGCGACACCGACGCGACACTAAGGTCACGCCGAAGCGACAGTCAGGCGACAGCGAAACGACAGTGAGGCGACATTTATCGGCCGATCGGCCCCCTGCGCGGGCGGATTGGCGCGAGCGGATCGGCTAGGCGGGCGGCGTGGAGCGCCAGTGCGCTGGCCCAGCTGCGATCAAAGCCGGTGCCGGCCAGCCGATCGCGCAAGCGGTGGGCGCTGGAGCGGGACATGCCGACCAGTTGCGCGGCATGGCTGATATTGCCGGTTTCGAGCAGCGCGGCGAGGAAGCGGCGCTGGCGATCGGGCGTCCATTGGCGGCGACGTGGCCGGGGTGCGGGGACGGGTGGATTGGGGCGGGGCTGGTCCATCCGTCAGGATAGATCAGGAAAGACGCGTGTAGGAAAGATGGGAGGCTCGCCTGTCCATGACGGTCCAGGCGAGGCCCGGCTGGCCTATTTGAACGAGGCCAGGCATTCCACTTCGAGCGGGGCGCCGAGCGCCAGGCCGTCGGCACCGAAGGCGCTGCGGGTGGGCAGGCGCTTGCCTTCGAAATAGCTGACATAGGTGGTGTTGAAGCGCGGCCAGTCGGCCATGTCGTCCAGCATCACCGTGCATTTGACGACATGGCCGAAGTCGAGGCCATTGTCCTTGAGGATCTTGCCGATCGAATCCATCGCATTCTTCACTGCCGCGTCGAACCCTTCCTTGTGCGGGTCCATGCCGTCGGGCACCTGGCCGATCTGGCCCGACATGTAGAGCATGTCGCCGACCCGGATCGCGGGCGAGAAGGGCAGCTTGGCGGGCAGCGGCTTCTGCGCGGCGGCGGGGGCGGCGATCATGAGGCTGGCGAGAAGGGCGGGGGCGAGCAGCTTTTTCATCATAGGGCTCCGAAAAGGATCAGACGCGGGGCAGGGCGGCGATCAGCCGTTCGACATCCCTGTCATCGTTGAACACCGATGGCGAGATGCGGAAATAATTGTCGTGGACCGACATGCGGACCTGCGCTTTGGCCAGCGGATCGGTGAGCAGGCCCTTCGCATTGGGCAGGACGCAGCTCAGCAGCGGGCTGGTCGTGCCCGGCGGGGTGATGAGGCGATAGCCCTTGCGCGGCAGTTCGTCGCGCAACTGGCCGATCAATTGCTGGGCATGGGCCTGGATCGCCGGGACGGTGAGGGCCGAGATGTAGCTGATCGAATGATCGAGCATGGCGCTGATCGCCTGGGCATAGGTGCCGGTGCCGAAATGGCCGAGCGCGCCGGGGCGGGCGACATAGCTGGTCGGCGCATCGCCGGGCGGATCGAGCGGGAAGATATGGGTTTGCGGCGGGGACAGGCCGATGCCCGGCGACGCATCGGGCGCGGCAAAGCCATAATAGCCATATTCGGTGCGCGGCAGCCGGTCCGCGACACCGCGCCGGACATAGAGGAAGCCCAGGCCAAAATCGCCCATCAGCCATTTATAGGTGGCGCAGGCGGCGAAATCGACGCCGCTGTCATGCAGGTCGATCGGCACCGCGCCGGCGGCATGGATGATGTCGGCATAGACCAGCGCGCCGACCTTGTGCGCCATCGCGCTGATCGCCTTCAGGTCATGCTGAAAGCCATTATAGGTGGAGACGGCCGAGACGCTGACCAGCTTCGTCCCCGGCGTGATGGCGCGGGCCATGTCCTCGGGCGCGATGCGGCCCTCGCGCGCCTGCACCCAGGCGACGTCGACGCCCTGTTTCGCCATTTCCTGATACATGGGGAAGGCGGCGTAGAAATGGAGCGTGTCGGTGACGACGCGGCCGCCCTCCTTTGGCAAGCCGAGCGCGCGCAGCACCGCCTGTTCGCCCATCGTGGTGGACTGGACCCAGGTGATCTCGTCCGCATCAGCGCCCATCAGCGCGGCGAATTTCGCGATCAGCGCGGCGCGATCGACCGGCTTGCGCGCGGCGGCGACGGGATCGAGCGTGCGGCCGGCGAGATAGGCGTCGGCGGCGGCTTTGGCGCTGAGGCTCACCGGATGGGTGGCGGCGCTGTCGAGATAGGCGACCGGGGTGGCGGCGAAACTGGCCTTGTCGGGCAGCGATGGCGGTGCGGCGACGGCGCGGGCTGCCTGTGCCGCCAGCGGCACGGCGAGCGCCGCCCCCAGTGCCTGACGCCGGCTGAGGCTCATGCCATGATCCGGGCGAGCGCGGTCTTGAACGCCTGCATCTCGGCCGGCGTGCCGAAGGAGACGCGTACCCAGTCGTCCATATTCTTGCGCGGGCCGCCGATGAAGATCTTTTCCTTCGCCAGCGCGGCGGTGACATCGGCGCCGGGGCGGCCGACATGGATCATCGCGAAGCTGGTCTGCGACGGCAGATATTTGAGGCCGCGCGCGTCGAGCCAGGCGAAGAGATCGTCGCGCACCGCCTTGTTATAGGCCTTGCGCTGGGGCAGCAGCGTGGGATCGAGCAGGCTGGCTTCGGCTGCAACCACGGCGGGCATCGGCGTGATGTTGACGCCATAGTCGGCCATGCCGTCGAGCAGATCCTTGCGTCCGGCGATCAGGCCGCAGCGCAGGCCGGCCAGGCCGTAGATTTTCGAGAAGGTGCGGGTGACCAGCACGTCCGCGCCCTTCGCGACCAGGTCGAGGCAGCTCTGCGCATCGCTATAATGGATATAGGCCTCGTCGACGAGCAGTACGGAACCGGCCGGCTTGTTGGCGAGCAGCCATTCGATGTCGGCGCGCGGGATGGGCAGGCCGGTCGGGTTGTTGGGATTGCAGAGATAATAGACGCCAGCCTCGGGCGCGGCGGCCAGCAGCTTGCGGACGTCGGCGGTGAAGTCGCCGGCCAGCGGCAGGGCGACGGCGCGGGTGACCGGCTGGTTGCCCTTGCCCAGGAACCCCTGGTCGAAGGTCGGCTCGAAATAGGCGATCGGGCGGGTCTTGGACGAGTAGGTCAGCGCGACCGAGCGCAATGGCATGAAGGAACCGGGATGGACCTGAACCTGGTCGGGTGCCAGGCCGTTCTGGCGGGCGAACAGGCTTTCCAGCTTCGACGCGAAGGCCATGCCATAGCGGCCGGCGAGCGGATCGAGCCCGGACAGCGCCTGCAGCGCGGCGGGGGCGGGGCCGAGCGGGTTTTCGTTGCTGTTGATGAAGATGCCGTCGGTCAGCGTGGCGACCATTGCCTTGGGATCATCGCTCATCGCCACCTTGCGGTCGCGCTGGGCGAGGGCGGGTGCCGCGCCGGCTATTGCCGCCGCGCCCATGGCACCGCGCATCAGCATGCGGCGGCTGAGAGTGTCCGGACGGTCGGTCATGGTTTTCGCTTCCCCCTGATGGGGATCGAGGCATCGATCCACATCCCTATCATTGTTGCCGCGTCCTGCGAGCCGCGGTCGTGCCGACCGGCTTCAGGACGCTGACAAAGCAAAAGGGCCGGTCTCCTGGGAGACCGGCCCTTCAGTTCTAGCCTATCAGAACTTGAAGTCTACGCGGGCGTAGTAATAGCCACCGGCCGAGCCATAGGCACCGTGACCATAATAGGAGTTCCAGCTGGTGGAGCCGTTCTCATAGGGCGACTGGCCGGGGAGGACGGTCACGCCGCTGAGCAGCTTGGGCTTTTCGGGGCGCTTGTCGAACAGGTTGTTCGCGCCGATCGAGAACTTCACATAATCGGTGAAGTCATAGCCCAGCTCCAGATCGGTGATGCCGGTCGCCTTGACCACGCCGTCACGTTCAAGCGGCTGGCCGTTCATCGCCGCTGCCGAAAGGGCCGAGCGGACGAGGATGCTGGTCTTGCCGTAGAAGGTCTGGCGCAGGTTGGCCGAGAAGGGGCCGCTGGCGAAGTTGATGCCGGCGACAATCTTGTAGTCGGGCGAAGCGTCTTCGATGTAGCTTTCCGACTGCGCGCTGAACAGGCTGGTGTTCTTGTTGTCGGTGATCTTGGTCTTGTTGTAGTTCGCGTTCAGCGACAGGTTGAGCTTGCCGAAGTCGAGCGGCACGACATAGTTGGCCGAGAAGTCGACACCATAGGTTTCCGTGTCGATCAGGTTGGTGAAGCTCGCCACGCCCAGCGTTTGCAGGCCGGTGTCGAGCACCAGGCCGGTGGACGCGATCGCCGCGAGAATGTCTTCCGCACCGGCGACGGGCAGACCGCCCTGAATGGCCGGCAGCGAAGCCGTTGCCGAGATACGATCCTTGATCTTGATATAATAGCCATCGATCGTGATCGCGAGCTTGGGAGCCGGACGCAGGACGATGCCTGCCGAGAAGTTGGTCGACTTTTCCGGACGCAGGGCATTGAAGCCCAGCAGCATGGCGGCTGGCGAACCGGCCGGCAACTGGAGCACCGCGCTGGTCGGGCCGACATTGACGGTCGAGTAGAAGGATTCCGCAAGCGTGGGCGCACGGAAGCCGGTGCTGGCCGTGCCACGGATCGCGAAGGCATCCGAGAAGTCGTAGCGGGTGGTGATCTTGCCGATCGTGGTGTCGCCGAAGTCGCTATAATCTTCGTAGCGGCCGGCAAGGTCGATGGTCCAGCCTTCGACCGGGCTGGCGATCAGGTTGATGTAACCAGCCTTCGAACTGCGGCTGTGCTTGCCGGCATCGACATCCTTGTAGCCGGGGAAGGACTGGACGCCTTCCTTGTAGGTCGATGCGAAGTCGCCGGCGACGATTTCATAGGTGTCGCGACGATATTCGCCACCGAAGGCCAGGGTCAGCGGTTCGGCCATGCCAACGTCGAATTCCTTACGGATGTCGAGGGTGTTGGTCAGCTGGCTGAGCTTGAAGCCGCCGTCATAGGCGTCGGTCGGCGTGTAGGGCGTGATGCTGGAGTCATTCTGTGCGGCCGTGTAGCTTTCGATCCACATGGCGCGATGCGCGGATTCGATCGTCCAGATCTTGTTCTGGTCATAGCCATAGGTGGTGCTGACGTCATAGTTCCAGCCGCCGCCAAATTCGCCCTTGGCGCCAACCGTGAAGCTATATTCCTTCTGCTCCACCTTCTGCTGGGGGACCATGCCGAACGTGCCGGTGTCACCAAAGCAGGTGCTGGTATCGGTGGTGCTGGCGCAGATGCGGTTGGGCGGACGATAGCCCTGCTTGGCATAGCCGACGCGACGCGACACGTCGCCGAAGCTGTAGAGTTCGACGCCGCCGAAATCATAGCCCATATTGTAGAAGAGCAGGTTGAGCTGCGACTTGGCCTGGCCGCCGTTGATGCCGTTGAGGTCGAGGCCAGCCCAGGCGGGGTCATAATAATTGTTGGTCGATCCGAACGAGCCCGGATAGGTGCCGGCTGTCGGCACATAGGGATTGCCATCAATGTCCGACATGGTCACCTGGCCGGTGCCGGTCGAGGTGTAGTTCTGGCGACGATGGAAGCCGGTCAGGTTGAAGAAACCGTCTTCGCCCAGCTTGAAGCCGACATTGCCCGAAGCCGAGAACAGTTCGCCCTCGCTGTTGTAATATTGGCCGCCAGTGACCTTGAAGCTGCCGCCTTCGCTGTCATCCTTGAGGATCATGTTGATGGCGCCGGCGATCGCGTCGGTGCCGTAGACGGCGGCGGCGCCATCCTGCAGCACTTCGATGCGGGATACGGCATCTGGCGGAATGAGGTCGATGCTGGGCGCGGCCGAACCCTGGAACGGACCGGCGATGACCTGAAGAATGGCCGAGCCATGGCGACGCTTGCCGTTCACCATCACCAGCGTGTGGTTGGGGCTCAGGCCACGCAGACGGGCCGACAGCGAGAAGTTCGACATGTCGGTGCCCTGGGTCTGGGCGGTGAAGCTTGGCACCATCTGGGTCAGGGCCTGGTTGAGGTTCGGCTGGCCGACATGGCTCAGCGCTTCCTCGCCGAAGACCTGAACCGGCGCGGCGCTTTCCGCGGCCTGCATGCCGGTTGCGCGGGTGCCGGTAACGATGATGGCTGCACCTTCATCGGCCTGCGGTTCCTGCGGTGCTTCCTGCGCCATGGCGCAGGCCGACCAGGATGATGCGGCGATCAGAGAAATTTTTAGAGCAGATAGTCTATTCATTCGATGCCCCCTGATTTTGTCATTATATCGACATAGGGGGTGACGAATGATCTGCGGAATATCCTCTATTGCGCCGCACAAAATTTAAGTAAAAATGAAATGTTTCTGCAATTTTTCCGTGCCAAGATTCATTAGCTTATTGTGATACAGCTGGGCTGTGCAATTATATGTAATGCATCGACATTGATGCATTTTGCAATCAACTGGCATGGCGGATTTTTGCTCCTGGTTCGTTGTTGATTTACTTGTGCCTCATTCGCCCTTGGCCATGGCGATGAGCTTCCGGGCTTCCGCGCCGGTCCAGTCCATCGCGCCGACCACGCGCGCAACCTCCTTGCCTTTGGCATCATAAAGGACGGTGGTCGGCAGGACGCCGGTGGCATAGCCCAGGCCGAGCTTGTTCTCCGGATCGGTCCAGCCCTTGAGGTGGGGTAGCTTGTGCTTGGCGAAGAAAGGCTTGATCGCGGCCTGGCCCTGCACGTCCTGCGAGATCGTCAATACCGCCAGGCTCCTGTCACCTTCGCTGTCACTTTGCGCGGCGAGGGCGTCGAGCGTCGGCATCTCCGCGACGCAGGGTGCGCACCAGGTCGCCCAGAGATTGACCAGCAGCGGGCGGCCGGCAAAGTCCTGCAGGGTCGCCGTGCCACCCTGCGGATTTTCGAACGCGAAGGTCGGCGCAGGCGTGCCCGCCTTGCTGCGGTCGATCGTGTAGTTGAATTCGCCCTTCGCACTGTCGCCGGCAGCGGGTTGCACTTCGTCGCCCGTCACCTTGCCGCTGGCGCTCGCATTGGCTTGCCCCGCGGGCGGGGATTGCCTATCGCATGCCGCCAGCCCAGCCAGCAGGAGCAGTGTCATTACCGAGCGCAAGGACGATATCATGGAAGCAGGCTCCAACAGCATGTGGGGTGGCCGGTTCGCGGCCGGCCCGGCATCGATCATGCGTGAGATAAATGCCTCCATCCCCTTCGACAAGCGCTTGTGGAAACAGGATATCGCCGGGTCCAAGGCGCATGTCGCGATGTTGGCCAAGCAGGGCATCGTCGATGGCGAGGATGCGCAGGCGATCACCGAGGGGCTGAACCGGATCGCGGAGGAATATGAAGCCAATGGCGTTCCGGTCAATCTGGACCTGGAAGATATCCACATGGTCACGGAGTCGCGGCTGGCCGAACTGATCGGCCCGGCCGCCGGACGTCTGCACACCGCGCGCAGTCGCAACGACCAGGTGGCGACCGATTTCCGCCTGTGGGTCCGCGACGCCATGGATGAGGTGATGGCGGGCCTGGCCGGGTTGCAGCAGGCGCTGCTCGCCCGCGCCGAGGAGCATGTCGATGCGGTGATGCCGGGCTTCACCCATCTCCAGTCGGCGCAGCCGGTGACGCTGGGCCATCATCTGATGGCCTATTATGAAATGGTGCGCCGCGACCGCAGCCGCTTTGCCGATGCGCGCGTGCGGCTGGACGAATGCCCGCTGGGCGCCGCCGCGCTGGCCGGCACCGGCTTCCCGATTGATCGCCATGCCACGGCGGCGGCGCTGGGCTTTGCCAAGCCGACCGACAACAGCCTGGACAGCGTGTCAGACCGCGACTTCGCGCTCGACTATCTGATGGCGGCGACCCAGGCGTCGCTGCACCTGTCGCGCCTGGCCGAGGAATTCATCATCTGGGCGAGCCAGCCCTTCGGCTTCGTCAAGCTGCCCGACGCCTATTCGACCGGCAGCTCGATCATGCCGCAGAAGCGCAATCCCGACGCGGCCGAACTGGTGCGCGGCCATGCCGGCCGCATCATGGGCTGCATGAATGCGCTGTGCGTGACGATGAAGGGCCTGCCGCTCGCTTATTCCAAGGACATGCAGGACGACAAGCCGCCGGTGTTCGAGGCGCATGACCTGCTGGGCCTGTCGATCGCGGCGATGACCGGCATGATCGAGACGGTGACGTTCCGCACCGACCGGATGCGGGGGCTGGCCGAAAGCGGTTTTGCCACCGCGACGGACCTGGCCGACTGGCTGGTGCGCGAGGGCGACATTCCCTTCCGCGAGGCGCATCATATCACCGGGCGCGCGGTGGCGGCGGCGGAGGAAGCCGGCGTGCAGCTGGCCGACCTGCCGCTTGACACGCTCAAGGCCATTGATGCGCGTATCGACGATCGCATCTATGCGGTATTGACGGTCGATGCGTCGGTCGCCAGCCGCAAGAGCCATGGCGGCACGGCGCCCGATCAGGTGCGCGCGCGGATCGCCGCGGCGCGCGCGACACAGGAGTGAGGCAGATGGCACGGCATGTCCGCAACGGGCTGATGATCGGGGCAATGGCGCTGGCGCTGGCCTCCTGCGGCGGCCGTGAATCGCTCAAACCCGTGGCGGGCCAGAAATTGCCTGCCGTGCCGGTGGGGGCGGCGACTGCGCCGACCGCCGCCGACATGATGGATCCGGGCACCCAGGCCCGCCCGGAACGTAACGTCGAACTGCTGACCCAGTCGCGCCAGCGCGGCAATGACGAGTTCGACCTGCCGCCGGAAAGCCGGCCGCAACAATAGTCCCTATTCCCGCAAGGATCAGACCTTGGACCATTTCGATTATGTAGACGGCACCATGCATGTGGAGCAGGTGCCGATGACGGAAATTGCGCAGCAGGTCGGTACCCCGGTCTATGTCTATTCGACCGCGACGCTGGAACGCCATGTCGGCGTGTTCCGCGAAGGGCTGTCCCAGCTCGACAATCCGCTGATCGCCTTTGCCGTGAAGGCCAACCCCAACGCCGCCGTGCTGGCGACGCTGGCGAAGCTGGGGCTGGGCGCGGACGTGGTGTCGGGCGGCGAGTTGCAGCGCGCCGTGGCTGCGGGCATTCCGGCTGATCGCATCGTCTTTTCGGGCGTCGGCAAGACCGCCGAGGAAATGAAGCTGGCGCTGGAGCTGGGCATTTTCCAGTTCAACCTGGAAAGCGAACCGGAAGCGGAAATGCTGTCGGAGGTCGCGCTGTCGATGGGCCGGAGGGCGCCGGTCGCCTATCGCATCAACCCCGATGTCGACGCCGGCACCCATGCCAAGATTTCGACCGGCAAGTCGGAAAACAAGTTCGGCATTCCCTATGACCGGGCGCTGGACAGCTATGCCGCGGCGCGCGACCTGCCGGGCCTCGATGTCCAGGGCGTCGCCGTGCATATCGGCAGCCAGCTGACCGACCTGGCGCCGCTGGAGGCGGCCTTCGTCAAGGTCGGCGCGCTGATCACGCAGCTGCGCGCGGCGGGCCATGACATCCGCACCGCCGATCTGGGCGGTGGCCTGGGCGTGCCCTACGACCCGTCGCAGCCGCTGCCGCCGAGCCCGGCCGATTATGGCGCGATGGTGACGCGGGTGACGCAGGGCTGGGATGCGCGGCTGATGTTCGAGCCGGGCCGGGTGATCGTGGGCAATGCCGGCGTGCTGCTGTCGAAGGTGATCCGCGTCAAGCAGGGCGCACAGGCGCCGTTCGTGATCGTCGATGCGGCGATGAACGACCTGATGCGGCCCAGCCTCTATGACGCCTGGCACGATATCCGCGCGGTGGCGCCGGACGGCAACCGGATCGCGTCGAACGTGGTCGGACCGGTGTGCGAGACCGGCGATACCTTTGCCATGGGCCGCGACATGGATGTGGTGGCGGCCGGCGACCTGCTGACCTTCATGACCGCGGGCGCCTATGGCGCGACCATGGCGGGCACCTATAACAGCCGATCGCTCACCCCCGAGGTGCTGGTGTCGGGCGACAAATGGGCCGTGGTCCGCGCGCGTCCGCCGATCGAGGCGCTGATCGCGGGCGACCATATCCCCGACTGGGTGGCTGGCTGATGCACAGCCTGCCCGTCTTTCTGCGGCTGGAGGGGCGGGCGGTCATCCTGACCGGACAGGGCGAGGCGGCCGATGCCAAGCGCCGGCTGCTGGAGCGCGCCGGCGCGCGCATCGTCGGCGAGGATGATGCGGATGCGCGGGTCGCGATCGTGTCGGATGGCGACGCGGCGGTCGTGGCGCGACTGCGCGCGCGCGGCGTGCTGGTCAATGCGACCGACAAGCCGGACCTGTGCGATTTCACCCTGCCGGCGATCGTCGATCGCGATCCGGTGCTGATCGCGATCGGCACGGGTGGGGCGTCGGCGGGGCTGGCGGCGGCGCTGCGGCAGCGGATCGAGGCCTTGTTGCCGAGCGGGCTGGGCGATCTGGCGCGGGCGCTGTTTGCGGCGCGGGGGCGGTTGCGCGACCTGTGGCCCGATGCCGGCGCACGGCGGCAGGCGATCGGCAAGGCGCTGGCGCCGGGCGGGGCGATCGATCCGCTGGGGTTTGATCCGGATATCGACGTCTGGCTGGCGGAGGGCCCGGAGGCGGACAATAGCGAGCTATATCTTGTCCGGCTGACGTCGGCCGATCCCGACGATTTGAGCGTGCGCGATGCGCGGATGCTGGCGCTGGCCGACCGGGTCTATCATGATGGGTCGGTGGCGCCGGCGATATTGGACCGGGCGCGGGCGGATGCCGAGCGGATCGCGGCGGATGGTCCGCCCGAACGGCTTGGCGCTGGCCTCAGTCTATGGGTCAGTTCTGCCGCGCGCTGAGGCGGGCGACTTCATCCTGCAAGGCCTGGATCGAGGAGACGAGGCGGGCGCGGTCGAGCTGCATTTCCTGCAGGGCGTCGCGGGTTTCACCCAGCTCCACGGCGCGGCGGGCGATGCGGGCGTCGAGTTCGGCATTGTGCCGGCTGAGCATGCCGAGCCGTTCGGCCCGGGCGCACAGATGGCGCAGCCGCGCATCGAGCAGGTCGAAATCGAATGGCTTGACGATATGGTCGTCGGCGCCGGCCTCCAGCACTTCGACGGCGGACTGGCTGTCGATGCGGCCGGTCAGCATGACGATGCAGGCATGGGGGGCGAGCGCGGTGGCGCGAATGCGCTTCATCGTCGCCACGGCGGGCAGCATCAAAAGGTCCATGTCGATCAGGATCAGGTCGACCGGACGCGTAACCAGCAGGTTGAGGGCGATGAAGCCATTTTCGGCCAGCACCACGTCATAGTTAAGCCGCGACAGGCGGCGGGCGATGACGGCGCGGGCGGTCGCATTCTCGTCGATCAGCAGCACGCGCAGCCGACGCGAGGCTGTGGCCCCGCTTTCCGGCTGCTGCGCGACGATCTGATGAAGGGGCTTGCGCTTGAAAAACGGCATTGGATAGCAACTCCTGCGATCAGCAGGATAGAAGCTGGCGGCAAAGAAATGGTTAACGCGCCATGCCTTCTGCGCCGTAGGCGCGCAGGAAGATGTCGACGGCGAAGGCGGCGTCGCTTTCCATCTGTTGCGGCGTGACCCGTTCGATCTGGCTGAGCAGCAGCAATTCATGGCAGCCCGATGTCGTCAGGCGCATCAGCACGCGGGCGGCCTTGTCGGGGTCGTCGCGGCGCAACTGGCCGCGGTCCATCGCGCCTTCGAGGAAGCGGGCGAGCAGCATCCGCGTATGGCTGGGCGCCATTTCATAGAAGATGCGGCTCATTTCCGGGAAGCGGCTGCCTTCCGACGCGATCAGCCGGTGCAGGGCGATCGCTTCGGGCGATGTCACCTTTTCGAGCAGGCTGAGCGCGGTGCGGTGCAGCGTCGAGGGGAGGTCGCCGCCGGGGTCCAATATTTCCGAAAGCCGCGCGCGATAGGTGCTGGTCGCATTTTCGAGAACCGCGCGAAACAATTCCTCCTTGGAAGGGAAATGATTCCACAACGTGCCCTTCGACCCGCCCAATATGGCGGCGATGGCCGACATGCTGGTCGCGGCATAGCCATTTTCCAGAAAATGCCGGGCAGCCACCTCCAATATCGTCTGGCGCCGGTCGAGGCGGCGGGCCTCCCGACGACTGGGGGCTAAAGCTTTTTCCGAGCATGTCATATAAGCGTACCATAGAGTACGCTATTTATATTGACAAGGGTGGTACGGCGGGGCAAAGGCGATTTTCATACTGGATGGTACGGTTTGGATATGTCCGTGAGTCGCATCAGTTTTTCCATTCGCACCGGCGGTATTGCAGTGACAGCGCTGCTTCTGGCCGGCTGTGCTTCAATACCCGATCTGGGCGACAAGCCCGAGATTCGCGCGCCGCAGAGCGTGGAGGCGGGGCGCAGCCTGAGCGCCGACACGGTTGCCTGGCCTAGCGAGAATTGGTGGAGCGCCTATGGCGATCCGCAACTGACATCGCTGATCGAGGAGGGGCTGCGCAATTCGCCCGATATGGCGGTGGCGCTGGCGCGCTTCCGCCAGGCGACTGCGATGGCCCAGCAATCGGGCGCGGCGCTGCTGCCCACGGTCGACGCCACGGCCAATGCCGGCGTGACCAAGCAGAGCTATAATATGGGCATGCCCAAGGATTTCGTGCCGCAGGGCTGGCTGGGCACCGGCAAGGTCGGGCTGGACTTTGGTCTGGACATCGACCTGTGGGGCAAGAACCGGGCGTCGCTGGCGGCAGCCACGTCGGAGGCCCGCGCGGCCGAGATCGACGCGCAGCAGGCGCGCCTGGCGCTGACCACCGCGATCGCCGATGCCTATGCCGACCTGGCCCGCCTCTATGATGAGGCGGAAATCCAGGAGCGGACGCTGGAAATCCGCACGGCCAGCCAGAAGCTGGTCGCCGACCGGCGGCAGAATGGCCTGGAAACGCGCGGCAGCGTGCGCCAGGCCGACGCCACCGTGTCCTCGGCCAAGGCGCAACTGGCCGCCGCCCGCGTGGCGATCGAACTGCGCCAGCATCAGATCGCCGCGCTGATCGGCGCCGGGCCGGACCGTGGCCTGGCGATGACCCGGCCGCAGATCGGCCAGTTGGCGCCGCTGGGTCTGCCGGCGGACGTCACCACCAATCTGGTGGCGCGTCGTCCCGATGTCGCCGCCGCGCTGGCCCGGACGCAGGCCGCCGCCAGCCGGATCAAGGTGGCGCGGGCATCCTTCTACCCGGCGGTGAGCCTGAGCGCCCTGATCGGCGTCCAGTCGCTGGGGTATGAAACGCTGTTTACCGGCACCGGTGCTTCGGGTGGTTCGACGTCCTTTGCGGACAATCTGTTCAAGAAGGATTCGCTGTTCGGCAGTGCCGGCCCGGCGATCAGCCTGCCGATCTTCCATGGCGGGCAGTTGCGCGGCCAGTATCGCGGTGCACGCGCGACCTATGACGAGGCGGTCGCCAGCTATGACAAGACGGTGCTGGGTGCCTATCAGGACGTCGCCGATGCCGTGACCAGCCGCCGGACGCTGGACCAGCGGCTGACCGACGCCAAGGCGGCGCTGGCCGCGTCGCAGGATGCCTATGGCGTCGCCCAGCAACGCTACAAGGGCGGGCTTTCCACCTATCTCGACGTGCTGAACGTCGAGGACCAGCTGCTCGCGGCGCGTCAGTCCGTCGCGCAGCTGGAAGCGAGCGCCTTCTCTCTCGATATTGCCCTCATTCGCGCGCTCGGCGGCGGCTTTGCCGCGAGCGACGCTCAGTCCAAGGATCGACCCAATGGCTGATGCCGCCACCGAAACTTCCCCCGAACTGGCCGAGCAGCGCGGCAATGCCCGCAAGACCTGGCTGACCCGTCTGGCGATCGCCGTGCTGGTGGTCGGTGTCCTGTGGGCGGCCTGGTATTTCCTGATCGGCCGCAACCATGTCAGCACCGACAATGCCTATGTGAATGCGGAGGTCGCCCAGGTGACCCCCTTGCTGTCGGCGCAGGCGATCGAGGTCAACGTCACCGACACCCAGACGGTGAAGCGTGGCGACATCCTGGTGAAGCTGGACCCGACCGATGCGCAGATCGCGCTGCAGCAGGCCGAGGCCGATCTGGCCGATGCCCGTCGCCGCTTCCGCCAGACCAGCGCGACCAGCGGTTCGCTGTCGGCGCAGGTCGAGGCGCGTGGCGCCGACATCGTCCAGGCCCGTGCCCAGCTGGCGACCGCGCAGGCCGATTTCGACAAGGCCCGCATCGACCTGCAGCGCCGCGAGGCGCTGGTCGCGGGCGGCGCGGTTTCGGGTGACGAAGTCACCGCGGCGCGCAAATCCTATGCCGCTGCCAAGGCGGCGCTGGACCTGGCGCGTGCCGGTGTCGAGACCGCGCAGGCGACCCGCAATGCCGCCACCGGCCAGTTGGCCGCCAATGATGCGCTGATCCGCGGTTCGACCGAGGAAAGTGATCCCGCGGTGATGGTTGCCAAGGCGAAGCTGGAAGACGCCAAGCTGGACCTGGAACGCACGATCATCCGTGCGCCGATCGACGGCGTGGTGACCAAGCGTGCGGTCCAGATCGGCCAGCGTGTCGCGCAGGGCAGCCCGATCATGAGCATCGTCCCGCTGTCGCAGGTCTATGTCGACGCCAATTTCAAGGAACGCCAGCTGCGCCATGTGAAGGTGGGCATGCCCGCCACGGTGGTGGCCGACATCTATGGCGGCGATGTGGTCTATCATGGCAAGGTCGTGGGCTTCTCCGGCGGCACCGGTTCGTCGCTGTCGCTGATCCCGGCGCAGAACGCGACCGGCAACTGGATCAAGGTGGTCCAGCGCCTGCCGGTGCGCATCGCGCTCGACCCCAAGGAACTGGCAGAGCATCCGCTGCGCGTGGGCTTGTCCACCGAAGTCGAGATCGATCTGGCCGGCAAGTAAGGGAGCGAGCGCGTGAGCGGTCCCGAAACCTTCAATCTGCTCTCGCCGCGCACCCGCACGCTTGCCGGGCTGGTGCTGGCGCTGAGCAACTTCATGGTCGTGCTCGACCTGACCATCGCCAATGTCTCGGTGCCGCATATCGCTGGCAATCTGGGCATCTCCGGCGACCAGGGCACCTGGATCATCACATCCTATGCGGTGGCGGAGGCGATCTGCGTGCCGCTGACAGGCTGGCTGGCGCTGCGCTTCGGCGTGGTGCGGACCTTCATCTGGGCGATGATCGGCTTCGGCTTCTTCTCGATGATGTGTGGCCTGTCGACCACGCTGGGCATGATCGTGGCCGCGCGCCTGGGTCAGGGCATCTGTGGCGGGCCGATCATGCCGATGTCGCAGACCCTGTTGCTGCGCATCTTCCCGCCGGAAATGCGACCGCGCGCCATGGGCCTGTGGGCGATGACGACGCTGCTGGGGCCGGCCATGGGGCCGATCGTCGGCGGCTATATCAGCGACAATTGGAGCTGGCACTGGATCTTCTTCATCAACCTGCCGATCGCGGCGCTGTGCGTGTTCGCGGCGATGGCGATGCTGCGGCCGGTGGAAACCGATACGGCGCACCAGCCGATCGACAAGATCGGCCTGTGCCTGCTGATCTTCTGGATCGGCTGCCTGCAGGTCATGCTGGACATCGGTCGCGACCATGACTGGTTCTCCGACCCGCTGATCCTGACGCTCGCCATCCTGGCCGGCATCGGTTTCATCGTCTTCATCATCTGGGAACTGACCGAGGAGCATCCGATCGTCGACCTGCGGGTGTTCCGACATATCGGCTTCTCATCGGGCGTCTTCACGCTGGCTTTGGCCTTCGGTGCCTATTTCTCCAGCATCGTGGTCATCCCGCAATGGCTGCAGATGTCGATGGGCTATACCGCGACCTGGTCGGGCATCGTTACGGCCTTCACGGCGATGGCGGCGGTGATGAGCGCGCCGTTCGCGGCCCGCTTCACCGGCAAGGTCGATCCGCGCATCATGATTTCGGGCGCGGTCTTCTGGCTGGGCTGCATGACCTTGTGGCGGGCGCACTGGACCAGCGGCATCGACTTTTTCGGGCTGGCGCTGCCGCAGTTCGTGCAGGGCTTTGCCATGCCCTTCTTCATGATCCCGCTGACGACGCTGACCCTGGGGTCGGTGCCGCCGAGCGAGACCGCGTCGGCTGCCGGCCTGCAGAATTTCCTGCGGACCATGGCGATCGCGATCGCGACGTCGCTGGTGCTGACCGGATGGAGCGACAGCCAGCGCGTGTCGCGCAACGAACTGGCCGGCGCCTTGCAGCCCGACGATGCGCAGCGCGCGCTGTCGGGCATGGGGATGACGACCGAGCAGATCCGCCAGACCATATCCAATCTGGTGGAGCAGGAGGCGATCGCCATTTCGGTCGACTATGTCTTCTTCATCTCCGCGTTGGTGCTGTTTGCGGCGGCGGTGATCGTCTGGTTGGCGCCCAAGCCCAGCGGGCCGGTGGATACGTCGGCGGCGCACTGAGCGCTACCCTGTTCGAGGCAAAGAAAAAGCCTCCCGTTGCTGTCGCGACGGGAGGCTTTTTCATTTTCGTACGCCGATGCTTCAGAGTCTGTTTGAAAAATCGCGAAAGAGCGATTTTTCGTCACGGTACCAGCCCGCCCCCCCGCCCAACCGCCCGACAGGATGACACTGGATCGGGTGGTTGGGCGGGGGAGTGGGCTGGTACCGGCTTTCTCAAACAGTCTCTCAGCGGGCGGCCGAGGCGCGCTTCTGTCCATAGAGGAAATAGACGACGAGGCCGATCGCGTTCCAGATCAGGCAGGCATAGATGGTCTTCATCGGCAGGCTGAGGAACAGATAGGCGCAGCCGAGCACGGCGCCCAGGCCCACCAGCGTCGCCGCCGGGGTGCGGAACGGGCGCTTGAGGTCCGGTGCGCGGCGGCGCAGGATCAGCAGGCAGGCGCCCACCGCGGTGAAGGCGATCAGCGTGCCGGCATTGGCGAGCGCGGCGATCTGGTCGATCGGCAGCACGCCGGCGATGACCGCGACCAGCACGGCCGTGACGGCGGTGATGCGCGCAGGGGTGCCGCGCTTCGAGATGCGGGCGAGCGATTGCGGCAGGAAGCCGTCCCGCGCCATCACCAGGAAGATGCGGCTCTGGCCGTAGAGGAAGCCCAGCAGCACGGTTGGGAGCGCAATGACGGCGGCGATCGCGACGATCCGGGCGATCGACCCCTGGCCCATTTCACGCAGGATGAGGGCGAGCGGCTCCGGGCTGTCGGCAAAGCGGGTGAAGGGCATGGCGCCCACCGCTGCGGCGGCGACCAGCACATAGATGAGGGTGCAGACGATCAGCGAGCCGACGATGCCGATGGCGAGGTCACGGTCCGGATTCTTGGCTTCCTCCGCCGCGGTCGAGATCGCGTCGAAGCCGTAGAAGGCGAAGAAGATGATCGCGGCGGCGGCCATCACGCCGCGCTCGATGCCGTCAGGCCCCATATGCTTGGCAAAGCCGAAGGGCATGAAGGGTTCGAGATGCTGGGCGTCGAAGGCGGGCAGGGCGACCCAGACGAACAGGCTCAAGGTCGCGATCTTGATCAGCACCAGCAGGGTGTTGAGCCGGGCGCTTTCGCGCGTGCCGAACATCAGCAGGGCAGCGACGACGCCGATGATGAAGATGGCGGGGGTGTTGATGAGGCCGCCAAGCTCCGGTCCCTTGGTCAGCGCCTCGGGAAAGCCGAGCGGGGTGAGGAGCGGGGCGGCATAGCCCGACCAGCCCACCGCCACGGTCGAGACGACCAGCGAATATTCCAGGATCAGGCTCCAGCCCACGATCCAGGCAATGCCCTCGCCCAGCACCACATAGGAGTAGCTGTAGGCGCTGCCCGCTGCCGGCATCATGGTCGACAGTTCGGCATAGGCGAGGGCGGCGCAGGCGCAGATCGCGCCGGCAATGGCGAAGGAGATGAGGACGGCGGGGCCGGCGCGGTCGGCGCCGACGCCGATCAGGGTGAGGATGCCGGTGCCGACGATCGCACCGACGCCCAGCGCCAGCAGATGCGGCCAGGACAGGGTGCGCGCCATGCTGTGGCCGCCTCCCTGGGGCGTCATCGCCTCCATCGGCTTGCGACGTGTCCAACTCATAGAAAGCTCCCCCTGTTATGCGGTCTGTGGCGGGTTTGCTGGCGCAAACGACGGGCCGGCGCAAGCGCCGAGCCGGAACGTGGCGACTTCTTACAATATTGGGCCTGGTTGTTGCGCTATTGTTGCCAAAGAGCGGGAGGTCGACGCAATGGCGACGGCAATCGGTGCAGTGGAACGACAGGCGCGGGAACGGCGCATCTTTACCGGCATGGCGGCGCTGGTCGCCGTCACCGTGGTCGGTGGCTTCGGCAGCTTTGCCCTGCGCGGCTATGTCGACGTGGCGTCCGTGCCCTGGTGGGTGCATGTCCATGCGCTGTCGCTGCTGGCATGGACGCTACTGTTCCTGGCGCAGGCACTGCTGGTGGCGCAGCGGCGGACCGATCTCCATCGCCAGTTGGGCTGGGTTGCGGCCGGGCTTGCCTGCTTCCTGATCCCCTGGGGTATCGCGACGTCCATCCTGGCGGTGCAGATGGGGCGGGTGCCGCCTTTCTTCCCGCCGGGCATATTCCTGGTGCTGGGGCCGCTCGACATGCTGGCCTTTGGTTCGCTCACATTGGCGGCGATCCTGCTGCGGCAGCGGAGCGACTGGCACAAGCGGCTGATATTGTGCGGGACCATCGCGATGATGGAGCCGGCATTCGGCCGGATATTGCCGATGCCGTTGCTGGGGCCATGGGCGGGCGCCTGCGCGACGCTGATGCAATTGCTCTATGTCGGGATCGCGATGCGCGCCGATGCCGGGCTGCGCGGCGCGGTGCATCCGGCCTATCGCTGGGGACTGGCGGTGATCGCCGGGCGATTGCTGCTGGTCGAGTTGCTGGGGCGCACGGCGATCGTCATTGGGGCGGCCGCCGCGCTGGCTGCGGGATAGCGCACTTGCGCTTGCGGCCGCTTTGGCTTAAGGGGCGCCCTGCATCCGGGACTCTGGTCCTGGAACCCTGACGACTCCAGGATATCCAAGAGGGATATCGAATGGACGCTGGCCGGCGAGTTTTCGCCCGCCGGCGATTTTGTCGTTTTGGGGTGGTGCATGGATTTTCCGGGCCTTGGCCCGAATTGAGGTGATGATGTTCGATTCGCTAAGCGATCGTCTCGGTGGGGTATTCGACAAGCTGCGTGGGCGCGGTGCGCTTACGGAGGACGATGTCCGTGCCGCGATGCGCGAAGTGCGAGTCGCACTGCTGGAAGCCGACGTGGCGCTGCCCGTCGTCCGCCAGTTCGTCGACCAGGCGACCGAAAAGGCTGTCGGCAGCGATGTGCTGCGCTCGATCACGCCCGGCCAGATGGTCGTCAAGATCGTCTCCGACACGCTGACCGAGACGCTGGGCGCCGAAACCAGCGACCTGCTGATCGACGTCACCCCGCCCGCCGTCATCATGATGGTCGGCCTGCAGGGGTCGGGCAAGACGACCTCGACCGCGAAGATCGCCAAGCGCCTGAAGGACAAGGAGCGCAAGAAGGTGCTGATGGCGTCGCTCGACGTCCAGCGCCCGGCCGCGCAGGAGCAGCTGGCCGTCCTTGGCACCCAGATCGATGTCGCGACCCTGCCGATCGTCGCCGGCCAGCAGCCGGTGGAGATCGCCAAGCGCGCGCTGCAGTCGGCTAAGCTGCAGGGCTTCGACGTCGTCATGCTCGACACCGCCGGCCGACTGCATGTCGACCAGGCGCTGATGGACGAGATGAAGGCGGTCGCCGACGTCGCCAATCCGGCGGAAATCCTGCTGGTGGTCGACTCGCTGACCGGCCAGGACGCCGTGAACGTGGCGACCAGCTTTACCGCGCAGGTGCCGCTGACCGGTGTCGTGCTGACCCGTATGGACGGCGACGCCCGTGGCGGCGCCGCGCTGTCGATGCGCGCGGTCACCGGCCGTCCGATCAAGTTCGCCGGCACCGGTGAAAAGCTGGACGCCCTTGAGCCCTTCCATCCGGCCCGCGTAGCCCAGCGCATCCTGGGCATGGGCGACGTCGTCAGCCTGGTCGAGAAGGCCGCCGAGACGATCGACGCCGAGGAAGCCGACAAGCTGGCCAAGAAGATGGCCAAGGGTCAGTTCGACATGAACGACCTGCGCAGCCAGCTCAACCAGATGCGCCGCATGGGCGGCCTGGGCGCGCTGGCCGGCATGCTGCCGGGCCTCAAGAAGGCGCAGGCGGCGATGGCCAATAGCGGCGCCAACGACAAGACGCTGCTGCATCTGGACGCGATGATCGGGTCGATGACCCCCAAGGAGCGCGAGAAGCCCGCGCTGATCAACGCCAAGCGCAAGATCCGTATCGCCAAGGGCGCCGGCCGCACCGTGCAGGACGTCAACCGTCTCTTGAAAATGCATCAGGAAATGGAATCGGCGATGAAGAAGATCCGCAAGATGGGCGGCCTCAAGGGGCTGGCCAAGATGTTCACCGGCGGTGGCATGGGTGGATTGGGCGGCCTGGGTGGTCCGGGCGGCGCGGATGGGCAGGGCGGTCCGCCCGACCTGTCGGGTCTGGGTGGCCTTGGTGGCCTGGGCGGCAACATGCCCAAGCTTCCGCCCGGCTTTCAGAATTTCATGAAGAAATAAGCAATTTCCGTAATTTGGTTTGAATAGAAAGGTCTAGTTCCATGGCAACCTCCATCCGTCTGTCGCGCGGCGGCTCCAAGAAGCGCCCCTATTACCGCATCGTCGTGGCCGACAGCCGCGCCCCGCGTGACGGCAAGTTCATCGAGCGCATCGGCAGCTACAACCCCGTCCTGCCCAAGGGCGACGAAAAGCGCGTCATCATCGACGTCGAGCGTGCGAAGCACTGGGTTGCCGCCGGCGCCCAGGCGACCGACCGCGTTGCCCGCTTCCTGGACGCCGCTGGCGTGAAGGAACGCGCTGCTCGCAACAACCCGAAGAAGGCAGAGCCGGGCCAGAAGGCCAAGGACCGCGCTGAAGACCGCGCCGCCAAGGCTGCCGAAGCTGAAGAAGCTGCGCGCGAAGCCGCTGCCGCTGCCGCTGCTCCGGCCGCTGAAGAAGCCGCTCCCGCCGAGGAAGCTGCTGCCGAGCAGGCTGAGGGCTGATCCTCTTGACCGACAAGCCCGTCACCCTGGCCGCGATCATCGGTGCCCATGGCGTGGCGGGCGAAGTCCGTCTGAAGCTGTTTGGCGAAGGGGCCGAGGCCCTGAAAAGCTACAAGAGCTTCGATGCGGCGGGGCGCACATTGACGTTGAAGTCGGTGCGCCCCGGCCCCAATGGCGCGGTGGCCCGCTTTGCCGAGATCGGCGATCGCGGCGCGGCCGAAGCCCTGCGTGGCACGGCGCTGACCGTCCCGCGTTCCGCTCTGCCGGCCTTGCCCGAGGGCGAATATTATCATGCCGACCTGGTCGGCCTTCCCTGCACCAGCAGCACCGGCGAGGCGCTGGGCGAGATCATCGCGGTCGAGAATTTCGGCGCCGGTGACATCATTGAGGTGCAGCGTCCGTCGATCGAGGGCAAGCCCGGCAAGCGCTTCATGGCACCGATGCATGTGGTGGTGCTGAGCGAGGACGGCGCCGTGATTGACGCGGCTTTTACCGAATAGTATATACGCTCCGTATATACGGAGCTTCTCCATGGGCGAAGAATATCGGGCCAAGGTCTTCAAGTCGGGCAACAGCCTGGCGTTGCGGCTGCCCAAGAGTCTGGGCCTGAATGACGGCGAGGAAGTCGTCATGATACCGCATGCCGATGGCAGTTTTTCCTTCTGGAAGCAGGGTCAGCAGCGCGACATCCTTTTGTCCCTGTTCGGCAGCATGTCGGCCGGCTTCATGGCGGAAGGGCGCGGCGATATCGATCAGGGTGATCGCGATTGGACCGGGCCGGCGTCGTCTGCGGCATGACGCAGGTCGCTTATCTGCTCGACACCAATGTTTGCATCGATTTCCTGCTCGGACGGAGCGCCCGTCTGGCCGAGCGGATGGCGGCCGAGTTCGATCGCCTGTCGGTTTCCGCTGTCACCGCTGCCGAATTGCGGGTCGGCAATCGCGGCTCGAGCGATCCGGTCGGCGACCTGCGGCGTGTCGATACATTTCTGGCGCTGCTGAATATCTTGCCCTTCGATGATGCCGCCGCGCGCACCTATGCCGAGATGGTACGCCTGGTGGGGGTGCGCCGTCGGGGTTTCGACCGGTTGATCGGAGCGCAGGCGATGGCGTCGGCCATGGTGCTGGTGACGCGCAACGAAAAGGATTTCGCCGATATTCCCGGCCTGACAGTGGAGGATTGGAGCGCATGATGACCATGGCTGTGCGCATGGTGACCCTGTCGGGATTTCTGTCGATCCTGTCCGCGCCGGCGGTTGCTGCCGATGCCAGGAAGATCGACGCTGCCATCCCCGAGATTGACCGTCTCTTTGCCGATTTCCAGGTCGATAGACATGCGCCGGGCCTGGTCTATGGCATCGTCGCCGATGGAAGGCTGGTCCATGTGAAGGGCTTTGGTGCGCAGGATCTGGTGCAGAAGCGGCCGGTAACGGCCGACAGCCTGTTCCGCATTGCATCCATGACCAAGGCGTTCACCGCCCTGTCGATCCTGAAGCTGCGGGAGGAAGGCAAGCTCTCGCTCGATGATCTGGCCGAGGCTTATGCGCCGGAAATGCGCGGCTGGACCTATGCGACCAAGGATAGTCCGCGCATCCGCATCCGCGACCTGCTGACGCACAGCGCGGGCTTTGTCGACGATAATCCGTGGGGCGACCGGCAGACGCCGCTGCCCGACGCGGACTTCACCCGGATGCTGGAGCAAGGCGTGCCGATGAGCAGCGCGCCGGCGACCCATTATGAATATTCCAACTTCGGCTATGCGCTGCTGGGGCGGATCATCGCCAATGTCTCGGGCATGCCCTATCGCCGCTATGTCGAGCAGAGCCTGTTGACGCCGCTGGGCATGACGTCGAGCGGCTATCAGGTGAGTGAATGGCCGGTTGCGCGGCGGTCGCTCGGCTATCGCTGGGAAGATGGGCGCTGGAAGCGCGAGCCCGACATGGCCGACGGCGCCTTTGGCGCGATGGGCGGGCTGCAGACCAGTGCCAATGACTATGCCCGCTGGGTGGCCTTCCTGCTGTCGGCCTGGCCGCCGCGCGACGATGCGGAGAGCGGCCCGGTCAGCCGGGCGTCGGTGCGGATGCTGGCGGAGGGCAGCAATTTCATGAGCGTCGGCCAGCGCAACGGCAAGAGCGGGGCGACCGCCTGCCGCCAGGCGGCGGCCTATGGCTTTGCCATGCGGATCGCGCAGGATTGCGACCTGGGGCTGACCCTGTCCCATGGCGGCGGCTATCCCGGCTATGGCAGCCATGTGATGCTGATGCCGGATTATGGTGTCGGTATCTTCGTCTTCACCAATCGCACCTATAATGGCGGGGCGGGCGCCGCCTGGGATGCGGCGATGCTGTTGCAGAAGGCGGGCGCGCTGATCGCGCGGGACGTGCCGGTCAGTCCGCTGCTGGCGCAGGGCTATGCCGCGGCGGGGCGCATCTATGCGTCGGGCGATGTGCTGGCCGCCCGCGACAATCTGGCGATGAATTTCCTCATGGATGCCGATGCGGTGCATTGGGGCAAGCGTCTGGCGGCGTTGAAGGGAGAGGTCGGTAGCTGCGCGGTCGATGCACCGCTGAGCGCGACCGGCAATCTGTCGGGCAAGTTCACCTGGGCCTGCGAGAAGGGGCGGGTGGCGGGCAGCCTGTTGCTGGCGCCGACCGCCGACGCGGAAATCCAGGAATTGAAGCTGGAGGTCAAGGCGCCCTGAGGCGCTGGCGATCGACAGTTCCCCCTGCGGCGAAAATGCTCTAGGCGCGCAGCCATGGCGCAAATTTTGACCGCAATCTATCTGCTGATGATGCTGGCCGGGGGCTGGCGGCTGTTCGGCCTTGGCTGGCCGCTCTGGGTGAAGGGGCTGGTGGCGATCGGGCTGGTCTGTCCCCTGCCGCTGCTGGTGCTGCTGCCGGGCATGCTGCATCCCGAACGGCCCTTTGCCGACATGCTGCGGATGATCGGCTTCGTGATGATGGGCTGCGGTGCGCTCTGCCTGGTTGGCGGCCTGTCCGCCGCCCGGCTGCGGGCGCGCCGGCGATGAGCTTTGCGGCCCAGATCCTGACCCTCTATCCCGAGATGTTTCCGGGCCCCTTGGGCGTGTCGCTTGCGGGACGTGCGCTGGCCGAGGGGAAATGGTCGTGCGATCCGATCCAGATGCGCGGCTTTGCGACCGACAAGCATCGCACCGTCGACGATACGCCGGCCGGGGGCGGGGCGGGCATGGTGCTGAAGCCCGACATCTTGGCGCGCGGCATCGACCATGCGCTGGCGCAGCGGCCCGACCTGCCGATCCTGGCGATGACGCCGCGCGGCAAACCGATCACGCAGGCGCGGATCCGGGCGCTGGCGGACGGTCCCGGCGTGACCTTGCTGTGCGGGCGGTTCGAGGGCTTTGACGAGCGGATTTTCGAGGCCCGGCCGATCGAGCAGATATCGATGGGCGACATCATCCTGTCCGGCGGGGAAATGGGTGCGCTGATGCTGCTGGATGCTTGCATCCGCCTGCTTCCCGGTGTAATGGGCGCCGCTTCCAGCGGTGTCGAGGAATCCTTTGAAACGGGGCTTCTTGAATATCCGCATTATACCCGACCGGTCGAATGGGAGGGGCGCAGGATTCCCGAAGTGTTGCGATCGGGGGATCATGCGAAGATCGCCGCCTGGCGGAAACAACAGGCGGAGGCAGATACACGGCTAAGGCGGCCGGACCTTTGGGAACGTCATATCGGCGTTCGGGACCAGTCGCCCTCTGGTGCGCAACGCGAAAATAAGGACTAAGTTACATGAACTTGATCCAGCAGATCGAGGCCGAAAACATTGCTGCCCTGGCGAAGGAAATCCCCGATTTCCGTCCCGGTGACACCCTGCGCGTCGGCGTGAAGGTTGTCGAAGGCGAGCGCAGCCGCGTCCAGAACTATGAAGGCGTCTGCATTGCCCGTTCCAACAAGGGCATGGGCAGCAACTTCACCGTTCGCAAGATTTCGTTCGGCGAAGGTGTGGAGCGCGTGTTCCCGCTCTACTCGCCCAACCTCGATTCGATCACCGTCGTTCGTCGCGGTGTCGTGCGTCGTGCCAAGCTCTATTATCTGCGTGGCCGCACCGGCAAGCGCGCTCGTATCGCCGAGCGCCGCGATACCCGCACCGAAGGTTGATCCTTCAAAACTGTCCTTGACAGTTGTAAAAATGAAACAGGCGGTGGCCCCCGGGGCCGCCGCCTTTTTCTTTGTGTTACAATGATTTGACACATTGTTTTACGGCACGAATTATTGCGCTTGCGAACAAATTTTTGCGGCCGCCCAAAGGGCCATTTCGCAGTCGATGCAATTATGCCAGCCTGATATTTCCAGATGTTACTGAGTGAAACGCACTGAAATTTCCGATTTCAGGAACGGATAGTTGCGTCCATTCCGATCTCATCCGGCAACAAGAAGAGGGAGGTGTCGAAAGGTCTCTAAAAAAAGAAATAGGGGGATTTTTGATGAAGTATCAGGGTCTGTTTTCATGCAGTGCGATTGCCATTGCACTGTCCTATTCCATGCCTGTTCTTGCGCAAGATGTTGCGCCCCAGGCGGCCGCAGCGGAAACGCCCGGCCAGACGATCATCGTCACCGGCACGCGGCGTACCGACCGTACCGTCGCCGAATCGCCGACGCCGATCGATGTCTATTCCGGCGAGGAACTGCAGAAGCAGGGCGTCGCCGACATGAACCAGGTGATCCAGAACCTGGTCCCGTCCTTCTCGGTGGCGCGCTATGCCATTGGTGACGGCTCCTCCTTCGTCCGGCCGCCCAACCTGCGCGGGCTGGCGCCCGACCAGACGCTGGTGATGGTGAACGGCAAGCGCATGCACCGTTCCGCGCTGGTGCAGATCGGCGCGAACGCCCAGTCCGCTGGCGCCCATTCGGCCGACCTTGCGCAGATTCCGGCGATTGCGGTGCGCAGCGTCGAAGTGCTGCGCGACGGCGCTTCGGCCCAATATGGTTCCGACGCGATCGCCGGCGTCATCAACATGGCGCTGCGCGACGATACTGACGGCATTTCGGGCTATGCCCGCTATGGCCAATATTATCGCGGCGATGGCGAGGATTATCAGGTCGCGCTGAACGGTGGTTTCAAGCTGGGCGACAATGGCTTCATCAACATCAGCGGCGAATATGTGAACGCCGGCAAGACCAGCCGCGGCGTCACCCGACCCGGCGCGCTGGAACTGTCGCAGGAGCAGCCCGACATCGGTGTGCCCAAGCTGGCGCAGCGCTATGGCAATCCGAAGATGGAATCCTATCGCTTCTTCGTGAATGGCGGGTTCGACCTGGGCGACGAAAGCAGCATCTACTTCTTTGGCAATTATGGCCACAGCTTCCAGGAAGAGAGCTTCAACTATCGCCAGTCGGTCAATTCCGCCAATTTCGGCCTGAACGGCATCTTCAACGACTATTTCACCGATTTCGACAACACGACGCCGGGCATCCAGACCGGCGCGGCAGGCGGCAATGTCTATGCGCCCAACGGCTATGATCCCACGACGCGGGATTATACGCAGGTGTCGGATTGCTCCGATCCGCTGGTCCAGAACTGGAGCTGCGTCTATTCGGGCGGCTTCACGCCGATCTTCTTCGGCAAGATCGACGATATTTCGGGCACCGTCGGCTACAAGGGCACGCTCGGCTTTGGCCTGAACTACGACCTGTCGGGCAGCTATGGCCAGTCGACGCTGAAATATACGATGAACGGCACGATGAACCCGTCGCTGGGCATTACCTCGCCGACCGAATTCTACCTCGGCAAGCTGGAACAGCGCGAAACGCTGTTCAATGCGGATTTCAGCTATCCCTGGGAAGTCGGGCTGGCGAGCCCGATCACTATCGCCTTTGGCGGGCAATATTTCCGGGAATCCTATGAACTGGGCCTGGGCGACGCCGCTTCCTATGCGATCGGGCCCTATACCGGGAACCTGGTCTTCCATCAGGATGGCACTCCGGTGCTGAACGCGGATGGCAGCCAGCTTTCGGTCGCGCTGCCGGTCGGCGCCAATGGCTTCCCCGGTTATGGTCCGGCGATCGCGGGTGAGAGCAGCCGCAATTCCAAGGGCCTCTATATCGACGTCGAAGGTGACATCACCGAAGCCTTCTCGCTTGGTTTTGCCGGCCGCTACGAGCATCTGTCCGATTTCGGCAATTCGACCACGGGCAAGGTGTCGGCACGCTACGCCATCGTGCCGGATGTGTTCGCGGTTCGCGGCACGCTGTCGACCGGCTTCCGTGCGCCGACGCCGGGCCAAACCAACACCAGCAGCATCGCGACCACCTTCAATCCGGGCAATCCCAACGCGATCGAGTTCATGACGCTGCCGGTCGCCAGCCCGGTCGCCCAATATCTGGGCGCGGTGCCGCTGAAGCCGGAAGAGTCGGTCAGCTTCTCGGCCGGTACGGTGTTCACGCCGGCCCCCGGCGCGTCGCTGACGATCGACTATTACAACATCAAGGTGAAGGACCGCATCGGCACCACCGGATCGCGGGTGATCACCGACGATCAGCGGCCCGAGCTTCAGGCGCTGGGCCTGGCCAACTATGCCACGGTCAACGAGGTGCAGTTCCTGACCAATGCCTTCGATACCCGGACCCAGGGTGTCGACGTGGTCGGCAGCTATCGCTTCTCGACCGACAGCATGGGGACGTTCAACACCACGCTGGCCTTCAACTACAACAAGACGAAGGTCATTCGCGTCGGGCTGGACCCCGATACCGGATCGCCGATCATCAGCGACACGCGCATCATGCAGCTGCAGAATACGCTGCCCAAGACGCGCGTGATCCTGACCGAGAACTGGACCAGCGGCGCGCTGTCGGTGCTCGGCCGGGCGAACTGGTATGGCAAGTACAAGGTCTATGACGACGGCACTGGTGCGAACGGCGAAAGCTATGTCAATCAGAGCTTTGGCAGCGAGTTCGTGTTCGATCTGGAAGTCAGCTATCAGCTCAATGACAATTTCACGCTGAGTGCCGGCGCGCAGAACCTGTTCAGCAACTATCCCGACAAATATGACAATCGCGCCGGCGGGCTGGGGCCGGTCTATGCGTCGACGGGTGGTCGCTTCACCGGTGACATCTATCCCGACGTATCGCCCTTCGGCTTCAACGGCGGCTTCTGGTATGCGAAGGTCGGATTCAAGTTCTGATCCCGCATCATCATGATCCGATCGGCCGGTCCCTTGCGGGGCCGGCCGATTTCGTTGCAGGAGGGGCCATGTCCTTGACCAACCGCCTGGCGACCGCCGCCGACGAACCCGCTTTGTCCACCCTGATGACGCTGGCCATCGAGCAATTGCAGTCGGCCTATCTGACCGCTGCGCAGGTACAAGCCAGCCATGGCTTCATGGGGCTGGACCGGCGGCTGATCGGTGACCGGACCTATTTCGTGGTGGAGGCGGAGGGCGCGATCGCCGGATGTGGCGGATGGAGCCGCCGGGCGACCGCCTATGGCGGCGACCACACGGCCGGGCGCGACGACCGCATGCTCGACCCCGCGACCGAGGCGGCGAAGGTGCGGGCGATGTACACCCATCCCGACCATGTCCGCAAAGGGGTCGGCACGACCATCCTGGCGCTGTGCGAGGCGGCCGCGCGGCGGGAGGGCTTTGCCGCGCTGGAATTGTCGGCGACGATGGCGGGCGTGCCGCTCTATCGCAGCGTCGGGTTCATCGACGTCCGCCCGTTCGAGGATAGTGGCGTGCCGATGATCCTGATGCGCAAGGCAATCTGATTCAGCTGCGGCTGGTCCACCACAGGCCCGCCAGGCTGATGAGCGCGGCCGCCGACATATAGAGGCCGACCAGCGCAACACCCTGCATGCCGATCAGCCAGGTCGCGACGATCGGCGCCAGCGCGCCGCCCAATATGCCGCCCAGATTGAAGGCGAAGGACGCCCCGGTATAGCGCAGCTGGGTCGGGAAGAGGGCGGGCAGATAGGCGCCGAGCGGGCCGTAGATGAAGCCCATCACGAACAGAGCGAGGCTGAGCGCGACGAAGATCGGCAGCAGCGCCGCGGTGCCGATCAGCGGGCCGAAGACGATGCCCATGACCAGCGTGCCGGCACAGCCCCAGGCGAGGACGCGGGTGGGGCTGCTCTTGTCCGACCACCAACCGGCGATCACGATGCTGAGCGCCATGAACATGATCGCGCCAAGCTGGATCGCAAGGAAGATTTCCCGGTCGATCTTGAGCGCGGTGGTGCCATAGCCCAGCGCAAAGGCGGTCGCGATATAATAGACGGCGAAGCAGGCGGCGCAGGCGAAGGTGCCGGCGATGGCCGCGCCCAGATGGGTCGAGAGCAGGGTGGCAAGCGGCACGGCCGGCGGCGGTGCTTCCTGTTGCGCGGCGGCAAATTCCGGCGTCTCGGTGAGCTTGAGGCGGACCCAGAGGCCGAGGATCACGAGGACCGAACTGCCCAGGAACGGCAGGCGCCAGCCCCAGGCAAAGAATTCCGCATCGGTCAGGAAGGCGCCGAGCAGCAGGAACAGGCCGTTGGCGGCGATGAAGCCGACCGGGGCGCCCAGCTGCGGGAACATGCCGAAGCGGGCGCGCCAGCCTTCGGGCGCATTCTCGACCGCCAGCAGTGCTGCGCCGCCCCATTCGCCGCCCAGGCCAAAGCCCTGGCCGAAACGCAGCACGCACAGGATCAGCGGCGCCCAGAAGCCGATCATGAGATAGGTCGGCAGGAAGCCGATCAGCAATGTGCAGCCGCCCATCAGCATCAGCGAGGTGACGAGCGTCGCCTTGCGCCCGATGCGGTCGCCATAATGGCCGAAGACGGCAGCGCCGAGCGGCCGGGCGAGGAAGGCGAGAGCGAGGCTGCCATAGGAGGCCATCAATTGCGCCGAGGGCGAGGAGGCCGGGAAGAAGAGCGAGGGGAAGATCAGGCTGGCGGCGGTGGCGTAGATATAGAAGTCGTAAAATTCGACCGCCGTGCCGATGAGGCTCGCTGCCAGCACCCGCTTATGCAGCCACATTGCGCCCATGCCGCTCGTCTGTTTCACGTCTTCTCGCCCCCTTTGGCGTCATGCCAGCGAGGGCTGGCATCTCTCTTCTTCCACATATCCGAAGAAAAATGAGATCCCAGCCTTCGCTGGGATGACGTTATGATGTCTTTCGTTTCTGGTTCAGCAGCTCATAGGCCATGACCGCCGTCGCGACCGCAGCGTTGAGGCTGTCGGCCTTGCCGAGCATCGGCATCTTCACCAACTGGTCGCATTCGGCCTCATAGCTTTCGGGCAGGCCCTGCGCCTCATTGCCGACCAGCAGGAAGCTGGGGCTCTGATAGTGGGGTTCCTGATAATCCTGGGTCGCTTTCAGGCTGGTGCCGATCAGTTCGCCCGGCCCCTGGCGCAGCCAGTGCATGAATTCGCCCCAGCGTGCCTGGGTGATCGACTGGGTGAACAGGGCGCCCATGCTGGCGCGCACCGATTCGACCGAGAAGGGGTCGACGCAATCGTCGATCAGGATGAGGCCGCCGGCACCGACCGCGTCGCCGGTGCGCAATATGGTGCCGAGATTGCCGGGGTCGCGCAGCGACTGGGCGACGATCCAGATGTCGGCGGTTTTGCGATCGAGCTTCTCCAGCGGGGTCAGCCGGTCGCGATAGACGCCGACCACGGCCTGGGCATTATCCTTGCCGCTGATCTTGGACAGAATGTCAGGCGTGGTTTCGATGACGTCGCCGCCGTCCGCCTCGATCGCGTCGATCAGGTCGAGCGCGAGCGGGTGAGTGGAGCCGGCATGGAAGAGCATTTCGGGCAGCACGCCTTCTTCGCGCGCTTCGGTCAGGATACGCAGCCCTTCGGCGAGGAACAGCCCTTCGGCCTTGCGATATTTTTTTTCCCGCAGCGAGCGCACGCGCTTGACCAGCGGGTTGGAAAAACCGGTGATTTCGCGTGCCACGTTCTGCGTCCTGCCTTCTGGTCCGCGACCAGTGCGGACGAAGCGGCCTCTCTATCGAGGGAATGGGAAAAAGGACAGCCTTTCGGTGTCAGTCGGGCTGGGCGGCGTCCGTTTTCGCGATGACCACGCGATTGCGACCACCATGCTTGGCCGCATAGAGGGCAACATCGGCGGCGGCGATCCAGGCGTCGCTGCTGGTCCGGTCGGGCCCGATCTCGGCAATGCCGAAGCTGGCGGTGACGCGCAGCGGCGGCATGTGGACGATTTCCAGCGCGGCGATGGCATCGCAGAAACGCTGGGCGGCGGCCCCGGCCTGTGCCGCATTGCTTTCGGGGAGCAGCACGCCGAACTCTTCCCCGCCAAGCCGGCCCAATATGTCGTTCGGGCGCTTGGTCCGGTCGCAGCAGGCGGCGACCTCGCGGATCACGACATCGCCGGCGGGGTGGCCGTGGGTGTCATTGACCCGCTTGAAATGATCGATGTCGAACAGCAGCAGGCTGGCCGGACGCGCATAGCGGCGGAAGAGGGCGATATGCTTGTCCATTTCCGCCACGAAGGCGCGGCGGGTGAGGGCGCCGCTCAGATGGTCGCGCTCGGCGATGCGGCGCAGTTCCAGTTGTTCCACCACCAGAGCGCCGAGATTTTCGAGGATGGCGATCTGGCCGGGATCAAATTCGCGCGGCACGGTATCGATCGCACAGAGGGTGCCGACATTATAGCCGTCGGGCGTCGCCAACGGGACACCGGCATAGCTGCGGATATTGGGATCGCCGGTGACCAGCGGATTGCTGCTGAAGCGCTGGTCGGAACAGGCATCGGGGACGACCAGCGGCATACGATCGCGGATGGTGTGGTTGCAGAAGGCGATGTCGCGCGGGGTTTCGGTCGCATCAATGCCGGTGCGCGACTTGAACCATTGGCGATCGCCGTCGATCAGCGACACGACCGACATCGGCACGCCCAGGATCGACCGGACAAGCTGGGTGATGCGGTCAAAGGCGGGCTCAGGCGGCGTGTCGAGAATTTCGTAGCGCCCGAGCGCGGCCAGGCGGGCGGCTTCGTCGTTCAATTTCGTGTCGAGCATGGCGCCTATCCACTTGAACCGATGGCGAATGCTGCCTCCCGATCAGCGGTCGCCCTATATTGCAAGATGGGGCGGCGGGGCCGTGACGTCAATGTCGGGATGGGAACCCGTCGCGGCAACGCGGCCGCTGGTCGCGCGCCTATTCCTCGCCGAACTTGTCTTCGACCAGGGCGACAAGCTGGTGCAGGCTGTCATGCGCGTCGGGGCCGGCGGCACTGATGGTGATGCTGTCGCCCATGGCGGCGCCGAGCATCATCAGGCCCATGATCGACGTGCCGGTGACTTCGCTGCCATCCTTGCTGACGGTGATCTGGGCGGGCAGGCCGCTGGCCAGGGTCACGAATTTCGCGCTGGCGCGGGCGTGGAGGCCGCGCTTGTTGCTGATTCTGACTTCCCGGCTGATATCATTCATGAGGTGCTGCCCAGCAATTCCGATGCGACGCTGATATATTTCTGGCCTGCTTCGCGGGCGGCGGCGACGGCGGCGCGCACGTCCATCACCTTGCGGGCGCTTTCCAGGCGGATGAGCATGGGCAGGTTGATGCCCGCGATCACCTCGATCTCGCCGGCCTTGAGCAGCGAGATGGCGAGGTTGGACGGGGTGCCGCCGAACAGGTCGGTCAGCAGGATGACGCCGGCGCCGTCATTGACGCGCGCGACCGCTGCCGCGATGTCGGCGCGGCGCAATTCCATGTCATCCTCCGGCCCGATGCAGATCGTTTCGATCTGCTGTTGCGGTCCCACGACATGTTCCATGGCCACGACGAATTCCGTCGCAAGCGACCCATGGGTGACGAGTACGAGTCCGATCATCTGCTTCCGCGGCCCACCTTTGTCATGATATTGCTTTCGGGCCTCCCGGTCTGCGCTTCTCCAGACTGTCCTGGGGCGCTGATTCCATATTGCGGTGCGAGACGGTGGGCGAAAAGCCCGCATCTTGCAAGTATCTAGCGACATGTTCGGCGACATGGACCGAGCGATGGCGCCCGCCGGTGCAGCCGAAAGCCACGGTAATATAGGTTTTGCCGGCTTCGGCGTAGCGCGGCAGCAGGGTCGTCAGCAGATCCTGGATCTTGCCCAGCGCCTCCTGATAGGCCGGGTCGGCCTGGATATAGGCGGCGACATCGGCGTCGAGGCCGGTCTTGGGACGCAAATCCTCGTCCCAGAAGGGGTTACGCAGGAAGCGCATGTCGAACATCAGGTCGACATTGCGCGGCACGCCGCGCGAATAGCCGAAGGAGAGGATGGTCAGCACCGGGTCGGAGAGCTGTTCGCGGGCGAAGCGGGCGCGCATTTCCTGCTGCAGCGCATTGGTCGACAGGCTGGTGGTGTCGATCAGTTGGGCCGACCAGCGGCGCAGCGGTTCGGTCAGTTCGCGTTCGCGCGCGATGCCGTCGGCGGCCGGGCGATCCTGCGCCAGCGGGTGGCGGCGACGGGTTTCGGCATAGCGGCGTTCCAACTCGGCGCCCGAGCAGTCGAGGAACAATGTCTCGATATCATGGCCGTGGCGTTCGCGCAGCGCCTTGATCCGCTGGACGATGGCATTGGCGTCGAAGCCGCGGGTGCGTGCGTCGATGCCGAGCGCCAGCGGCCGGTCATCCTCCCCGCCATGACCGGCGGGCAGGGGCGTGTCGAGCAGGCGATCGAGCAGCACCAGCGGCAGATTGTCCACCACTTCCCAGCCCATATCCTCCAGCGTCTTGAGCGCCGTGGTCTTGCCGGCGCCCGACAGGCCGGAGACGAGCAGGATGGTCTTGGGCGCGCTATCGCTCATGTCTTGCCCAGGGCCTTGAGCGCGAGTTCGACCTTGATCGGGGCGGACGCCTCATGCGCGACGACGGCGACCAGCGGAATTTCGACCCCGGCGATGGTACGGGTGGCAGCGTGCATCGGCATGCGTTCGACCGTTTCGGCCAGATCGACGATCAGCGCGACCGGCGAATCACCGACATGGGGCACGGGCACGATGCCGATGCCGCGCACTTCCATCTTGCCGCTGATGGTTTCGGGGGCGGTGGCGATCAGCCGGCCGTCGACCCGCTTGAGCAGGGTATAATCGTCGGAAACCAGCGTCGCACCGCGATCGATCAGGCGCAGGGCGAGGTCGGACTTGCCCATGCCGCTGGCGCCATAGAGCAGCACCGAGCGTCCCTCGATCGCGACGGTCGTTGCGTGAAGCGTCTCTGATGAAAGTGCCCGCACCATGTTCCCCTGCCTTCCTGCTTCTAGCCCCAGTTCGCCGCGTTGGAAATCGAATTGCGTCGATTCACGCGACATCGCAGCGGAGCATTGTGGCTAGCAGGAATGAACAGCTTATTGCTTTCATTCGGACATTATGCCGGGGTCGCGTTCCACGGCCATGGGCAGGCGGACGATGAAGCGGGCGCCGCTCTGCATGTCCTCGCGGTCGGCGATGCTGATCTTGCCTTGATGTCCCTCGACGATCGAGCGGGCGATGGCGAGGCCGAGACCCGAATGCTTGCCGAACGCTTCGCCTTCCGGGCGGACGCTGTGGAAGCGGCGGAAAACGTGCTCGCGCTCCCCCTCGGGCACGCCGGGGCCTTCATCCTCGACGCTGACCAGCACTTCATTGTCGGCGACGGTGGCGATGATCTGGACCAGCCCGTCGTCGGGCGAGAAGGAGATGGCATTGTCGATCAGATTGTCGAGCACGCGCACGATCCGCTGTTCCTCGCCCAGGACGACGGCGACTTCCTTGCGCGGGCGGGCAAAGGCGAGGCGGATGCCGCGTGGCACGCCGCGTGCCTCGCGGGCGAGCACCATGCGTTCGATCAGCAGGCCAAGGTCGATCGGCTCGAACCGGGTGCGGGACAATTGGGCGTCGATGCGGGAGGCTTCGGCGATGTCGGTGACGAGCCGGTCGAGCCGGCGGACATCATCCTGCGCGATCGCCATCAACTGGTCGCGCAGGTCCGGCCGGTCCACCCGTTCGAGCGAATCGAGCGCGGAGCGGAGCGAGGCGATCGGGTTCTTGAGTTCATGGCTGACGTCGGCGGCGAAGGCGTCGGTCGCGTCGATCCGCTGGCGCAGCGCATGGCTCATGTCCGACAGAGCGCGGGCGAGCATGCCGATCTCGTCGCGGCGTTCAGGCAGGCGGGGCACGGTGACTTCCCGCGCGCGGCCGAGGCGAACACGCACGGCGGCACGGGCCAGGCGCTGGAGCGGCTGGACGATGGTGCGGGCGAGGAACAGCGACAGCAGCACCGAGGCCAGGACGGCGGCGGCCAGCACGATGCCCAGGCGCAGCCGTTCGGCGCGGACGATGCGGGTGATGTCGCGCGCATTTTCGGTCGCGAGCAGGCCCGAACCGTCGCGCACGGCAACGGCGGCCGAGATCATGAAGGTGCGGTCGGGCGCGTAGCGGTTCATCGCCTGGGGCTGGCGCGTCTTGGCGGCCAGCACCAGTTCGGGCCAGGCGCTGGCGCGATCGACGGCGGGTTCCTCGAAATTGGGCGGGCGATCGGCGGAGACGACGCGGTCGACCGCCTTGTCGAGGAAACGGGCGACATGGCGCTGCCATTCCTCTTCCGAGGGCAGGCGCAGCCGATAGCGCGGCGCATCCATGGCGAAGCTGTCGGCCATCAGATTGCCGGCCGCGTCATAGCGGCGCACCCGGTCGCCGGTCTGGCGCGCATAGGCGGCGATCAGCGCATTCTGCCGGTCGGCAGGCGCATTTTCCAGGCCAATGGCGAGCAGCTTCAGCTCGCGCGCCGACTGTTCCAGCCGATCGTCGACGATCCGCGTGCGATAGCTGTCCAGATAGAAGAAACCGCCCGCCAGCAGGGCGAGCGCGAAGACATTGACCGCCAGGATGCGCGGGGTGAGGCTCAATCGCCCCGACCAGCGCACCGCGAGCGGCGCGTCCTCATTCTTCGGAGAAGCGGTATCCGGCGCCATAGAGCGTGTCGATTGCGTTGAAGTCAGGGTCTACCTCTCGGAATTTGCGACGCAGCCGCTTGATATGGCTGTCGATCGTGCGGTCGTCGACATAGACGTCGTCCTGATAGGCGGCGTCCATGAGCTGGTTGCGGTTCTTCACCACGCCGGGCCGTGCAGCAAGGGTTTCCAGGATCAGGAATTCGGTGACGGTCAGCGTCACATCCTTGCCGTCCCATTTCACCCGGTGGCGGGGCGGGTCCATCTCCAGCCGGCCGCGCACGATCGGATCGGACGGCGGCTCATCGGCGGCTTCGGGTGTGCGGCTGATCTCTGCGCGGCGCAGGATGGCGCGGATGCGCGCGATCAGCAGTCGCTGCGAGAAGGGCTTGGAGATATAATCGTCCGCGCCCATGGCCAGGCCCAGCGCCTCGTCCAACTCGTCCGCCTTGGAGGTCAGGAAGATGACCGGCATCTGGCTCTTTTCGCGCAGGCGGCGCAGCAGTTCCAGCCCGTCCATCTGCGGCATCTTGATGTCGAACACGCCAAGGTCGGCCGGATTTTCGGTCAGCGCCTTCAGCGCGGTTTCCGGGTCGGTATAGATGCGCGTGACGAACCCTTCGGTCTGCAGCGCGATCGACACCGACGTCAGGATATTCTTGTCATCATCCACCAGCGCGATGGTTGCGGTCATGCTGCGTCCCGGAACGTCATGATAAAATGGGTGAAGGCATCCAGCGTTAGACGATGGCCGCCGGGCCTGCAAGGAAGGGGCGTTGCAATTGTTGCTGCGACCCGTGCGTCGTTTTTCGGGACGGGCTGTGGTTCGCCCCTATTTGACGGCCGTAACGCAAAGCCCTATGCCGGTATGGCTTGAAGGGGAGGATGTCCGCGCGACAAGGATCGCGGCGCTCCCGGACGGGCCGGTCGCATAAAAAGACAAGCGACTAAGGGACTTTTTACATCAGGAGCTAAGGCGTGCAGGCCAAATCCTCAATCACCCTGGTCGACCAGGGCATCTCCACCCATGCCACCCAGTTTTGGAACCTCGGCACCGCGCCGCTGGTCGAGGCCGCGCTTGCCAATGGCGAGGGCATTTTGGCCAAGGACGGCCCGCTGGTCGTCAAGACCGGCAAGCATACCGGCCGCAGCGCCAGCGACAAGTTCATCGTCCAGGATGCCGAAACGCAGGACACCGTCTGGTGGGGCAAGACCAATGTGCCGATGACGCCGGCGCACTTCGCCGCGCTGAAGGAGGATTTCTTCAAGGCGCTGGGTGAGAAGGACAAGCTCTATGTCGCCGACCTCTATGGCGGGTCGCAGCCCGAATATCGGGTCAATGTGCGCGTCATCAACGAGTTCGCCTGGCATAACCTGTTCATCCGCACCCTGCTGGTACGGCCCGAGGCGCAGGCGCTGGCCGACTTCGCGCCCGAATATACCATCATCGACCTGCCGACCTTCGTCGCCGATCCGGCCCGCCATGGCTGCCGCAGCGAGACGGTGATCGCGGTCAACTTCACCGAGAAGCTGATCCTGATCGGCGGCACCCGCTATGCCGGCGAGATGAAGAAGTCGGTGTTCGGCATCCTCAATTATCTGCTGCCGACCAAGGGCGTGATGCCGATGCACTGTTCGGCCAATATCGGCCCGAATGGCGACACCGCGGTCTTCTTCGGCCTGAGCGGCACCGGCAAGACGACGCTGTCGGCGGATGCCAGCCGCACCCTGATCGGCGATGACGAGCATGGCTGGTCGGATCAGGCGGTCTTCAATTTCGAGGGCGGCTGCTATGCCAAGATGATCAACCTGTCGGCCGAGGCCGAGCCGGAGATCTTCGCCACCACCAAGCGGTTCGGCACGGTGCTGGAAAATGTCGTGATCGACGAGGAAAGCCGCGAGATCGACCTGGATGACAACTCGCTGGCGGAGAATAGCCGCGGTTCCTACCCGATCGACTTCATCCCGAACACGTCGGAGAAGAATCTGGGGCCGGTGCCCAAGAACATCATCTTCCTGACCGCCGACGCTTACGGCGTTCTGCCGCCGATCGCGCGGCTGACCCCGGAGCAGGCGATGTATCACTTCCTGTCCGGTTACACCGCGCGCGTCGCGGGCACCGAGATCGGCGTGACCGAGCCGACCGCCACCTTCTCGACCTGCTTCGGCGCACCCTTCATGCCGCGCCACCCCAGCGTCTATGGCAATTTGCTGAAGGAGCGGATCAACAAGGGCGGCGTCACCTGCTGGCTGGTCAATACCGGCTGGGCCGGTGGCAAGGCGACCATGCCGGGGATCAAGCGCATGCCGATCAAGGTGACGCGCGCGCTGCTCAACGCGGCGCTCGACGGCAGCCTGAACAGCGCCGAATTCCGCACCGATCCCAATTTCGGGTTCGAGGTGCCGGTGGCGGTGAATGGCGTCGACAGCCAGATCCTCGACCCGCGCGCGATGTGGGCGGACAAGGACGGCTATGACGCGACGGCGGCGACGCTGGTGAAGGCCTTTGTCGACAATTTCGCCCAGTTCGAGGAGCATGTCGACGATGGCGTGCGCAGCGCGGCGCTGACGGCGGCCTGAATGGGCGCCTGATCGGACGCAGCATTCTAGTGAAGGGGCCGGGGCGGAAACGCTCCGGCTCTTTTGCTTTTGGCGGGGGCGCGGCGGTGCTATGCTGTCCGCCTATCATGGCAGCGGAGATTAGCATGGGCATGTTCGACAATCTGATGGGTAATCTGGGCGGGCTGGAAGCGATCGCGCAGAAGGTCGGGCTGGAGCCGGAACAGATGCAGGGCCTGCTGAACGAGATCGGCGCCAAGATCGGCAGCGGCGAAACCAGCGTGTCGGCACTGGCAGAGACGGCGGCCGAACATGGCGTGTCGGCGGATGCGCTGCAGCAGTTGCTGGGCCAGTTTGGCGGACCGAAGGCGATATTGGGGCAACTCGGCGGCTTCCTGGACCGCGATGGCGACGGCAATCCGCTCAATGAGCTGAGCGGCCTCGCCAAGGGGCTGTTCGGCTAACAGACGGCGAGGGGCGGGCCGGCAAAGCCGGCCCTTGGCCGCCCCCAAGTTTTTTTGGCCTTGCCTTCGCGATGCGGTGGGGCCATTTGCGGACTATACCATTATTGCGAATGATCCGCAACTAGCGCCGCCTGATCATGGCGGCGCCGACGAAATGCAAGGATAAGGTCTTGACCGACGTGACGATCGAAAAGCCGGTTCTGGAACCCACCGGCGCGCTTTCCGTGGAAACCGTGCTGTCGGTGAAGCACTGGAACGAGCATCTGTTCAGCTTCCGCATCACCCGCCCGGCAAGCTTCCGCTTCCGCTCGGGCGAGTTCATCATGATCGGCCTGAAGGGCGATAACGGCAAGCCGCTGCTGCGCGCCTATTCGATCGCCAGCCCGGCCTGGGACGAGGAAATCGAATTCCTGTCGATCAAGGTGCAGGACGGGCCGCTGACCAGCAAGCTGCAGAAAATCGAGCCGGGCGACCAGATCTATCTGGGCCGCAAGCCGACCGGCACGCTGGTGACCGACGCGCTGCTGCCGGGCAAGCGGTTGTTCATGCTGTCGACCGGCACCGGCCTGGCGCCGTTCCTGAGCCTGCCGCGCGATCCGGACGTGTATGAGTTTTACGAGCAGGTCGTGGTGGTGCATTCGGTGCGCCGGGTGAGCGATCTGGCCTTCCGCGAAGAGATGGAAGGCAAGTGGGCCGAAGACCCGTTGGTGTCGGAGCAGGCCGCCGGCCAGTTCCATTATGTGCCGACCGTGACGCGGGAGGAGTTCCCCAACAATGAGCGCATCGACAAGCTGGTCGAGAGCGGCAAGCTGTTCGAGGGGATTCCGGGCGCGGCGAAGTTCGACCCCGAAACCGACCGGATCATGATGTGCGGCAGCATGGAGATGATCAAGCAGTTCGCGGCCTATTTCGAGGAGCAGGGCTTCACCGAAGGCTCCAACGCGGCGCCGGGGCAGTTCGTGATCGAGCGCGCGTTCGTCGGTTAAGGGCTGACGTTAGAGAGATAGGAAAGGGCCGGGGGAGCGATCCTCCGGCCCTTTTTTTGTTGTGTCAGGTCCGTTCGTCCTGAGCGAAGTCGAAGGACGCGCCGAGCGGAGCGAGGTGCCTCACTGCGTTCGGCAGAAGGCTTCGACTTCGCTCAGCCCGAACGGTTCTTTTACGCCCTCTTCCGGCCCGCGACATAGGCGTCGACATTTTTCGCCAGCACGGTCATCGGCACGCCGCCACCCTTGACCACGGCGTCGTTGAACAGGCGGAAGTCGAACTTGTCGCCCAGCGCCTGTTGCGCCATTCCGCGCAGGCGGACGATTTCGCCATGGCCGACCTTGTAGCCGCAGGCCTGGCCCGGCCAGGCGCAATAACGGTCGACCTCGCCCTGCACATCCTCGACCGTGGAGCCGTTGGTGGTGGCGAACCAGTGGATCGCCTGGTCGCGGGTCCAGCGCTTGGCATGAAGGCCGGTGTCGACCACCAGGCGGCAGCAGCGATAGGCGATCGACTGGAGATAGCCCAGCCGCCCGGCGACATCGCCATCATAGGCGCCCAACTCGTCGCCCAACTGCTCGGCATAGAGCGCCCAGCCCTCCGAATAGGCGTTGAAGGCGAGCAGCGAGCGGATCAGGGGGAGCTTGTAGGTGTATTCGCCCTGCCAGATATGGCCCGGAATCCCCTCATGATAGCAAAGCGTCGGCAGCGCATAGCGCGGCCAGATGCTGGTATCGCGCAGGTTGATATAATAATTGCCCGGCACGCTGCCGTCGATCGTGCCCGCGCCGGCATAGGCGCCCGGCGCCCCGGCCTCGATCTCCACCGGCACCCGTTTCACCACCAGCTTGGCCGGCACCAGGGTCGCGAAGGCGCGGGGCAGGCGGGTGCGGATATCGGCCAGGCGCCCGTCGATATAGGAGAGGATCTGCTGGCGCCCCTTGTCGTCATTGGGGAAGAGATAGCGCGGATCCTTGCCCATCGCCGTCATCCGCTCGCCCACGGTCCCCTTGGTCATGCCGAGGGATTTCAGCAGCCGATCCATTTCCGACTGAAGGGCCTTGAGCTGTTCCTGGCCCAGCGCATGGACTTCGTCGGGCGACATGGTGGTGGTGGTGCCGGCCTGCAGCGCCCAGGCATAATAGGCCTCGCCCTGCGGCAGTTTCCACACGCCCGCATCCATGGTGGCAAGGCCACGCTGGCGGGTGAGTTCGGCGGCCTGGCGGGCAAGGGCGGGGGCGATGGCGGTGCGGGTGATCTGCTGCGCCTTGGCGGCATAATCGCCCTGCATGTCGCGGGTGCGGCGCGCGATCGAGGCGACCGGCACCCACTGGTCGATCGGCTGGCCCTGCACCGCCTTCATCTGGCCCAGCGTCTTGTCGAGCAGGAAGGCGGGGGCGACGACGCCGATGCCGGCGTCATGCTTCAACCGCTCGGTCTCGCCGTCGAGATTGGCGGCATATTGGGTCAGGCGTTCGAGATAGGCGTCGGCGTCGGCCGGGGTGGCGATGGCGTGATTGGCGTCGAGGAAATCGGGCGTCTCGATGAAGGCGCCGGTATTCTGGGCGACGGCATAGGGCGCGTTGCGATAGGACCAGTTGCTGTTCATCATCGCCATGTCGCCGAAGGGGAAGGCGAAGCCGGCATCGGCCAGTTCATGGGCGGCGCGCACCACCTCCACATCGGTGCGGGTGGCGGGGGACAGGGCGTCGAGATCGACGGCGCGCAACTGGGTCAGGCGATCCTTCACATGGGCGGCGATCCGGGCCTGGCCGGCCGGGCTCTTGTCGCCAAGGCGCGCTTTGAGCGGGGCGCGGGCGCCGGTGTCGAGGCCAAGGCCGCTTGCGGTCTCGGGCGCATCGGCCAGCATCGCCTCGGCCATGCCGGCGAGCAGGGCTTCGGCGCGGGCATCGGCTGTCGTTGCCTGCGCCAGGGTGCGGGCGGGGAGCGCCGAAAGGGCGAGGGCGGAGGAGCCGGCGACGAGGAAATCGCGGCGGGAGGTCGTCATGGCGAAAAGGGTCTCCGTAGGAAATCACGCGGCTGGCGCGATTTCCGAGTCATCCGGCGGGGCGCCGGGTTGGAAATCGCTCGCTTAACTTCGCATATTTCCCGCACATTTCGACATCTTATTTCCTACCCGCGACAGATCATAATAATCGGGCGATGCAGCCAAGGTCGATCTCCGGCGCGCTGATCGAGAGTTCCGCGACCAGATCGCGCAGGGCGATGCGCTGGCGATGGGGCATGGCGGCGCGGGCGCCGCTGCGCTCGGCACAGATGGTGCGCATCGCCGCCAGCATCACCCGATTGTCGGGCGCGCGGCGATGGCCGACCACCACGCCGCGCCGGACGATGGGGCGGACCTGCGCGCAGCGGGTCAGCGCGATCGCCTGGGCACGGGCGGCGTCCAGCCCCATCTCCAGCGCCCAGTCCCAGGCGGCGGCAAAACTCTCTGCCCCCTGTTTCTGCCGCAGCTGATAGGCCGAGCGCGGCGAACAGCCGACGCTGCGCGCCGCTTGCGCCACCACGCCGCAGCGCGCCAGCATGTCGATAAAGGCCCGCTGTGCGGCCGGCGACCAGCCCGACGCGCGCCGGCGCAGCATCGGGACGGAGGTGAAGTGGAGAAGGGGCATGTCGGTCATGCCGGCGAGGCTATCATGGGGCGGGACGTGTAGGACAGGGGGTGGCGGCGGGTGAGATTGACCTCGTGTGGTTAGCACTGTCATGAATGTATTGAGAATGGGGAGGCGGCTAGCAACATGACACCTGACGAAATCTGGAATGAGGACACGGCTACAGGGCGTCAAGCGGACCTGTTCGGTCGCCGGGAGGAGGCTGAGCAGCTAATTGCGTACATTGAGAGTGTTGCCGGTCGCCGATCAATTCGAGAAGATAAGCGCGCATATACTATTGCTGTTGACGCGCCGTATGGTGAAGGGAAGAGCTTTTTTCTTCGCCGTCTTGCCGAGCATATGAAGATTAACCACCCAGTGGCTTATGTTGATGCTTGGTCGGACGACCTCGCCGACGAACCATTAACGGCGTTGGCCGCAACCCTTAAGGCTGCGCTTGAGCCAGTGGCTAGTGCTCCCGGCATGCAGGCTGGCCTTGCCAACTTCATGAGTAAGACTGGCAAGGTCGCAAAAATCGTCGGTTGGGGGCTGCTTCGTCGTGGAGCAGGGCTGGTCATAACTGGGAAGGCTGTGGGCGTTGCAGAGGGGGTGCTAACTGGTACGTCCGAAGCGATAAGAGATGCAGTTGATGATGGGCTCCAAGGCGTCGGTAATGGCACTGCGGATGATGTTGCTGCGGGGGTGAAAGCTGTCACTGGTCAGGCCCTTATGGAGGCAAGAATTGCTGCTTTTGAGGAGGGTAAGCAGGCTGTCCAGAATATGAAGGATAGCCTTTCTAGTATCGTCGCAGCACTCGAGCGGGATAGGAATGGCAATCACCCTCCCATCGTGATCGTTATTGACGAACTCGATCGTTGTCGGCCAACATACTCGGTGAAACTATTAGAGGAGATCAAGTATCTTTTCGACGTACCTGGCATCGTATTCGTTCTTGCATTGCATCGCGATCAACTTCGACATTCGATTTCTGGTGCCTATGGAGCAGGTTTTGATGGGTGCGCATATCTCAAGCGCTTCATTGACCGTGAATACCGTCTTGCAACTCCCCCACTCGCTCCATTGCTAGAGCAGTTGTGCCGAAACGCTGGATTGAGTGTTCAAAATTTTGTCTGGCCTAGCATGGTTATTTCCGAAACCGCTGACCTTGATCCGACGCTACCGGACCTTTTAGCTGAATACATGCGGGTGTACGGGCTGAGCGCACGCGACGCTTTTGAACTCGTTGATATATTGCAGACGTCGGTGGCGGTAGCGAACCAAGTGCGGTTGCACCTGCCTTACTTACTTCCATTAGCGATCGGGGTGATGAAGGGGTTGTCTGTTGGTGAACTGCCCAAGCCCGTCGTTGAAACCCGCTGGGTCTATGTTCCAAACTGGTCTCGGAACGTAGGTGGTATGCGAGATGCCACTGAAGTAGGTTTCCAACAGATAGCCAAAGAATTCCAGAGCGTGATGTCAATGTCCTATGAAGAACGCATAACTGCCAAGGAAGAAAATAAGATGGGTTACGTGTTCAATGTTGTTGTTAGGGATCCTGGCCGTGGTGATGCAAGTTCGCCGGTTTGGTCTTTGTATGGTTATCAAAAATTACTTAGAACTGTGTCGCGTTTTTCCAGTCCTGAATTTGAAAATTATCAAAAATTATGAAGGTTATTTGTTTGGAGGATGGTGGTTTGATCCTCGGCCAAGCTTGTTCAGAGCCAGTCGAAGTAGTGGGATAACGGTAGTTCTTATCCCTCCTCCACCCACAGCACCGCGCCTTCTGCGCCCGTGACGCGCACCCGTGCGCCCGCTTCGCTGTCCGGGCCGCGGGCGGTCCAGACGCTGTCGCCGACCTTGACCCGGCCTTCGCCGCCGCGGATCGGCTCTATGACTGTCACCAGTTCGCCGATCAGGCGGGCGGTGCGGTCGTTGAGATTGGGGTCGGTCGAGGGCACCGGATTGTCCACATACCAGCGCCGCCCGGCCCAGACCGAGACGACGCAGAGCGCGGCGAAGATCAGCAGCTGCAGCGGAATGCCGATCGGCAGCGCCAGCGCGGCGAGGCCGGTGATGGCGGCGGCGATCGCGATCCAGATCAGGAAGACGCCGGGGATCAGCACCTCCGCAATCGCCAGCAGCGCGGCGAAAACCAGCCAGGCCCAATGATCCTGAAGCAGGGTGAGCCAATGCGTCATGGGGTGGTCCTGTGGTTGGTGGGGTGGGGTGTTTTTGTGTCATCCCCGCGGAGGCGGGGATCCATCTCATGCGATCTCGGGCTTGAACCAAGGTGGGGAGATGGATTCCCGCTTTCGCGGGAATGACGGGGGTGGGTAAGGAAAGGGGGGAAGGCAGAGGGATGCCAGCCTGCGCTGGCATGACGGGGTGTTTTTGGGCGCTCCCTCGTCCGTTCGGGCTGAGCTTGTCGAAGCCCTCGCCTGAGCGGAGCGAAGGCCTCACTTCGTTCGGCTGAGCCCTTCGACAGGCTCAGGGCGAACGGTGTTTGGGGCGGGCGTTGCGCTGCGGGCTTCTCGACTTGGCTCGAAGCGGACGGATGTGGTGGGCGGTTCGGGGTGGTGGTGGCATTTTCGGCAAGCGGGATGGGTGCGTAGCGCGCGGGGGCTTGGCCGCTATGGCCTGACAGGGAGGACCGGTTGCGCAGGGGCGCCATCGCGACCTCCCTCAGCCCTGCGCCTGGCCGAACGGGCCTCGGCGCGGCGCGGCGGGTGGCGTTGGCGGGGTGGGGGTGTCGCCCAGCGCTTCCTTGGCGAGCTGGCCGATGCCGCCGAGCGTGCCGATGAGCTGGGTCGCTTCGACCGGGAAGAGGATGGTCTTGGCATTGGGCGAGGTGGCGAATTGTTGCACCGCGTCGGTATATTTCTGGGCGATGAAATAATTGAGCGCCTGCGGATTGCCGGCCGCGATCGCGTCCGACACCATCTGGGTCGCCTTGGCTTCGGCTTCCGCCTCGCGCTCGCGCGCTTCGGCATCGCGGAAGGCGGCTTCGCGGCGGCCTTCGGCTTCCAGGATCTGCGACTGTTTCTGGCCCTCGGCGCGCAGGATCTCGCTGCTTTTAAGGCCCTCGGCCTCCAGGATGTTGGCGCGCTTCTCGCGCTCCGCCTTCATCTGCCGGCCCATGGCGTTGACGATGTCGGCGGGCGGGCGGATGTCCTTGAGTTCCACGCGGGTGATCTTGATGCCCCAGGCGTTGGTGGCGTGATCGACCACGGAGAGGAGGCGGGCGTTGATCTCGTCGCGCTTCGACAGGGTTTCGTCGAGGTCCATCGAGCCCATCACGGTGCGCAAATTGGTGGTGGCGAGCTGCATGATGGCGACATAGAGTTCGGACACTTCATAGGCGGCCTTGGCGGCGTCGAGCACCTGGAAGAAGACGACGCCGTCGACCGACACCATGGCATTATCCTTGGTGATGATTTCCTGCCCCGGAATGTCGACGACCTGCTCCATCATGTTGATCTTGCGACCGACGGCGTAGAAGAAGGCGGGGTAGAAATTGAGGCCGGGCTTCGCCACCTCGGTAAAGCGGCCGAAACGCTCGATGGTATATTGATAGCCCTGCCGCACCACCTTGACGCTGACCGCCAGGTAGAAGAGCACCAGAAACGTGACCGTGAGTGCGAAGGTCGTCACCATATGTCCTCCCCAATGTGGGAGCGCACTATGGCGGCTATTCGTTAACGGGAAAAGGCAAAGTGATGGAGAGACATAAGATGCAGTTGCGCCACGCCCGATCCCTGCTGTTCCTGCCCGCGTCCAATCCGCGCGCGGTGGCCAAGGCGCGCACCCTGGCGTGCGACATGGTGATCCTGGACCTGGAGGATGCGGTGCCCGACGCGGACAAGGCGGCGGCGCTGGATGCGGCGGTGGAGGCCGTGGGCGAGGGCTTTGGCGGGCGGCTGATGGCGGTGCGGATCAATGTCGAGGGGATGCCGTCGCATGGGCCAGAGATGGTGGCGCTGAAGCGCACCGCGGTCGACTATGTGGTGCTGCCCAAGGTCGAGAATGCCAAGCAGGTGAAGGATGTCTATTCGGTGGCGCAGAAGCCGGTGATCGCGATGATCGAGAGCGCGAAGGGCGTGCTGGCGGCGCCGGGAATCGCAGCGGGCGAGGGCTGTGCCGCCTTGTTCGTGGGCACCAATGATTTGCGCAAGGATCTGGCGATACCGCCCTCGGCTGGGCGGGCGGGGCTGGCCCATGTGCTGCAGAGCGTGGTGCTGGCGGCGCGGGCGGCGGGGATCGCGGTGTTCGACGGGGTGTTCAACCGGCTGGATGATGAGGCGGGGCTGGAGGCGGAATGCGCCGAGGGCCATGGCTTCGGCTTTGACGGCAAGACGCTGATCCATCCGGGGCAGGTGCCGGTGGCGAACCAGGCGTTCGGGCCGGACGCGCAGGCGGTGGCGGATGCGCGCCGGCTGATCGAGGCGGCGACCGGCGGGGCCGAGCGCTTCGAGGGGCGGATGATCGAGGCGATGCATGTCGACGAGGCGCGGGCGCTGGTGGCGCGGGCGGAGGCGGTCGGGCAATAGCGAAAGGCGACAAGGCATGGCGGTACGGTTCGACAAGGTTGCGATCATCGGGACCGGCCATGTCGGTGCCACGGCCGCCTATGCGATGATGCTGCGCGGGCTGTTCACGCAGATCCTGCTGATCGATGCGGACGGGCCGCGCGCGCAGGCCGAGGCGCTGGACATTGCCGACGCCAATGCGCTGGCGCGGCCGGCCCATGTCCTGCGCGGCGACTATCGGGATGCGGGCGACGCGGCGATCGTCGTCATCACCGCGGGCGCGACCACCCATGGCGAGGAAAGCCGGCTGTCGGTCGCCGGACGCAGCGCCGCGATCGTGGCGGACTGTGCGCGGCGGGTGGTGGAAGCGGGCTTTGCCGGGGTGATGATCGTCGCGTCCAACCCGGTCGATGCGATGGCGCAGGTGGCGCAGCGCGCGTCGGGCCTGCCGGTGGGACAGGTGATCGGCACCGGGACGCTGCTCGACAGTGCGCGCTTTCGCCGGCGGCTGGCCGACCGGCTGGGGGTGGCGCCGGTGTCGGTCGAGGGACAGGTGCTGGGCGAGCATGGCGACAGCGAGGTGGCGGTCTTTTCGGGCGTGCGGATCGGCGGGGTGACGCTGGACCAGTTTCGCGGCGGCGCGGTGCTGGACCGGGCGGAACTGGCGCATGAGACGATGCGGGCGGGCTATGCGATCAACTATGGCAAGGGCCATACAAGCTATGGCGTGGCGACGGCGATCGTGCGGCTGTGCGAGGCGGTGCGGCGCGACGAGCAGGTGGTGCTGCCGGTGTCGACCCTGGCCCATGGCGAATGCGGCGTGGCGGGCGTCTATCTGAGCCTGCCCTGCGTGATCGGGGCGCTGGGGGTGAGTCGGGTGCTGGCGCCGGACCTGGATGCGGAGGAGCGGGCGGCGCTGCAGGCGTCGGCAGCGGTGTTGCAGGGCATCATGGACGGGCTGGAATCCCATTGAAAAATCGCCGGCGATATCATCCTTCGGGCAGGTCCACCCTGGGCAGCAGTTCCGCCTCCAGCGCGGGATAGAGGTGGGAGACGCTGCGTTGCAGCTCGTAGCGGGCGGCGGCCATTGTGGCGAAGCGGTCGGGGATGGGGAGGGTGCCGGCCTCCACCATGTCGAGGCCGGACTGCACGGCGGCGCGCAGCGTCGCATCGAGCCAGTCGAGCCAGTCGCGGGTCTGGGCGATGGCGCGGGTGCCGGCGGGATCGAAGGGGCCATGGCCGGGGATCGCCGCCTTGTGCGGCAATTGGGCGAGCGCATCCAGGCTTTCGCGCCAGCGGCCAAGGTTTGCGGTCGGCGTGCTGGGCGCGCGGTCGAGGAAGAGCAGGTCGCCGGCGATCAGCGTGCCGGTGCGTTCGTCCAACAAGGCGAGATCGGCATTGCTGTGGCCGGCGAGCGGCAGCAGTTGCAGGCGGCGGCCGCCGAAATCCTCTGTCGGCTGGTCGATCCGCCGCCCCGGCAGGGCGAGGTCGGTGCCGCGCATCCAGTCGCCCAGCAGGCGATAGAGCGCATCGGAAAAGCCGCGTCCATCCCGTTCCATGTCGGCGATGGTGCCGGGCAGGGCGGCGACGATGGCGGGATCGAAGGCGGCGATGCCCATGCCATGGTCGGGATGGAGATGGGTGACATAGACCCGCACGACCGGCTGGCCGGTCAGCGTCTCCGCCATTTTCTTGAGCATATGGCCATAGCGGATCGACGGGCCGGCATCGACCAGCAGCGTGCCGGCCGGGGTGGCGATGATCGTAATATTGGCGATCGCGCCGCCATTGGCGAAGACCATCGGTTCGTCGGCGCCATGGATCATCCACAAGCCATCGGCGACCGGCTGCGGATCGATGCGATAGTCATCGGTTGCGGCGCCGGTCAGCAGCGGGAGGGCGCCGGTCATGCCGGCCAGCGCCTGTCGGCGGCTGAGCATCATCGGCCGGTCGCGCCGGTGGCAGCGGGCAGGGGCGACTGGCGGGCGACGGTCACCTTGGCGAGATAGGCGCGGCCATTGGTGTCGCGCGCGGCGATGGAGAGCATGTCGCCGGGATGGGCGCGGGGCATCAGGGTGATGGCGGGGTCTTCGGCCACGGCGGCCCATATCTCCATCTCACCGAGCAGTCGGCCGTCAGGGCCGGTCACGCGCATCTGTTCGATATGATAGGTCGGGATATTGGCGACGAAGCCGGTGTCCATCGGATGGCGGAAGGTGACGCGCAGCCGGCTGGCGCCATCGGCCATCGGCCAGGCTTCACCCCGCATTTCGCCCAGATGCTGTGCCCAGTCGCCCTTCACCCGGCTGACCGGCGGGGCCGAACAGCCGCCGCCCGCCGCATCGACCCAGCCGCCGCTGACCAGCCATTGGCCGTCGGCCAGTTGCACCGCGCCGCGCACCGGGGTGCGCTGGTCGAGCTTGATGCGGGTGGCGACATAGGGCTGCGCGCCGTCGGGGCGATAATCTATGGCGATCGGGATGGGATTGAGATCGGCCAGGATCAGCATGCGCCTGACCGGACCGAGGCCCGGACCGAGGCCGCGCGCGTCGAGCGCGACCGGGAAGCTGCGCTGGTTTTCCGCGATTTCGGGATAGCTGACCTTCACGCGCGGGTCGAAGCGGACCGGATCGTCGCCGAAGATGGTCTGCGCATGGGCGGTCCACATCGGCGAGTGCAGCGGATCGGCGGGATAGGGCGCGCGGGCAGGCGCGATGCTGCCGGCTGCCAGCAGACAGGACATGGCCATGGCTGTCAGGGTCTTGCGCCTGTTCATCCTCTTCTCCCAAAGTCCATGCCTAGCGCCGGGAAAAACCGGCTACCATTGCACCTTGGGTCGTGGAGCGTGGAAGGGATGGGGATGCGGGCGAGGATCGGGCTGATGGCGGTGCTGCTGCTGGTGCCTGGCGTGACGCAGGCGCAGGAGGCGGGGCTGTTCGATGCAGAGGGCTATCGCATCGCTTATTATCGCAGTCCCGTGCATCGCCCGCCCGAGGGCGTGGGCAGGATCGCGCCGGCCGCGATCGCCGGGCTGCGGCCGGATATCGACATGATCCTGATCGATGTGCTGCCGGCCGAGGGTGCCCATCGCGCGGCGGACGGACGCTGGCAACTGGCGCAGCCGCATGAGAGCATCCCCGGCGCCCACTGGTTTCCCGAAAGCGGGCGGGGCGCGCCGATGCCGGATATCGCCGACTGGTTCGCGCGCGGGGTTGCGCGGCTGACCGGGGGGAAGCGCGACCGGATGATCGTCACCTTCTGCCGCGCGGATTGCTGGATGGGCTGGAATGCGGCGCGACGGCTGCGGGCGATGGGCTATCGCAATATCTGGTGGCTGGCCGAGGGGACGGACGGCTGGCGCGATCTGGGGCGCGACCTGAGGCCCGTCCGGCCCGCGCGCCGATAGGACCAAAGGTCAATTGTCCGGCGCCCGATTTGCGGCATGTTGCACGCTAACGGGGTAGTTCAAATCATTGATTTTCGGGAGAGAGTAAATGCTTCATCGTTCGGCGCTGGCGATCATCGGCGGCCTGGCCATGGCCAGTGCGATGCCGGCCGCGGCCAAGGACATCACCGTCCATATGAAGAACAAGGGCGCCGATGGCGCGATGGTGTTCGAGCCGTCCTTCGTGAAGGCGGCGCCGGGCGACGTGATCCATTTCCAGCCGACCGATCCCAGCCATAATGCCGAGACCATCTCCACCATGTTGCCGGCCGGCGCGACGCCGATGAAGGGGGCGATGAACAAGGAAGCGGTGCTGACCGTCAGCAAGCCGGGCCTCTATGGGATCAAGTGCATGCCCCATTATTCGATGGGCATGGTGGCGCTGGTGCAGGTGGGCAAGCCGACAGCGGCCGATGTGACGGCGGCCAAGGCGGTCAAGCTGCCGCCCTTCGCCGCCAAGCGGATGAATGCGGCGCTTGCCCAGGTGAAATAAGCGCGGGCCAGTCCCGCGAACAGGCAGGCCGGTCATCCACCAGGATGGCCGGCCTGTTCTCTGTCATTCGTAGCGCAGCGCGTGGATCGGGTTGGTGCGCGCAACGCGGAAGCTGTGCGCGCCGATCGTGAGGATCGCGATCAGCAGCGCCAGCCCGCCTGCCAGCAGGAAGGGCAGGGGCGTCAGCGCGATGCGGGAGTCGAAGCCGTTGAGCCAGTCCCGCATCACCCACCAGGCGACCGGCCAGGCGATGAGGTTGGCGATCAGCACCGGGCGGGTGAACTGCCAGACCAGCAGTTGCACGATCTTGCCCGTGCTGGCGCCCAGCACCTTTCGGATGCCGATTTCCTTGGTCCGGCGCTGCGCGGTGAAGGCGGACAGGCCGAACAGGCCAAGGCAGCCGACGATCACCGCCAGCAGGGCGAAGGCGGCGAAGGCCTGGGCCCGTGCTTCTTCGGCATGATAGACTTCGCGCACGATGTCGTCGCTGAAGCGCGCGCTGAAGGGCACTTCGGGAGCGAGGCGCTTCCACACACTCTCGATCCGCGCCAGCACCGTCGCCGGATTGCCATGATAGCGGATCAGCATTTCGTTATGATTGTCGCGATCGAAGAGGAAGAAGATCGGGTCCATCGGATCGCGGATCGAGCGGAAGCGTGAATCCTGGACGACGCCGATGATGGTGATGGGCACGCTGCCGCCAAATTCGTCGCGCACCAGGCCACCACGCACCTGCTTGCCGATCGCGTCCTGCGGTGAAGCAAAGCCCAGCCGCTTGACCGCCAGTTCGTTGACCACGGTATTGGCGCCGCGCGCAGCAAAAGCCCGTTCGGCCTCCGGAACCTCCGGGAAGGGACGGGTGATGTCGTCGATCGGCCGGTTGATGTCGAAGCTCCGACCGGCGAGCAGCTTGATGCCCATCGTGTCGAAGAATTTCGTGTCGACCTGATAGATGCCCATGCTGATCGGCTCTTCACGGCCGGGCACGAGGATGCCGCTATTGGTGTTGTTGGTGGTGCTGATGCCGATATTGGTGCGGCCGACCGAGGTCACGCCGTCGACCTTCTCGATTTCCCGCACCATCGTGTCGAGCACCGGATCGAGCTGGCGGCGGCTGATGCCCGAAATCTGGATCAGCCCCTCGCGCTTGTAGCCGGGATCGGAATTGCGGGCGTAGAGGGTCTGGGCATAGACCACCGCCGTGCAGATGATGAGGCCGATCGACACCGCGAACTGGGCGACGACCAGCGCACTGCGCAACCGGCCCGATCCTTCCGCATCGGCGGCCGACTTGTTGGCCTTGAGCACGCGGGCAGGCTGGAAGCGGGACAGGTAGAAGGCGGGATAGGCGCCGCCGGCCACGCCGACCAGCAGCACCAGGCCGATGATCGGCAGGATGAGGCCGCCGCTGCCGAAATAATGGAGGCTGAGGTCCGCGTCGAGGAAGCGGCTGACCAGCGGCAGCAGCAGTTCGGTCAGCGCCAGCGCGACCAGCATCGCCACCGCCGAGACCAGGATGGATTCGCCGATGAATTGGAGCACCAGCTGGCGGCGATTGGCGCCCAGCACCTTGCGCAGGGCGACCTCCCGCGCGCGCTGGCTGGCGCGGGCGGTGGCGAGGTTGACGAAATTGACGCAGGCCATGCCCAGGATCAGCAGCGCGACGATGGCGAAGGTGATGATCGAGCCGCGATCATTGCCCGGCGTCATCGACCCGTTCTGGGCGCGGCCGAGATGGACGTCGCGAACATTGACCAGGGCGAAGTTCATATCGTCGCCCTGGTTGAAGCGACGGCCGCCGAAAAACTGATCGGGGATGTTGCGCTTTTCCCATTGCGGCAACTGCGCATTGATTGACTTGACGTCGGCACCGGGCTTCAGCCGGGCATAGATCCAGCCCGACTGCCAGCCATATTGGCTGAGGAAATCGGGCGTCTGCGCCCAGTAGCTGGGCGGATCATAGCGGGCGAGCATGGTGAGCTTGAGGTGCGAGGCCTTGGGCAGATCCTTGAGCACGCCATTGACGCGATAGTCGGTCGAGGTGCCGCGCGAGATGAGCGTCAGCGTCTGGCCCATCGGGTCTTCGCTGCCGAAGCGGCGCTTCGCCTCGCTGTCGGTCAGCACCATGTCGCCGGGCTTGGCCAGCGCGGTGCGCGGATCGCCCTTCACCAGCGGCAGGTCGAGCACGTCGAACACCGGACCGTCGACGAATTTCATGTCGTCCACTTCGGTCGCGACGCCGTTGCGCAGCACGACCGGCCCCGCCGACAGCAGATGGACGGCCGCCGCGATCTGCGGGAAATCCTTCCGCAGCGCCGCCTGCGCGACATAGGGCGCCATCTGGAGATTGTTTTCGCGGCCGCCATGCGGGTCGGTATAATAGGTCTGGAACTGGAAGGTCCGGTCCGCCTGCGGCATCCAGGCGTCGAAGGTCAGTTCATTGCGGACGAACAGCAGGATGATGAGGCAGGCCGCCATGCCGGTCGCCAGCCCCAATATGTTGATCGCCGCATAGGTGCGGCTCTTGAGCAGCGACCGCAGGCCGACCGTCAGATAATTGCGCCACATGGGAAGTCTCTCCGTCTTGGGCTATCAGGCGGCGCGGCGCCGTTCCTGCAGGATGCGGCCGTCCAGCATGTGGACGACGCGGCTGGCATAATCGGCATGGGCGGGCGAATGGGTGACCATGACGATGGTCGATCCTTCGGCGTTGAGCGTCTGGAGCATCTTCATCACTTCCTCGCCATGGCTGGTGTCGAGGTTGCCGGTCGGTTCGTCGGCCAGGATCAGGCGCGGTTCGGACACCAGCGCGCGGGCGACGGCGACGCGCTGCTGCTGGCCGCCCGACAGCTGGCTGGGCCGGTGGCGGGCACGATGGGCGATGCCGACCCGGTCCATTACCGCCTCGACCTTCGCCTTGCGCTCGGCCGCGGGCATGGCGTGATAGAGCAGGGCCAGCTCGATATTCTCGGCCACGCTCAGTTCGTCGATCAGATTGAAGCTCTGGAAGATGAAGCCCAGATGGGTCTTGCGGATGCCCGCCAGCCTGGGTTCGGGCAGGCCCGCAATCTCGGTATCGCCAAAGCGGTAGGAGCCGCTCGACGGGCTGTCGAGCATGCCGATCATGTTCAGCAGGGTCGATTTGCCGCAGCCCGACGGGCCCATGATCGCGACAAATTCGCCCTGGAAGATGTCGAGGTCGATCGCGTCGAGCGCGGTGGTTTCGACCATGTCGGTGCGATAGACGCGGCTGAGTTCACGCAGGCTGAGCAACGCTTGGGTCATGTCTTTGCCTTTCACTTCTTTTCGAGGATCAGCCGATCCTTGTCGGCAAACCCGGTATAGGGGGATGTGAGCACCTGCTCGCCGGGCTCCAGCCCGTCGAGGATCTCGATATAGTCGGCGTTGCGCCGGCCGAGGCGCACGGCGCGCTTCACCGCCTCGCCGCCGTCGGGCGTCACCACGAACACCCAGGCACCGCCGGTGTCATTGTAGAAGCTGCCATTGGGGATGAGGCGCGCGCGGACCGGATCGCCCAGGGTCAGCTTGGCCTGGAGCGTCTGGCCGCGCTGGATCTGGGGCGGTTCGCCGTCGAGGAATTGCAGGTCGATCTCGAACTGGCCGTTGCGCACGGTCGGATAGATTTTCGCGACCTTCATCCGATAGCTCTTGCCGTTCCAGTCGACCGTCGCGGTCTGGCCGAGCTGGACGCGGGGCAGATAGAATTCGTCGATCCCGGCGACCAGCTTGTTGCGGCCGGGGCTGTCGATCTGGCCCAGCCGCTCGCCGCGCGCCATCGACTGGCCGACCTGGATCGAGAAGGCGGAGACGGTGCCGGCGACCGGCGCGCGCAGATTGAGCGCCTCCAGGCTGGCGCGGGCGACGCCGAGGCTCGACTGAAGCGTTTCGGCCGAGGCGCGCAACTGGGCGAGCTGGCTGGTCTGGAGCCGCTCGTCGGTCTGCTGGGTATGGGCGAGGACGGCCCGCCGGTCGCGCTGATAGGCAAGGTCGTCGCGCGTGTCGGCAAAGGTCCGGCCGGCGACGAAGCCGCGCGCGGCCAGCGGCGCTTCCCGCTCATATTGGCGCTGCGCCTTCTTGAGGTCGAGATCGGCCTCCAGCATGGCGCGGTTGTTGGTGAGCCGGTTCTGCGACAGCGCCAGTTCCTGGCTGCGCATGGAATTGAGCTGCTGTGTCACTTCGGTCTGGCGGGCGAGGACCGACAGTTGCAGCTCGGCGTTGGACAGGCGGGCGAGCAACTGGCCCTTCTGGACGGTGGCGCCATCCTCGACCAGCACCTCTTCGACCCGGCCGCCCTCGATCGCGTCGAGATAGACGGTGATGAGCGGGGTGACGCGGGCGCGCAGCGGCAGGAAATCGTCGAACCGGCCCTGGCTGACGGTGGAGACGACGATGCGGTCGGCCGGCAGGGTCTGGCTGTTGCTGCTGGGCATATAATACCAGGCGGTGCCGAGCAGCGCGATCACTCCAGCGGCACCCAGTGCGACCTTGGCGCGCAGCGGCAGGGTCTTGCGCGCCACCACCCGGTCCATCGCGCCGCCGCTGGTGGGCGAGGCGGCCCGCGGCGTTTCGCTCGGCATGCTGACGACGCTCATGCGCGGCGGCTCCACTGTCCGATTTCGAACATTGCTTGTCCGATACCGAACATCAGGCGAGGAAGGGCTTGCAGCCGGTGCCGGCGCGGGCGGGGCAGCGGAGATGCCCGGCCTCGGCCGCCATATGGCGCGGTGCTTCGCAGCCGAACGGCCGGGAAGCGGCCTGCGGCGCGGCCATCACCAGCAGGGTAGCGGCGATGCCGAGCAGGATCGAAAGCGGTTTTGACAGCGAGGGGCCGGGCCGGCGATACATTGTCAGTCTCCATCTGGACTTGGGGCACATGCCCTTTGCCCGATGCTTCGCAAGCGGCGTGCCAGTTGCCTTTTTGCGGGCATGTGCGGGACGGGATGCGGGCCGCGACGGGTCTGGCACGGATATTGATTGCACGGTTCCGGACAGGCGCTGTACGGGAGCGAACGGATGACAGAGGGGCGGATGACACAGGAGAAGCCATTCGAGCTGTGCGTCGTCATCGATGATGATGACGACATATTGCTGGCCGCGCGCCTGTTGCTGCGCGCGATCTTTGGCGAGGTGCTGACCTTTCGCGACCCCGAATCCGCCTTTGCCGCGACCGCCGGCCTGACCCCCGAAGCGTTCCTGCTCGACGCCAATTTCTCGCGCGGGGCAACCAATGCGGCGGAAGGGTTCGAATGGCTCGGCCGTTTCCTGGCGCGCGATCCGCAGGCGGTGATCGTGATGATTACCGCCCATGCCGGGGTGCAGGTCGCGATCGAGGCGATGAAGCGCGGTGCGACCGATTTCGTGACCAAGCCCTGGTCGAACGAGCGGCTGCTGGCGACGGTGCGCACGGCCGCAGCGCTGCGCGCGTCGCGCAAGGCAGTGGCGCAGAAGGACAAGGTGGCGATGATCGCGGCCGCGCCGGCGGGCGAAACGCCGCTGCTCGGCACGTCACCGGCGATGGCGCGGGTGCAGCAACTGATCGACCGTGCCGCGCCGACCGACGCCAATGTGCTGATCCTGGGCGAGAATGGCACGGGCAAGGAACTGGTCGCGCGCGAATTGCATCGCCGATCACGCCGGGCCGAGCGGATCATGCTGCCGGTCGACCTGGGCGCGGTGGCCGAGAGCGTGATCGATTCAGAGTTGTTCGGGCATGTGAAGGGCGCCTTCACCGATGCGCGGACCGACCGGATCGGGCGGTTGCAGGCGGCCGATGGCGGCACCTTGTTCCTGGACGAGATCGGCAATCTGCCGCTGCACCTGCAGCCCAAGCTGCTGACCGCACTGGAGCAGCGCAAGGTGACGCCGGTGGGCGCCAACAAGCCGGTGCCGGTGGACATCAGGGTGATCGCCGCGACGAACCTGAGCGCCGGGCAGATCGCGGACGAGGGGCGGTTCCGCCAGGATCTGCTGTTCCGCCTGAATACGGTCGAGATAGTGCTGCCGCCGCTGCGCGAGCGGCGCGAGGATATTCCCGCGCTGGTCGCCCATTATCATGCGCTCTATGCCCGCAAATATGCCCGGCCGGTGCATCCGATCGCGCCCGAGCTGATGGCGGCGCTGGTCGCCTATGACTGGCCGGGCAATGTCCGCGCGCTGCGCCATGCGATCGAGCGGGCGGTGATCCTGGCCGGGGACGCACCCTTTGGCATCGAGGATATCCCGCTGCGCAGCCATGGCAGTTCGGAGCCGGTCCGGATCGACCGCGCCGCCGTGGTGGAAGCGCCGCCACCACCCGACGACATGAATCTGGAACGGGTCGAGCGGCGGCTGGTCGAGACCGCGCTGATGAAGCATGGCTATAATATATCCAGCGCCGCCGCCGAGCTGGGCCTGACCCGCGCCTCCCTCTATCGCCGCATGGAAAAACATGGGCTTTGATCGACGCTTCTCGATCGGCCTGGCGCTGCGGCTCGTCATGGCGATGGCGTGCCTGGCGGCGCTCGCCTGGGCGCTGATGACGCCGGACCTGGGCGCCGTGCGCATCCTGTGCGCGATCGGCGCGGCGGTCAGCGCTATGGCGCTATGGCATCATGTGCGCCGCGCCAATTTCGAGCTGGCCCGCTTTGTCGAGGCGATCGAGTTCGGCGACCTGCAGGCGCGCTTCGCCCGGCCGGGATCGGACAGCGGCTTCGATCAGCTGGGCGCGGCGCTCGATCGCGGCATCCGCAAGCTGCGCGACGATCGGGTGCGCTTGCAAGAGGCGTCGCGCTTCTACGAGGCGCTGGCCGATGATGCGCCCGCCGCGCTGCTGACGATCGCGCCCGATGGCCGGATCGAGCCGGTGAACAAGGCGGCGCGCAAGCTGTTCAACCGCCATGCCGGGGTGCGGCCGGACGATTATGCCCCCTATGGCGGTCATTTTGCCGCGACGCTGACCGCGCTGGAGCCGGGGCGCAGCCAGACCATGTTGATCGAGACCGATATCGGGCCGCAGCGCGTGCTGATCCGCTGCGCCAGCCTGACCCGGCTGGGCGGGGCGACGCGGGTGATTGCGGTGCAGGTGATCCAGCAGGCATTGAACGCGGTCGAGGTGGCGGCGCAGAGCGACCTTATCCGCGTGCTGACGCATGAGATCATGAATTCGATGACGCCGGTGACATCGCTCGCCCGCACCGCGTCGGACCTGATGGCGCAGGCGGACGATGGCGGCGATCCGCTGATCGCCGATGCCCGTGCTGCCGTCGATACGCTGGCCCGGCGCGCCGACGGGGTGATGCATTTCGTCGAAACCTATCGCACCATCACGCGCCCGCCGCTGGTCGACCGCCGCCTGTTCGCGGCGCGGCCCTTTGCCGACGAACTGGCAAAGCTGTTCGCGGCCGATGCCGATCGCGCGAGCGTGCATCTGGAGGTGCGGGTCAGCCCGGCGGACCATCGCATCGATGCCGATCCCGACCTGTTGGCGCAGGTGGTCATCAACCTGCTGCGCAATGCGGCGGATGCGGCCGAATGCCATCGCGACCGGCCGGAAGTGTCGCTGAGCATCGCCGCGATCAGCGCCGGGCGCACCCGGATCGAGGTGGCGGACAATGGCCCCGGCGTGCCCGAGGCGCTGCGCCACGACATCTTCCTGCCCTTCTTCACCACGAAGAAGACCGGCAGCGGGATCGGCCTGAGCCTCGGGCGGCAGGTGCTGCTGGCACATGACGGCACGATCGAGATCGACAGCGCGCCGTCCGGCGGCGCGCTGTTCCGGCTGACGTTGTAGCGCGGCGGCCGGCCCCGATCAGGGGCAGGGATCGGGCAGGTCGCGATGGACCGCCTCGATCGCGGCGATGGCGTCGGCGCTGAGCGTCAGGTTGACGCTGTCGATGTCGGCCCTGAGCTGGTCCAGCGAGGTCGCGCCGATGATCGTCGCAGTGACGAACGGGCGGCTGTTGACATAGGCGAGCGCGAGCTGTGCGGGATCAAGGCCATGGGCATGGGCGATCGCGACATAGCGGGCGGCGGCCGGGGCCTGGCCGGGCAGGTCGTAGCGGACGAACTGGCGCGCCACGTCGCGGCGGGTGCCGGGCGCGATCACCCCGCCCAGATATTTGCCGGTCAGATTGCCGCCGGCGAGCGGCGAATAGGCGAGCAGGCCGACATCTTCACGCAGGGCAAATTCGGACAGGCCGATTTCGAACACGCGGTTGAGCAGATTATAGGCGTTCTGGATCGACGCGATGCGGGGCAGGCCCTGGTCCCGCGCCAGGCGCAGATATTCGCTGACGCCCCAGGGGGTTTCGTTCGACACGCCGACATGGCGGATCTTGCCCGCCTTCACCAGATCGGCAAGGGCATCGAGCGTTTCCTCGATCGGGACGGTGTCGGGCCGGTCGGCCAGGGCGGACAGGCCGCGCACGCCGAAGGAGGGGACCGGCCGGTCGGGCCAGTGGACCTGATAGAGATCGATATAGTCGGTCTGCAACCGGCGCAGGCTGTCGTCGATCGCCTGTTCGATGTTCCGGCGATCGAGCCGGTCCGCGGTGCGGATGCCGCGCGAGGGATCGCGGGCGGGGCCGGCCACCTTGGTCGCCAGGATGATGTCGTCGCGCTTCTTCCGCCCGGCGATCCAGCTGCCGATATAGGCTTCGGTCAGGCCCTGGGTCTCGCGGCTGACCGGGGTGACCGGATACATTTCGGCGGTGTCGATGAAATTGACGCCCTGGCCGATCGCATAGTCGAGCTGGGCGTGCGCTTCGGCTTCGCTGTTCTGCGATCCCCAGGTCATGGTGCCAAGGCAGATCAGGCTGACCCAGAGGTCAGTGCGACCGAGCGTGCGATATTCCATATGTCATGGCCCTTTCGTGGCAAGCGACTGGTTTCTAGCCGTTTGTCGGGAAATGCAAAGCCATGGCGGGATCGGTTGAGAAACTATCATTGACAGCATCCGTCCGGCCGCAGACAGGAAACAGCTCGTCCATCGGTTAACCAAAGGCTCATCGGATCGCCCTAGGTTGCGACTCCTTCCCTGTTGGTGCGTTGATCGAGCATGTCTGACCTGTCTGATCTCATCCTGGACATGATTACCCGCTATGGCTGGTGGAGCGGGCCGATCATCGGCGTGCTGGCCTTTTTCGAATCGCTGGTGGTGATCGGGCTGTTCGTGCCGGCGATCGCCACGATGATCGCGGTCGGCGGGCTGATCGGGGCGGGGCTGGTCGATCCGGCGCCGGTGTTCGCCTGCGCCGTGTTCGGCGCGATCCTGGGCGACTGGGTATCCTATACGCTGGGGCGGTCGGTCGGGCCGGCCATCTATCGCCATCGCTGGCTGCGCGGGCATCGGCTGGCCTTTGCGCGGGCGCGGCTCTTCTTTCGCCGCTATGGCTTCATCTCGGTGCTGCTCGGCCGCTTCCTGGGGCCGGTCCGCTCGACCGTGCCGGTGGTCGCGGGCGTGGTGAAGATGCCGCATGGCCCGTTCCAGATCGCCAATATCCTGTCCGCCCTGCTGTGGGTGCCGGCGCTGCTGTTGCCCGGCTATCTGGCTGGCGGCCGGCTGACCCATTTCGATTTCGAGGCGGAGCATTTCGCGATGATGGCGCTGGGCCTGTGCCTGGTGCCGCTGCTGCTGGGGTGGCTGGCGATCCGTTTCTTCAACAAGCCGCGCCAGCGGCATCGCACCATGTCTGCACAACGCGGCTGAAAGGTTGATGACAGGCTGCTTCGCTAATCGGCGGCGGCCCAATTCACACCCAATAGGCTGTTCGCTGCGGCGGTGATGTTCTTCACGTCGTTGCCTTGCGGGACGGCGAGAGGATTTATGAACGACATCTGGACTCACATAGTCGCCGATTTTTCCAATCTTGGCTCTCCATCCGCGCTGGCGGCCTTTGGCCAGGTGGTGCTGATCGACATCATGCTGGCGGCGGACAATGCGATCGTCGTCGGCGCGCTGGCGGCCGGCCTGCCACCCGCATCGCGGCGCAAGGTGATCGCGATCGGCGTGATCGCCGCGCTGGTGCTGCGCATCGCCTTTGCCCTGCTGGTGACGCAGCTGATGCAGCTTGTCGGCCTGGTCTTTGCCGGCGGCCTGCTGCTGGTCTGGGTCGGCTGGAAGATGTGGCGCGAACTGCGCGCGCATGGCGAACCGGAAGATGCCGAGCATATGGCCGGCAAGGCGGCGCCCAAGGGCTTTGCCCAGGCGGCCTGGGCGGTCGCGATCGCCGATGTCAGCATGAGCCTGGACAATGTGCTGGCGGTGGCCGGCGCGGCGCGGGAGCATCCCGGCATCCTGGTGATCGGACTTGTCCTGTCGGTGGCGCTGATGGGCGTGGCGGCGAACCTGCTGGCCCGCGTGATCGAACGCTATCGCGCGATCGCCTATTTCGGCCTGATCGTGATCCTCTATGTCGCCGGCAAGATGATCTATGAAGGGGCGATCGACCCGGCCACGGGCCTCATCACCTTGTTCTGATAAAAAGAATGGCGGGGCCGGTCAGTCGGCCCCGTTCTTCCGCCCCATGGAGGCAAAGCCGAGCGGCGCGCCGATCAGCACCAGGATGACGCGGGTCAGATGGTGGATGACGACGACGCCAGGCTCCAGCGCCAGGCTGAGCGCGACCATGCTCATTTCGGCGAGGCCGCCTGGCGAATAAGCGAGCGTCAGCAGCACCGGATCGACCCCGGCAAGCGTGCCGATCCCCGCCGCCCAGGCAAAGGTGACGGCCAGCAGGATCGCCGTCGACCCCGCCGCCAGCGCCAGGATGCGCAGCAATTCCTTCAATGTCAGGCCGACGAAGCGGCAGCCCATGGTGGCGCCAAGGCCGACCTGTGCCGCGGCCAGCGCCCAGCCGGGAATGCGGAAATCGGCGAGGCCGCTCATATGCACGGCGGCGCTGACCGCCAGCGGCCCGACCAGATGCCAGGCGGGCAGGCGCAGCAGCCGGCCGATCAGCAGGCCCAGCAGCGCGCAGCCCAGCCCCCAGAAGAGCAGCGACCAGCTGGCGACATCGCCGGTCACCGGGGTGATGGCGCTGGCCGCGACCGGCGCATGGTCGAGCCGGATCAGGAAGGGCAGGATGAAGACGACGAGGAAGATGCGCGCGCCATGGATCAGGCCGATGGCGCGTTCGTCGGCGCCGCGTTCGGCGCCCATCACCACCATTTCGGCAATGCCGCCGGGCATGCCGGCGAAATAGGCGGTGGCAGGGTCGAACTTCGCGACCTTGCGGAAATAGGTGACGCACAGCAGCGCGGCGGTGGCGAGGAAGAAGGGCAGGGCGGCGAGCGGGATGATCCAGTCGCGCGCCTGCGGCAACAGGTGTGGGCCAAAGCTGCTGCCCAGCACCACGCCGATCACCGCCGCCATCGGGCGGCGGGTGGCGGCGGAGGCCTGAATCGGCAAACCGGCGACGCTGGCGACCGCGCAGGCCGCCATCGATCCGAGCACCCAGGGCAGTGGCGCATGGATCGACCAGAAAAGCGCGCCGCCGGCCGCCCCGACGGCAAGCGCCGCCAGGAAGCGGAGAAGTGTATCCAATCCCCTAGGCGACAAAGGGGAAGGCCAGGGCGATCATGCCGACCAGGGTCATGACGATGCCGACCGCGGCGGCGGGCAGCAGGGTGAAGCGCTGATGATCGGCCAGGTCCACGCCCGCCAGGCTGACCAGCAGATAGGTGGAGGGGACCAGCGGGCTGAGCAGATGGACCGGCTGGCCCATCAGCGAGGCGCGGGCGATCGCCATCGGTTCGACGCCATAATGGGCGCCGGCTTCGGCGAGGATCGGCAGCATGCCGAAATAGAAGGCATCGTTGGAGATGAAGAAGGTGAAGGGCATGGAGAGCAGGGCGGTGATCGGCGCCATATAGGGGCCGAGCGCGGGCGGGATGACGCCGACGACTTCCTTGCTCATCGCCTCCACCATGCCGGTGCCGCCGAGGATGCCGGTGAAGATGCCGGCGGCGAAGATCAGCGACACGACCGAGAGGACATTGCCGGCATGGGCGGCGATCCGTTCCTTCTGCTGGGCGACGCCGGGATAGTTGACGATCATCGCGATGGCGAAGGCGATCATCATCAGCACCGAGAGCGGCAGCACGCCCCACACCAGCAGGACGAGCAGCGCCACCACCAGCAGGCCGTTGAACCAGCGCAGATGCGGCCGGCGCGCTTCGGGATATTGCGAGACGCCCAGGTCCGACGGGGCGACCGACTGGCGCGCCTGCACCTTGCCGAGGCGCCGGCGTTCCTTGATGCCGAACCAGAAGGCGAGGCCGAGCAGGAAGGCGAGGCCGGCGATCATGCCGGGGATGAGCGGCAGGAACAGGGTGGCCGGGTCCAGCTTCAGCGCGCTGGCGGCGCGGGCGGTCGGCCCGCCCCACGGGGTCAGGTTCATGATCCCGCTCGTCACCATCAGCAGGCAGACGAGATAGAGCCGGTTCATGTCGAACCTCTTGTAGAGGGGAAGCAGCGCGGCGATGGTGATGATGTAGGTGGTCGACCCGTCGCCGTCGAGGCTGACGATCGAGCAGAGCACCACCGTGCCCAGCAGGATCAGCAGCGGATCGCCATGCACGATCTTCACCAGCCGGGCGACCAGCGGGTCGAACAGGCCGGTGTCGGTCATGGTCGAGAAGAAGAGGATGGCGAACAGCAGCATGACGCCGGTCGGCGCCAGATTCTTGATGCCGTCGATCATCATGTCGCCAAGGCCGGCGGCCTGACCGGCGATCACGCCGAACAGCGAGGGGATGACGATCAGCGCGACCAGCGGCGTCATCCGCTTGGTCATGATCAGCGTCATGAAGGTGGCGACCATCAGGAAGCCGAGCAGGGCAAGATTCATCGCTGCGTCCTTGAGGGGGCTGGAGGAAGGAGGATCAGAAGGTCACGCCGACACGGGCGCTGACGGTCTGGCCGTCATCGCCGCCCGTGTAGGTGCCGGCGCGGTTGTTGGTGTGCCACTGGATGCCGTTGAGCTGGATCCGGGTGAAGCTGTTGAGATACCAGTTGACGCCCAGCGTCGCGGCCCAGCCGTCGCCGCCCAGCACGAGGTCGGTATAATCGAGATTTTCGTAGCGGGCGGTCAGCTCGATCGCGCCGAGGCCGCCGTCGAGCACGGGGTCGAGCACATTGGGCTGGCCGAAGCTGCCGAGGCGCGGGTTGTAGGGCGGCAGTTCTCCGGTCAGGAACAGGCCGCTCGACAGGCTCCAGGCCTTGCTTTCGAAGCTGGGGCGTCCGCCGTCGAGGCGTGCGATGCGGCGGCCGGCCTCACCCATCACCCAAAGGCCGCCGACATAGCCGCCCAGTTCCGCGCCATAGCCGGTGGTCGAGCGGCCACCGAGCAGTTCGCCGGTGGTGACGCGGACCGCGCCGTTGAAGCGGCCGCCGATGACGGTGCTGCGGGTCAGCGTGGTCGCGGCGGACGACAGGGCTTCGTCGAAGAACCAGCCGCCGACATGGAGCAGCGAGCGATCGGTCTTGATTGGGTTCCAGTGCGCACGGCCGCTGAAGGTACGGCTGTCATTGGTCGCCTGTTCGCCATCGACGCGGTCGCCGGTCACGCTGAGCGAGGCATGCCAGTTGGGGCCGAACATGCGGCCCATGATGCCGATGCCGTAGAAGCCGCGCTGCGGGATGATGGCGGTCGACACCACGCCGCGTTCCAGGAAGGGGGTGGAGTCCGAACCGGTGCTGCCTTCGAAGGCGCGGTCGTTGAACAGGTGCCCCGCGCGCACGTCATAATCGACCTTGCTGCTGATCTTGTTGCGATAGCCCAGGAAGGCGGTGACGATGTCGACCTCATTCTCCGAAAAATCGCTTTCGAACTGGTAGAAGAAATGCGGACCGACGCCGCCTTCCAGACCCAGGCGCAGCGCGCGCATGCCGGTCGTCGTGGTGTTGCGGCCGCCATATTTCGACCCCATGGTCGAGCTGACGTCGACCAGGATGCGGCCGCGCGGCTTGTAGGTGAAGACGCCGTCGGCCGAGCGGAAGACGGGCAGGCCCGCGCCCCATTCGGTGGTGACGCCGGACGGATTGGCGGCGACCGCGCGGGCCTGGGCCACGTCGATATCGGCCGGGCCGGGGGGCACGATCTGCGGCGCGAAGGGGGCGATGACCAGCGGCGGGGCCGTGTCCTGCTGCGCCATTTGCGGCGCGGGCTGCGCAGCGGCGGGGGGCGTCGCGGCCTGGGCGGCGGCCTGTTGCCCCTCGATCTTGTCGAGCCGGGCCTTGAGCGCGGCGATCTCGGCCGCCTGGGCCTTCACCAGTGCGGCCAGGTCATCGGCGCTGGGCGCCTGGGCGAGGGCGGGCGTGGCGACGATCAGTGCCAGCGCGGCGCAACCGCCGCGCAACATCAGATGGGACATGCTTATCGGGCTCCGGAAATAAGGGCCGCCTGCCATTCGCGCAGGAAGCGCTGGCGCGTGAGGCGGTCGAGATTGACGAGAAGCTGCGGGCCGACGCGGATCGAGCGGGCCTGGGCAGCGGGCAGGCGGCGGCCGTTGATGTCGGTCCGCACCGGCCAGAGGCTATGTTGCGCGAGCAGCGATTGCCCTTCGCGCGAGAGGAGGAAGTCGAGGAACAGTTTTGCCGCGGCGGGGTGCCGCGCCTCGCGCGCGATGAAGGCGATGCGCGACATCACGATGGTATAATCTTCGGGAAAGACGACGCCGATGCGCGGGTCGCGGCGGGCGCGTTCCTGCGCGTAGGAGCCGATCACATTATAGGCGATCGAGAATTTGCCCTCGGCCACGCCGCGCAGCATCGGTTCGGTGGTGATGTGCAGTTGCGGTCGGGTCGCGGCCATCGCCTCGACCAGCGAACCGGTGTCGCGGGTGATGGCATAATCCTGCGTCAGATAGAGATAGCCGGTGTTCGAGCGGGCGGGATCGAAGGTCGCGACCTTGCCGGTCAGGGTCTTGCGATCCTTGCGCAGCATCGCCTCCAGCGCGGCATGGCTGCGCGGCGGATTGGCAATCGCCTTCTTGTTGTAGACATAGGCGATCGGCTCTGCGGTGACGCCAAAGCCCATATTCTTCCACACCGCGTTGGCGGGCAGGGCGGGCTTTTCGGGGCTGGCATAGGCCTGGGCAAAGCCGTCGTTGATGAGCTTGACCTGCTGGTCCATCGCCGACGACCAGACCAGGTCGGCCGACATCCGGCCGCTGCGCGCCTCGGTCGAGAAGCGGCGGAACATCTCGTTCGACCCGAGGTCGGAATAGCTGACGGTGACGCCGGGATAGCGGCGCTGGAACGCCAGGATGACCGGTGCCATTTCCGACGTGTCGGCATTGGCATAGACGATGACCTGCCGTTCGGCACGGGCATCGCCGATCAGATCGTCATAGGAACGCGGATAGCCGGTTGGCCTTTGCGCTACCGCTGTCGCGCTGGTGACGGACAGGCTTGCCAGCGCCGCCACTATCTGAATAACCCTTCGCATCGACCCTGCTCCTCACATGTTCCGTTCTTCTGTCGGATTGGGAGAGGCAGTTACGAAGCCAAGCTGTCATCAACCTTTCAGCATCGGGTGCCCTATTCGGATTTTGATGATCGAGGATGACGCCGCACTGGCGCGCAGCATTGCAGCCCTGCTGCGGGCGGGCGGCCATGCGGTGGACCATGTCGCGACCGGCGAGGATGCGCTGGCGGTGGTGGGCGGGGAACCCTATGCGCTGGTGATACTGGACGTGGGCCTGCCCGATATCGACGGCTTCACCGTCTTGGCGGAATTGCGCCGGCGCGGCGAGAAAGTGCCTGTGCTGATGCTGACTGCGCGCGATGCGCTGGACGACCGGGTGCGGGGGCTGGACCTGGGCGCCGACGATTATCTGCGCAAGCCCTTCGAACCGCAGGAACTGGAGGCGCGGGTGCGGGCGCTGGGGCGGCGGCGGGGCGGCGATCCGACCCCGGAAATCACGGTCGGGCCGCTGACCATCAATCGATCGACCGGCGCCGCCGATGTCGCCGGACGGGCGCTGGACCTGCGCCGGCGCGAGCTGGCGGTGCTCGAGTCGCTGGCGACCAGGGCCGGACAGGTGGTGCCGCGCGAATTGCTGATCGGCGAGGTGTTCGGCTTTGACGAGCCGGTCGGCAGCAATGCGATCGAGGTGCATGTGACCCGGCTGCGCGGCAAGCTGGCGCCTGACGGGCCGGGCATCCGCACGGTGCGCGGCGTGGGCTATATGCTCGATGCCCAATGAGGGACGGCCATCAGGCGAGGGGCGGGCCATTGCCCTGCGCACCCGCCTGCTGGCGGCGATGCTGGGACCGATGCTGGGCGCGGCGGCGATCATCGGCGTGGGCGGCGCGACGCTGATTTCCGACGTCGTCCGCCGGACCAACGACCGGGTGCTGGGCGGCGCGCTGGGCGCGATCGCCGAAACCGTGCAGGTGGAGCGGGGCGAGGTGACGCTGGACCTGCCGCCCGCCGCTTTCGGCATGCTGGAGAATAGCGAGCGGGACAATGTCTATTACCGGATCGCGGTGGGTGGCACGCTGCTGACCGGCTATGCCGATCTGCCCGCTCCTGATCCCCGGACCATGCCGGTCGATCAGCCGCGGTTCCGCTTTGCCCGGTATCGCGGGCAGGACATCCGCATCGGCGAGGTGAAGCGCAGCCTGCCGCGGATCGCCGACCCGGTGATCGTGCAGGTGGCCGAGACGCTGGATAACCGGCGGGCGCTGATGCACCGGCTGATGATCGCGCTGCTGATCGGCGAACTGACGCTGGTGGGGGTGGCGATCCTGCTGCTGCGGCCGGCGCTGGGCTGGAGCCTGCGGCCGTTGCTGCGGCTGCGGCGCGCGGTCGAGGTGCGCGATGGCGGCGCGCGGCCGGATTTCTCGGCACTCGAAGCGGGGCCGTTGCCGAGCGAATTGCGGCCATTGGCGCGGGCGTTCAACCGGCTGCTGCGCCAGCTGGACCAGGCCACGGGGGGCGTGCGCCGTTTCACCGCCGATGCATCGCACCAGATGCGCACGCCGATTTCGGTGCTGAAGGTGCAGATTGAGCTGGCGCGCCGGGGATCGCGCGAGGCGTTCGATGAAATTGCCGATGCGGCGCAGCGGCTGGAGCGGCTGGTGACGCAGTTGCTGGCGCTGGCGCGGGCCGAGGAGGCGGGCGCATCGCCGCCGCTGGAGACGGTGGACCTGAAGGAAGTGAGCGCGGTGGTGGTCAACCGGCTGATCAACCAGGCGATCCAGGCGCAGGTCGAACTCAATCTGGAAGCGTCGGACGCGGAAAGCTATCGCGTCGAGGCGCATCGCACGCTGGTGTTCGAGATATTGGCCAATCTGGTCGACAATGGCATCCGCTATAACCGGTCCGGCGGCACGGTGACGATCGCGCTGGCGCAGGGCGAGGACGCGACCCTGATGACGGTCAGCGACGACGGCCCCGGCATTGCGGTGGAGCATCGCGACAAGGTGTTCGAACGCTTCTTTCGCGTGGGCGGCGCCAGCGCGCCGGAGGGGACGGGGCTGGGCCTTGCCATCGTCCAGTCCGCCGCGTCGCGCATGGGCGCGCAGGTGGAGATTGTCGAGGGCGGCGCGGGCACGCATATCCGCGTGCGCTTTCCGCGACGGGGGGAGGATGGCGCGGTTTAGCGCGCTTCTGCCCACTTGTGCGCAGGCCGCCGCTTCGCGGAGCACCCACCGCCGGCTCCTCCCTGGAAGGGAGGGGATGAAAGGCGCGCATGATCAGCGCGGCGGCAGGTCGGGATAGCTTTGCGCGATCGGCCCGAGCGCGTCGGCCAGCGGGGTCAGCCAGGGTTCGAATCGCCGCCAATGATCGACCCCGCCGGTGTAGATGGGCTGGCGCACCTGTTCGGAACTGGCGGTGCGCACCGCCCGGTCGGTCTGCCAGAAGGACAGGCAGGCCGCCTCGAAATCGAGGCCGAGATAGGCGAGCAGCCGGTCGACCTCGCCGAGCGTGTCGGCGACCATCTGTTCGTAGATGACGCGGTGGACCCGGCCCGGCGCGGCCGCGTCATAGGCGGCCATCAGCGCGACATAGTCGCGATAATAAAGGCCTATGTCGGTGAGGTCATAGGTGAAGGCCTGGCCGCGGGCAAAATGCTGTTTCCAGCCGGAAAAGCAGCAGCCCATCGGATGGCGCCGCGCGTCGATGATGCTGGCATTGGGCAGGATCAGCTTGATGAGGCCGACATGCTGCCAGTTGTTGGGCATCTTGTCGATGAAGCGCGGCTTGCCGCTCTGGCGGTGGACGCGGGTCTGTTCGACATATTCCTCGCCCAGACGCCGGCGGTCGGCCGGGGTCAGCGACGCCGCCATGGCCGCGAAATCGGCAAATTCGCCATCGTCCACCCGCGATTGCAGGCGGCTGGCGATCATCATCATCTCGGGCAGTTCCATCGTGCCTTCGACCTGGCTGTGGCTGGCGAGGATCTGTTCCACCAATGTCGATCCCGCGCGCGGCAGGCCGACGATGAAGATCGGGTCGGGCGCGGGGCAGCCACCATCGCCCATGGTGGCGATGAAGGGCGCGCTGAAGGTCGTGGCGGTGGCCGCGACTTCGGCGGAAAATTCGCCGGCATCATGGCGGATCATCGCGCGGCGCAGCCGGTTGCCGGCGTCATAATGGCGGAAGGCGGCTTCGTCCGCCTTGCGGTCCTCCTGCGCCTTGCCGAGCGAGAAATGGAGGTGGAAGACATCCTCGCCCTCCGTCTGGCCATCGCGGGCCAGGGTTTCGAGCGCTTTCTCCATCGTGGCGATGTCGGCAGCGTCGAGCTTCACGGTCTTGAGGTTGGCGAGGCTCCACCAGGCTTCGCCCATGGTCGGGCGATGATGGACCGCCTGGCGATAGGCATGGACCGCGTCGGCCTGTCGCCCCAGCGTCTTGAGCGCATGACCCAGATTTTGCCAGACCTGCGGTTGGTCGGGCCGATCGGCCAGCAGGTTTTCATAGATGGCGCGCGCGGCGTCCTGATCGCCCAGCCGCACCAGCACCGATGCGCGGATCAGGTCATAGCCCGGATTATGGATCGGCGAGCGGGCAAGGGTTTCGGCATGGGCCAGCGCTTCGCTCAGGCGGTTGTTCTGCAATAGCAGGCGGATGAGGAAATCGCGGGCGAGGTCGAAGCCGGGTGCCAGCACGACGGCGCGCTCGACATGAGCCAGGGCCGCATTCATGTCGCCGCGCCGCCATTGCACCTCACCCATGAGGCGGGTGCCGGCGGGATCGTCGGCCAGGCGGTCTGCGCGCGCCGACAGCAGCGTGGCCGCGTCGTCCAGTCGCCCCTCGTTCATCGCCATTGCCGCTGCCAGCAGGTCACGATCGCGCGAGGCGGCATGGACGCCCGACAGGTCGGCGCGCCAGGCGTCGCTGTCCCGCCCACTCGCGCGGAGCAGCCCGGCCAGCAGGAACCAGCCGCCGGGGACGCCGGGTTGCTGGCGGGTCAGGCTTTCGAGCGCGCCGATCGCCTGGCGCTGGTCGCCGGCTTCCTGCGCGGCCTGGGCCAGTTCCCACAATATCGCGGGGACATTGGGATGCTGGCGGGCAAGGGGGGCGAGCCGGGCCAGTGCGGCCTTGGGCTTGCCGAGGCGGCGCAGCGCCTGGCCGATCAGCAGTTCGGCGGGGGGCAGGCGTCCGGCCCGGCGCAGGATCGCCTCGGCCTGCGCCAATGCCGCATCGGGGCGGGCGTCGAGCTGGGCGGCAGCGTCTGCCAGCGCCGTCTGGATGCTGTCGGTTGCCGGTACGGCGGACGCGTTCCCCATAGCCCCTCATATTTGTGCGACTGCTCAAAATCTTATGTCGGCTGCAGGCAGGCGTCGAGTCAGCTTGTCGTAAAAGTTTCAAAAAGTCGCCGAACAGCCGCTTGACAGGGCGTGTCCGATCGGCAGTATCGAATTTAGGACAGTTGTTCTGATTGCTGCAAAAGCGAACTGTCCGGGGATTATGGAACAGATAAACAGCGTGGCCAGCGTCTGGCGGCGATCCTGAAAGAGTCTCTCTTTCGGGCGGGGCATCCTTCGCCCTGTCGGCCGCCGGTGCGCGAGGCCGTGCGAACGCGTCAGGGAAGGAGACCCGGAGCACCGGGCGAATTTCGCAGGAGAGGACGAGTCGCAACGCGTATCAGGGGGTATTCGTATGGCCATTCGTCTCCGCTCGCGAAGAGTGCGCACGTTCTGCGCGCTTGGCACGAGCACGTTCCTTACACCGATGATCCTGTCTGCGCCGGCACTGGCGCAGGCCCCGGCAGCCGATGCCGCCGCCGCCGATGCCGCAGCAGCAGAGGCCGAACAGGGGCTGGGCGAGATCGTCGTCACCGCGACGCGCAGCGCGCAGAGCATCCAGAAGGTGCCGATTTCGATGCAGGCGCTGGGCGCGGAGAAATTGCAGGAACGACAGGTGAAGGGCCTGAGCGATTTCGCCGCCCTGCTGCCGTCGGTCTCGTTCGAGGGCATTGGCCCCGGCCGCAACACCGCCTTCTTCCGCGGTATCGTGCCCGCCGGCGGCGCCTATGCCTCGGTCGGCTATTATCTGGACGACATGCCGATCACCGGCACCGAAGTGCCCGACATCCATGCCTATGATCTGGAACGCGTCGAGGCGCTGTCCGGGCCGCAGGGCACGCTCTATGGCGCGGGCTCGCTGGCCGGCACCATCCGCCTGATCACCAACAAGCCCAAGCTCGACAAGTTCGAGTTCGGCTATGACGTGGAAGCCAATAAATATGGCAAGGGCGATTTCGGCGGCCAGCTGGAATCCTACATCAACGTGCCGCTGGCGCCGACGCTGGCGGTGCGGGCCATGGGCTATTATCGGCGCGACGGCGGCTATATCGACAATACGCCCAACAACGGCACGTTCAACGATGGCAGTTCGTCGACCCTGACACTGGGCGACAACAACCCCAACACATCCTACACGCTCGACAATAGCGACATCGCCAAGGATGATTACAACACCATCCGCGAATTTGGCGGCCGCTTCCAGCTGCTGTGGCAGCCGACCGAGGGCTGGGACATCACGCCCGAGATCACGGCCCAGAAGCAGGTGGCGCGCGGCTATTTCGGCTATGATCCGCGGGTCGGCGACCTGGAGGTCCATGACTATGACCAGACCAAGAATGACGATCGCTGGTATCAGGCGGCGCTGTCGATCCATGGCCATATCGGCGACTGGGACATCGTCTCGGCTACCGGCTATTTCAAGCGCCGCACCCGCACGCTGAACGACTATACCTATTACACGGTCACCTATGACGGCTTCGGGCCGGGCTATGAAAGCTATCTGCAATTTTTCGACAATTGCACCGGCTCCGGCGCCAGCCAGCAGTGCCAGATGATCAACCCGACCCAATATTATCATGCCGACACGCACCGCAACAAATTCACCCAGGAATTGCGGATTTCGACGCCCAAGGACTGGCCGTTCGACGTGACCGTCGGCGGCTTCTACCAGCGGCAGAAGAATGAGCTGAACACCAGCTATGCGATCCGTGGGCTCGACACGATCACCGGCTATACCGCGACCGGCGGCGGCGATGTGGCGGGCGGGCTGATCGGCGTGCCGGCCATGTATGGCATCGCCTATGACGAGGACGGCAATCCCTATTTCGATACCAGCGACGTCATCAACGCCAATGGCAATCCGCTCGGTACGATGATCCTGGGCACCCAGGCGGTGAAGGGCGACGCCTTCTATTATGTCGAGCAGGACCAGCTCTATCATGACAAGGCGATCTTCGCCGAAGGCCATTACAACATCACGCCGACGCTGAAGCTGACCGGCGGCATCCGCTATTTCTGGACCGACTATAAGGTTCGGGGCTTTGCCGGCGTGGCCGGATCGGCCGCAGGCGTGGGCTGCACCACGCCGCTGCCCGACGACGAGCGGCTGACCTGCGTCAACACCAACCCCAATGCGGCGGACGGCACCGGCCGCTACAAGGAGGATGGCGAGACCCACAAGGTCGCGCTCGACTGGCAGTTTCAGCCCGACAAGATGGTCTATTTCAACTATTCGACCGGCTTCCGCCCCGGCGGGTTCAACCGGCCTCTGCGCATCCGCAGCCTGGGCAAGATCGTCAATGTCGCGCCGTTCAAGTCGGAAACGCTGACCAATTTCGAGGTCGGCGTGAAGACCACCTGGAACAATATCTTCCGCTTCAACGCCGCCGTCTATTATGAGAAGTGGAACAATATCCAATATGGCGTGGTCGTGTCGGGCGCACAGGGCGCGGGCATGACCGGCAATGCCGGCAAGGCCGAGGTCAAGGGTATCGAATATGATGCCGACCTGCGGCTGGGCAAGGTGACGATCTCGACTTCCGGCGCGTTCAACGATGCCAAGCTGAAAGGCGATTTCTGCAACTTCGCGCTCAATACCGAGACCGAGTCCATTGCGCAGTTGAGCAGTTGTACGCTGGGCGAGTTCGTGGAAGGATCGAGCCCGCCGACGCCGCAGGTTGCGGCAGCCAACGGCACCCGCCTGCCGCGCCAGCCGCGCTTCAAGGGCACGACATCGATCCGCTATGACACCGACCTGGGCGACTATGCCGCTTATATCCAGGGCGCTGCGCTCTACCAGACCGGCGCGACGCAGGATCTGAACGTCGAGAGCAACGAGCTGCTGGGCAATACCAAGGGCTTTGTCAGCTTCGATTTTTCGGGCGGGATCAAGAAGGATAATTGGAGCGTCACCCTGTTCCTGCAGAACGCCTTCGACAAGCGTGGGCAACTGACGCGCAACACCTTCTGCTCGATCGACTTCTGCGCCAACAGCTCGCGCACCTTCACGATCAAGCCGCAATTCTTCGGCATAAGGTTCGGCCAAAAATTCTAAACAGGTCGCCGAACAGGATGGCCATGCCCCGCACGATATGCGCGCGGGGCATGGCCATTTTCATGGGGGTGGCGGGCATGCTGCTCGTCATGCCGGAGCGGCCGCGCGCACAGGAGGATCATTCCGGCCTGACGCGCGCAGCCTATCGCGCCCGATGCCTGATGTGTCACAGCCGCGCCGCGCCAGAGGGCGTCTCACCGGAGATATTGGCAGGGCTGCATCCCGAACCGGGGCTGAAGCCGGCGGCAGCGATGCCGGGTGTCAGTTGCTGGCGGCGCTGCACCAATTGCTGGCCCGCAGAGCCGCGGGAGGGACGGAAGTAAGTCCCTATTTCTTCTCATATTTCCAGTTGCGGCCCTTGCCCTCGCCAATCCAGTCGACGGCCTGGGCGATGCGCTTGTCGCGGGTGGCGTCGGTCTTCGCCTCATTGATCCACTCGCAATAGTCGCGGATCTTGCCGGGCGGGAAGATGGCCCAGATCGCCGCCGCTGCCGGGTTGGCGGCGATGGCGGCCGCGAGGGCGGGATGGGCCGGCAGAGGCGGCTTTGGTGCCTTGGGGCCGGTGCGTGGGCGATCGCCGGCGTCGATCAGGGCCATGGCCTGCGCGATCAGCCCGGCGATGTCGGCATCGGAGGGGAGGTCGGAAAGGGTGGTGAGGCGGCCGAACTGGCCCATGGCGTCGTCGCTGGCGCCTTCACGCCCAACCTTGTCATGCCAGAAGCCGAAGGCGGCATGGCCCTTGAAGGCGGCCATGTTGGCGAGATTCTGGTCCCTGTAGGTGAAGAAGGGCATGCCCCATTTGACCGCTTCGCCGATGTCCGGCGACGCGGCGTGCATCAGCGCCCGGATATGGATGAGGATGGGGCGGGCGAAGTCCGCCTGGGCGGCGATATAGACGTCGATCCGCGGGTCTATGGCCATAGGATGATCCCCCTCGCTGTGCCGCGGGCTCAAGCGGCTGTCCCGATCGGCTGGTGATGCCATCAGCCGGCGGGCAGTGCAACGCGCGGGGCAATCGCACGGGGCGCAGCGAGGGGGACTGCGGGCGCGCCCCTTTCACGCGCCCGCAGAGCCTGGCTCAGTTGACAGCGCGCGGGGTGTCCGGCGTGTCGAGCAGGGCGATGGCCATGGCCGGTCCACCCGCGCGACGGGCGAAGCGGGCATTATTGTCGAGCGCCTGACGCTGAAGATCGCGGATCTGCCGGTTGTAGCTGGCCTGGGTCGTGGCGAAGAGGATGGTCGCGACATAATTCTGCCCGGCGCCGATGCCGGCGGGGAGCGGATGCAGGGTCGGGATGCTCTGGATGGCGCGCATCGCCGCCTTGTCGAGCTGGCGCGAGCCGGACGAGTTGAGCAGGGCGATGCCGGCCGGCGCACCGCTGTCGCTGCAGGCGAACTTGACCTGGACGATGCCTTCCTCCGGCCCGGACAGGATGGTGGGATAGCGCAGCCGGTTGGAAAGGATGTTGCCGGTGCGTTCGACCCAGCGGTCGAGCGTGGGCGGGGCGGTGGTGGGCGCCGTCACGTCGATCGAGGGGGCGGATGATTGGGCGCGGGATGCGGCCGGCAGCAGCAGCGGCACGGCAAGGCAGAGGCAAAAAAGCAGTTTCATGTTTCGATCTCCTGAGAGCGGATGATCGGCCGGGGGCGGGAAGGACGTCGTTGGTCGGCCCGCATGCGGTCGAAGGTGCAGACGGCGACCCGGCAATGTCTGCACCCGCATTTTTATCAGGCGAAAGATGAAATGACAATTTTACAAATGAATTTGCCATTTAGATGCTTAAGATGTTTGGAAATTAAAATTTAGTTGCAAATGCTTTTCGTGAGAACAGCGTTTCTTGGGCGGCCTCTCTGGCGCTGGATGGCAGGGGAAGGGAAGAAGTCACGGAAAACCGCGCGCTATTCCGGTGCGCGGGCCGGCATGGCGCAGGATGGCGGGGGCACATGTCGACCATGGCGGGACGGTCGACTTGAGGCTGGCGCGCCCGAGTCCTTTTCAGCCCTTGTGGCGCGCGGTCAGAAGATAGTTGATCGCTGTGTTCGCCGACAGGGTGAAGCCGCGCGCCGGATCGAAGGCGAGGCCGCTGCTGTCGGTGACTTCCAAGCCGGCATCTTCGAGCAAGGCGGTCAGCTCATCGGGGGTGATGAACTTGGACCAGTCATGCGTGCCCTTCGGGATGCCGCCGATGCTTTCGCCGATGGTGATCATGGCGAGGCGGGACATGGGTGTGCGGTTGGGGGTGGAGAGGATCATCAGGCCATCGGGCGCGAGCTTGGCCGCGAGGGCGCGAACGAAGGCGGCGGGATCGGCGACATGTTCGATCACTTCCATCGAGGTGACGAGGTCATAGCCGGTATCGCTGACCTGCTCGACCGGAGTGGCGCGATAGTCGATGGCGAGGCCCTGGCCCTGTGCATGGGCGACAGCGACGGCGATATTTTCCGGCGCTGCGTCGAGGCCGGTGACGCTGGCGCCGAGGCGGGCGAGCGGTTCGGCGAGCAAACCGGCGCCGCAGCCGACATCGAGCGCGCGCTTGCCGGCGAGCGGACGGAAGCCATGATCGTCGCTGTCCCAATGCCGGTCGATCGCGGCGCGGATATAGGCGAGGCGGACCGGGTTCAGCTTGTGCAGCATCGCGCTCGACCCCTTGGGATCCCACCAGTCGGCGGCCATGGTGCCGAAATGGGCGGCTTCCTTCGGGTCGATCGTCGCGGTCGTCTCAGTCATCATGCACCTTGGGTCTTGCTGGGTGGCGAAGCACCCGTGCCGCCGTTCTAGCAGCGGGCGGCGGGAAGGCCAATGTGCCATGCTGTCATAGCTATGTCTTTGAAGGCGGGGCATGTAGGAGCGCGGGCAGCGGCAAGGTGGGCGAGCGGATGGCGGGATTGCTTGCCATATCCGTCGCGGCTGCTAATAGGGCAGCCGTTTTGCCCCTTTGGGACATTTTGTTTCACAATTGGAGCAATGTCCGATCCGATTGCATCGGCTCGGCTGCTCCATATCTTTTGTTGGTCGCGTTTTCTGAAGTCAGCAGGTGTTCCACCTGCTTCGAAAACGCTTAAAGGACAGGTTCGACAAGCAAATGGCGCGCATCGTGATGAAATTCGGCGGCACCTCCATGGCGGGGATGGAGCGAATTCGCAACGTGGCCGCGCGCGTCAAACATGTCGTCGACCAGGGCCATGAAGTGGCGGTCGTGGTGTCGGCCATGGCCGGCGAGACCGATCGCCTGGTCGGCTTCTGCAAGGAAGCCTCGGCGCTCTATGATCCGGCCGAATATGATGTCGTCGTGGCGGCAGGCGAACAGGTCACCAGTGGCCTGCTGGCGATGACGCTGAAGGCGATCGGCGTGGACGCGCGCAGCTGGCTGGGCTGGCAATTGCCGATCCGCACGATCGAGGCCCATGCCAAGGCGCGCATCAGCACGATCGAGACCGATGCGCTGATCGCGGCGATGCAGTCCGGCCAGGTCGCCGTCATCCCCGGTTTCCAGGGCATGATGGACGATGGCCGGGTGTCGACGCTGGGCCGTGGCGGTTCGGACACGTCGGCGGTCGCGGTGGCCGCGGCGGTCAAGGCCGATCGCTGCGACATCTATACCGACGTCGACGGCGTCTACACCACCGACCCGCGCATCGTGGCGCGTGCCCGCAAGCTGGACCTCGTCACCTATGAGGAAATGCTGGAGCTGGCCTCGGTCGGCGCCAAGGTGCTCCAGACCCGCTCGGTCGGCCTCGCCATGAAGGAAGGCGTGGTCGTGCAGGTGCTTTCCTCCTTCGATGATCCCACCCAGGACGACCTCCCCGGCACGCTGATCGTGAGCGACGAGGAACTGGAAGCCAAGCTCAAGGAAACCAAGATGGAACGTCAGCTCATCACCGGCATCGCCCATGACAAGAATGAGGCGAAGATCATCGTCACCCGCGTGCCCGACAAGCCGGGCGCGGTGGCCAGCATCTTCACCCCGCTGGCCGATGCGGCGATCAACGTCGACATGATCATCCAGAATGACAGCAAGGACAATGAGGAGACCGACGTCACCTTCACCGTCCCGCGCGCGGACCTGGCCCGCAGCGTCGACATCCTGGAAGCGAACAAGGACGCGATCGGCTTCCGCCGGATCATCACCGACACCGAAGTCGCCAAGATCAGCGTCGTGGGCGTGGGCATGCGCAGCCATGCCGGCGTCGCCGCCACCATGTTCAAGACGCTGGCCGAGCGCGGCATCAACATCGAGGCGATCTCCACCAGCGAGATCAAGGTTTCGGTGCTGATCGACGAGGACGAGACCGAACTGGCGGTGCGCGTGCTGCATACCGCCTATGGCCTGGACGCCCCGGCGGCTTGACAGACATACTCCCCTCCCTTCTAGGGAGGGGCATGGGGGTGGGTGCGATTGCGTCAGCAATCGCCGCCTGCCTTGGTGGATAGGGAGGAAGCTCGCTTTGCTCGCTACCCACCCCAACCCAGCGGCAGGTAAACAGCGCCCCGCGCTGTTTAGGCCATGCCGGGGGCATGGCCAACCAGCCGCTCTTGAAAGGGAGGGGCTTTTTTATGTTGTAGGATATGACGATGACCACTGCCAAACTCGCTTCCCTGATGGCCCGCGGCACCGAATTTCTCGGCTGCGAGAGCGCGATCCTGTGTGGAGCGATGAGCTGGGTCAGCGAGCGGCATCTGGTGTCGGCCATTTCCAACGCCGGCGGTTTCGGCGTGATCGCCTGTGGCGCGATGTCGCCCGAACTGCTGGACGCGGAAATCGCGGCGACCAGGGCGCTGACCGACAAGCCGTTCGGCGTGAACCTGATCACCATGCATCCGCAGCTGTTCGACCTGATCGCGGTGTGCGCCAAGCATGAGGTGAGTCATGTCGTGCTGGCTGGTGGCCTGCCGCCCAAGGGCAGCATCGAGGCGATCAAGGCCAATGGCGCGAAGCTGATCTGTTTTGCGCCCGCGCTGGCGCTGGCGAAGAAGCTGGTGCGATCGGGCGTCGACGCGCTGGTGGTCGAGGGCATGGAAGCAGGCGGCCATATCGGCCCGGTCGCGACCAGCGTGCTGGCGCAGGAAATCCTGCCCGAAATGGCGCAGCAGGTTCCGGTGTTCGTGGCCGGCGGCATTGGCCGGGGCGAGGCGATCGCCGCCTATCTGGAAATGGGCGCGGCCGGCGTGCAACTGGGCACCCGTTTCGCCTGCGCGAGCGAGAGCATCGCCCATCCCGCGTTCAAGAAGGCCTTCTTCCGCGCGTCGGCGCGCGATGCCATTGCGAGCGTGCAGATCGACCCACGCCTGCCGGTGATTCCGGTGCGCGCGCTGAAGAATGCCGGCACCGAAGCCTTCACCGCGAAGCAGCGCGAAGTCGCCAACCTGCTGGACAGCGGCGCGGTCGACATGGGCGAGGCGCAGTTGCAGATCGAGCATTATTGGGCCGGCGCGCTGCGCAAGGCGGTGATCGACGGCGATGTCGAGGGCGGGTCGCTGATGGCGGGCCAGTCGGTCGGCATGGTGACCAAGGAAGAGCCGGTTGCCGACATCATCGCCGAGCTGATGGCGCAAGCCGCCACGGCGCTGGAACGCCGCGCGGCCTGATCCCTGCTGCCTGGAAAACAGGCTTTATCGGCTTTTAACCAATATCGGGCATGGTTTCCGGCATCAGATTTGCCGGAGACCGTCCATGCGTGCCTCGATCCGTCACCTGCTCTTGTGCCCGCTGGGCGGGATTGCGCTGCTGTCGGGCTGCGCGGGGCAGCGGGAGGTGGCGGTTGCGCCGCCGCCTGCGCCCGTGCGGGCACAGCCCGTGCCCCAGCCGCTGCCGCCGATGGGCGCGACGGCCACCATGCAGATACCGGCGATCGGCGCCGATGGCCTGCGCGTCACGCCCAACCGCGATCTGAGCGGGCCGGCAACGCTGTGGCATATGCGCATGGCGCTGAATGTGGCGGCCCTGTCCTGCCAGGGGAACGGTGACGCGGCGCGGCTGCAATATAATGCGCTGCTGGCCCGGCACAGGGCGGCGCTGACGCGGGCCAATGCGCAGGTCGAGGGGGAATATAAGGCGCAGTTCGGCGGCGGCGCGATCGCGCAGCGCGAGCGGCTGAATACTATCGTCTATAATTTCTTTGCGCTGCCGCCGGCACAGGCGGCCTTCTGCGCGGAGGCGGTGCGGGTGGGGGCGACCGTCAACAGCCTGCCCGCGGACCAGTTGCTGGCCTATGCGCCGACCGGCCTCGCCGCGCTGGAAAAGCCCTTCACCGACTTCTTCGATGCCTATGCCCGCTATCAGACCGACCTGGCGGCATGGCGTTCGGGGCGGACGCTGGCGATGGCGCCGGTGGTGCTGGAGGTCCGGCTGAGCCGGGCGGACCTGATCGCGGATGATGGCGTGACGGTGCCGAAGGGGGCGCTGCCGCGCCTGCTGGCGCGCGCCGACTGAGAAAAATCGGCTATTTCCGGCCTTTTTCGCGATGCTCGGCTTGCCGCATTGCAACCAATTGGGATAGCGGGCTTTTAACAGCAACCGGGCGGGGGTTCAGCGGTGAACCACAGGCGGGGCCGTCCTTGGCTGCGCGTTAAGCATATTTCCTCCGGTGGAAATGCCCGGCATGTTGGTCGGGCCAGATCGTCGGAGTAGTTGATGTTCCTGCCACGTTCCCTGTCTTCCCGTCTGTCGCTGCTTGCCCTGACGGCGCTGGCGGCCTGTGCGACGCCGGTGAAGCAAGTGCCGCCCACGCCGCCGCCGGCGGTGGTGCCTACGGTAATGCCGACCCCGCCGCGCAATTCCGCGCCCGACATGGTGCCGCCGGACAAGGACGAGGCCGGGAAGTTCATCACCCCCAATCGCGATTCCCAGGGCGACCAGGCGCTGTGGCATGTGCGCATGGGGCTGAACGTCGCGGCGCTGGGCTGTCCCGAGACCAATGGCCAGACGCGCATATTGTATAACCAGATGCTGACCGTGCATGGCGCGTCGCTGAAGCGCGCCAACGACACGCTGGAGGTCAGCTATCAGCAGCGTTACGGCAGCAGCGCGATCCGCATGCGCGAAGTGCTGAACACGCTGGTCTATAATTTCTTCGCCCTGCCGCCGGCGCAGAAGGCCTTCTGCCAGAAGGCGGTGGCGACGATGACGATCATCAACGGGCTGACGCCCGAGGCGCTGGCCGCCTATGCGCCCAAGGCGCTGGACGAGCTGGAGCAGCCCTTCCGCGATTTCTGGGCGGAATATGAGGATTATCTGCGGCGGCTGGAGGAATGGCGCAAGCGCTTCGGCGCGACGGTGAAGCTGGTCGGCCCGGTCGGCGGCGATGATCTGAACGACCATGAACCGCCGGCGCCGACCGCGCCCGCGCCAATGGGGCAGGTGCCGGCCACGCCGATGCAGCGGCCGTCGGACATGATCCTGCCCGATGCGCCGGCTTCCGCGCCCGCGCCTGCTGCGCCGGCCCCGGCTGTTCCGGGAACGCCGGGCGCGCCGCCGCCGGTGGTGCCGACCCAGCCGCAGGTGCAGGCGCCCAAATTGCCGTTGCAGCCGGTTCCCGCGCCGCCCGAAAGCTGATCGCCGGTCAGGCGTCGCGCGCGTCGAAGCGGGCGCGGGCGTCCTCGACCGTGGCGAGATTGCGTTCGGCCCAGACCCATACGCCGCAGAAGGCGGCGCTGAGGCTGTTGCCGAGCGGGGTGAGGGCATAGTCGACGCGCGGCGGCACGACCGGATGGACGGTGCGGGTGAGCAGGCCGTCGCGCTCCATCTGGCGCAGCGTCTGGGTCAGCATCTTCTGGCTGATCCCCTCGACCGCGCGGCCGATCTCGGTAAAGCGCAGCGTGCCGCGCTCCTCCAGCAATTCCAGGATCAGCATCGTCCATTTGTCGGCCACCCGGCCGATCAGTTCATTTACGAGTCGCTCCACCCGCGGATCGAGATCGGTCGGCGGATCATGGTCGAGATACTGCTCGGCAGCCGCTATTTCAGCGGTAGCGAAGCGGGATTCCAGAGGATTTGCCATTTCTTACCTTTGGGTGCCTATGGCACTTTACGGTGCCTTCTTTCCAAAAGAGAGTGTGGGTCTAAATTAGTGGGCAAGCAACCAGTCACAGGAGCTTTCCCATGAAAAATTCCGGCAACACCATCCTCATCACCGGCGGCGGTTCGGGCATCGGCGCGGCGCTGGCGCATGAATTCCACGCAGCGGGCAACCAGGTCATCATCGCCGGACGTCGGCAGGCGGCGCTCGACGAGGTGATCGCCGCCCACCCCGGCATGGCGTCGATGGTGATCGACATGGAAGATCCGGCGGCGATCGCGGCCTTCGCGGCAAAGCTGGTCGCCGATTTCCCGGCGCTCGACGCGGTGCTGCTGAATGCGGGCATCATGGTGGCGGAGGACAGGATCGACCTCGCCATCGCCGAGGCGACGGTGGCCACCAATCTGCTCGGCCCGATCCGCCTGACCCATGCGCTGCTGCCGCATCTGCTGGCGCAGAAGAGCGCGACGATCCTGACCGTGTCGTCGGGCCTGGCCTTCGTGCCGCTGGCGGCGACGCCGACCTACAGCGCGACCAAAGCAGCGATCCATGGCTGGTCGCTGGCGATGCGCGAGCAGCTCAAGGACACGGGCGTCGATGTGGTGGAGATCGTGCCGCCGGGCGTGCAGACCGACCTGATGCCCGGCCATGCCGAAAATCCGCAGATGATGCCGCTGGCCGATTTCATCAGCGAGACGATGGGCCTGCTGCGACAGGAGCCGACCCCGGCGGAAATCCATGTCGAGCGGGTCAAGTTCCTGAGCGAGGCGACCAAGCGCGGCGAGTTCGACCAGGTGTTCGGGATGCTGAACGGGGCGCATTGACGCCCGCAAAGCTTGCCTCCTGCATCGGGGAGGACTATCTGGGCTTCGTCAAGCGAGGCCACGTCCTCCCCCGCCATGCGGGTTTCAAGTCCGGGACGGCCCGGCGCCCCTTGTGTAGGAGCGCCATAATGGCCTGGATTGCCCTGTTTTTTGCCGGATTGCTGGAAATCGTCTGGGCCTTTGCGATGAAGCAGTCGCATGGTTTTACCCGGCTGGTGCCGAGCCTCATCACCCTTGGCGCGATGATCGCCAGTTTCGGCCTGTTGTCGATGGCGATGCGCAGCCTGCCGCTGGGCACCGCCTATATGATCTGGACCGGGATCGGAGCGCTGGGCGCCTTTGCCGTCGGCGTCGCCTTCCTGGGCGAGGCGATCAGCCCGGCGCGGCTGGCGGCGGCGGCGCTGATCCTGTCGGGCCTGGTCATGATGAAGCTGGCGTCGCCGGGCTGACGGTTGAGGGCGCCTTGGGCGGCAGGGGGAAGAGGCGGACGAACCGCTCCGCCAGCGCCCGGTCGCCCTCCATTTGCAGGGCCGGCGCCATCGCGGCGAAGGACTGGCCGCCATAGACGATGGCGGCGAGTGCATTCTGGTCGCCGGTGAATATCACGTCGGTGCCGGCCGCTGCGCCCCGGTCGATGCGGAAATCGCCATCATGGAGCGTGGCGCGAAATTCCTCCTCACCGAAGCGGAAGCCGATGGTGGCGTCCAGATCGCCGATCGCGGCGCGATCGATCATCGTGCGCATCGACATCACCACCGACACTTGGCTCATCGGCATGCCCGGCTGCATCGTCGGCGATCGGCACGCCCAGCGGCCCAGCACCATGAACAATATTTCCGACTCGCGGCCCCATTGGGTCAGCTCGTAAATCTGGCTGGCGGCGGGTGGGGGCAGGCGGCGGCGGACAAGGATGCTGGCCGCTTCCAGTTCCTCCAGCCGCTGGGTCAGCACATTGGCGCTGATTCCGGGCAGGCTGGCGCGCAGGTCGGTGAAGCGCTTGGGGCCAAGCAGCAATTCCCGCATGATCGGCATCGCCCAGCGATCGCCGATCAGATCGAGCGCATGGGCGGTGGCACAGCCATCCTGATAGGCGCGTTTGCGCGGGTTGGGACTCATTGGTTATCTTTTCTAACTTGTCTGTTGCATAATGTAATCTTCTGGCGCACAAAGTTCAAGTCGGCGACTCACGACAAGGTGCGAGCCGCCATGAAAGCATGAGGAGAGAGACGATGGCCGATGCGCCCGCGCCGAAGATGATCTTCGTCAACCTGCCCGTCACCGATCTGCCCGCCGCGATCGCCTTCTATGAAGCGGTCGGCGCCGTGCGGAACAATGATTTCGCCGATGACAGCGCGCAGATGATCAGTTTTTCCGAGACGATCCACGCGATGCTGCTGACCCATGAACGGTTCGCCGGCTTTACCCCGCGCAAGATCCCCAATGCCCATGAAACCGCGCAGGTGCTGCTGTGTTTGAGCGAGACGAGCCGGGACGCGGTGGACGCGACGGTGGACAGGGCGCTGGTGGCGGGCGGGACCGAGCCGAACCCCAAGCAGGATCATGGCTTCATGTATGGCCGCAACTTTGCCGATCTGGACGGCCATATCTGGGAAGTGATGTGGATGGATGTCGCCGCCGCGATGGCCGCGAACCAGGGAGAAACTGCCGACGTCTGATGTCGACGACCTTGCAGAAGGAGAGAGACGATGAGCTATATGGACGGGTTCGTGATCCCGGTGCCCAAGGGCAACAAGGAACGCTACAAGGAGGTTGCGGCATTCGCTGCGCCGATCTTCATCGAATATGGCGCGCTGCGTGTGGTCGAATGCTGGGCCAACGACATCAAGCCCGGCAAGGTCAATGATTTCCGCACCGCCGTCATCGCCGAAGAGGATGAGGAAGTCGTCTTCTCCTGGATCGAATGGCCCGACAAGGCGACCCGCGATGCCGGCGCCGAGAAGGTGATGAAGGACGAGCGCATGCAGCCCAAGGAGGGCGAGGACATGCCCTTCATCGGCGCGCGGCTGATCTATGGCGGGTTCGAGGTGCTGGTCGACGCGACCGCCTGACCTTCCCCCTATCGCTGACAGGAGACGGACGATGACCGACTTCAATGGCAAATTCTTCTGGTATGAACTGATGACCAGCGATCCCAAGGCGGCGCTGGCCTTTTATGGCGATGTCGTCGGCTGGACGTCGCAGCCCTTTGGTCCCGATGGCGACTATAATGTCGTCAGCGGCAGCGCCGGACCGCTGGGCGGGGTGATGGTGATTCCGGCCGAGGCCAAGGATTGTGGCATGACGCCCTGGTGGGGCGGCTATGTCGGGTCGGTCGATGTCGATGCGGATGCACAACGGCTGACCGATGCCGGCGGCAGCGTGAAGCGGCCGCCCGAGGATATTCCGGGCGTCGGCCGCTTTGCGGTGATGGCCGATCCGGGTGGCGCGGTGTTCATGCTGCTCAAGGGATCAAGCCCCGAGGGGATGGATGCGCCGCCGCCGATGGCGCCGGGCCATGTCGGCTGGCACGAGCTATATGCCGGCGATTTCGACAAGGATCTGGCCTTCTATACCGGGCAGCTCGGCTGGTCGAAGGGCGAGGTCATGGATATGGGCGAGATGGGTAGCTATCAGCTTGTCTCGCAGACCGGCTCGACGGACTTTGACGGCATGACCGGCGGCATCATGCCGGTGCCGCCGATGATGCCGGTGCCGCTATGGCTGTTCTACTTCACCGTCGGCGACATCGACGCGGCGGTCGAGCGGGTGACGGCCGGTGGCGGTACGGTGCTGCAGGGGCCGATGGAGGTGCCGGGTGGCGCCTGGATCATCCAGGCGACCGATCCGCAGGGCGCGATGTTCGCGCTGGTCGGCAGCAAGGGAGAGGGGTGATGGACAAGATTTCGCCCTGCCTGTGGTTCGACGGCCAGGCCGAGGAGGCGGCGCATTATTATGTGTCGGTGTTCGGCGGGTCGGTCGACCATGTGAGCTATTATCCCGAGGTCAATCCGTCGCCTTCGCCGCTGCCGGGCGGGAGCGTGCTGCTGGTCGAGTTCAGCCTGTTCGGGCAAAGCTATCAGGCGCTGAACGGCGGGCCGCAATTCAGCTTTGACGAGGCGATATCGCTGTCAGTGGCGTGTGCGGACCAGGGGGAACTGGACGGCTATTTCGACCGGCTGACCGGTGATGGCGGCACGGCCGGGCCGTGCGGCTGGGTGACCGACAAATATGGCCTCTCCTGGCAGTTGGTGACGCGCCAGATCATGGACAATTATCATACCGGCGACCGTGGCGGCATTGCCCGGATGATGCAGGCGATGATGACGATGCAGAAGCTGGACAGCGGCGCGATGCACGCGGCGTTCCTGGGAGAGGCTGCATGAGCGGGGCGGCGCATGAGCTGTCGGTCACCTGCCTGATCGATGCGCCGCGCGAGATTTGCTGGAAGGTGTGGACGGACCTGAAGGATGAATGGTTCTGTCCCAAGCCCTGGCGCGCCGAGGTGATCGAGGAGGATATGCGCCCCGGCGGCCGCAGCGCGGTGCAGATGTTCGGGCCGAATGGCGAGGAGACCGGGCCGATGGAGGGCATTTTCCTGGAGGTGGTGCCCGGCGCGCGGATCGTCACCACCGACGCCTATGCCGCCGGCTGGATCCCGCAGAGCCCGTTCATGACCGCGATCTGGGACTTTGCGGCGGAGGGCGATGGCACCCGCTTCACCGCGACCGCGCGCCATTGGGACGCGGAGGCGAAGGCGCGGCATGAGGAAATGGGCTTCCATCCCGGTTGGGACGAGATGATGGCCCAGTTCAAGGCGCTGTGCGAGACGTCGGCCGCGAGCGCCTGAGCGGATCGCCGGCGGGCTGGTCGGGCACCAATATTTCCGCCGGGTCCATTTTCGACATGGCGATGGCGGCGCGCATGAAGAGCAGGGCCGGGCGCAGCGACGTGTCGCCGCTTTCCTGCACATGTTCCCGCAGCGCGCGAACGAACAGGTCGGGCCAGCGCTCGATATCCACGCCCTGGCCGCGCAGGATCAGCGCGGTGGCGCTCCAGTGGCGCTGGAGCAGGCCGATCATGTCAGCATAGTCGCGGGAGTCGCCGACACAGGCATCGGTCATCTCGCGGAAGATCGGGCCAAGTAGCAGCGCCGGCTTGCCATCGCCCACGCCCGCCCAGAGCGAGCCGGGATATTCGGCAAGCAGGCCATTCAAGGCATCGCCGAAATAGCGCAGCCGCCCGTCATGGGTGGCGACCTCGATCAACGGGGCGGCGGTGCCTTCCTGCTCAGCGCGATGGCGCAGCAGCATCTGGCAGGCGAAGCCGGCCAGGGCGCCCAGCGTCTCTTCGGCCGAACGGGTGCGCGGCGGACGGACCCGGTCGAGCAGGCGGCGGGCGAGCGCCTCGTCCGGATCGAGCAGGGCGGGCATGCCCCGTTGCGCGCGATCGACGCGCTGCAGGCCGCGCGTGGCGTGACGGACCCAGAGGAAGAAGGTGAGAGTGAACAACGCGAAGCTGGCCGCCATCGCGCCGAGCAGCGGCAGGGCGTAGGCGTTGCGGACAGGCGGCAGGAACAGCGCGAACAGGCAGAATATCGGCAGCAGCGCGAGCGGCAGGAGGCGCGCGACGCCACGACGCAGGCGCTGCGCGGTGGCCATGTCGGGGATGGCATATTGGCCGCCGATCAGGCCGAACGGCATGAACAGCGGGCGGCCGTCCGCGCCATGGCCAAAGGCGCTGTCGAGGAAGCTGTTACCGAAATATGAGGGAATGGGATGAAGGGGGTGTTTACCCTGTTGGGCCAGATCGCCCGAGATGGAAGCGTCACGCGCATTCGCCGATGGTGTGAAACGGGCGCTATTCTTTGGTTCTGGGCTGCGTGGACAAATTCGGACTGTCTGCGAGCGACCAGAAGCAGACATTCCTCCCCGGAACGGGGAGGTGGCAGGCGCGGAGCGCCTGACGGAGGGGCAGGTGCCTATTAACGCTGCGCTATTGGGCCTGTGCCCCTCCACCACTCGCTGCGCGAGCGGTCCCCCTCCCCGTGCCGGGGAGGAATGTCTTGTTCCCGCCCAACTCCGTCACCCCAGCGAAGGCTGGGGTCTGAGGCGGAGGCAGAAGGAGGTCAGGCGTCTTGCGCTATCCGTTGCCCGCATGTGCGCCTGCCTGAGATGCCAGCCTTCGCTGGCATGACGGGATAAGGGGCATTGCGCACCCTACCCATCCTCGCCATTCGGCAGGCGCCGGGCTTGTTTGCGCGCGGCCTAGCGTGGTTTCGCGGTTTCGACGGCGTAGATGGCGGGGCTGCCGGCGATATTGCTGCGATAGACCAGCCATTTGCCGTCGGGCGTGAAATGCTGGTTGGGTTCGAGCGTGTAGTCATGGCTTGCGAGATCGACGAGCCGTTCCGTCTCCAGCGTGCCGGTTGCGATCAGCGTGTCGCCGCCGAGCGTGTTGCGAGCGCGGGGATTGTCGTCGGGGCGGGGGTGGAAGAGGCTGATATATTTGCCGTCATTGGCGCCGTCGCCCGAGAAGCTGCGGCCGTCGGGCGATGAGGCGAAATGATAGGAGCCCTGGCCCGGACGGATCGCATACCAGCGGCGCGCGCCATTGGCGACGTCATGGCCGGCAAGCCAGCGCATCCCCTGTGGCATGATGAGGTCGTACCAGATGGTGCGGCCGTCGGGCGCCCAATATTCATGGCCGGCAATCTCGCCCTGCAGGATGCGCTGATGCACCTTGGTTTTGGCGCTGCCGTCGGTGCGGATGGTCCAGATGCGATCGACCTGCTGCCAGGGCCCTTCATGGCAATACATGAGCAGATCGGGATCGGTCGGCGAGAATTGGACATGGTTGAGCCAGTCCTTCGACGCGGTGATGCGGCGCTGCTGGCCGGTGGCGATGTCGATCGCGAAGATTTCCATCGGCACGCCGGCGGCAAGCCGGGCCTCCATCCATTTTTCCTTGGCGGCGGCGAAGGAGAGGGGGCGGCCCTGATCGTCGGTGCCGCTATAGCTGGGTGAACCGGTCTTGGGATCGCGCTTGCCCTGGGCGGCGATGGCAGGCGGCGGCGGGGCGAGTTCGCGATGGCCGGCAAGCAGCGTGTCGTCGGCATTGATGGATTCGATGCGGCCGCCCGGCATCGCCGCGATACGGCGGCGCTTGCCGCTGTCGAGATCGACCGACCAGACGATGAAGGACGGCTCACCCTCGCTGCTGCCGGTCGGGTTGGTGGTATAATAAGCGACATTGGCGCGGTGGCCGACGAACAGCAGCCGGTCGACCTTTTCCTTCAGCACCAGCCGGGTGGTCCAGTTGCTGGTGTCGGCGACGCGGATCCCCTCCGGCGTCAGATAGACCATGCGCTTTCCGTCGGGGGTGAAGGGATTATAGTTGAAATAGAGGCCATAATTGCCCGGCCGGTCATCGACGCGGACGATGCGGTGGCCGGTGGTCGGGTCGGTCCAGCTGGCGGGGGAAGCGGCGGGTGCGGGCGCTTGCGCCGCGACGAGCAGGGGAAGGGCCAGCCCGATCATTGCCTGCCTCAACCGCATCCCATCCTCCCAGTTCAAGTTCAATTTGCGGGATTGGATACCGCATATCGGGAATTTGGCAAGGCGGCTGTGATGCGGGCGCGGCGCGTGCTTGCCGGGCCAAGTCTTTGACAGAGGAGGGCAATAAGGCGCGGGCTTCTGAAATATTCGTGAAATGACGGGGCAAAATCGGATGGCCACAGACGGGGCGGAGATTTTCCACCCAGATGAAAGGCCATGACATGACTTATTCCTCGCTCCTGACCCTGGGCGCCGCCGCGCTGATGGCGACGCTGGGCGCGCCGGCCATGGCGCAGGCGCCGCATCATGGCGCGAGCCGGCCGGTGAGCAGCAAGGCGCCGGCCAAGAAGCCTGCTCCGGCCAAAGCTCAGCCGGCCAAGGCCCAACCCGCCAAGGCCCAGGGCCGTTCGACCGGCGCGGCGCACCAGAAGGCCTGCCGCAATCGCTACAAGAGCTATGACGCCAGGCTGGACAGCTATCTCTATCGCGGCAAGCGGGTGCGCTGCACGCTCTGATCGCGATCGACGCGGGGCGGCGCCGGGGGACGGCGCCGCCCCGTTCCTGTTTTCATGAAGAAGGACGAGGCGCGATGCGCAAGATGATGATCGGGGCGGCGCTGCTGCTCTGTTCGGCGCCGTTGCTGGCCCAGGGGGGGCATGGGCGGCGGCGGCATGGGTGGTGGCATGGGCGGTGGCCCGCCCGGCGGTGGCGGCGGCCCTCCCGGTGGCGGCGAAGGCCGGCCGCAAAAGCCGCGCGAGATGAAGCCGATCAAGCGCAGCCAGATCGACAAGATCGTGACCGCCATGTTTGCCGAAGCCGACAGCAATCGCGACGGCATCGTGACGATCGACGAATTGCGGCTGGTGGTGCAGGCGCGGCGCGAAGCGATCATCCGCACCCGCTTCGACGCGATCGACGGCAATCATGACGGTACGCTGAGCCTGGCCGAGTTCCAGGCCTGGCAGAGCAGCATGGGATCGGTCGCGCTGTCGGAAACGGGCGCGATGGGCGATCAGGGCGGGCCGGTGGCCGAGGCGATCATGCCCAAGCTGGGCGACGACCCCGAGGATGCGATACTGGGCCGGCTGATCGAACCGCTCAATGCCAGCGCGATCGCGCAGGCCAACAGCAATTATGATGCCGGCGCCTCGCTGGAAGAAGTGCTGGCGTTCGAACATGCCCGCTTCGACGCGGCGGACGCCGATCATGACGGCGTGCTGTCGGCCGAGGAGATGCGCAGCCTGATGCCGCGGCGTGGTCCCGGTGGAGGCCCAGGTGGTCCTGGCGGCCCCGGCGGTCCGGGTGGCGCGGGCGGACCGCCGCCGCGCAACTGACGGGATTGATGCCGATGCCTTGCCTATCCTTGTCCTGCCGTCGGGCGGGCGGCGCCCTGCTGCTCGCCGGATGCAGCCTGTTCGCCCTATCGACGCCCGCTGCGGCGCAGAGCGTGGCGAGCGACGATATCGTCGTCACCGGGCAGGCGCCGCCGGGCGCGGTGATCGGCGATATTCCCGCACAGAACCAACTCGGCCGTGCCGACATCGATGCCTATGGCGTCGGCACGGTCAGCGAATTGCTGGACGAGATCGCGTCGCAGACCAGCAGCAACCAGGGGCGCAGCGATGACGGCCCGGTGGTGCTGGTCAACGGCAAGCGGATTTCGGGCGTCAACGAGGTCAGCGACCTGCCGACCGAGGCGATATTGCGGCTCGACATCCTGCCCGAGGAGGTCGCGCTCAAATATGGCTATGATGCGCAGCGCAAGGTGGTGAACATCATCCTGCACCGCCGCTTCCGATCGCAGGTCGCCAATGCGGGGGCTGGGATCGCGACGGCGGGGCAGGGCGAAAATCTGGCCGGCGATGTCGGCTATACCCGCATTCGCGACAATGACCGGGTGAGTGTGACGGCGCGGGCCAAATCCTCCGCCTCGCTGCTGGAAAGCGAGCGCGACGTGATCGTCGATCCGGAAGCCGCGATCGATCCGACCGGGCGGGTCAGTGACGACCGCGCCTATCGCACCCTGTCGCCCTCCACCCGCAGCTATATGCTGAACGCCACGGTCGCGCATCAGTTGAGTGAGACGGCGAACCTGTCCTGGAACGGGCGGGCGGACTACAAGACCAGCAAGGCGCTGAATGGCCTGCCCACCGGCAGCCTGACCGATGGCGACGAGACGGTCGACCGCATCCTGTCGCTCGATCCGCTGCATCAGGACACGCGCGCGCTGACGCTGAGCAGCGGCGTCAGCCTGAATATCGACCTGTCGAAGACCTGGCGCATGTCGGTGATCGGCAGCTACAGCCATAGCGACAGCCGCACCGACAGCGATCGCGGCTATGACCTGGACGATGTGCAGGCGGCGCTGGACGCGGGCGATGTGGCGACCGATGGCGTGCTGCCCGCGAGCCTGCTGGGGACCATGGGCACACAGAAGGCGCGTGCGTTGCAGGACACGGGCAGCGCCAGCCTGCTGGTCAATGGCAAGCTGTTCAAGCTGCCGGCCGGCAATGTCGGCATGAACCTGCGCCTGAGCGGCGACACGAGCAGCCTGCGATCGTCCAGCACGCTGGATGGGGTGATGTCGCAGCGGACCGCGAGCCGCACCAATGGCGGCGCACAGATCAGTTTCGACCTGCCGATCGCCAGCCGGCGCAATGGCTTCCTGCCGGTGCTGGGGACGCTGACCGCCAATATGAACGCGTCGGTGACGCAGGTTTCCGACTATGGCACGCTCGGCACGCTGGGCTATGGCCTCAGCTGGACGCCGCGCACCGGCATCACCATCATCGCGGCGGTCAATAATGACCGGACCGCGCCGACGCTGGACCAGCGCAACAGCCCGACCATCACGACCAGCAATGTGCGCGTCTATGACTATGTGCGCGGGCAGAGCGTGACGGTGACGCAGGTGAGCGGCGGCAATCCGGCGCTGACCGCCGACAATCGCCACCAGTTCAAGCTGGGCGCGACGGTGAAGCCGCTCACCAAGGTCAACCTGACCCTGTCCGCCAATTATGTGAGCAGCGAGACGCGCGACGCGATCATCAGCCTGACCGGCGTGTCTTCCGCATTGGAGGCGGCCTTCCCCGATCGCTACAGCCGCGACGAGGACGGGATGCTGACGCGGATCGACACACGGTCCGTCAATGTCGCGCGCGAGGAGGTGAAGCAACTGCGCTGGGGCCTCAACTTCACGCAGATATTGCGCAAGCCCAAGCGGCCCGAGCCGCCGGCCGGCTTCGTGCCGCCATGGCGGCGGGCGGCGGCGCAGGGCGATGAGGCGCAGATGGCGGCGCCAAAGGCGGAGGGCGGCGACGGGCAGCCCGCAGAGGGCGCGCCCGGTGGTGGTCCCGATGCCGAGCAGGACGCGATCCTGGTCGACGGCCACCGGCCCGATGATGCAACGCCGATGGGGCCGCCCGGCGGCTTTGGCGGGCCGGATGGCTTTGGTCCGCCGCCTGGCCCCCCGCCCGATGGCATGGGGCCGCCCGATGGTCCGCCGCCCGGCGGTGGACCTGGCGGTCCGGGCGGTCCCGGTGGGCCGGGCGGACGGGGCGGCTTCGGCCCGCCCGGTGGCGGTCCGTTCGGCGGCGGCAGTGACAATGGCGCGCGGCTGCAACTCTCGCTCTATCACAGCATCATGCTGCGCGACGCGGTGCTGCTGAGCGAAGGCGGGCCATGGGTCGATTTGCTGAATGGTGGCACGCTGGGCGGCAGTCCGCAGCCGCGCCACAAGGTGCAGCTGAGCAGTGGCGTGATCGACAATGGCGTCGGCATCCGGCTGGACGGCAACTGGCAGAGTGCGTCGCATGTGACCGGGGACCAGACGGCTTCGGGTGGCGACCTGCGCTTTGGCGAGCTGGTGACGTTCGACCTGCGGCTGTTCGCCAACATGGCCAACCGGTTCCGCGGACAGGCGTGGGCGCGGGGCATGCGGGTGAGCTTCACCGTCGGCAACCTGCTCAACCGGCGGCAGAGCGTGACCGATGGCACGGGCGCGAAGCCCGTCGCCTATCAGCCCGCCTATCTCGATCCCGAGGGGCGGACGCTGATGCTGTCGGTGCGGAAGATATTCTGAATGGGAAAGGGGCGGCCGACGATCGGTTGCCCCTTCAACCTGATTGAAAACCCATCATAAAATGCGCATCTGGCGTGGATGACCAAACTCTCTTTCCTAGCCCGGATAGGGGCGCCGATCGGCGTCCTGCTGGGGACGCCCGCCGCTGCGCAGGAGGCACCGGACTTTTTCGGCGCGGCGCTGTGCCAGCCGCCTTATTCGACCGACAGCGCGACCGCCCTGTATGAAGCCGCCGAAAAGGTCGCCAAAGCCGATACATCGATGTTGGGGGCGGCGATCTATACGCTGCCTACGCCGATCGAGCGGGACGGCTTTGTGGCGCGGGCGGTGGTCTTCGCCGGCATGTCGGTCGGCGTGCTGCTGGATGGCGAGGTCGCGGAGGCCGCGGCGGCCCGTTATGGGCTTGCCAGGGAAAAGAGCCGCCTGTTCGGCGCGTCGAGCCTGGGCTTTGCGCGGCAACTGGACGATGCGGCGCAGGACATGCGCGAGATGGGGCTGATTTCCGTCGTTGCGCGGCAGGGGCCTGCCCTGGCGGGACGGACATTGCTGACCTGCGAGTTCGTGTCGCATGAGGATCGCAAGGCGCTGGACAGTCAGGAAGGCGATGCGCCCTGATATGAAAAGGGGCGCCCGGTTGTCCGGACGCCCCTCCTTCGTGACGGCTTTGCTATGGGATGCCGTGGATCAGGCCTTGTAGACCTTGTCCACAGCCGCACAGAATTTCGTCATGTCTTCGGCCGAACCGACGGTGACGCGCGAGACATTGGGCCAGATCGGCCAGTTGCGGCCGATCTGCACTTTTTCCGGCGAGGCGAGCAGGGCGGCCTGCATTTCCTTGGCCGGCTTCTTCCAGTTGACCATGAACATGTTGGCCTGGCTGCCCGGCTGGACTTCGATGCCCTTCTTGGTGAGCCAGGCGATGGTCTGGTCGCGGGCGGCGATCATCTCGTCGCGGCGCGCCTTGATGAGCGCAGCTTCGGGATAGACGGCGTTGCCGCAGGCCATGGCGGTGATCGACAGGCCGCCGGCCGACGGGCCGAACAGCATCAGGCGCTTCTGCACTTCGGGATCGGCGAAGGTGAGGCCGAGGCGGATGCCGGCCATGCCGAACAGCTTCGAGAAGGTCCGCATGACGATGATGTCCTTGCGGTTGCCGATCAGCGAAGCGGCGCTGGGCGCGTCCGAGAAGTGGATATAGGCTTCGTCGACCAGCAGCATGGCGTCGGCCGGCTTGTTGTCGAGCAGCCACTTGATGTCGGCGATCGGCGTGATCGTGCCGGTCGGGTTGTTGGGCGTGCAGATATAGTAGAGGCCGGCGTTCGGGTTGGCGGCCAGCATGGCCTTCACGTCATGGCCCTTGCCGACGGCCTGGGGGGCCTTGGCGATCGGGGCCTTGAGGTAATCGGCGGTGCGCCAGGCGGATTCGAAGGTCGGGTCGGCGGTCACCAGGCCCTTGGTCGGCGAGCAATAGGCCGCGACGGTCGAGACCAGCGGGCCGCCCGAGCCGGGCCACAGCATCACCTGGGCTTCGGGAATGCCCTCCACCTTGGCGATGGTCGAGACCAGATCGCCACGATAATTGTCGGGATCATACCAGTTGCCGACGGCGCCGGCCTTGGCGATGGCGTCGACGCCCGAGGGGAAGGGGCCGGTCCAGCATTCGTTCGAGCCGATGCGCACCGCGCCCTTGATGCCGCGGGCGGCCTGCTGCTGCGCGAAGGCGGGCGCGGCCAGCATTTCGTGCATCGCGGCGCCGGCGCCGATCAGGGCGGCAACCTTGGCAAGCTGGCGGCGCGAATAGCCGCGCTCGATCAGGTCTTCCCGCGCTTCCTTGTCCAACATCATGGTCATGCCGATTGTCCCCTTGTTTTCCTGCGAAATGCCTTGGATTTCGTCTGGAGAAACGAAGGCGGAAACAATTTCCGCAATGCAAAAGGGGCTGCGGCACGCTTTATTTTGCGCGCCGCAGCCCCTTTTTCGTAAGGTCAGGCCAGATCAGGCTTTCCAGACGGCGTCCACGGCCTTGCAGAAGGCGTCCATCTCGCTGGCCGAACCGACCGAGATGCGCGAGACATTGGGCCAGATCGGCCAGTTGCGGCCGATCTGCACCTTCTGCGTCAGCAGGGTGGCCTGCATGTCCTTGGCGGGCTTGCCCCAGTCGACCATGAACATGTTTGCCATGCTGCCCGGCAGCACCTTGATCCCCTTCTTGGTCAGATGGGCGATCGCCTTGTCACGGTTGGCCGCCATTTCGACCTGGCGCGCCTTGATGAGATCGGCCTGGGCGACCGAGACTGTGCCGCAGGCAACGGCCGTCATCGGCAGCATGGCGGTGACCTGGCCACCGTCATAGCGCATCATCTTTTCCATCAGCGAGGGCGCGGCGAAGGTGAGGCCCAGGCGCATGCCGGCCATGCCGAACAGCTTCGAGAAGGTGCGCAGCACCAGCACGTCGTCGCGGGTGGCGGCGAGCTTGGCGGCGCGCGGCGTGTCGGTCCAGTGGATATAGGCTTCGTCGACCACCAGCACCGAATCCTTGGGCTTGTTGGCGGCCAGCCATTCGATGTCGCCGATCGGCGTGATCGTGCCGGTCGGGTTGTTGGGCGAGCAGATATAATAGACGCCGGCGTTGGGATCGGCCGCCAGCATCGCCTTCACGTCATGGGCATTGTCCTTGGTGAGCGGCACCTTCGTCACCTTGGCGCCGAGCCAGGCGCCGGTGCGCCAGATCGCTTCATAGGTCGGGTCTGCGGTGACGATGCCCTTGGTCGGCGAGGCGAAGGCGACGGCGACGCGGCTCAGCGGATCGGACGAGCCGGGCCAGGCGACGATGCGGTCGGCCGGAATGCCTTCCACCTGCGCGACCGCGGCGAACAGCTTCTCATGCTCATTGTCGGGTTCGTAGCGATTGCCTTCGGTCACCAGCTTGAAGGCGGCTTCGGCGGCGACCGGGAAGGGGCCGGTCCAGCATTCGTTGGCGCCGATGCGGACCGCGCCTTCGACCGGCTTGGCGGCCTGCTGTGCGGCGGCACCGACGGTGCGCATCGCGACGGCGCCGGCGCCGAGCAGCGCGGTCACCTTGGCCAACTGGCGGCGCGAATAGCCGCGGTCCAGAAGCTCCTGTTCAAACTCCGTTGGCGTGGTCGTTTCCATGATCCCTGACTCCCAGACATGCTTGATGCTGCCTTTGCGGCGTTAGACGAATGTACAGCATGTATCCGCCACGCAAATGAGGAAGATGACCTAGCTTATCAGCGATGCGCAACAATCGTGCTTTTCTGCGGGGTTCATGAACATATCGCGAGGAAAGCGCTTGGAAAGAAAGCCATGCATCTGTTAGCGATTTGCCATGCCCAGTACGCCCGCCGCCGCCGCCCGCCAGATCCTCGTCCGCCTGCAGGAGGTGATGGCGGCGCGCACCAGCGCGCAGGCCAAGCTGAACAAGGTGGTGGAGATCATCGGCGAATCGCTGTCGAGCGAGGTCTGCTCCATCTATCTGGTGCGCGAGGGCGTGCTGGAACTGTTCGCGACCCGCGGCCTGAAGCAGGAGGCGGTGCATGTCACCCGCATGGCCAAGGGCGAGGGGCTGGTCGGGCTGATCGCCACCAATGTCGAGCCGCTGAACCTGGATGAGGCGGCCGCCCATCCCGACTTTTCCTATCGCCCGGAAACCGGCGAGGAATTGTTCCACAGCTTTGCCGGCGTGCCGATCGTGCGGCGCGAGCGCGCGCTGGGCGTGCTGTGTGTGCAGCATGTCGAACCGCGCAAATATGAAGAGGTCGAGATCGAGGCGCTGCAGACGGTCGCCATGGTGCTGTCCGAGCTGATCGCCAATGCCGAACTGGCCGATGACGGCCCGACCGATGCGCGGGTGCAGGAAACCGGATCGAACATCATGACCGGGCTGCAACTGGTGATGGGCATGGCGCGGGGCCATGTCGTCTTCCACCAGCCGCGCGTCCATATCGAGCATACCGTCGCCGAGGATACGGAAGCGGAGCGGCAGCGGGTCATTTCCGCCTTTGCCAAGATGCGCGAACAGATCGACCGGATGACCGGCACGGCCGATTTCGGGACCGAGGGCGAGCATCAGGAGGTGCTCGAAACCTACAAGATGTTCGCCTATGACGAGGGCTGGATCCGTCGCATCAACGAGGCGATCGACAGCGGCCTGACCGCCGAGGCGGCGATCGAACGGGTGCAGCAGCGCACCCGGATGCGGATGCGCCAGATCGACGATCCGCTGTTGCAGGACCGGATGCACGATCTGGAGGACATGGCCAACCGGCTGCTGCGCATCGTGTCCGGGCAATTGGGCACCGCCGCCCAGTTGGGGCTGCGGCAGGATGCGATCCTGATCGCGCGTAACCTGGGTCCGGCGGAACTGCTGGAATATGACCGGCGGCGGCTGAAGGGCGTGATCCTGGAGGAAGGGTCGCTGACCGCCCATGTCACCATCGTCGCCCGCGCCATGGGCGTGCCGGTGCTGGGCCGGGTGCGCGACATTCGCCACCGGGTCAATGAAGGCGACCTGATCCTGATGGATGTCGCCGAAAATGCGCTGCTGATCCGGCCGACGCCCGACATGGAGGAGGCGTTCGAGACCAAGCTGCACATCACCCAGAAGCGGCGGGCGGAATTTGCCGCGCTGCGCGACCTGCCGTCGGTGACGCAGGATGGGGCGCGGATCGAGCTGATGGTGAATGCCGGCCTGCGCGAGGATGCGCAGGCGCTGGACATGGTCGGCGCCGACGGCATCGGCCTGTTCCGCACCGAATTCCAGTTCCTGGTGTCGGCGACGCTGCCGCAGCGCGAGAAGCAGCAACGGCTCTACAAGGATGTGCTGGACGCGGCCGGCGACCGGCCCGTCATCTTCCGCACCGTCGATATCGGCGGTGACAAGGCGCTGCCCTATATGACGCGCGAGGATGACGAGCATGAGGATAATCCGGCCATGGGCTGGCGCGCGATCCGGCTGGCGCTGGACCGCGACGGCCTGATGAAGGCGCAGGCGCGCGCCTTGCTGGAGGCAAGCGCGGGCAAGGTGCTGAACATCATGTTCCCGATGGTGTCGGAACCCTGGGAGTTCGAGGAGGCGCGCACGCTGGTCGAGCATCAGCGGCAATGGCTGATCGGGCAGAAGAAGAAGCTGCCGGTGGCGGTGCGCTATGGCGCTATGCTGGAGGTGCCGGCGCTGGCCGAGGTGCTGGACCTGCTGCTGCCGCAGCTCGATTTCCTGTCGATCGGCACCAACGACCTGACCCAGTTCCTGTTCGCCGCCGACCGTGCCCATCCCAAGCTGGCGGAGCGCTATGACTGGCTGAGCCTGGCGATCCTGCGCTTCCTGGATCGGGTGGTGCGGATCTGCGAGATCTACAAGGTGCCGGTCGGCGTCTGTGGCGAAATGGGCGGACGCACGCTGGAGGCGATGGCGCTGATTGGCCTGGGCGTGCGGCGGCTGTCGATCACGCCGGCATCGGTCGGGCCGGTCAAGGCGATGATCCGCGCGATCGACGCGGCCGAATTGCAGGCGTTGATGCGCGATCTGCTGGACAGCGGGGCAAGTGATCTGCGCGCGCAACTGACCAACTGGGCCGAGCAGCGGAACATCGAGCTGGCCTGAAAAGACACCGCCCCGGCGTTGACAAGCGCCGTCCCGCAATGAGACAAGGCCGCCAATCAAGGTCGCGGAGCAGCATGGCAGACGAACCCGAATTCGAACCCGTCGCGGACGACGCGACGGCAGCGCATCCCAGCACCCCCGGCGCCAAGTTGCGCGCCGCGCGCGAGGCGCAGGGGCTGTCGGTGCAGGATATCGCCACCCGGACCCGCATCGCCCAGCGGCAGCTGGAGGCGATCGAGCGGGACGATTATGGCGCCTTGCCGGGCATTCCCTATGCGGTGGGTTTCGCCCGCGCCTATGCCCGAGCGATCGACCTGGACGAGGTGGCGATCGCCGCCGACGTGCGCAATGCCGTGCATAATTCCGACATGGGGGCGACCCGCTACGAAGCGTTCGAGCCGGCCGATCCGGCGCGGGTGCCGTCGCGCACCCTGGCCTGGACCGCGGCGGTGATCGGCATCATCGTGATTGCCGGCTTCACCATCTGGCGCACCCAGTTGCTGACCCCGCCGACCGGCGAGGAAATCGCCGAGCAGCAGGCAGAAAAGCCCGCCGCCGCGCCCAAGGCCGGCGTGCAGGCGCCGATCGCGGCGCCCGTGACCGGACCGGTGGTGTTCACCGCCAATGACGATGTGTGGATGCGCATCGTCGACGAGACGGGCGAGCGGCTGAAGGACGGGCTGCTGAAGAAGGGCGAGAGCTTCACCCTGCCGGCCGGCGCGCGCAATCCGACGATCCTGACCGGTCGCCCGCAGGCGCTGGACGTGACCGTGGGTGGCAAGGCGATCCCGCCGCTGGGCGCGGCCGACCGCACCATCGCCGACGTTCCGGTCAGTGCCGAGGCGCTGCTGGCACGGGCTGCCGCACCGGCAGGGGCTCCGGCGGGCGCTCCGGCGCCGGCCGGCCAGCCGGCGCGCGCACCGACGACGCCCGCGGGCGGGCAGGGGAGCGTGCCGACGCCGGCTGCGCCACCGCCGCCGACCGCCGCGCCGCAGCCCAGCGCGGGCAACTAATCCGTCCCATAGCCGGACAGGTACGAGCGGGCCGCGCTTTGTTGCGTGGCGCGTCCGCCTATGGTTAAAGGCGGAAAGATTTAGTCGGGGATCATCATGCGTTACGCCTTTTTCGCCACCACCGCCATCGCGCTGGCGGCCCCGCTGCTGTCGGCCGTGCCGGCCGCTGCCCAGCAGAATCCCACGGTCGAACTGCGGGTCGACCGGCTGGAAAAGGAAATGCGGGCGGTGCAGCGCAAGGTGTTCCCGGCCGGCACGCCGGTAGAGGCGGAAATCACCCGACCCCAGACGCCGACTATCGCGCCGGGCAGCCCGACGTCGAGCCCGGTGGCCGACCTGACCGCGCGGGTGGGGGCGCTGGAATCGCAACTCGCCTCGATCACCGGCCAGGTCGAGGAAAACAGCTACAAGCTCAAGCAGTTGGAAGAGGCGTTCAATCGCTACAAGGCGGAAGCCGAAGCGCGGGCTGCAACGCCGGTCGAAGCCGGCCCGCCGGTGATGCGCCCGACGGTCGCGACCGATGCGCCCGCGCCCAAGCCGGCTGCTGCCAAGTCGACGACCCCGCCCGCAAAGTCGGCCGCCGCGCCGGTGGCCAGCGATGCGCGCAAGACGGCGGTGGCGGCGATCGAGAAGCCGGATACCGGCGATGCGGCGGGCGATGCCTATAGCTATGGCTTCCGCCTGTGGGACGCGAAATTCTATCCCGAGGCGCAGGCGCAGCTCAAGGCGACGGTCGACAAATATGGCGACGGGTCGGTCGGCAGCCGCGCCGCCAACCTGCTGGGCCGCGCCTATCTGGACGATGGCAAGCCGGCGCTGGCGTCGGTCGCCTTCTACGAAAATTACCAGAAGCGCCCGCGTGGCGAGCGCGCGCCCGACAGCCTGGCCTATCTGGGCGAGGCGCTGATCCAGCTCAAGAAGCCTGCGGACGCCTGCAAGGTCTATGCGGAGCTGGAACAGGTCTATGGTTCGACCCTGTCGAGCGGCCTGCGCGGCATGATGGACAAGGGCCGGACCAAGGCCAAGTGCAGCGTTTGAGCCGATAGACGTGCCGGAGCTGGCACCTTCCCATCGCCCCGATGCGCTGCGGCTGGCCGTGCGCGCGCTGGTGGACGGGGAGGAGACGGCCCGGTTCGGCATCGCGGTGTCGGGCGGGCCGGACAGCATGGCGCTGTTGGACCTGGCGGTGCAGGCCTGGCCCGGCCGGGTGGCGGCGGCGACGCTGGATCATGGATTGCGGGCTGAATCCGCGGCCGAGGCGGCGATGGTTGCGCGCTGGTGTGCGGAGCGGCGCGTCCCCCATGCGACGCTGGCGCCGGAGACTGCGGTGTCCGGCAATATCCAGGATTGGGCGCGGCGACAGCGTTATGCCCAGCTGGAGGCGTGGCGGGCCGGCGCCGGGCTGGACTGGATATTGACCGCCCATCATGCCGACGACCAGCTGGAAACCCTGCTGATGCGGCTCAACCGGGGATCGGGGGTCGGCGGCCTGGCCGGGGTGCGGGCGCGGGCCGGCCGGGTGCTGCGGCCGTTGCTGACGGTGCGCAAGGCGCAGTTGCAGGCCCATGCCGACCAGGCCGGGCTACCCTATGTGCTGGACCCGTCCAATGCCGATCCGCGCTTCGACCGGGCGGCGCTGCGCAAGCGGCTGGATGGCGTCGACTGGATCGATGCCGAGGCGGCGGCGCGCAGCGCGGCGGCGCTGGCGGAGGCGGAGGCGGCGCTGATATGGACGGTGGCGGGGCTGGCGGCCACGCATATCCATCCATCGACCGACGCCTGGGTGCTGGACCGCACCGACCTGCCGCGCGAATTGTTGCGCCGCCTGCTGATCGAGATGCTCTGTTCTGCCGACCCGGAGATCGTGCTGCCGCGCGGCGAGGCGCTGGACCGGGCGATTGCCGCTGCGCGAGCGGGGCGGCAGGCGAGTCTGGGCGACTGGCTGCTGCGCGGTGGCGCGGTATGGACCCTGTCGCCGGCGCCGCCGCGACGCTGAGATTTTCGGAAAAGTTCCACCGTCCGACGCAAGGTGCCAACGGTCGGTCGCTTTTGGGCGGCATGCTGACCGGTTCTTAACCCATGGGCCGTTAACCACATGGCGTGACCAATAGCGGGATTTGTTCGGAATGATGGAATTTGCGGCGCTGACCTATGGCTTGCTGGTCAGCGTGATCCTCTCGGCTGTGAAGCGGAACCGGAAGCTGAACAAGGCGCATCCGCCGCTGCTTCTCTACATGGGCTATCTGCTATGCGGCCTGTCCGCCGGCCTGGCGCTGGTGCTGGCCTATGTCGCGCTGTTCCAGCTGACCGGGAACTGACCATCTGACAATCGACAGGGCCGGAAATCGGCAGCGGACGGCGCGTCCAGCTTGCGCTTTGCCGGCCACACCCTATCTTGCGGGGTGAAAGAGAGTGATGATGAACGACGAAAAAGACCCACAGGGTAATCCCTGGATCAAGAGTGCGATGATTTGGGCAGGGGTCATCATCGCCCTGCTCCTGTTCGTTTCGCTGTTCGAGCGCCCGACCACCCAGGCCGGCAGCGCCATCGCCTATTCGGAATTCCGCGCCAAGGTGCAGGAAGGCCAGGTCAAGGATGTGGCGATCGCGCCCGACCGGATCACCGGCACCCTGTCGAGTGGCCAGGGTTTCAGCACGGTGCCGGTCAATGACCCCAAGTTGACCGACCTGCTGGACGATTATAATGTCAAATATTCGGGCCAGGCCGAACAGCAGCCCAGCTTCTGGCAGATCATGCTCTATCAGTCGCTGCCGTTCCTGCTGATCCTGGGCATCGCCTTCTTCGTGCTGCGCCAGATGCAGAAGGGCGGCGGCGCCGGTGGCGCGATGGGCTTTGGCAAGTCCAAGGCCAAGCTGCTGACCGAAAAGCATGGCAAGGTGACGTTCGATGACGTTGCCGGCATCGACGAAGCCCGTGAGGAACTGCAGGAAATCGTCGAGTTCCTGAAGGATCCGAGCAAGTTCGCGCGGCTGGGTGGCAAGATCCCCAAGGGCGCGCTGCTGGTCGGTTCGCCCGGCACCGGCAAGACGCTGCTGGCCCGCGCGATTGCGGGTGAAGCGGGCGTGCCCTTCTTCACCATTTCGGGTTCGGACTTTGTCGAGATGTTCGTCGGCGTCGGTGCGAGCCGCGTGCGCGACATGTTCGAGCAGGCCAAGAAGAATGCGCCGTGCATCGTCTTCATCGACGAAATCGACGCGGTCGGCCGCCATCGCGGCGCGGGCCTGGGCAATGGCAATGACGAGCGCGAGCAGACGCTGAACCAGCTGCTGGTCGAGATGGACGGCTTCGAAGCCAATGAGGGCATCATCATCGTCGCGGCGACCAACCGCCCCGACGTGCTGGACCCCGCGCTGCTGCGTCCGGGCCGTTTCGACCGCCAGGTCGTGGTGCCCCGTCCCGATATCGAGGGCCGCGAGAAGATCCTGGCCGTCCACATGAAGAAGGTGCCGCTGGCGCCCGACGTCAACCCGCGCACCATCGCGCGCGGCACGCCGGGCTTCTCCGGCGCGGACCTCGCCAACCTGGTCAACGAAGCCGCCCTGATGGCGGCCCGTCGCGGCAAGCGTCTGGTCGCCATGGACGAGTTCGAGGCGGCCAAGGACAAGGTCATGATGGGCAGCGAGCGCCGCTCCATGGTCATGACCGACGACGAGAAGAAGATGACCGCCTATCATGAGGCGGGCCATGCCATCGTCGCGGTCCATGAGCCGGCGTCCGACCCGATCCACAAGGCGACGATCATCCCGCGCGGCCGCGCGCTGGGCATGGTGATGCGCCTGCCGGAACGGGACAGCTACAGCTATCATCGTGACAAGATGCACGCGAACATGGCCGTGGCCATGGGCGGCCGGGTCGCCGAGGAAATCATCTTCGGCTATGACAAGGTGTCGTCGGGTGCGTCGGGCGATATCCAATATGCCACCAAGCTGGCGCGCGACATGGTCACCCAGTGGGGCATGTCCGACAAGCTGGGCCCGCTGCAATATGAAGAGCAGCAGGGCGAGACCTTCCTTGGCTATTCGCAGAGCCAGCGCGTCCATATGTCGGACGAGACGGCGAAGCTGATCGACAAGGAAATCCGTGGTCTGGTGGAGCAGGGCTATGCCCGTGCGCAGGAACTGCTGAAGGGTCATGAGGACCAGTTGCACCTGCTGGCCAATGCCATGCTGGAATATGAGACGCTCTCCGGCGAGGAGATCAAGGCGCTGCTGGAAAAGGGCGAGATCACCCGCGACGACGGCACCACGATCAAGCCGTCGGTGATCCCGGCGGCGGGGTCGTCCATCCCCAAGACGCGCAAGCGCAAGGGGCCGTTCGGCGATCCGACACCCGCTGGCGCCTGATCCAGCGATCTGGAAAGATGAGAAGGCTCGGCAGATTTGCCGGGCCTTCTTTTTTGTCGGTGGCTGGCAGCACTGCTGAAGGCGGGCTTTACCTTAATCTTAAGGCGTCTCTGGCAGGCATGGACCAGTCTTTGATGATGGCGGGCCATGACCACCAAGAACATGCCTTTTCCCGTGCAGGCGCATGCGCCGACATTGCGGCCTGGCCTCGTGCTCTGGGCCTGCCTGCTGTTGTTCATGGTTACGGCGTCGCTGACGGCGCTGCGCGTCGATGTGACGCAGGGGTTCGATGAACTTGCCCATTTATCCTATGTGGCCGAAATCCAGGACGCCAATGGCGCTGCGGTCCCGCTTGAGCGGTTGCGGCTGCTCGATCCGGCGACGATGCAATGGACCGACAATGATAATTATCTGAACCATCCCGCGCCCTATTATCAGTTGATGGCAGCGATGGCGCCGCGCCTGATTGGCGCCGGGGCCGGTGCCGTCATCATATTGCATTTCGCCAATGTCGCGATCGTCGGGATCGGCCTGCTGCTGATGCTGGGATTTGGGCGAGGTCTGGTGCGGGCGGACGCGGAATGGATCGCGCTGGGGCTGAACCTGTGCTGCATCCGATTGCTGATCGAATTGGCCGGGGCGGTCAACAACGACAATCTGGCCTTTCTGGGCGGTGGTGCCTTGCTGTTCGGACTGGGCCGCTATCTGCGGCGTGGTGCCCTGAGCGACCTGCTGCTGGCCTGCATCGGCCTGATCGTGGCGAGCCTGGCCAAGCTGACGGGACTGATGCTGTGCGGGGGCACATTGGTCGCATTGCTGACGTTGCTGGTCTGGACGGGGAAGCGAATGCCGCTCCTGCATCTTGGCGTGGTCTTGCTGGCGTTCGCGGTTGCTGCCTGGCCGTTTGTTGCCTTCTGGCTGGCCTATGGAAGCCCCGCGCCCGACACCTTCGCGCAGCAAAGCCTGTTGCGGGATGGGGCGGCCGCTGCGGGTTGGGCCGGGCAGGCGCGGATGGCCTTTCCGGCCTATGTCCTGATGTTCCTGACATCCTTCGTGGAAGGGTGGATGCCGGTACTGAGCGAAAGAACGGGGCTGCAATGGGGGGCGCTTGCCATTCCGGCCTGCATGCTGATCCTGGCGATGGATGGGATACGGCGCGCAGGCGTGGCGGTACTCGTGCAGCGTCGTCGAGATTCGCTGGCGATGCTCATCCTGGCGGGCGGCGCGGCCGCCGCCGGCGTGATGCTGGTCCATATCCTGTTCAGCTATCAACGGCATCTGGCGACGGGATGGATGATGGACGCCTATCCCCGCTATTATCTGCCGCTGCTGCCGATCGTCCCGCTGGCGGCGCTATATGCCATCCGATCGCTGCCCGACGCCCGGCATAGGCGCCTGGCACGCGGGCTGATGGCGGGGGCGCCGCTGCTTTTCGCGCTGATCGGCTGAGGCGCGTCGGGCAGGATCAGTCGCCCCGGCGTTGCAGCGCCTCCCGGAAGCCGCTGAGCCAAGTGCCGACCCGCTGGATCGCGTCGCCGCCCTTGCCGAGCAGGCCGTGCAATTCCTCCTCCGCCCGGTCAAGCGGCGCGCCGTCGGGGGCGGGCGGCAGGATATGGGCAAAATAGGTGCGGTCGAGCAGGCGACGCAGCAGCCGCTCGCCGATGAAGGGCTCGCCATTGTTGAGCGCGCGGGCGGCTTTCAGCAGATTGCGGATATCATATTGGGTCGGGCTGAGGTCCGGCACGGCCTTGGGGATATCGAGCAGCGTATAGACCGCGACCCGCGCGGTGCGGACCGAGCTTTCCATGGTGAAGACCACATCATTGTTGGTTTCCACGAACTGGCCGAGCAGGCCGAGATTGGTGCAGCCCTCCGGCACGATGCGGGGGCGGTCGCCGGCGGCGCGCGGCATGAATTCGGCGGTGATATAGGGCATCAGCGCCAGGCGCACCCTGGTGTTGGCGGCGACCGCGTCGATCTGGTCTGCGATGCCCAGATGATAGCAGAGTTCGGCCAATATCTCGCGCCCGGTGCAGGCGGGCATCGGCTTCTTCACATGATTGCCGTCCTTGTCCATCAGCAGGGCATAGACCCACAGTACCAGCACATCGCCGGGCTGGTCGGGGAAATGGGGCTGGCGGTTGCAGGTGAAGCTCATCACCCAGTTGCTGTCGGTGAAGGTGATGACCCCGCCGGTGACGGTGCGGCCCGAATAGGGATCATTGACGGACAATTGCTTCAGACGATCGACCAAAGGCGACGGCTTGCAGGTCAGTGTCGCCGATTCCCAAGTGGATCGGTCCGCATCGCCATAGAATTTTTCGGGCCGGCCGAAGACCGGCGACTTGGCGGCGAGATTCTTCCACAGCGTCCAGTCGCTGTCGGGGCCGGGATCGGCCTTGCCCCGTTCCAGCACCGGCGCATGGTCCATGTCGCCATAGGCCGTCCCCTCCGTGATCGATCCGGTGAGGGCGAAGACCAGATCGCGGGGACCGATGGCGATGCTGTCTTCCTGACCGTCGATGCGGCAGAGGAGGTCGGTGACGGTGCGCCGGTCGCCCTCCAGACGCATGCGCATGTCGCGCACCTGGGTGTCGAAGCGGATCTGCACGCCCTTGTCGCGCAGAAGCTTGCTGAGTGGGCGGACGAAGCTGTCAAACTGGTTATATTTGGGGAAGATGAGGGCCGACATGTCGTGCAGTCCATCGAGCGCATCGAGGAAGCGGTGCATGTAGAGTTTCATTTCCAGCAGGCTCTGCCAGTTCTGGAAGGCGAACATGGAGCGCCAGAGGAACCAGAAATTGCTCTCGAGAAAGCCTTTGGAGAAATAATCCTCGATCGTCAGGTCATCCAGATCCTCCTTGCGCTTGAGCAGCAAGCGAATGAGTTCCCATTGCTGGGCGCGGGTGAGGCCAAGGGTCGAGAAGTCGCGTATCTCGCCCTGCCGGTGCATCAGCCGGGCCTTCGACCAATTGGGGTCATTGTCGTTGACCATCCGATATTCGTCGAGGACGCTGAACCCTTCGGGCAGTTCGAGCGCGGGCACGTCCTGGAACATGTCCCACAGATTGTCATAGTTCCAGTTCATCTCGCGCCCGCCGCGGATGATATAGCCGTCCTGCGCATTGCCCGCGCCATCGAGCGAGCCGCCCTCTATATCGAGATTTTCGAGGATCATGATGTTGGCCGGCGGCATATGCGCGTCGCGGATCAAATAATAAGCGGCGGCAAGGCCGGCGATGCCGCCGCCGATGATATAGGCCTTGCGCGTGTCGATGCCGTCCGTGGGCAGGGGGCGATTGCGCTGATAGGCGGCCACCATGTCGGGCGGGGGAAGCGTGTTGGCGGCGCTGTTTTCCCAGAAGGCGCCGGCTGCGTCGGGTTCGTGGACGAATCCGTCGGGGGCGGTGCGGGGAATGTCGAAACCCGGTATCGGCGATTGGGGCATATCTGCCGTCTCCTTCGCTTGGATCGTGGAACGATCGCATGGGAAAGCCTTGGTCGGGGGCGGTCTAGCAGCCGGTGGAGGGCGTGGGCATTGCGTAAATACCCTGAGACAGGGCAGAAAATCCCATGTGGCTGGCAAGGGGAGCATATTGCGCCTGGCCGCGTCCGGGCCGTTGGACCGGCGGCTGCAGGATGCCGCGCAGGTGCCGCAATAAAATGACGCCGGGGTCTGGCCGTTTTGCGGGTTAATGGTTACATGGGCCGCCACGAATCCCCAGCGGTCCGGTTCCCCTCCGCCCGACCCGCGCAGCAGAAAGTGGCTTTCACATGGACATCCGCCTTGGCCTCACCTTTGACGACGTGCTGTTGCAGCCCGCCGAATCCGATGTGCTGCCCAGCCAGGCGGACACGTCCACCTATGTGACCAAGGCGATCAAGCTGAACATCCCGATCCTGTCGTCGGCGATGGACACGGTGACCGAGGCCGACATGGCGATCGTCATGGCGCAGCTGGGCGGCATCGGCGTGCTGCACCGTAACCTGACGGTCGAGGAACAGGCCGATGCGGTCCGTGCGGTCAAGCGCTTCGAAAGCGGCATGGTCGTCAATCCCATCACCATCCTGCCGACCGCCACGCTGGCCGACGCGCAGATGCTGATGCAGCGCCACAGGATCAGCGGCATTCCGGTCGTCGAGGCGAACGGCAAGCTGGTCGGCATCCTGACCCATCGCGATACCCGCTTTGCCGAGAATCCCGGCCAGCCGGTCAGCGAGCTGATGACCAAGGACAATCTGGCGACGGTCAAGGCCGGTGTCGGCCAGGATGAGGCGATGCGCCTGCTGCATGCCCGCCGGATCGAGAAGCTGCTGGTGGTGGATGATAATTATCACTGCGTGGGCCTGATCACCGTCAAGGATATCGAAAAGGCCGTCACCTATCCGCAGGCGACCAAGGATGCGTCGGGCCGGCTGCGGGTCGCCGCCGCCTCGACCGTGGGCGACAAGGGGCTGGAGCGCAGCAAGGCGCTGATCGACGCGGAATGCGACCTGATCGTCATCGACACCGCCCATGGCCACAGCAAGCAGGTTGCGGTCGCGGTGGAAGCGGTCAAGAAGCTGTCCAACCATGTCCAGGTCGTGGCCGGCAATGTCGCCACCGCCGAAGCGACCAAGGCGCTGATCGACGCCGGCGCGGACTGCGTGAAGGTCGGCATCGGCCCCGGCTCCATCTGCACCACCCGCGTCGTCGCGGGCGTGGGCGTGCCGCAGCTGACCGCGGTCATGGATTCGGCCAATGAAGCGCACAAGCATGGCGTGCCGGTGATCGCCGATGGCGGCCTGCGCACGTCGGGTGACGTCGCCAAGGCCCTGGCGGCGGGCGCCGGCTGCGTCATGGTCGGGTCGCTGCTGGCCGGCACGGCCGAAGCGCCGGGCGAAACCTTCCTGTATCAGGGCCGCGCCTATAAGAGCTATCGCGGCATGGGCAGCGTCGGCGCGATGGCGCGCGGCAGCGCCGACCGCTATTTCCAGGCTGACATCAAGGACCAGATGAAGCTGGTGCCCGAGGGTATCGAAGGCCAAGTGCCGTTCAAGGGGCCGGCCAAGGATGTCATCCACCAGCTGGTCGGCGGCGTGAAGGCGGCGATGGGCTATACCGGCAGCCGCACCATCAAGGATCTGCAGGAGCGTGCCCGCTTCGTCCAGATCACCAATGCCGGCCTGTCGGAAAGCCATGTCCACGACGTGACGATCACGCGTGAGGCCCCCAACTATCCGACGCGCTAAGGAGCAGGTGGGATGACGCCTGCGGCACGGGTGCAGGCGGCGATCGACCTGCTGGACGCGATCATTGCTGCCGCCCGCGATGGCGGGCCGGCGGCGGACACGCTGATCGCGCGCTATTTCAAGGAACGGCGCTATGCCGGGTCGCGCGATCGCCGCGCGGTGCGCGACCATGTCTATGATGCGATCCGCCGCGTCGCCGATCGGCCCGAGACTGGCCGCGCGGCGATGATCGGCCTGGTCGAGGCGCAGCCGGAGCTGGCCGCGCTGTTCGACGGATCGGCCCATGCGCCGCTGCCGATCGAGCCGGGCGAAGCAGGCGCGGCGGCTGGCGCGGTGCCGGGCTGGTTGCAGCCCTTGCTGGCCGCGCCGGTCGAGCAGGATGCGTTGCTGGGCCGCGCGCCGGTGGACCTGCGCGTCAACCGGCTGAAGGCGACGCCCGCGCAAGTGGCGCCCGAATTGCCGGACGCGACGCCGATCGCCGGCATCCCGGACGCGCTGCGCCTGCCCGAAGGCTATCCGGTCGAGCAGAGCGAGGCGTGGAAGCGCGGTGCGGTCGAGGTGCAGGATGCCGGCAGCCAGCTGATTTCGGCCGCTTGCGGGGCGCAGGCCGGGCAGACGGTGATCGACCTGTGCGCAGGGGCCGGCGGCAAGACGCTGGCGCTCGCTGCGGCGATGAGCGGCAAGGGCCGGCTGATCGCGGCCGACACGATCCGCAACCGGATCGACCGGCTGGCGCCGCGTGCCGAACGGGCGGGCGTGACCTGCATCGAGAGGCTGCTGCTGGATCAGGGGCATGAGGCGCGCGCGCTGGCGCCGCTGGCGGGGCAGGCGGACATCGTGCTGGTCGACGCGCCCTGTTCGGGCACGGGCACCTGGCGCCGCAATCCCGAGGCGCGCTGGCGCCTGACCCAGGCGCGGCTCGACCGGCTGGTGTCGGAACAGGCCCGGATCCTGGATTTCGCCGCGCCCTTGCTGGCGCCCGGCGGTCTGCTGGTCTATGCTACCTGCGCATTGACCGACAGAGAGGGGCGGGATCAGGTGGATGCGTTTCTGGCGCGTCAGGCCGGCTGGAGTGCCGAGCCGATCGAAGCGGATATGGGCCGCGCCCATGGCCATGGGCTGCTGCTGACGCCCGGCCATGACGGCACCGATGGCTTCTACTTCGCCCGGCTGCGGAGGACCGCCTGAAACAGGCCATGGACAAGCGCGCGCAAAATAGCGACACTTGCCCTTCGGTCTGCGGGCCTGAGTCAATGCCTGAAACATGGCTGGAGATTTTGATGCGTTTCACCCCGGCCTCGATTGCCCTTGCCGTCCTTCTGACCACCGTTTCCAGCGTGGGCCTGACCCAGCGCCCCGATACCCAGATCGAACCGCGATCGATCGAATGGCAGAAGGCGGGCGAGGCGGCGCGCAAGGCGGGCAATCTGGCCGGCGCCACCGATGCGCTGGAAAGCGCGCTGGCGGTCGATCCGCGCAATCGCGCGGCCTATATTGAACTGGCCGAAGTGGCGCGGGCGCAGGGGCTGCAGGGCAAGGCCATCCGCCTCTACAAGGAAGCGTTGCTGCTCGACCCGACCGATGTGACCGCGATCGCCGGGCAGGGTGAGGCGATGGTCGCAAAGGGCGCGATCGCCAAGGCCAAGGAAAATCTTGCCCAGGCGCAGAGCCTGTGCAAGGGTAGCTGCCCCGAAGTCGCGCAGCTCAATGCCGCAATCCAGAAGGGGCCGCCGGCAGTCGCGATGACCAGCAAGGAAGCGGTGCCCGGCACCAAGGCCAACAGCACCGATAATCCCTAATCTATCCGGCTTTCGCCGGTTCGATCGATTTTTCGTAGAAGCGCGTGTCGACCGCCATCCTGGGGAAGGCGGGCGGCAGGTCGTGGGCTTCGACCAGGGCGAACCCATTCTTCTCGTAGAAGCGATGCGCCGCCAGGAAACGGGCGGTGGTGCCGAGATAGATTTGGGCCAGGCCGCGATCGGCCGCCGCGTCGAGCAGATGGTCGAGCAGCGCCTGGGCGACGCCGGCGGCGCGGCCGCGATGGCTGGACGCCACGAACATCTTGCGCAGCGCGGCCTGACTTTGGCCGATATCCTTGAGCGCGATCGTGCCGATGATCCGGCTGTCCTCCTCCGCGACCCAGAAGCCGCCGGCGCCGGGCAGGTAGAAGCCGGCTATGTCAGTGAGGTCCGGCTGGTCCGCTGCGGTGATGGCGATGCCATATTCGTCGCGCTGGATGCCAAGGATCAGGTCGAGAATGCCCGGCTGGTCGGCGGGGGCGAAGGGGCGGATCAGGGGCAAGGGGCTGGGCTTCCTGGCAGCGGTTCGGAATGATCGACGCGGACGGAAACGAACGACCGCGCCGAAAGCCGCCGGTCAGTTGCTGGCGTTGGCGGCCGGTGCGGGCGTGGCCGTGGCGCTCGCTCCCTCCGGAGTCTGGCCCTCCGGCGTCTGGGCCTTGGGCGCGAAGATGCGCAGGCTGTCGAGCAGGGCCTGCGCGATCGGCTGATATTGTTCGCTCAGCATTTCGGGATAGACGAAGGTGGCGGTGACGATCGCGCCGTCAGGCTGCTTCAGCAGGCGCAGCGCGACATTATTGCCTTCGCCGTCATTGGCGGTGCCGCGATATTCATTCTCGCCGATGAAATCGCCATCCACGCCCTCGGCGCCGTCGGACAGCGCCTCGACGATCTGCTGCAGCGTCTGGTCATTGTCATTCTTCTGCCAGAAGACGCGGACGTCGGCCCCCGCGCCGGGATCCTGATAGACGACGCCATCGGCATTGCTGGCTTCGCCATCCTTCATCCAGCCTTCGGGCATGGTGACCGAATAGCCATGGTCGATATTCACATAGTTGCGGCTGTCGCCGGCATCATCCTTTTGCGCATTGGCCAGCGCATTGGCAGCGGCCGCATTGGCGGCGGCGGCCAGTTCCTCCTGGCTCGGCATGTCCGCGACCGGTTCGGCGCGGCCACAGGCGACCAGCAGCAGGAGGGGGGAGCAGGCGGCGAGGAGGGGCGCTTTCATGCCCCGTTCAAAAGCATAGGCGCGGGGATAATTCAACGCCGTAGCGGAACCCCCGCGACAATATGCCCCGGCCGCAGGGCGCCCGGTCCCGCGATCAGGCAGCGTTGTCGATGCCCAGTTCGGCGAGCTTGCGATAGAGGGTCGAACGGCCGATCCCCAGCCGGCGGGCGACTTCGGTCATGCGGCCGCGATAATGGCCGATGGCCAGGCGGATGACGTCGGCCTCGATCTCGGCGAGTTGGCGGACATGGCCGTCGCCTTCGAACAGGGTGATGCCGGCCGCTTCGCGCGGTGGCGTGGCGGCAGCGCGCTGGCGCGGACCGCCGGCGCCGCGCGACAGGATATGGGCGGCGACCTGCGGGAAGTCATGCGGGGTCAGCGCATCGCCCTCGCACAGCACGGCAGCGCGGAACAGGGCGTTCTGGAGTTGGCGGACATTGCCCGGCCAGTCATGCTGCATCAGCAGCGCCAGCGCATCGTCGGTGAGGCCCAGGCCCCGCAGGCCCGGCTGCGTCGCGATGCGGGCGAGGAGGTGGCGGCAGAGGGCGGGAATGTCGCCCATACGCTCCCGCAATGGGGGCACGGTCAACTGGACGACGTTCAGGCGATAATAGAGATCCTCGCGGAACCGGCCTGCCTCGATCTCGTCGCTGAGCTTCTTGTTGGTGGCGGCGATGACGCGGACATCGACATGAACGGGGCGGCGCGCGCCGATCGGCTGCACCTCGCCATCCTGAAGCACGCGCAGCAGCTTGACCTGCGCGTCGAGCGGCATTTCGCTGACTTCGTCGAGGAAGATGGTGCCCATGTCGGCCGACAGGAACTTGCCGACATGGCGGTCGAATGCGCCGGTGAAGGCGCCGCGTTCATGACCGAACAGTTCTGATTCGACGAGGTTGGCGGGGATCGCGCCGCAATTGACGGTCACCATCGCCTGCTTGTGGCGCGGCGATGCGGCATGGATGGCGCGGGCGACGACATCCTTGCCGACGCCGCTTTCGCCCTCGATCAGCACCGGCACGCGGGCGCGCGCGGCCTTGGCCGCGATGGCAAGGGCAGTGCGGAACTGGGGCGCCGCGCCGACGACATCCTCGAACGCCAGCGGGGCGCTGATCTTCTCTGTGAGCGGCCGCAATTCACCGCGCACATTGCCCTCCAGCGTCGCATTGAGCGCGGCGAGCAGCCGTTCGGGGGCGATCGGCTTGGAGAGGTAATCGGTGGCGCCCGCGCGCATCGCCTGGACCGCGACGGCGACGCTGTTATGCGCCGTCAGCACCAGGATCGGCAGGGCGGGGCGCTGCGCATGGATGTCGCCGATCAGGTCGGCCGGATCGAAATCCGGGCTCCATTGATCGATCAGGACCGCGTCGAGCTGCATGCCGTCCTGCGTGCCCAGCGTCGCCAGGGCGGTTTCGGCATCGCTGGCGAAGATGGTCCGCCATCCCGCGCGCGCGGCCAGCGCGGACACCAGCCGGCGCTGTGCCGGCTCGTCGTCGATCAACATCAGCAAGGGAACGCCTTCGCGAACCATCTGGACCCCTCTTGTGCAAACAGGAGGTCATCCTAGGCGCCGGGGGTAAAAGCGCCCTTAACCTGTAAAGATTTTCTTGTGCCCCTACGGCTTGAGGGGGGTGGGGGGACAGGATAAGAGGTTGCACAACGATGTAATAACTAGGGGAACGGATATGGCTTCTGACGGGAACATCCAGAGCGCAACCCAGACCTATGAAGGGTTTGTCGGCTTCGTGAAGTGGGGCACCATTGCCTGCCTCATCGTCGCCGCGATTGTCGTGCTGCTGATCTCCAGCTGAGCCATGTCGACGCTATAGGAGGGGGATGCTGATATAATGAAAATTGCGATATTGAAGGAACAGGCTGCGGGCGAACGGCGCGTGGCCGGTACGCCCGAGACCGTGAAGAAATTCATCGCGCTGGGCGCAAGCGTGGCTGTCGAGGCTGGCGCTGGCGCGACGGCGTCGATTGCTGACGACGCCTATGCGGCGGCCGGTGCCAGCGTTGGCGATCGTGCCGCGACGCTGGCGGGTGCCGATATCCTGCTGGGCGTGCAAGGCCCTGATCCGGCCAGCCTTGGCGGCGCTGCGGCGGGGGCGTGGATCGTCGCGGGCCTCAACCCGTTCGGCGAGCGAGCACGGGTCGATGCCTATGCCGCCGGCGGCTATGAGGCGCTGGCGATGGAATTCATGCCGCGCATCACCCGTGCGCAGTCGATGGATATCTTGTCATCCCAGTCGAACCTGTCGGGCTACAAGGCGGTGCTGGACGCGGCGGCCGAATATGACCGCGCCTTCCCGATGATGATGACGGCGGCGGGCACCGTGTCGGCGGCCAAATGCTTCGTCATGGGCGTGGGCGTGGCCGGCCTTCAGGCGATCGCCACCGCGCGGCGGCTGGGTGCGCAGGTGAGTGCGACCGACGTGCGCGCCGCGACCAAGGAGCAGATCGAATCGCTCGGCGCCAAGGCGATCTTCGTGGAGAAGGTGGCCGGCATCGAAGGCGAGGGCACCGGTGGCTATGCCACGGAAATGTCCGACGAATATAAGGCGGCGCAGGCCGAGCTGGTGTCGTCGCACATCGCCAAGCAGGACATCGTCATCACTACCGCGCTGATCCCCGGCCGGCCTGCGCCGCGCCTGATCAGTGACGCGCAGATCGCGTCGATGAAGCCGGGCAGCGTGATCGTCGACCTGGCGGTCGAGCAGGGCGGCAATGTCGAGGGCGCGGTCGCCGGCGAAGTGGTCGTGCGCCACGGCGTCAGGATCGTTGGCCATCGCAACGTGCCCAGCCGCCTGGCCGCCGACACCTCCGCCCTGTTCTCGCGCAATCTCTATAATTTCCTGTCCGCCTTCTGGGACAAGGAGAAGAACGCGCCGGTGCTGGACGAGGAAATCGGCAACGCCATCCGCCTGACCCAGGGGGGCAAGGTCGTCAACGAACGACTGCTGGGCTGAACGACATATCGCTGCGCGCTTTCGGTTTCAGGCCGGGCGCGAATGGCGCAGACGCTTCGCGAGCGATGCTCCGGGGCGAACAGGGAGTAGGAACGATGGACTTCATTGCCATCCTGTCGATTTTCGTGCTGGCGTGCTTCGTCGGCTATTATGTGGTCTGGTCGGTGACGCCAGCGCTGCACACGCCGCTGATGGCGGTTACCAATGCCATTTCGTCGGTCATCATCGTCGGCGCGCTGGTCGCGTCGGCGGAGGCCGGTAGCCTGGCGGCCAAGCTGCTGGGGCTGGTCGCGGTGGTCTTTGCATCGGTCAACATCTTCGGCGGCTTTGCCGTGACCGAACGCATGCTGGCCATGTACAAGAAGAAGGAGCGCAAGTGATGCACGAGCTTGCGCCCGTCTCGCCCTTCGTAGCGCTGGCCTATCTGGTTTCCGGCGTCCTCTTCATCCTGGCGCTGCGCGGCCTGTCGAGCCCGTCGACCAGCCGTCGCGGCAACCGCATGGGCATGGTCGGCATGGCAATCGCCGTGGTCACGACCCTCTATACCCATGACGTGCTGAGCCTGCCCGAAATCCTGGGCGCGATCGCCATCGGTGGCGGCATCGGCTTCATCATCGCCCGTCGCATCGAGATGACGGCGATGCCGCAGCTGGTTGCGGCCTTCCACTCGCTGGTCGGCCTGGCCGCCGTGCTGGTCGGCGCGGCCGCCTATCTCAATCCCGGCGCATTTGGCATTCTCGATCCGCTGACGAACGAGATTCATAATGCCAGCCGCATCGAGATGGGGCTGGGCGTCGCGATCGGCGCGATCACCTTCTCGGGTTCGGTCATCGCCTTCCTGAAACTGAACGGCAACATGTCGGGCAAGCCGATCATGCTGCCGGGCCGCCATGTCATCAATCTGGCGACGCTGGCGGCGATCCTGGGCCTGATCGCCTATTTCGTGACCGACCAGTCGCCCTGGATCTTCTGGACCGTGACGGCGCTGAGCTTCGTCATCGGCTTCCTGCTGATCATCCCGATCGGCGGGGCGGACATGCCGGTCGTGGTGTCGATGCTGAACAGCTATTCGGGCTGGGCCGCCGCCGCGATGGGCTTCACCCTGGGCAATACGGCGATGATCATCACCGGCGCGCTGGTGGGCAGCTCCGGTGCGATCCTGTCCTACATCATGTGCAAGGCGATGAACCGCAGCTTCATCAGCGTGATCGCTGGCGGCTTCGGCGCGGAAGCCGGCCCGTCGGGCGGCGGCGCGGCGGCAGTCGACCGTCCCTACAAGCGCGGCAGCGCCGAGGATGCGGCCTTCCTGATGAGCCAGGCGGACAATGTCATCATCGTGCCCGGATACGGCATGGCGGTCAGCCAGGCGCAGCATGCGCTGCGCGAAATGGCCGACCTGCTGAAGAAGGAAGGCGTGAACGTCAAATATGCGATTCATCCGGTCGCAGGGCGCATGCCCGGCCACATGAACGTGCTGCTGGCCGAAGCGAACGTGCCGTATGACGAGGTGTTCGAGCTGGAGGACATCAACAGCGAATTCGGCCAGGCCGACGTTGCCTTCGTCATCGGCGCCAATGACGTGACCAATCCGGCCGCCAAGACCGACAAGACGTCGCCCATCTATGGCATGCCGATCCTGGACGTCGCCAACGCCAAGTCGGTGCTGTTCGTGAAGCGCTCCATGGGCGGGGCCGGCTATGCCGGCGTCGACAATGAGGTCTTCTACATGGACAACACGATGATGCTGCTGGCCGACGCCAAGAAGATGGTCGAGGAGATCGTCAAGGCGCTGGCCCATTAAAGTGACCCGATCCACCCGCGCCGGATCGCCCCGTCGACGGGGCGGGTGGATCGTCCTGACTTGTCGAAGCCGGCATCTTTCGTAAAAGAAGGGCTGGGGCACCGACATGCCCGGCCCGCACGGGGCCGGACAGGCGCCCCCATATTGGGAGCGACATGCGTAAACTTGGTCTGATTGGTGGTCTCAGCTGGACGTCCACCGCCCGCTATTATGAGATCATCAACCAGGCGATCCACCGGGCCAAGGGGGGCCAGCACAGTGCGCGGCTGCTGATCGAAAGCCTCGATTTCGCACAGGTTTCCGGCTGCATCACGCAGGAAGACTGGGATTGCGCATCGGGCCATCTGATCGGCGCGGCCCAGCGGTTGGAACAGGGCGGGGCGGAAGCGCTGCTGATCTGTGCCAATAGCATGCACCGCATCTATGACCGGATCCAGGCGAGCATCGCCATTCCCATCATCCACATCGCCGATGTCGTCGGCACGCGGATGAAGGCCGACCGGATCGATCGCGCCGCCCTGATCGGCACGCGCAATGTGATGACCGAGAAATATTATCGCCAGCGGCTGGTGTCGCACGGCGTGTCGCTGCTGCCGGCCGATGTCGCGCTGGCCGAGCGGATCGACCGGATCGTCTATGACGAACTGACTGTCGGCAAGATCAACCGCGATTCCGAGCGTTTCATGAAGTCGGAACTGACCGACATCGCCAAGGAGGATGTGCAGGCCGTCGTGCTCGCCTGCACCGAACTGGAGATGATCGTCGACGTGAAGGCCAATGTGCTGCCGATCTACGACTGCACTGAAATCCACGCCATGGCGGGCGTCGACTTCATCCTGAGCGAATAAGGATGGCTGTGGCCGGGCGCGGTGTCAGACCGCGCTCAGCCCCGCATCGGCCAGGCCCCGCCACAGATGGAGCGCCTGGACGCTTTCCTTGACGTCATGGACGCGCACCATCTGCGCGCCCAGTTGCGCCGCGCGGAAGGCGAGGGCGACCGAGCCGCCGAGCCGGTCGGGCGCCGGTGCCTCGTTCGACAGGGCGCCGATCAGGCGCTTGCGGCTGCCGGCAAAGAGCAGCGGTACGCCCAGCCCCTGGAAGGTGGCAAGGCCGTTCACCAGCGCCAGATTGTCCGCCAGGCTCTTGCCGAAGCCCAGGCCCGGATCGACCATGATCTTCTCGCGCGCGATGCCGGCATCGAGGCAGGCGGTGATGCGGGCATCGAGATAGTCGAACACGTCGGTGACGACATCGGCATAGCCGTTGGGATTGTCGTGCGGATCATCGCCGGTCGAAGGCGCATGCATCAGGATCACCGGACAGCCGGCGCGGGCCGCGACCTCCAGGCTGCGGGGATCATGTTCCAGCGCGCTGACATCGTTGATGACATGGGCGCCGGCGGTCAGCGCTGCCTCCATCACCGCCGCCTTGCGCGTGTCCACCGACATGGCGACGCCGGCCGCAGCGAGCTTCTCGATCACCGGCACGATCCGGGCGATCTCGTCGCCTTCCCATAGCTTGGGCGCCTTGGGCCGGGTAGATTCGCCGCCGACATCGATCAGCGCGGCGCCGGCCGCCGCCATGGCAAAGCCGGCGTCGGCCGCCGCCTGCGGGTCGGTCATATGCTTGCCGCCATCGGAGAAGCTGTCGGGCGTGATGTTGAGGATCGCCATCGTCTGCGGCGCGTCGAAGCGGATGACGCGATCGCCAAGGCTGAGCGGCGCGCGCTGGGCGGAGATGTTCGCGGCCAATTGGCGGGCGCGTTCGGCCAGCGGGTCGGGCAGGGTGGCGGTGATCGCCTCGAACGCGGCGACCGGGATGGTGTCGCGGGCGATGTGGCGGCCGGCATGGCGCGCCGTCAGTTCATAGGCCTGGAACCAGATCAGGCCATTGCCCATCCGCGCCGCCGATCCGTCCGCCAGGCCGATCGGGCTCGGCACGAACCAGGTCGGCTTGAGGTAGAGCCGGGCGTCAGCGGGGATGGAGGAGAGGGTCATAAAGCTCCGTTCGCCCCGGACGGGTCGGGGCCATGTCTTGGAAGAACTCTGGCTGCCTCAACCCGAACGGGGGACGGAAATCAAGGCTCGTTGGCGAGCAGATAGGTCTGGCGCAGCGTGTCGATCGGGTGGAGCTTGCCTGCCTTCTCGATATGCCAGAAGGTCCAGCCGTTGCAGCTCGGCGCGCCCTGAAGCGTGGCGCCCAGCTTGTGGATCGAACCGGTGTCGCTGCCCACGGCGAGCGAGCCGTCGGCGCGCACGGTGGCGCTCCAGCGGCGCTTGCTGTCCATCACCACCGAACCGGGCTGGAGATAGCCGGTCTCGACCAGCGTGCCGAAGGCGACCTTGGGCTGCTGGCGCGCGGTCTGCATGATGGCGAGCGCGGATTCATCGAGCGGCAGCGCCTCGGCAATGCGTTCCTCGGCAACCTCGATATAGTCGGGCTCGCGCTCGATACCGATCCACTGGCGGCCCAGGCGCTTGGCGACGGCGCCGGTGGTGCCGGTGCCGAAGAAGGGATCAAGCACGATGTCGCCCGGCTTGGTGCAGGACAGCATCACGCGATAGAGCAGCGATTCCGGCTTCTGCGTCGGATGTGCCTTGGTGCCGTTGCGCTTCAGCCGCTCCTGGCCGCCGCAGATCGGCAGCACCCAGTCGGAGCGCATCTGCAACTCGTCATTGAGCGTCTTCATCGCCTTGTAGTTGAACGTGTACTTGGCGTCCTCGCCCTGGCTGGCCCAGATCAGCGTCTCATGCGCGTTGGTGAAGCGGGTGCCCTTGAAATTGGGCATCGGGTTCGCCTTGCGCCAGATGATGTCGTTGAGGATCCAGAAGCCCTCATCCTGCAAGGCAGCGCCGACGCGGAAGATGTTGTGATAGCTGCCGATCACCCAGATCGTGCCATTGGGCTTGAGGATGCGGCGCGCCTGCGCCAGCCACGCCTTGGTGAAGCGGTCATAGCTGCTGAGCGTGTCGAACTTGTCCCAGTCATTGTCGACCGCATCGACGCGGCCGCCCTCGGGGCGGAACAGGTCGCCGCCGAGCTGAAGATTATAAGGCGGATCGGCAAAGATCATGTCGATGCAGCCGTCGGGCAGCTTGGCCATTTCCGCGATACAGTCACCGCGCAGCAGGCGGTTTGCCTCGATCGCCGGTGCCGGCGCGAGCGCAACCGCCTTCTTCCGCCGCGGTGCGACGCGTTCCATGACACCCATGTGTGCAACCCCCATATGTTTCGTCCGTCAGCACTGAGTCCTCAGGAGTCTGCCGTCAAGGTCAGGGATTTAGCGCTCATCCCTGTCAGGATTGCGAGGATGGTGGAGAACGAAGCGGGTAGCCACAACATATTGAGTCATGCGAGTCGCGGGAGACTCATCATCGGGTGGTGTGACTCAAAAGACTCAGCGAGGAGGCGGTTCGCACTTTTTTTAGTTAATGGCGCGACCGAGTCGAAAATCATCCTTCGCTTGACCAACTCATAACCAGATGATTATGAAATTTGCATGACGGAAGTGAAATTCAGAGGCGACCTTGGAGCGAATAGCGATTCACTCTTCAAGGCGCTGTCCGACGGCACGCGACGTGCCCTGCTGGAATATCTGGTGCGCGAAGGGGAGCAGAATGTCGTCGCGCTGACCGCCGTGGCCGGCGTGTCGCAACCGATGGTGTCGCGCCATATGGGCAAGCTCAAGCGCGCCGGTCTGGTGACGGCCCGGCGGACGGGGCGCGAAACCTGGTTTGCGGCGCGGACCAAGGGGCTGGGGCCGGTGGTGCAGTGGATGGCGATCTATGGCGCGCTCTGGTCGCAGCGCTTCACGCCGATGGAGCATGCCGGGGACTGAACGGGACCGTATCGACAGGAAAAGGGGCGCCATTTGGCGCCCCTTTCGTTTTCCAGGCCGTGCGCGGAATCAGCGCAGCGGCGTCCAGGTCTGGGTCTTGCAGAAGAAGGCTATGCAGCCCTGAACCTTGAGCGTGCCGTCGCCGTTGCGGCTGACCTTGGACGTATAACTCTTGCCGCTTTCCGGGTCGTAGATCGTGCCCTTCCAGATATCGCCGGCATCGCTGAAGCCCGACAGCAGGGCCAGGCCGACCAGCGGCTTGGAGCGCAGCGCCGGATCGGGGTTCTTGATGTCGGTCTGGGGGCGGCCTGGCGTCGGCTTCACGATCTTCTCGATCTTGCCGCAGATGCTCTTTCCGCACGGCGCGATCTGGACGATCGCCTTGCCATCGACGGTCGACCAGCGGCCGGTGATGGGCTGGGCCGCATAAGCGGGCAGGGCGGTGGTGAAGGCGGCCAGAGCGGCGATGGCGACGCGAGCGCCGGTCTTGATGGTCATGATGCGATCCTCTCCTTTTGGGTTGAGGGTAAGAATAAGGGAGGAAAATGCGGCGCGCCAGCGCTTCGCTTGCAGTTTACGGAAACGGAAAGAGGGGACGCTACGGCAGCGGCCCCTCCTTGCCCTGAATTTTTTTAGAAAGCCGTGCTGATCGAGCAGGCAGCCGGACCCAGAATGACGACGAACAGGGTCGGCAGGATGAAGAGAATCAGCGGCACGGTCATGATGGCGGGCAGGCGGGCGGCCTTTTCTTCCGCGCGCATCATGCGTTCATGGCGGAACTCGGCCGACAGCACACGGAGCGCGGAGGCGAGCGGCGTGCCATATTTTTCGGTCTGGATCATGGTCGTGACCACGCCCTTGACCGCGTCGAGCTTCACGCGCGTGGCGAGGTTTTCAAACGCCATGCGCCGTTCGGTGAGGAAGCTGAGTTCGATCGCCGTCAACTGGAACTCGTCGCCCAGTTCGGGATAGGCGCGGCCCAGTTCGCGGGCGACGCGGCTGAAGGCAGCGTCGACGGTCAGGCCGGCCTCGGCGCAGATGACCAGCAGGTCAAGCGCGTCGGGCAGGCCCTTGCGGATCGCGGCAGAGCGCTTGGCGATCTTGTTGTCGATGAAGAGGTCGGGCGCCTTGTACGCGAGCAGCAATGCGCCCGCGAAGGCCATGAACCGCTTGGCACCGCCCCATTCTGGATAGATGCCGACGGCATAGAGCAGGATCGCGGCGGTGCCGCCGATCAGGATCGGCATGATCATGCGGCCGAAGATGACGGCGACGGCCCAGTCCTTGGACCGGATGCCGGCCTGGGCCAGGCGGATCTGGGCGTCCTTGAGCTGGTCGTCCTGCAGCACCTTGAGGCTGGTCAGGAAGGACCGCATCTGGTCGGTCGTCTGGTTCTTGTTGACCAGCTTGGCGCGGCGCTTGGCGGTCGAGGCGGTGATGCCGGCCTTGAGCTGTTCGCGCCGTTCGTTGAGCGCCTTGACCCGCTTGGCCATCGGATCGCGCACCGTCATCACGGCATAGAGCGCGTAGAGGGTGGCGAGCGTGGCCAGCGCGGCAAGCAGCGTGCCGAAATCGGTCGCGGTCATGCCGAACAGGGTGCCGGTGGGGGTAGGGGCGTCCATATCTCTATCCGTTCCCCGTCAAATCTCGAAGTTGATCATCTGGGCCATGATGAAGGCGCCGATGGCCATCCAGCACATGCCGCCGATGCCGACGACCTGCATCGTCGAGAGCCCGAAGATGCCCGCCGGATCGGGGGTGAAGAAGGGGCTCATATAGCCAAAGTTGATGTAGCAGATCATGCCGAACACAAGGAAAGGCAGAACGCCGATGATATAGGCCGACGCCTTGGATTCCGACGACATGGCGCGGATCTTGAGCTTCATCTGGGCGCGCTGGCGCAGCACGGTGGCGAGGTTCTGCAGCGTTTCGGCGAGGTTGCCGCCGGTTTCGCGCTGGATCGCCAGGGTGATGACGAAAAACTGGAATTCCGGCGTGCCCAGACGATCGGCGGTTTCCTGCAGCGCCTGATCCATGCTCTTGCCGATCTTGATCCGTTCGGTGATCAGCTTGAATTCCTCGCCGACCGGGCCGGGGATTTCGCTCGACACGATGCCCAGCGTCTCGCCGACCGGCAGGCCCGAGCGCAGGCCGCGGGTCAGCAGCTCGAGCGCGTCGGGGAACTTGGCGTTGAATTGATGGATCCGCTTGTTGATCAGTCGACCGACCCACAGATGCGGCAAGGCAAGGCCTGCCGCCAGCCCGACCATCAGCGCGAGCAGGAAGGGAAAGCCGCGCATCAGCAGGAACAGGGTGGTCAGCAGGAAGACCACCGCGCAGGACGTCATATATTGGCTGAGCGTCCATTTCTTGCCGGTCATGCGGATGCGCTTGGCCAGATTCTCCGGATTGGGGATCAGCGAGACCAGCATCTTGGCTTCGTTGCCGGTCGCCCGAGTGGAGATGGCCTTGCGCATGCGCGCTTCCATCATCGCCTCGGTGGAGTCGCTGTGACGGCCGCGGATCAGGGCGACACGGCGTTTCTGCGCCTTGTCGGGCGAGGGGCCGGCAAAGGCGAGCACGACCAGACCAAGCATGGTCGCGACCAGCACCAAGATCAGAAGGAAATTGCCGTCCATTGTTCGCCCGTTCCCCGTGCGTGAATATGGCTGTGCGGGGGCCGCTCTGAAGCGGCCCGCGCGTCAGCCTTCCAGTGCCGTCGCCTTGTCCTTGCGGCGCGACGGGATCATGCTCTTGAAATCGCCGATCTTGCCGAGCAGGGAATCTCCCTTCCTGGCTGTCGACTTGGCGCCCGGATTATCGGCTTCATCGCCGGCCAGACCCAGAACTTCGTCCATCATGGCGGTGCAGGCGGCGCCCACCTTGCTGCCCTTGGCGGTTTCCGCCAGCGTCTTGCCGAGCTTGGCGGCCTGGGCCGCGATGCGCAGGTCGAACGGCACGATCACATCGACCTTGCGTTCGATCGACTGTTCGAAATCCTTGCGGCTGATTTCCGGTGCGCCGGGATGGACGCGATTGGCGACCACCAGGATGCGGGCCTGCGGTGCATTCGACTTGAGCCAGGACAGGATGCGGATCGTGTCGCGGGCCGCCGCCAGGCTGAGTTCGGTCACCACCACCGCGACATTGACGTCGGTCATCAGGTGCGTGTGCTGGATCAGCATGTTGCGCGGCAGATCGATGATGCTGCATTCGAACGCCTGACGGAACTCTTCCAGCAACTGGTAGAAGGCGCCACCATCGGTCATCATCGGCTGGTTGATCGGCGCTTCGGCCGACAGGATGGCGAGCATGTCGCTGGCGCGAACCATGGCGCGCTCGATGAACAGCCCGTCGATGCGGCTGGGATTCTCGATCGCGTCGGTCAGGCCACGGCCCGGTTCCAGATCCATCGCCAGCGCATTGGTGCCGAAATGGATGTCGAGATCGAGCAGGGCGGTCGGGCGCTTCTTCTTCTCGCTCAGCATCCAGGCAAGCGAGGTCGCCATGCTGGATGCGCCGACGCCGCCACGGGTGCCGACGACGGCGACCGTCATGTGCGGGCGTTCAGGCCCGACGTCGCGCGGGGCGAGGAAGACGGCCTGCGCCTGGGCCAGCGCATCGCGCAACTGGTCTGCGCCGAAGGGCTTAAGCAGATAGTCCTGGATGCCGCTGGCGACCAGATCACGATAAAGGCGCACGTCATTGACCTGGCCCGCCGCGATCACGACGGTGCCGGGTTCGCACACTTCGGCGAGGCTGTTGATGTCGTTCAGCGGATCGCCGCTTTCCGACATGTCGACGAACAGGATCTGCGGGCTGGCGGTGATCGACAGGCTTTGCACCGCGTTGCGCATGCCGCCCTTGTTCACCTTTTCCGGTGCCCAGCCCATTTCGGACGCAACAGCGCGCAGCAGGTCGAAGCTGTGATCGTCGCAGACGAAGGCGTGGAAGGGGTCGCGCTGGCCCACGGAACCATGTTTCCAGGGTGCGTTCATCTTACTGGCCTCCGTTCGAGAGCTGCTTGAGGTCGCCCGAGCCGGTCGGCGCCTTGTCGCGATAGGTGGAAATGGCGCGGTTCGAGGTCGCGGTGCGCAATTCGCTGTCCGTGCTCTGGCCACGAACCAGATCTTCGGGATCGGCAACCATTGCCGCCAGATTGCTGTTCACGCCGCAGCCGAAATTGGACGACGCGCCCAAGCTCATCGGCGTTTCGGCCTTGTTCGACCAGTCGGGGCAGCCGGGGACCGAGGCGGTGGTGCGGCGGACGACTAGGCGGATCGTGCCTTCGGGGGCGGAGCCGGCGGCGGCCGAGCTGTCCTGGCCCAGCAGCATGCCGTGGCGGGCGACGACATTGGCGATGTCTTCGCCAAGATCGGGGCTATAATAGCCGGTGTCAGTGACGATCGCGACTTGGTCGCCATAGCCAAGCTTGATCGTGGCGAACCAGTCGTCGAGGCGCGCGGCCTCGGCGGGCGCAAGGCGCGCGCCGCCGGCCTGCACGTCGAACGTGTAGCTGGCATAGCTGACGACCGGCTGATGGACCGAGTCCACGCCGCGATTGACGCTGTCGGTCGAGCAGGCCGCCAATGGCAGTGCCAGCAGGGCGATGACGCCGAGGCGGACGAGGGTCTTGCGGGAGGTGGAAGTCATGTCTTTCGTCCTTCCGTCAGAAACTGAAGCCGGGGGTCGCGCCGCCCGACTTGCCGGACGAGCGATCTTCGTCGCGGGCGGCCAGCGCGGGCGCCGCGATCGAGGCCTGCGGGCCGGGCGTGGGCGCCACGGGCGAACCGGGTGCGCGGGTCGGCATATTTGGCTGCGCTCCGCTGACGCCGTCATGCATCTGCTGCAGGAACAGGCCCTGGCCGACATTGGCGTTGCGGAAGCCATCGGTCGGCAGGCGAATGTCGGACGCGTTGACCGGCTTCACCAGATAGGGGGTCACGACGATCACCAGTTCGGTTTCGTTCCGCTGAAAGCTGCGGGACTTGAACAGGCTGCCCAGGATCGGGACATTGCCCAGGCCCGGCACCTTGTTGACGTTGTTGGCGGCTTCATTGTTGAGCAGGCCGGCGATCATGAAGGCCTGGCCCGAGCCCAGTTCGACGGTGGTTTCGGCGGTCCGGCTCTTGAGTGCGGGCACCGAACTGCTGACGCTGAAGTCCAGGCTCGACACGGTCGGGCGGACGCGCAGCGAGATGCGACCATCGGCAAGAACCGTCGGGGTGAAGGCCAGTTGCACGCCATATTGCTTGAACTGGATGCTGTTGCCCGACGAAGGGCCGTTGTTGACCGTATAGGGATATTCGCCGCCGGCCAGGAAGCTGGCGGTTTCGCCCGACAGGGCGGTCAGGTTCGGCTGGGCCAGGGTGCTGGCCAGGCCGCTGGATTCGGCCAGGTCGAGCGCACCGGCAATGTCCATGCCGAACAGGCGGGCGACGCCGCCAAGGCTGTAGGAGCCATCGACGGGAGTAGTGAAGGACCAGCTGTTGTTGGCCGAATCATAGCTGGCGAAATCACGGCTGCCGCCACCGATGACGCCGCCCAATTTACCGCCACTATTGTCCTGGCTGGTGAAGTTGGTGCCGATCTTGTGGCCGACATCCTTGCTGACTTCGGCGATCTTGACCTGCAGCATGACCTGGAGCGGGGTCGCCATCAGCAGGCGGCTGACGACGGTCACGTCCTTGCCGACAAAGGCCTGGGTCAGGCGTTCGGCCTCGGCCGCGTCCTCGGGCGCCTTGATCGTGCCGGTCAGCAGCACCATGCCGTTCATCTTGTTGACGGCGATATTGGCACCCGGCATCGCCAGGCGCAGCATGTCATCGATGGTGGTCAAGTTGTTGCCGACCCGGACCGTGCCGGAAAACAGCACCTTGCCATTGCCGGCCGTCACGAAGACGGTGGTTTCGCCCGGCTTCTTGGCGATCAGATAGAGCTGGTTATTGGTCCGGACATGGACATCGACAACGTCGGGGTTGGCGATGACGACGTCCGACATCTTGGCCGGCAGGTTGACGACCTTGCTGCCGCCGACGGACATCAGGATCGCATTGTCCTGATCGGCTGCGGGGGCGGCGTTGAGGGCCGCGGTCGGCGCGGCGACCATGGCAAGCGCCAGGCCAAGCGCGATCGCCGGGGCGGCGAGCGGACGGGCCGCCTTGTGCCGCGCGAGCATCTGGTAAGCGTTCATCTTACTTCCCCCCGACCGGAACTTCGGTCACATTGGTGCCGCGGGCGATGCGGACGGTCGGCCCCTTGAAGACGGCCGTGCCGACCGGTGCGCCACCGGGAGCTGCCATCGCGGGCATGGCCGCATCAGGCTTGGCCGGGACGCTGCTGCGCTGGTAGCGCGACACGTCGGCGCCCGTGGAATAGGTGGAGCCGCGATCGACCGGGCGGGCCGCGATCTTGGCAATGATCGACTTTTCCGAACCCGGATTGCTGCCATCGGGCAGGTCGACGTCAGAGCCGGCAATGGCGGCGTCAAGGTCCGATGCGGTGTCGGCGATCGAGCGCAGCGACAGCGACAGCGAGCCGATGGTCTGCGACACTGCCAACTTCTCCGCGATCTTGGGCGTCACTTCGACCGTGACGTTGGAATAGGTCTGGACGACGGGCTTGCCATCGGGGCCCATGGCGTCGGTGCGCTGGTCGGTGGCGAGCACGCGCAGGTTGCGCAGGATCGTTTCCGAAACCTTGAGCGGGGCGCCATCGCCGCCGCCGGAAACCGTCTGGGTCAGCACCAGGTCGATGCGGTCGCCCGGAAAGACGAAGCCGGCAACCGCATTCTGGGCCGAGACCGGCACGGTGACGGCGCGCATGCCCGGACCGAGCGCGGCGGCCAGGAAGCCACGGTCACCCGGACGGATGACGGCGCCCTGGGTCAGCGGCTGGCCGGCGGTGATCGCGTTGCGGACGACGCTGCCTGCAAGCTTGAGCGGATCGGCCTGGCCCTTGAGATAATAGGCGGCTTCGATCAGATCCTTGGGCCAGGGCTGGAAGCGGAAGCTTTCCGCGTCCAGGATGGTCCCCACCGGCAGGGCCTTGGTCGCCACCAGAACATGCGGCTGGTCCGCCTCGTTCGGCATTGCGGCCGCGTTCACCTGCGGCGTAGATGAAGAACTCAGCATGCTGCGCGCAAGCAAGGCTGTAGTGACCGCTATGATTAGCGCCCCCACCAGCAGCACGATCTTCTTAGCATCCATGACGAAACTCGCCTTTCTCAAATGGGCGGCCTGCCCCCAGGGGCCCAATCATCACGCAAATTGGTTAAGATATCGTTCGCCAAGTAACCAAAGGGCGGCGATCGATATGGCTACGCCGTAGGGTATTTCGGGTTGGCCCTGCTTCCGGCGGAGGCGATGGTGGATCACCGTGACGATCGTCACGGCCCCGCCCAGAATCGCCATCAGCGTCAACAGGGTCAGCACCGCCTGCCACGGAAACCACAGCGCCAGCGCGCCGAGCAGCTTCACATCGCCCCCGCCCATCATGCCGAACGCGAACAGCGCGGCGAACAGGACGAAGACCAGCAGGCCGACCAGCAACTGCACCGCCATGCCCGGCCAGAGCGGCAAGCCGCAGGCGATCCACCATAGTGGCGCCAGGGCGGCGACGCCCAGGTTCAGCCGGTTGGAGATGATGCGCGCGCGCAGGTCCGTGATCGCGGCTGCGATCAGCAGAATGCCCAGTGCGGCGATCAGCGCCAGTCTGAAATATTCCCCCAACATGAGGGTCAGGCACTAGACCATATGGCTTACCAAACCGTAACCATGGCCCATGGATTCGCCGATCTTCCCGTCGCCCGCCCTTGACCGTCGCGCCTGGCCGATGGGTGGCCAGCTCGATTATTGGCAGGCCTCCGACGGCTGGCCGATCCGCCGCTATCGGCTGGGCGCTGGCACCCGTGGCCGGATGCTGATCCTCAACGGTCGTGGTGACATGGTCGAGAAATATCTGGAGGTGATCCACCATTGGGCGCAGCGCGGCTGGGCGGTGACTAGCTTCGACTGGCGCGGGCAGGGTGGGTCGGGCCGGCTGACCGATGATCCGCTGTGCGGCCATATCGACGACTTCGCCCGGTGGATTGGTGATTTGCGCGCGCTTTCAAATGATTGGCGCGCGGAAGGGAACGGGCCGACGGTCATGTTGGGCCACAGCATGGGCGGGCATATGCTGCTGCGGGCGCTGGCAGAGGGGCTGCCGAAGCCCGATGCGGCCGTGGCCGTGGCGCCGATGCTTGGGCTGCATACGGCCCCGCTGCCGCGCTGGCTGGCGGTGGCGATCGCCAATGTCATGTGCGCGATCGGCCAGGGAGAAAAGCGGGCCTGGACGCAAAAGGAAGAGAGCGACCGGCAACGCCAGATGCGGCAGAAGCGGCTGACCCATGACCCCGATCGCTATGCCGATGAAATCTGGTGGCGGGACCATAGTCGGGACATCGCGCTGGGGCCGCCGAGCTGGAACTGGGTTCGGCTCGCCCTCGAGTCGACTCAGGCGCTGGAGGCCGGAAAGGGGCCGGAGCGAATCGCGACGCCGACTCTGATTTTGGCCGCCTGTCGCGACCAACTGGTGGCGACGCCGGCGATCCGGCGGATCGCGGCGCGCTTGCCCGATGCCCGCCTGCATGTCTATGGGCGCGAGGCCGCGCATGAAATCCTGCGCGAGCTCGACCCGGTGCGGCTCGATGCGCTGGGGCGGATCGACCGTTTCCTGGATGAGGTTGCCCGTTGAACAGACCCGATATCGTGATTGTCGGTGGCGGGATTGCAGGCGCCAGCCTGGGCGCGGCGCTGGCGGAAACGGCGCGGGTGCTGATCCTGGAGATGGAGGACAGCGCCGGCTATCATGCGACGGGGCGATCGGTCGCCTTCTGGGAAGAAACCTATGGCGGGCCGGTGGTCCAGCCGCTGACCACGGCTTCGGGCGCGTTGCTGGAATCGCCCGATCCCGATTTCTTCGATGGCTCCTTCCTGTCGCCGCGCCGCACGCTGCATATCGGTCGGGCGGGGGATGAAGGGCTGCGCGACGCGCTGCTGGCCGATTTTGCCGGGGCGGTCGAATTGCAGCCGGTCGATCCGGCCAGTCTGGTGCCGGGGCTGCGGCCCGACTGGGTGCTGGGCGTGCTGGAACCGAGTTGCCGCGACATCGATGTCGCGGCGCTGCATCAGGCCTATCTGCGCCGGTTCCGCAAGCTGGGCGGCGAAATGCGGCTGGGGGCCAGGCTGGAGCACGCCGAACGACAGGGCGATGGCTGGCGGATCGAGACCGGTGATGGGCCGATCGAATGCGGCCTGCTGGTCAATGCCGCCGGGGCTTGGGCGGATGATGTCGCTGTGGCCTGCGGTGTCGCGCCGGTCGGCATCACGCCCTACCGCCGGACGGTGGTGCAGTTGCGGCTGGAGGATATGCCGGCCGACGAGATGCCGCTGGTGATGGACATGCAGGGTGGCTTCTATTTCAAGCCCGAGGGGCAGGGGCGAATCTGGCTGACGCCGCATGAGGAGGTTGCCTCGCCCCCCTGTGACGCCGCGCCCGAGGAACTGGCGATCGCGCAGGCCATCGACCGGTTCCAGGCGGCGGTCGACTGGCGGATCGCGGCGGTCGAGCGCAAATGGGCCGGCCTGCGCAGCTTCGCGCCGGACCGGGTGCCGGTCTATGGCTTCGAGCCGGCGGTAGAGGGGTTCTTCTGGTTCGCCGGGCAGGGCGGTTTTGGCATCCAGACCGCCCCGGCGGCCGCGCTGCTGGGCGCCAGCCTGTTGACCGGCAAGGCCATGCCACAGGCGATTGCCAGCCTCGATATCGCTGCCTATGCTCCCGAACGGTTTCGATAGCGCAACCAGCAGGAGAGCATGATGGCGCACAAGTTCGTGATCGAGAAGAACAAGGCCGGCGAGTTCGTGGCCAAGTTCAAATATAATGCCGAGATCATCTTCTGGACCGAGGGCTACAGCTCCAAGGCCAGTGCGAAGAATGCGATCGAGTCGATCCTGAAGAACGGCCCCGGCGCGCCGATCGAAGAAGCCGAATAAGCTGCGCGGTGCGGGGAGGGTGACCTCCCCGTCCGTCCCTATTTGCGGAAGCTTTCGGCTGCGGCGCAGGCGAGGGCATCGGCCCGCTCATTTTCCGGGTGGCCGGCATGGCCCTTGACCCATTGCCATGTCAGCTTGTGCCGGGCGGCGGCCTTCACCAGTTCCTGCCAGATCTCGACATTCTTGACCGGCTTGTTGTCGGCCGTCTTCCAGCCGCGCTTCTGCCAGCCGAAGATCCATTTGGTGATGCCGTCCATGACATATTTGCTGTCGGTGTAGAGCGTCACCTGGCACGGCTTCTTGAGCGTATTGAGCGCTTCGACGGCTGCCATCATCTCCATGCGGTTGTTGGTGGTCATCGCTTCGCCGCCGGAGATTTCTTTTTCCTGGTCGCCAAAGCGCAGCACCGCGCCCCAGCCGCCCGGACCAGGATTGCCCTTGCACGCGCCATCGGTGAAGATCTGGACTTGCGGCAGGTCGCTCATGCGCCGAGCAGCTCCGCCGGATCGGCCTTGGCGTAGAAATCCATGCGACGCAGATAGGCGAGCGGATCCTTGCGCGTCACCAGTGCATCGGCCGGCGTGTTGATCCAGTCATAGGCGCGGGTCAGCAGGAAGCGCAGCGCCGCACCGCGGCACAGGATCGGGAAGGCGGCCCGTTCCGCGTCGGTCAGGCCATGGGCGGCGCCATAGCCTGCGCCGATCGCGGTCGCGCGGTCGCCATACCAGGTGGCGCCGTCATTGCTGAAGCACCAGGCGCTGTGGGTGACGGCCAGGTCATAGGCGCGAATGTCGGTGCAGCTGAAATAGAAGTCGATGAGGCCGGTGACTTCATCGCCCAGCATCAGGACATTGTCCGGGAACAGGTCGGCATGGATCACCGAACGCGGCAGGTCGGCCGGCCAATGGGCGTCGAGAAAGGCCAGTTCCTCCGCCACGCGGGCGCCAAGGCCCGGCGCGATCTGGTCGAAATCATCGCCGCACTTGGCGGCCAGCGCGTGCCAGCCATCCTTGTCGAGCGCATTGCGCCGTTCGCCGGCGAAACCCTGCGCTGCCCTGTGCAGTTCGCCCAGCGCCACGCCGCAGGCGCGTGCCTGGGCCGGGGTCGGTTCGGTCACGGAAATGCCGGTCAGAAACTCGATCAGGCAGGCCGGGCGCCCGCCCAGCTGTTGCAGTCGCTTGCCATCGGTGTCGGCGATGAAGCGCGGCACCAGGCAGCCGCGCGCGCCCAGATGGTCGAGCAGGTCCATGAAGAAGGGCAGGTCCGCTTCATCTACCCGCTTTTCATAGAGGGTCAGGATATAGCGGTGGCCGTTTCCGTCATGGCCGGTGGTTTCGAGCAGATAATTGCTGTTTTCCACCCCTTCGGCGATGCCCTTGGCGGACACCAGCCGGCCGGCATCATAGCGGGTGAGGAAGGCGTCAATCTCTTCGGCGGGAACGTGCGTATAAACGGCCATGGGGGTTATGCGACCTCCAGTCCGCGCGGCAGCTTGAAGGAGATGTTCTCCTGCGCGGTTTCGACCTGTTCCTCGGTCACGGCAAAGCGCTCGGCAATCCGGTCGACGACTTCGCGCACCAATATTTCGGGAGCGGAGGCGCCGGCGGTGAGGCCGAGCGTCGTCACGCCGTCCAGCCAGGCAAAGTCGATCTCCTCGGCGCGCTGGATCAGGCGGGCAGGGGTGCCCTCACGCTCGGCGACCTCGACCAGGCGCAGCGAGTTGGAGCTGTTGGGCGCGCCGATCACATAGACGGCGTCGCAGCGGGCGGCGATCGCCTTGACCGCCGTCTGGCGGTTCGACGTCGCGTAGCAGATATCCTCGCCCTTCGGCGCGATGATCGAGGGGAAGCGGCGCTCCAGTGTGGCGACGATCGCGGCGGTGTCGTCGACCGACAGGGTGGTCTGGGTCAGGAAGGCGAGATTGTCGGCATCGGTGGGCGCCAGCGCCTCGGCATCCTCGACCGTTTCGATCAGCGTCATCGTGCCGTCGGGCACCTGGCCGAAGGTGCCGATCACCTCCGGATGACCCTTGTGGCCGATGAACAGGATGTGGCGACCGGCGGTCACCATGCGTTCGGCCTGGCGATGCACCTTGCTGACCAGCGGGCAGGTGGCGTCGAGATAGTCGAGGCCGCGCTCCTCCGCCTTGGCCGGCACCGCCTTGGGCACGCCATGGGCGGAAAAGACCACCGGCACGCCGTCGGGCACTTGGTCCAGTTCCTCAACGAAGATCGCGCCCTTGGCCTTCAGGCTGTCGACCACGAACTTGTTGTGGACGATTTCATGGCGGACATAGACCGGCGCGCCATATTTCTCGATCGCGCGCTCGACGATGATGATGGCACGGTCGACACCGGCGCAGAAGCCGCGCGGGGCAGCGATCAACAGGGTCATCGGCGGGCGAGGGGCGGGGCTCTGCGTCATGGGCGCGGCTTAGGGCAATGTCGCGCCCGAAGGAAGGGCCAACGCAAATCACCGCGCTTTGTGTTGCGTGGGCGGCGGGGGATGGATAAGGAAGCCGGACGCCTCTGTCCAAGGGGCATGCTGAGGAATTGCTGCCTGTGACATTGTCCCGAATTGCGTTGACCGGAATGCTCGCCCTTGCCCTTGCCGGCTGTTCTCGCCGGGGGGAAATCGACCCGACGGGCGGTATCGTCACGGTGCGTTCGGCTTGCCCGGTGGCTGCAATCCCGGCCTATACCGGTGACGTGACCCTGTTCAATCCGGCCCAGAGCCGCGATGCCTCCGCGATCGACGTGGTGGCGAACATCACCGATCTGCGCTCGACCTGTTCCGATGGCGCCCAGCTTTATACCCAGGCGACCTTCGTGGTGAATGCGCGTCGCAACGACGCCAGCGCCGCGCGCCAGGTGACCTTGCCCTATTTCTCGGCGATCGTGCGGGGCGGGAGTGCCGTCGTCGCCAAGCGGATCGGCCAGGTGACGCTGAACTTCGCGCCGGGCGAATATCGCGCGACCGCGACCGCGACGGCCGGCTCCTATGTCGACAAGGCATCGGCCACGCTGCCGCCGGAAATTCAGCAGAAGATCACGCAGAAGCGCAAGGCAGGCGACGCGGATGCCGCGATCGACCCCTTCGCCCAGCCGGACGTCAAGGCGGCGCTGCAGCGAACCAGCTTCGAGCTGCTCTTGGGTTTCAACCTGACCCAGGATCAGCTCAAATATAACGCGACCCGTTAAGCCCGTTGATTTGTTTCCGTTCGGGCTGAGCGAAGTCGAAGCCCGCCACTGAGCGAAGCGAAGTGCTTCACTCCGTTCAGCCTGGCCCTTCGACTTCGCTCAGGGCGAACGGAGTTGAAGGAAATGCCCGTGTCCCTTTACACCCGTTTCACTGCCCATCTCGATGCCGTGCTCGACGCGCTGGAGGCCGAAGGCACGCTGCCCGCCGGCCTCAACCGCAAGCCGGTGACGGTGGAGCCGCCGCGCGATCCCAGCCATGGCGACCTGGCCACCAACGCCGCGATGGTGCTGGCCAAGCCCGCCGGCACCAATCCGCGCGCGCTGGCCGACGCGATCGTGACCAAGCTGCAGGCGCTGGATGAGGTCGAGGCGGCCAGCATCGCCGGTCCCGGCTTCATCAACCTGACCCTGACCGACCCGACCTGGCGGGCGGAACTCGCGGCGATCCATGCCGAGGCCGCCGACTATGGCCGGTCCGATTTCGGCGCGGGCACGACCGTGAATGTCGAATATGTCTCGGCCAACCCCACCGGTCCCATGCATATGGGCCATTGTCGCGGCGCCGTGGTCGGCGACGCGCTCGCCACCCTGCTGGAATATGCCGGGCACAAGGTGATCCGCGAATATTATATCAATGATGCCGGCGGCCAGGTCGACGTGCTCGCCCGTTCCGCGCATGTCCGCTATCGCGAGGCACTGGGCGAGGATGTCGGCGCGATCCCCGAGGGGCTTTATCCGGGCGATTATCTGGTGCCGGTGGGCCAGGCGCTGGCCGCCGAATATGGCGACAGGTTCGTCGGTGCGCCCGAGGGCGACTGGCTGGTCCTGTTCCGCACCTTTGCCGTTGCGAAGATGATGGACATGATCCGCAGCGATCTCGCGCTGCTGGGCATCCACCACGACATCTTCTCTTCGGAGGCGGAATTGCAGGCGGCGGGCAAGCCGGCCGAGGCCGAAGCCTGGTTGCGCGCCCATGACCTGGTCTATGACGGCGTGCTGGAAGCGCCCAAGGGCGAACTGCCCGACGATTGGGAGCCGGTGGAACTGCCGCTGTTCCGTTCGACCAGGTTCGGCGACGACCAGGATCGGCCGATCAAGAAGTCGAATGGCAGCTGGACCTATTTCGGCGCCGACATGGCCTATCATTTCCAGAAGGCGCAGACCGCCGATCAGCTGATCGACATCTGGGGCGCGGACCATGCCGGCACGGTGAAGCGCATCCAGGCCGCCGTTGCCGCCCTGACCGAGGGCAAGGCGCGGTTCGACGTCAAGCTGATCCAGATGGTCCGCCTGCTGCGCGATGGCGAGCCGGTGAAAATGTCCAAGCGCGCCGGCAATTTCGTCACGCTGGCCGATGTCGTGCGCGAAGTGGGCAAGGATGTCGTCCGCTTCACCATGCTGACGCGCAAGGCCGATGCCCAGATGGACTTCGATTTCGCCAAGGTGGTGGAAGCCTCGAAGGACAATCCGGTCTTCTATGTGCAATATGCCCATGCCCGCATTTCCTCGCTCGGCCGCCGCGCAGAGGAGGCCGGGATCGACCTTCCCGCGCCCGACCTGTCCCTGCTTGGGACGGCGGAGCTGAACCTGGTGAAGCTGGCAGCGCAGTTCCCGCGCGTCGTGGAAGGATCGGCGCAGGCCCGCGAACCGCATCGTATTGCCTTCTATCTCAATGACTTGGCTTCGGCATTCCATGGCTGGTGGAATATGGGCAATGATGATCCGCGCGCGCGCGTCGTGCTGGCGGACGATCCGGCGCTCACCTCGGCCCGGCTTTTCTTGAGCCGCGGAATCGGGCAGATCATCCGCAACGGCCTTGCCCTGATGGGCGTGGTCGCGCTGACCGAAATGCAGTGAGCCGAGCGGAGTTTCGATAATGGGTGACTATGCACGTGGGCGACTTGACCTCGATGACGAGGACCGGCTGCCCTGGCTGGAACCTGCGCTCGACGAGGCGGATGAGGAGCGGATTTCGCCCTTGCGCCTGCTGGGCCTCATCATCCTGGGGCTGGTGCTGATCGGCGCGGTGATCGCGGGCATGTGGTGGTTGCAGAACCGCAACGGCGGTGGCGCGGGCGAGGGGCAACTGATCGCCGCGCCGCAGGGCGACTACAAGATCGCGGCCAAGGAAGCGGACGCCAAGAAGTTCCAGGGCGAGGGCGATGCCAGCTTCGCCGCGAGCGAGGGCGTGGCCCGCGATGGCCAGATCGACCCGAGCCGCGTGCCCGAAGCGCCGATCACCCCGACCGGCGCTGCCCCCGCAGGCACCAAGCCCGCTGTTCCCGCCAAGCCGGCGCAGAGCGTTATCGCCAAGGTCGAGGACGAGACCAGGGCCGCGCCCAAGGCAGCCGCGCCCAAGGCCGCCGGCAGCGGCGTCATCCAGTTGGGTGCCTATGGCAGTGCGTCGGGCGCCAAGGATGCCTGGGGCCGCCTGTCGAAGCGCTTTGCCTATCTGGCGCCGCTCGCCATGTCGGTCGAGCCGGCCGAAGTGGGCGGCAGCACCGTCTATCGCCTGCGCGCCAGCGCCGGCGGGCAGGCGGGCACCGTTTGCGGCAAGCTGAAGGTCGCGGGCGAAAGCTGCATCATCGTCAATTGACCCAAACAGGGCGCGGGCGTCGACAGCCCGCGCCTTAGTCATTAGCATCGGCGTCATGAAACCCGTCATCTTCGGCCTATCCGGCGAAACCCTGACCGCCGACGAGCGCGCCTTCTTTGCTGAGGCGCAGCCGGCCGGCTATATCTTGTTCAAGCGCAACATCGCCGATCGCGCGCAGGTGCGGGCGCTGACCGACGAACTGCGCGCGCTGCACGGGCGCGACGACCTGCTGATCATGATCGATCAGGAGGGCGGCCGGGTCGCGCGGATGCAGGCGCCGGTCTGGCCCAGCTTTCCCGCCGGCGCCGTGTTCGACCGCCTCTATGACATTGCGCCGTCCAGCGCGATCGCGGCGGCGCGGGCCAATGCGCGGGCTCTGGCGCTGATGCTGGCGGAGGTTGGCATCACGGTGGATGCGCTGCCACTGCTGGACGTGCGGCAGGCGGGCGCGAGCGACATCATGGGCGACCGGACGCTGGGCGCCGAGCCGATGCGCGTCGCGGCGCTTGGCCGCGCGGTGATCGAGGGGCTGGCCGACGGCAATGTCGTGGGCATCGTCAAGCATATGCCCGGCCATGGCCGAGCGCTGGTCGACAGCCATCTGGAACTGCCGGTCGTCCATGCCGGGACGGAGGAACTGGAAACCGATCTGGCGCCGTTCCGTGCGCTCAAGGACGCACCGATGGGCATGACCGCCCATGTCGTCTACACCGCCTGGGATGCCGACCGGGCGGCCAGCCTGTCGCCGATCGTGATCGAGGAGATTATTCGCCAGCGCATCGGCTTTGACGGGCTGCTGATGTCCGACGATCTCGACATGAAGGCGCTCAAGGGCTCGATTCCCGAACTGGCCGCCGGCGTGGTCGCGGCCGGGTGCGACCTGGCGCTCAATTGCTGGGGGCGGATGGACGATATGGTCGGCATCGCCAATCTGCTGCCGGAGATCACGCCGGCCGCGCGGGCGCGGCTCGATCGGGCGATGGGCTCGGCCCATGTCGCCGACCTGCCGCCGTTCGAGGAGTTGCTGGCGACCCGCGACACGTTGCTGGCGCTGGTTCCGGCCTGATCGCGGACGCGGGGGCGATGGACGATCTCTTCACCGCCCCGGCCGCGACGCCCGCCGAGGTCCTGACCGTCAGCTTCGAAAGCTGGGAGGGGCCGCTCGACCTGTTGCTGGCGCTGGCGCGGACGCAGAAGGTCGACCTGCGCGAAATCTCCATCCTGGCGCTGGTCGAGCAATATCTGGCCTATGTCGATGGCGCGCGGCAGCTGAAGCTGGAACTGGCGGCCGACTATCTGGTGATGGCGGCGTGGCTCGCCTATCTCAAATCGGCGATGCTGCTGCCCAAGGAAGCGCAGCCCGAGCCCAGTCCGGAGGAAATGGCGCTGCGGCTGCAATTGCGGCTGCAACGGTTGCACGCCATGCGCGAGGCCGGCGCGCGGCTGATGGCCGGCGATCGAATCGGGCGCGACGTGTTCGTCCGCCCCCGGCCCGAGGGGCTGCACATGGTGCGGCGGGCGAAGTGGAGCGCCAGCCTTTATGATTTGATCCAGGCCTATGGCCAGATCCGCGCGCGTAACCAGCCGGTGGTGCATATGGTCGCGGTGCGGCCGGTGATGACCCTGGACGAGGCGATCCAGCGGGTGAGTGCGCTGGTCGGATCGGCGCTCGACTGGACGACCCTCGAATCTTTCCTGCCCGACGATCGCGACGGACCGATGGCGAAATCGGCGCTGGCCAGCAGCTTCGTGGCGATGCTGGAACTGGCCAAGCAGGGGCGGGTGGACATAAGGCAGGACGGAATATTCGAGCCGATCTATCTGCGGGCGGCGCTGTCGGGCGATCAATGGGAGCAGTTGCGGTGATCCGGGAGATGGACGATTTCGCGCGCGCGGTGGAGGCGGCCTTGTTCGCGTCGGAGGAGCCGCTGACGCCCGCCGAACTGCGCGCCCATGTCGGTGATGGCGGTGATCTGCCCGCGACGCTGGCCGGGCTGGCGCAGGATTATGCCGGGCGCGGCGTCAATCTGGTCGAGCGGGGCGGGCGCTGGCATTTCCAGACGGCGGCCGACCTGGCGCATATCTTGCGGCGGGAACGGGACGAGACGCGCAAGCTGTCGCGCGCGGCGATGGAGACGTTGGCGATCATCGCCTATCATGAGCCGGTGAGCCGGGCGGAGATCGAGGCGATTCGCGGGGTTCAGGTGGCCAAGGGCACGCTGGATGTGCTGATGGAGGCCGGCTGGGTGCGTCCGGTGGGGCGGCGCGAAGTGCCGGGTCGCCCGCTCATCTATGCGACCAGCGTAGAGTTTCTGTCACATTTTGGCCTTAGCAGCCGCCGGGACTTGCCGGGTCTGGACGATTTGCGGGCTGCGGGGTTGCTGGATCCGGTGGATTTGGCGCTGGAGGGTCTGGGCGGTCAATCCGTTCTGGAAAAGGATGAGGAAGAGGCCTAGAAAGGCCTCCTTTCAGGAGTATGTGAAAATGGGTTCTTTCTCGCTGATGCACTGGGTGATCGTGCTCCTGGTCGTCATGCTGCTGTTCGGTGGCGGCCGGATTTCCGGCCTGATGGGTGACGTGGCCAAGGGCATCAAGAGCTTCAAGAAGGGCATGGCCGACGACGAGGACGACGCGACGCCGGCAAAGCCCGCGACCCGGATCGAGGGTCATCGCGTGCCCGAGCAGGACGCGCCGAGTGCGACCGAAGAAAAGACCAAGGCCTGATCTCTAACGCAGGCTGGTAGTCGCGCATGTTTGGCATCGATTCGACCGAATTTCTGGTGATCGTGATCATTGCGGTGATCGTGATCGGCCCGAAGGATCTTCCGCGCGCGCTCTACAAGGTGGGGCAGATCGTGGGGAAGGCCCAGGGCATGGCCCGCCATTTCCGCACCGGCATTGATGCCATGGTGCGGGAAGTCGAGCTGGAAGAGCTGGAAAAGAAATGGGCCGAGCAGAATAAGCGCATCATGGCCGAGCATCCGCCCGAGACCCAGGTTCCAGAAACCCAGGTCATCGAGCATGGTTCGGCCAGCGATGCGCCTGCTGCTTCGGCTGTAGACGACAAGCCGCCTTATGTGGCGGAAGCGCCGGCGGCCCCCGCTGTCGATGCGCCGCCCTATGTGGCGGAGGCCGCGCCGCCGCCGGTTGCGGACAAGCCGCCCTATGTCGCGGAAGAGCCCGCTGCACCCAAGCAGGGGGATGCGGCGGCATGATCGGCGAGATTGACGACAGCAAGGCGCCCTTGCTGGACCATCTGATCGAGCTGCGCAGCCGCCTGCTCAAATGCGTCTATGCGCTGTTCATTACCGGGGGGATCTGTTTCTATTTCTCCGAACAGCTCTTTGCCATCCTGGTCCATCCGCTCAAGGAAGCCTTTGGCGACGCCGGCGGCAAGCTGGTCTACACCAAGCTCTACGAAGCCTTTTTCGTGCAGATCAAGATCGCGGCCTTCGGTGCGTTCTGCCTGTCCTTTCCGATCATCGCCAACCAGCTCTGGGCGTTCGTCGCGCCGGGCCTGTATGCGAAGGAAAAGAAGGCGCTGCTGCCGTTCCTGATCGCCACGCCCTTCCTGTTCGCGCTGGGCGCGAGCCTGGCCTATTTCGTGGTGATGCCGACCGCCTTCCATTTCTTCCTGGGCTATCAGGGGAATGCAAGCGGGCTGCAGATCGAGGCGCTGCCGAGCGCGGACAGCTATCTGGGCCTGGTGATGCAGTTCATCCTGGCTTTCGGCATCTGTTTTCTGCTGCCGGTGTTGCTGATGCTGCTCAACCGGGCCGGCTTCGTGTCGCGTGACCAGCTCAAGGGCATGCGCCGCTACATGATCGTCGGGGCGTTCATCCTGGCCGCGGTGCTGACCCCGCCGGATGTGGTGTCGCAGCTGATGCTCGCCATCCCGCTGCTGCTGCTCTACGAAATCACGCTGGTGGCGATCTGGTTCACCGATCGCAGCCAGGCAAAACGGGCCGCCGCAGAAGCGGCGGCAGAGGAAGTTTCCGCATAAGAAAAGGCCCGCGAAACGCGGGCCTTTTTATGTGATCAGTTGGCCGACTTCTCGACGGCCTTGCCGGCGCTCTGCACGTCCCTGCCCGCGCCTTCCACCGTGTTGCAGGCGGATACCAGCAGCGAGCCGGTGAGCAGCAGGGCGGTGACGATTGTCTTGGTCATCGGTTTCTCCTTCCGAAATATCGGCCGACCGCATGGCAAGCCATATCGGTGACCGCTGGAGAACACGCCTGGACGGGAAGGGTTCCGCCGGCTGGCGCTGGTTCGACGATGATGGAGGGTGGCCCGAAAAAGTCTGAGCCCGGAACGCGTCGGGGGGGGATGATGCGTTCCGGGCTCATATTTTTTGGATAGCAAGAGCGGGGGGCAAAAGATTTGCTATCCAAAATGCAGAACGAGCGGCAAAGCGGGTGGTTCCCGATTTCCGCTCCTGATCGCGAATTTTAATTGCCCTTGTTTTCAGGCATTTCGCTGGTTGATTGGATATTAACCTAAAATAATCTCGCCAGGCGAGCGCAAAAAGATGGTGCGGTTCAACCGAGCGGCCGGCCGCTGTTGCGATATTCGGGACGGATCGTCGATTCCGGCAGATTGTCGATCGGTGCGGTGAGGGGCGCCGCGGGCGCGGGCTGGGGCGCCGGCGTGGAGGGCGCAACCGTCGGCAGGGGCACATAGGCGGTTGCCGGTCCGGCGCTCATCAGTTCGACGGGCGTCACCGGCTGGACCGGCCAGATCCGGCGGGCAGGGCCGGATATCAGTTCGCGCCCCGGATAGGCGTCGCTAAAGGCCGCGGGCGTGCCGTTGAAGCCCATGCCGCGATAGAAGATATGGGCGCCGATCACGGCAACCGGCTGCAGCGTCGCGGACCAGGCCGGGCGGACGGCCAGCGTATGATAATGGGTGGCAAGGCCCACCGGGGCATAGGCTTTGCCCGACAGGGCCTGCTGGGCGATGCCGCGCGCGCGGACCCAGGCGACGGCGTTGGGCAGGCGGGCCATGGCGCCATCGCAGCTGAAGGTGAACTGGCAGTGGAAGTCGGTGCGTTCCGATCCCTGATAGACCACACCGCAGACGCTGTTGGGCCAGAGCGGGCTGCGCACGCGGTTCAATACCACCTGTGCCACGGCGCGCTGGCCCTCCTCCGGCTCGTTCCCGGCTTCATAATAGATGGCCGATGTCAGGCAGTTGAGCGCGCGATAGCTGTCGGTTGCGGTGAGCCCGCGGAAGGTGGCGGCCGGCGCTGCCTTGACCTCGGCCAGGCCCATGACATGCGGGCTCTGGATGGTGAGCGCGCCGGGCGCCGGATCGAAGGCGCCCTCGGCATAGAAGAAGGCGGAGCCGGGGAAATTGGCGCCCGCCTGCTCGGCCGGGTCGGGGCCATGATGATCCTCGGCCAGCATGTCGAGCGGCGCGGCGGTGATGAGATGCGGCACGACCAGCACTGCAAGCGCCACCGCGCCCAGGCCGCCATGCCAGATCCATCGTTCCTGTTGTCGCGAAAGCCGCATCATCCAGCCGGTATCGAGCGGGCCCGATTGCCGCGCGGCCCTGGCCATAGCCGATTTTCCTTTCGAATTCCTCCACGGAATCGGGCAGGCCCTGGATCGGGGGCGGGCTACCGGCGCGCAAAGCCGGGGCAAACCGGCTCTTTTCGTGGTGCAGCATTCCCTTGCTTGGCAAGCACGTATCGGCTCCGCTATGCGGGGTGCATGCTGCTCCAGAAAGATAGCCTCGCCCTGATCGGTAATACCCCGATGGTGCGTCTCGCCGGTCCGTCCGAAGCCACCGGATGCGATATCTACGCCAAGTGCGAATTCGCCAATCCCGGCGCGTCGGTGAAGGATCGCGCCGCCCTGTTCATCGTCAATGATGCCGAGGAGAAGGGGCTGCTGAAGCCCGGCGGCACGATCGTCGAGGGGACGGCCGGCAATACCGGCATCGGCCTGGCGCTGGTCGCCAATGCCAAGGGGTACAAGTCGATCATCGTCATGCCCGAGACGCAGAGCCGGGAAAAGATGGACACGCTGCGCGCGCTGGGCGCGGAACTGGTGACGGTGCCGGCGGCGCCCTATTCCAACCCCGGCCATTTCGTCCACACCTCGCGCCGCCTGGCGGAGGAGACGGAGGGCGCGATCTGGGCCAACCAGTTCGACAATATCGCCAATCGCAAGGCGCATATCGTCGGCACGGCCGAGGAGATCTGGACCCAGATGGAAGGCCGGATCGACGGCTTCATCTGTGCGGCGGGCACCGGCGGCACGATCGCCGGCGTGGGCCTGGGTCTCAAGGCGCATGACGAGAATATCGTCATCGGTCTCGCCGATCCCCATGGCGCGGCGCTCTATAATTATTATGCCCATGGCGAGTTGAAGGCGGAGGGCAATTCGGTCGCCGAAGGTATCGGCCAGGGGCGCATCACCGCCAATCTGGAAGGCGCGCCGATCGACACCCAGTTCCGCATTTCCGACGAGGAAGGGCTGGAGTGGGTCCGCCGCCTGCTGGCCGAGGAAGGGCTGTGCCTGGGCCTGTCGTCGGGCATCAATGTCGCGGGCGCGGTTGCGCTCGCGAAACAGCTTGGGCCGGGCAAGAAAATCGTGACAATCCTGTGCGATACAGGCTTCCGCTATCTGTCGACCCTCTACAACCGGCAGTGGCTCGAATCGAAGGGCTTGACGATATTCCCCTGGCTCGCGCACAATTGACGGGCCGACACGGGTCGCGGCGGCATAAAATAGAGCATGTTCATGGCTGATCATTCCCGCCGACAGGAGGGGTTGCAGCGCGTTCAGATAGGGCTGACCGGCCTGGCAGGCGTTGTCCTGCTGGTCGGACTGGCGAACATCGTCATCGACAAGGCGCGGGTGGACGATATTGCGTCCGCGCCGCCAGCCGTGCCGACGATCGACGTCAATGCCGCTGTCGCCGCCACCACGCCCAAGGAGCCGCTCGCCGAACTGGGCGTGCAGCCCGCGCCGGAAATGGCGCCGATCGTCCCCGATCTGCAGCCCGATCCCAAGATCCGCAAGCCGATGGACCAGGAACCCACGCCGCAGACGCCCTGACGGGCGATGATGTCGTTCGTTCGCTGTCTTTCGCGATTGCTCACCCTGTTGCTGCCGGCGACGCTGATGCTGTTCGCCGGTCTGGCGGTTGCCTGGCGCACGGGGCAGGCAGACCCATGGTGCTGGGGCTGGCCGGCGCTGCTGTTGCTCGTGCCGACGGGGTGGTGGCTGGCGCGGCAGGACTTTCTGCATGCGCTGTGGGTGGGGCTGGGTGGCGCCGGGATGGCGCTGCTCTTCTGCGCCCTGGCCGCTGCACGCATGCCCGACCCCTGGGCCATGATCGGCTTGCTGCTACTGGCTCTGGCGGCGGCCGCTGGTGGCGCTTTGCTGTGGCAGCGGTGCTGGCTGCCGGCATGTGTCGCATTGGCCGCAGCGCTGCTGCTGCTGCTTGGCTTCGGGCCGGCCCGTCCCATTTCCTCCCAGCCTGATCGTCCGCTGCTCGCCGTCGTCACCGCGCTGCCGCTTTTCTGGGAAGAGGGGGGAGCAGGGGCAAGGCGGGACGCGCCGATCGTCACGCTGCTGCGCAGCCGGTTCGATGTGCGGCCGATCGATGATGTGCGGGCACTGGCGGCATCCGGCGCGTCCGTCCTGCTGCTGGCGCAGCCCCGACCGATGACGCCGCAGGCGCTGGTCGCGCTTGATCGCTGGGTCCGGGATGGCGGCCGGCTGCTGCTGCTCACCGATCCGCGTCTGCGCTGGCCGTCCGATCTGCCGCTGGGCGACCGGCGCCGGGCGCCGATGGTCGGCACGCTCGGCCCTCTGCTGGCGCATTGGGGTGTGCGGGGTGGGGCGGTGCGAGACCAGGAAATACGCCAGTTCCTGCCCGATGGCCGGCTTTTGACGATGGCCGGGATGCAGGCCCTGTCATTGGAGGGGCAGGAGGGCGCTGTTCCGCTGCGGTTGCGGATCGGCCGCGGGGAGGTGCTGCTGCTGGGTGACGCGGACCTGATCGACGACCGGCTGTGGCTGGCCGATCCGGCGCGGCCGCTCGATCCGCGCGCCTGGAGCGCCGATACGCCGGCGCTGGTGGCGCAATGGCTGGGGGCGGAGATGCCGGATGGTCGCCGCTGGATGCGGAATGTCGCGGATGTCCGGCTGGGGCTGCGATCGGCGCTTCTGGCTGGGACAGGGTGGGCGATAGTGGGTCTGATGCTGCTGCGCCGTCGTTCCGGGCGGAATGGCATGAGAACAAAATGTGAAAATAAGCTGGTGAAAGGAGGAAAAAACGGTTAATCCCGTTTCTGACCGGCTTTTCCCAACTTCACCCAACATTTCCCTTTGCAGGCCGCCTCATGCTTGGTAGATATTCCAACATTGGGGTTAGTCAGGCTTTGCGAGAGTCTTGCGCCGGGATTCGAAAACGCGATTCCGGCGACGGGAAGCCTGCGCCCTGCTTAAAAGGGGCGAATTTCCAGCGTGTCGGACGTCATTCTCTATTCGGGCAACGCGTTCAGCGTCGCGGACGGCAAGGGCCGTTTCGTGCTGCCCCTGGAGATGCGCCGCCAGGTGAAGCTGGCGAGCGGCGGCGAAAACCGTCTGTGCCTGTCGGTCCATATGGACAATGGCTGCGCCACCGGCTTCGGCCTGTCCCACAAGCTGTTCCTGTTCGAGGAAGTGAATGAACTGGAGCGCGAGGCGCGCGCCGCCAATCGCCCCTTCAATGGTGACCTAGAGCGCGAGAATCGCCTGGGCACGATCGAGGACGTGAATTTCGACGAGGGTGGACGCTTCTTCCTGCACCCCGATATCAAGGAAGAGGCCGGTATCACCGACGTCGTGTTCTTCTATGGCGTTGGCCGTTATTTCCAGATCTGGAAGCCGGAAGCGCTGGTCGAAAGCCCGGATCGCCCGGCGCTGATCCGCAACAAGGTGCGCCGCTGGCTGGAACAGCGCGCAGCGGAGGGTGGCAAGTGAGCGCCGCGCCGCATATCCCTGTCCTCCTGACCGAAGTGCTCGATGCGCTCGCCATCACCCCAGGCGAGCGGCATGTCGACGGCACCTTCGGCGCGGGCGGCTATTCCAGCGCCATGGCGGCGGCTGGCGCGCAGGTCTTTGCCTTCGATCGCGACCCCGATGCGATCCGGGAAGGGCAGGCGCTGGCCGATGAAAAGGGTATCACGCTGATCCCCGGCGAATTTTCGCGGATGGAGGAACTGCTGGCCGAGCGCGGCGTCAGTAGCGTGTCGGGCATCACGCTGGATATCGGCGTGTCGTCGATGCAACTCGACCGGCCCGAACGCGGCTTTTCCTTCCAGGCGGACGGCCCGCTCGACATGACGATGAGTCAGGGCGGCATGAGCGCGGCCGATTTCCTCAACACCGCCGCGGAAGAGGATATTGCCGACGTCATCTATCGCTATGGCGAGGAGCCGCGTTCGCGCCGGGTTGCCCGCGCGATCGTCGATGCGCGGCCGCTGGAGCGGACCGGGCAGCTTGCTGCCGTGGTGCGCCGGGCGCTGGGCTACAAGCCGCATGACAAGAAGGATCCCTCGACCCGCACCTTCCAGGCGATCCGCATCCATGTGAATCGCGAACTGGAGGAACTGGAGCGCGCGCTCGAGGCGGCGGAAGCGCTGCTGGAGCCGGGCGGCCGTCTTGCGATCGTGACCTTCCACAGTCTGGAGGACCGCATCGTCAAGCAGTTCCTGCGCAAGCGCAGCGGCAGCGAGGCGGGCGGATCGCGCCACCTGCCCGAGAAGAAGGCCGAGGTTGCGCCCGCATTCGAAAAGCCCGCCAAGGCCGTAAAGCCCGGCGAAACTGAACTGGCGCGCAATCCGCGTGCCCGTTCCGCCACCCTGCGCAGCGCCGTGCGGGCCGGCGCCCCTGTTGCCAATGCCCATCGGAGTGCCCGGCCATGATCGCGGTCAAGAGATTGCAGAGCCTGATCTGGGTGTTGCTGGTCGCGCTGGGCGCGCTCGGCGCCTATCTCGTCTCCTTGAAGGTCGCGACCGAGCGCAATGACGTGATGCGGGTGCGGATGCAGATCGCGCAGGCGCGCGGCGATATCCGCTATCTGGAAACCGAGTTCAGCGCGCGCGCCAGCATGCGCCAACTGGAGCGCTGGAACCAGGACGACTTCATGTATGCGACGCCGACCGCCGGCCAGTATCTGGCGGGCGAACAGGCGCTGGCGCATCTGGATGGCGTTCAGCCCAACGGTCCGGACTATGTCGCGCCGCCGGTGATGGTGGCGATGGTCGAGACGCCGGCCGACCTGCCGTCCGCGCCGCAGGCCGCGCCGGCCAGCCCCGCCGCCAGCCAGATCCGCAGCGATATCGCCGTGATCCGCGAGGCGCATGCCGCCGACAATGTCGAGAAGCTGGCCAAGCCCGCCGCGCCGGTGAAGCTGGCCGAACAGCGTGCCAAGGCCGACGCCGACGTGTCGCGGCCCAACCCGGTCGCGCGCCGGGCCGAGCGCATGGCGATGCTGGATGCCAAGCTGCTGGACGACAGCACCATGGGTGACCTCAGCGCCCGTGCGGCGCGCGAGCGAAAGGGAGGCCGCTAATGGCCACGATCATCGTCCAGCCGGGCGGCGCCCGTGCCGGGCGGCAACGGGTCAACCTGACGGCGATCGCGCATAATCGCCTGATGTTGCTGTTGATCCTGTTCATGATGATCACGGCCGTGCTGATCCTGCGTCTGACCTGGGTCGGCATTTTCGCGAGCGGCAATGGCAATGGCGATGGGTTGTCGGGCTTCACCCCGGCGCGCGCGGACATTGTCGACCGCAATGGGGTGCCGCTGGCGCGGACCATGGACGCCTATTCGATCGCGGTGCGCCCGTCCAAGCTGATCGGTGATCCCGACGAGCTGGCACGCAAGCTGCACGAAATCTTCCCGGACGAGTCCGAAGCGGTGTTCGCCAAGAAGCTGAGAGGGCGCGGCTGGGCCTATCTGCGCCGTCGCGCGCTGCCCGAGGAAGTGGCGGCGGTGAACGCGCTGGGCGAGATCGGCATCGAATTTCCGCGCGAGAAGGAGCGCCTCTATCCCCAGCGCACGCTGGCCGCGCATATTCTCGGCTTTGCGCCCAATGCCGAGGGCAAGGGCGGCATGGGCGTGGAGGCCGCATTCAACGATCGGATGATCGACCCGGCACAGCGTAGCCGGCCCTTTGCCATGTCGATCGACAGCCGGGTGCAGGGCGCGCTGGAAAGCGAGCTATATGCGCAGCTGGTCCAGACGCGGGCCAAGGGCGCCGGTGGCATCATCCTGGACGTCAATACCGGCGAAGTGATCGCCATGGCATCGATCCCGGTGTTCGATCCCAACAAGCTGCAAAATTATGCCGGCAAGCGCTGCTCCGAATCGCCGCTCTGCAACCATATGGTGCAGGCCCGCTATGAGCTGGGTTCGGCGTTCAAGCCGCTGTCGATCGCGGCGGCCATGGACGCCGGCGTCGTGACCTCGATGAGCAAGCGCTATGACGCGACCGCGCCGCTGGCCGTCGGCGGCTTCCGCATCAAGGACGACCACTCGCTCGGCCGCTGGATCAACGTGCCGGAAATCCTGGTCCACAGCTCCAATATCGGCACCGCCCGGATCGCCGACGAAATGGGTGCCGCGCCGCTGCAGAAGCTGTTCCGCAGCCTGGATTTCGACCAGCGTGCGCCGATCGAGTTCAATGAGCGTGCCGGTGGCCTATGGCCGACCAATTGGGGCCGGATCACCAGCATGACCACCTCTTACGGCCATGGCATCGCGGTGACGCCGCTGCATCTGGCGGCGGCCTATGCCGCGCTGGTCAATGGCGGCATCTGGCGCCCGGCGACGATCCGCAAGCTCAAGGCCGATGAAGTGCCCGAGGGGCGCCGGGTCTTTTCTGCCGCGACCAGCGCGCGCATGCGCCAGCTGTTGCGGATGATCGTGTCGGCGGGTACAGGGCGTAGCGCCGACGCCAAGGGATTCCGGGTGGGCGGCAAGACGGGTTCCGCTGAAAAGCCCCAGGAAGGGCGCTACAACAAGACTTCGCTGGTGACGACTTTCGCTTCCGCCTTCCCGATGGACAATCCCCGCTATGTGGTTCTCGTCACGATGGACGAGGCGACGGGCCAATATGGCCTGCGCACCGCTGCATGGACGGCGGCGCCGGTGGTGAAGCGGGTGGTGGAGCGCACCGGGCCGATGCTTGGCGTAATGCCGGACGAGCGGCGGGACGTGGATATTTCGGATTTGATGCCGCTGTTGCACGGCGACAAGGAGACAGAGTGATGCGCCTCGGGTCGCTAATCGAGGAGCTGGGCGTCGAGGTCGGTGGCAACACCGGCCTCGACACGTCCGTGACGGGTTTTGCCATCGACAATCGCAAGGTCGCGCCGGGCACCATCTTCGGTGCCTTTCAGGGCCTGCGCGTCAATGGCGAGGATTTTATTGCCGATGCCGTGAAGGCGGGCGCGGTCGCCATCGTCGCCCGGCCGGAGGCGAAGGTCGAGGGCGCGGTGCATATCGCCGACGCCAATCCCCGCCGCCTGTTCGCGCAACTGGCGGCGCGCTATTTCGCGCCATTCCCGGATGTGACCGTCGCCGTCACCGGCACCAATGGCAAGACCAGCACGGTCGAGCTGGCGCGCCAGTTGTGGCGCATGCTGGGCCACAAGTCGGCCTCGATCGGGACGCTGGGCGTCACCACCTCGGTCGATCAGGTGTCGACCGGCCTCACCACGCCGGACATCGTCACCTTCCTCGCCAACATGTCGGGCCTCAAGCGCGAGGGCATCACCCATGCCGCGTTCGAGGCGTCGAGCCATGGCCTCGACCAGTATCGCACCGAAGGCCTGCCGGTTGCGGCCGGCGCCTTCACCAACCTGTCGCGCGATCATCTCGATTATCATGGCGACATGGACAGCTATTTCGACGCCAAGATGCGCCTGTTCGACGAAGTCGTGGGCGATGGCGGCGCGGCCGTCATCTGGGCCGACGATGAATGGTCGGACAAGGCGATCGAGCGGGCTACGAAGCGGGGGCTTCGTGTGCTGAGCGTCGGGGTGCAGGGGCAGGCATTGCGTCTTGCCAACCGCACCCCGACCCAGTTGGGTCAGACGCTGGAAATCGAAGCCGACGGCAAGCTCTACAAGGTCAATCTGCCGCTGATCGGCGCCTATCAGGCGGCCAATGCGCTGACGGCGGCCGGTCTGGTCATCGCGACCGGCGGCGATACCGCCAAGGTGCTGGAATTGCTGGGCCGGGTCCAGCCGGTGCGCGGCCGTCTGGAACGCGCCGTCATCAGCAAGGCGGGCGCGCCCGTCTATGTCGACTATGCCCATACGCCCGACGGCCTGCGCGCTGCGATCGAGGCGCTGCGTCCCCATACCCGGGGCAAGCTGATCGCGCTGTTCGGCGCGGGCGGCGATCGCGATGCGGGCAAGCGCCCGCTGATGGGCAAGGTCGCGGCGGATCTGGCCGACCATGTCATCGTGACCGACGACAATCCCCGTTCGGAAGAACCCTCCGCGATCCGCGCCGCCGTGATGGCGGGCGCGCCGGGGGCGGAGGAAATTGGCGGCCGCCGCGCGGCGATCGCCGCCGCCATCGGTCAGGCGGGGGGCGACGATATCGTCCTGCTCGCCGGCAAGGGGCATGAGCAGGGCCAGATCATCGGTGACCGGGTGCTACCCTTTGACGATGTCACCGTGGCACGGGAGTGCGCGGGTTGAGCGATCTCTGGACCTCGGCCGAGATCGCAGACGCTACGGGCGGCGCCGTGTCGGCGCCGTTCGCCGTTTCTGGCGTCGCCTTCGACAGTCGCGAGGTGGGCGCGGGCGACCTGTTCGTCGCGATGAAGGGCGAAACGACCGACGGCCACAAGTTCATCGACAAGGCCTTTGCCCAGGGCGCGGCCGGCGCGATCGTCAGCGAACCGGTCGATTATCCCCATGTGCTGGTGGCCGACAGTGCCGCCGCGCTGGAGGCGTTGGGCCGTGCCTCGCGCAAGCGCAGCAGTGCGAAGATCATCGGCGTGACCGGCTCGGTCGGCAAGACCGGCACCAAGGAAGCGCTGTTCCATGCCCTTGAACGGGCCTGTCCAGGCGGCGTTCATCGGTCGGTCAAAAGCTATAACAACCATGTCGGCGTACCGCTGAGCCTGGCGCGGATGCCGCGTGATGCGGCCTATGGCGTGTTCGAAATGGGCATGAACCATGCCGGCGAACTGGCCGCGCTGACGCGACAGGTGCGCCCGAACGTAGCGATCGTCACCGCCATCGCGCCGGCTCATATCGAATTTTTCGGGACCGAGGAAAAGATCGCCGAAGCCAAGGCCGAGATTTTCGAGGGGCTGGAGCCGGGCGGCACCGCTGTCATTCCCTATGACAGCCCGCATGTCGCGACCCTCTATGGCAAGGCGGAGCGTCATGCCGATCATATCCTGACCTTTGGCTTCAGCCCGGAGGCGGATATTTTCGTGCGCGATACCGTGCCGGCGCCGGGTGGCGGCACGCTGGTGACTGCCGCGCTGCCGGGAGTGGAGCTTTGCTTCACCGTCGGCGCGCCGGGCGACCATTGGGTGTCCAATTCGCTCGCCGTGCTGGCCGCGGTCGAGGCGCTGGGCGGCGATCTGGCCGCTGCGGGCCTGGCGCTGGCGGAAATGCCGGGCCTGCCCGGACGCGGCGCGCGCCGCATCCTGCCGGTGGCGGGGGGCGAGGCGCTGCTGATCGACGAAAGCTACAACGCCAACCCCTTGAGCATGGCGGCAACGCTCAAGCAATTGGGGCGCGAGCAGGCCGACCGCCGCATCGCCGTGCTGGGCGGCATGCGCGAACTGGGCAGCCGCAGCACCGAACTGCACGCCGCACTCTCGCAACCGTTGAGCGAGAATGGCGTCGACTATGCGATATTGGTGGGCGAGGAGATGGCGCCGCTGGCCGACGCCCTTGGCGGCCTTGTCGCCTTCGACCATGTGCCGGACGCCGCGTCGGCCACCGATCTGATCAACAAGGAAATGCGTGCGGGTGACGCGATCCTGGTCAAGGGCTCCAATGGCATCGGGCTGTCCCGCCTGGTCGCCGCCCTTGGCGATGCCGCCCGCGACGGAGATAAAGACTGATGCTCTACTGGCTTGCCCAGACCCTGGATTTTGCGGGGGCCTTCAACCTCATCCGCTACCTCTCCTTCCGGGCGGGCGCGGCGATCGCGACCGCGCTGATCATCGGCCTGGTCATCGGCCCCAAGTTCATCGGCTGGCTGCGCGTGCGCCAGGGCAAGGGGCAGCCGATCCGCAGCGACGGGCCGCAGAGCCATCTGGCCAAGCGCGGCACGCCGACCATGGGCGGCCTGATGATCCTGACCTCCATGGTCGTATCGGTGCTGCTGTGGATGGACCTGTCCTCCACCTATGTCTGGGCCTGTCTGTTCGTGACCCTGGGTTTCGGCGCGATCGGCTTCCTCGACGATTATGACAAGGTGACCAAGGCCAGCCACAAGGGGCTGTCGGCCAAGATGCGCCTGGCCTTCGAGTTCCTGATCGCCGGTTTCGCCGCCTGGATGATCGTCAACCAGCATGGCAACACCGCGCTCTATGTGCCCTTCTACAATGGGCCTGCGATCGAGCTTGGGCCTTTCTATTTCCTGTTTGCCGCCTTCGTCATCGTCGCCTTCGGCAATGCGGTGAACCTGACCGACGGGCTCGATGGCCTTGCCACCATGCCGGTCATCATCGCCTGCATGGCGTTCATGGCGATCGTCTATCTGGTCGGCCGCGCGGACTTCGCCACCTATCTGGGCATCCCGCATGTGCCGGGCGCGGGCAACCTTACCATCTTGTGCGGGGCGATCATCGGCGCGGGGCTGGCGTTCCTCTGGTTCAACGCACCGCCTGCCGCCGTCTTCATGGGCGATACCGGCAGTCTGGCGCTGGGTGGCACGATTGGCGTGATCGCGGTCACCGCCCATCATGAAATCGTTCTGGGCGTCGTCGGCGGCCTGTTCGTGGTCGAGGCACTGTCGGTCATCATCCAGGTCTTCTTCTACAAGCGGACCGGCAAGCGCGTGTTCAAGATGGCGCCGATCCACCATCATTTCGAACAGCTTGGCTGGGCCGAACCGACCGTGGTGATCCGCTTCTGGATCATCTCCTTCGTGCTGGCACTCGCCGGCCTCGCCACGCTGAAGCTGAGGTAAGCGGATGATCGTTTCGCAGGCCTTCAAGGGGAAGACCTACGCCGTATTGGGGCTGGCCCGTTCGGGGCTGGCCACGGTCGAGACGCTCGTCGCCAGCGGCGCGCGCGTCGTCGCCTGGGACAGTCGCGAGGAAGCGCGGGCGGCCGTCGCCGACAAGGCTGAACTGGGCGACCCGATGGAGATCGACCTAGCCGGCTTCGACGGCATCGTCGTGTCGCCGGGCGTGCCGCTCAACAAACATCCGATCGCGATGCGCGCGAAGATCGCCGGTGTGCCGATCATCGGCGACATCGAACTGTTCGCCCTCGCCCGGCCGACGCTACCGCCGCACAAGGTCGTCGGCATCACCGGCACCAACGGCAAGTCGACCACCACCGCGCTGATCCATCACATCATCGAGCAGGCGGGCTTCCCGGCGCGGATGGGCGGTAATATCGGCCTGCCGATCCTGGGTCAGGAACCGCTGGAGCCGAACCTGCATGGCGTGGGCGTCTATGTGCTGGAACTGTCCAGCTACCAGATCGACCTCACCCACAGTCTCGACTGCGATGTTGCCGTGCTGCTCAACATCACGCCCGACCATCTCGATCGCTACAACGGCTTTGCCGGCTATGTCGCGTCGAAGGCGCGGCTGTTCGCGATGCAGTCGGCCGACCATGTCGCGGTCATCGCGACCGAGGATGAGCCGAGCCGTGGCATCGCCGCATCGGCCCCGGCGCAGCTGCGCGAAGTGAAGGCGGCGGATATCGATGGCGAAGATCAGCTTGGCTGGCCTTCGCTGCAGGGGCCGCACAATGCCCAGAATGCCGCAGTTGCGATCGCGGTCGGCCAGGCATTGGGCATTGATGACGCGACCATCATGGCCGCGCTCGCCAGCTATGCCAGCCTGCCGCACCGGATGCAGGCGGTGGGTACGTATAATGGCGTGCTCTACGTCAATGACAGCAAGGCGACCAATGCCGCTTCGACCGCGCCGGCGCTGGGTGCCTGGCCGGCCAGGGATGGCAAGCCCCGCATCCACTGGATTTTGGGCGGCGTCGCCAAGTCCGACAATCTGGATGAATGCGCGCCTTATTACGGCAATATCGCCCATGCCTACACCATTGGTGAGGCGGGCCACATGTTTGCCGACCTGTTGCGGCCGCACATGGCGGTCGATGACAGCGAGATGCTGAGCGCCGCCGTCCGTCGCGCCGCGCGCATCGCCCAGCCGGGCGATGTCGTGCTGCTGTCGCCGGCCTGCGCCAGTTTCGACCAGTTCCGGGATTTCGAGGCGCGCGGCGATGCCTTTGCCGCGGCCGTGAACGCGCTGGAATAGAACGCACTGGAATAGGCAGGGCGATCGGGGGCAACGGGATGGATAGCGAGGGACGTAAGGGCATGTTCAGGGCGGGCGAACTGGTGAAGGGCTTCAAGACCCGCACCGTGCCGCGCGAGCGTACCGCGCTGGCCATCTGGTTCTGGGAAATCGACCGGGTGCTGCTGTCGCTGATCGTCGCGCTGATGGCGATCGGGCTGGTCGCCGTGGCCGCCGCATCGCCGGTGGCCGCGATCGACCGCTCGACCGCGCAGGTGGCGGTCAATCCGCTGATCTATTTCTACCGCCAACTGATGTGGGTGTTCATCGGCCTGCCGATCATGCTGGTCATCTCCATGCTGCCGCGGCCGCAGGCGCGGCGACTGGCGATCTTCCTGGCCGTCTTCTTTTTCCTGATGCTGCTGTTCGTGCCGTTGCTCGGCTCCACCGTGAACGGTGCCAAGCGCTGGATTGACCTGCCGGGATTCCGCTTTCAGCCCTCGGAATTTCTGAAGCCGGTCTATGTCGTGACGCTGGCCTGGCTGCTGTCGCTGCGCGCCAAGGACCAGAGCCTGCCGGTGATGCCGCTCACCGGCGCGATGACGCTGCTGATCGCGGCGATCCTGATGAAGCAGCCGGATTTTGGCCAGACGGTCATCTTCCTGGCCTGCTGGGGCGTGCTGCTGATGCTCTCGGGCCTCGAAATGCGCTGGATCGCCATGCTGGGCGGACTGGCGCTGGCGGGGCTGGTCGCGGTCTACATGTTCTATGAAAATGGCCGGCAGCGCATCAACGACTTCCTGGGCATCGGTGTCCAGATGGATACCGGCCCGGACCAGACGGACCTGGCCTTCCGCACCATCACCCATGGCGGCTTCACCGGCGTCGGGCCGGGCGGGGGGCAGAACAAGTTCCGCCTGCCCGAAGCCCATACCGACTATATCTTCTCGGTGATCGGGGAGGAGTTCGGCCTGCTCGCCTGCATCGCCATCGCCTGCGTCTATCTGGCGATCGTCGTGCGCGTGCTGCTGCGCCTGCTGGACGAGGAGGATAATTTCACCATCCTCGCCGCCGCCGGCCTCACCACGCAGTTCGGGCTGCAGGCGATCATCAATATGGGCGTCAATGCGCAGATTTTTCCGTCAAAGGGCATGACGCTGCCCTTTATCAGCTACGGTGGCTCCTCTATGCTCGCGCTTTGTATCGGCGTCGGCCTGCTGCTCGCATTCACGCGGCGCAACCCCTTCATGGGTCGGCACACGGTCGTCAAATGGAGTGGTCGATGAGCATTTCCCGTCACTTCGTCCTCGCCGCCGGCGGGACGGGTGGTCACATGATTCCCGCGCATGCGGTGGCAGAGGAACTGATGGCGCGCGGCCATCATGTCGCCCTCGTCACCGATGAGCGGGGCGCGAAGATCCCCGGCATCTTCGATAAGGCGCAGGTCCATGTCATGCCGGCGGGCCGCATGACCAAGAATCCGGCGAGCTGGCCCGGCGCCCTGAAGGCGATCCTGGCCGGCCGTGCGATGGCTCGCCGTCTCAACGACACGTTCAAGCCGACTGCCGTGGTCGGCTTTGGCGGCTATCCCGCCATGCCCGCTTTGCTGGGCGCGCTGGCCGACGGCATCCCGACCGCGATCCATGAGCAGAATGCGGTGCTGGGCCGGGTCAACCGCCTGCTCGCCGGCCGGGTCGACGCGATCGCCACCGCCTATCCAGTGGTCGAGCGCCTCAAGGACAAATATGTCGGCAAGGTGCATCTGGTCGGCAATCCGGTGCGCGAGGAAGTGAAGGCGCTGCGCGACGAGGAATTTCCCGCGCTGACCGATGAGAGCGTGTTCCGCGTGCTGGTGATCGGCGGCAGCCAGGGGGCAAGCATCCTGTCGAGCGTCGTGCCCGAAGGGCTGTCGATGCTGCCGATCGCGTTGCGCCGCCGCCTTCAGGTGACGCAGCAGTGCCGTGCCGAGGATATCGAGCGGGTGCGCGCCACCTATGCCGAGATGGAAATCCCGGCCGATCTCGCCACCTATTTCAACGACGTGCCCGAAAAGCTGGGCTGGTCGCATCTGATGATCGCGCGGGCAGGGGCATCGACCCTGGCCGAGCTGACCTGTGCCGGCCGTCCCGCCATCCTGGTGCCGCTACCCAGCGCCATGGACGATCATCAGACCGCCAATGCGCGCGAGATGACCGAAGCCGGTGGCGCCCGCACCATCCCCCAGTCGCGCTTCACCGCGGTGGAACTGGCCAAGCAGATGCAGAAGATGGCGCTGGAACCCGGCGCCCTGCAAAATGCCGCCAAGCGCGCCCGTGCCTGTGGCCGCCCGGATGCGGCGCGCGACATGGCAGACCTGCTCGAAAGCATCGGCCCCGCGCCGATCATGAATGACCCGCTTCGCGTCGGCCCCACGCCGACCACGCTCAATTTGCAGGGCGTCCCTGCATGATCCGCACATATCTCTCCCCGTTCGGGCTGAGCCTGTCGAAGCCCTCTGCTGAGCGGAGCGAAGCCGCTTCGCCTGCGGCTCTGCTGGGCCCTTCGACTTCGCTCAGGGCGAACGGATATTGGAACAAGGAATATCAGGCATGAAGGGTGTCGGCACCGACATCGGCACGATCCATTTCATTGGCATTGGCGGCATCGGCATGTCCGGTATCGCCGAAGTCATGCATAATCTGGGTTACAAGGTTCAAGGATCCGACGTCGCCGAAGGTTATGTCGTGGAAGGGCTGCGCGCCAAAGGCATCAAGGTGATGATCGGCCACAAGGCCGAAAATCTGGGCGATGCCGCCGTGGTCGTCACCTCGACCGCGATCAAGCGCGGCAATCCGGAAGTCGAGCTGGCGCTGGAAAATCGCGTGCCGGTGATCCGCCGCGCCGAAATGCTGGCCGAACTGATGCGCCTCAAATCCACGGTCGCCATCGCCGGCACCCATGGTAAGACCACGACCACCTCGATGGTCGCGGCACTGCTGGACGCGGGCGGGGTCGACCCGACCGTCATCAACGGCGGCATCATCAACAGCTACGGCTCCAACGCGCGCCTGGGCAACAGCGACTGGATGGTCGTGGAAGCCGATGAGAGTGATGGCAGCTTCCTGCGCCTCGACGGCACGATCGCGGTCGTGACCAATATCGATCCCGAACATCTCGACCATTATGGCAGCTTCGACGCGGTGAAGGACGCCTTTGTCGAGTTCGTCGAAAATGTGCCCTTCTATGGCGCGGCGATGCTCTGCCTCGACCATCCCGAGGTTCAGGCCATCCTGCCGCGCGTGCAGGACCGCCGCATCGTCACCTATGGCTTCTCTGCCCAGGCCGATATTCGCGGCGAGAATGTCCAGCCGGTGCCGGGCGGCAATCGCTTCGACGTCCAGATCCGCGAGCGCGACGGCGCGACCCGCCGGATCGAGGGGATCGAACTGCCGATGCCCGGCCGCCACAATGTGCTGAACGCCATGGCCGCGATCGGCGTGGCGCTGCAGATGGGCATCGATGACGCGACCATCCAGACCGGCTTTGCCAAGTTCGGCGGCGTGAAGCGCCGCTTCACCAAGGTCGGCGAAATCCCCGCTGGCGCAGGCGTGGCCACCGTCATCGACGATTATGGCCACCATCCGGTCGAGATCAAGGCGGTGCTCGCCGCTGCGCGTGAAGGCGCCAAGGGCCGCGTCATCGCCGTGGTGCAGCCGCATCGCTTCACCCGCCTGCGCGACCTGATGGATGATTTCCAGCAGGCCTTCAACGACGCCGACATCGTCTATGCCGCGCCGGTCTATACCGCTGGCGAGCAGCCGATCGAGGATGTCGACAGCGCGGCGCTGGTCGCCGGGCTCAAGCGCCGTGGCCATCGCAACGCGGCCACTGTCACCGATGCGGACGATCTTGCCCGCGTCATCGCCGCCGATGTCCAGGCCGACGACATGATCATCTGCCTGGGGGCCGGTGATATCACCAAATGGGCGGCGGGCCTGTCCGCTGCGGTCATTGCCAAGGCCAAGGAAACCGCCTGATGTTCGAGCTCTTCAATGTCGGCCTCGAAATGCAGAAGCGCATGATCGACATGCAGATGCAGGGCGTGGAAGTCGCGCGCGACATGGTCGAGGCGGCGCAGAAGCAGGTGCAGACCGGCATGGCCGCGCATCAGGCCGGCGAGGCGGGCATGAAGGCGATGAAGAGCTGGATGAATCTCTGGGGCGTGCGCGGTTGACGGTGATGGCTTCTCTCCCGGCCGTTCGCGGCGCGCTCAAGGCCGATGCGCCGCTGGCACCGCTCGTCTGGTTCAAGGCGGGCGGGGCGGCCCAATGGCTGTTCGAGCCCAAGGACGCCGACGACCTGTCCGATTTCCTTGCCATGCTCGATCCGGCGATGCCGGTGATGGCGCTCGGCCTCGGTTCCAACCTGATCGTTCGCGATGGCGGCGTGCCGGGCGTGGTGGTGCGTCTGGGCAAGCCCTTCGCCAAGGTGGAGGCGCTGGACGCCACCACCCTGGTCTGCGGCGGTGGTGCGTCGGGCATCCTCGTATCCTCGACCGCGCGGGACGCAGGCATTGCCGGTCTCGAATTTCTCCGCTCCATCCCCGGCACGGTCGGCGGCTTCGTGCGGATGAATGGCGGCGCCTATGGCCGCGAGACCGCGGACATATTGGTCGAATGCGAGGTGGTGCTGCGCTCGGGCGAGCAGGTGACCTTGCTCAACCGCGATCTTCATTACAGCTATCGCCATTCCAACATGGTCGATGGCGCGGTCGTGGTATCGGCGACCTTCCGCGGCGAACCCGGCGAACCGGCCGCGATCCAGGCGGAAATGGACCGCATCGCCACCGCGCGCGAGGAAAGCCAGCCGCTGCGCAGCAAGACCGGCGGATCGACCTTCAAGAACCCGGACGGGCACAAGGCCTGGGCGCTAGTCGATGAAGCGGGCTGTCGCGGCCTCGCGCTGGGCGGCGCGCAGGTGAGCGAGAAGCACACCAACTTCCTGCTCAACACCGGCGACGCCACCAGCGCCGACATCGAAGCGCTGGGCGAGGAAGTCCGCCGCCGCGTCAAGGAAAAGAGCGGTGTCGAGCTGGAATGGGAAATCCAGCGTGTGGGGTTGGCGAAGTGATCGGTGAATTTTTTCCGTCATGCCAGCGAAGGCTGGCATCTCACTTCCCTTCTTTCACTGTCGGTGAAGGTAATGAGATCCCAACCTTCGCTGGGATGACGAATATTGGAATTGATCTGGAGTGTTACGCATGAGCCGTGGTCCCTGGCATGTCGCCGTTCTGATGGGCGGCTGGTCTGCGGAGCGGCCGGTGTCGTTGTCGAGCGGCGAGGGCGTTGCCAAGGCGCTGGAATCGCGCGGGCATCGCGTCACGCGGATCGATATGGATCGCGACGTCGCCGCTCGCCTGACCGAGACCAAGGCAGACGTGGTGTTCAACGCGCTGCATGGCGTGCCGGGCGAGGATGGCACGGTGCAGGGCATGATGGACCTGATGGGCCTCACCTACACCCATAGCGGCCTTGCCACATCGGTCATCGCGATCGACAAGCAACTGACCAAGCAGGCGCTGGTGCCGCACGGCATCCCCATGCCCGGCGGCCATATCGTGACGAGCGAGAGCCTCTATGCCGGCGATCCGCTGCCGCGCCCCTATGTTCTGAAGCCCGTCAATGAGGGCAGCTCGGTCGGCGTGGCGATCGTCACCGCCGAGGGCAATTATGGCAATCCCATCGCCCGCGACAGCGTCGGCCCCTGGCAGGAATTTCCCGAGCTTCTGGCTGAACCCTATATTCGCGGGCGCGAGCTGACCACCGCCGTGCTGGGCGATGAGGCGCTGCTCGTTACCGAGCTGCGCCCCAAGAGCGGCTTCTATGATTTCGACGCCAAATATACCGACGGCATGACCGAACATGTCTGCCCGGCGGAGATACCGGACGAGATCACGGACGCGTGCAAGGCGATCGCGCTCCAGGCGCACCAGCTGCTCGGTTGCAAGGGCGCGTCGCGCTCAGACTTCCGCTGGGACGACAGCCAGGGCGTCGAGGGGCTTTACCTGCTGGAGGTCAATACCCAGCCAGGCATGACTCCCTTGAGCCTGGTGCCGGAACAGGCGAAAAAGCTGGGTATCGAATATGCCGAGCTGGTCGAGCGGATCTGCGAGGAAGCATTGACGAGGGGGGCGAACATGGGGGCTGGCAATGGCTGAGGCACGGATCCGGCGCGGCGGCACGGCGCGGCTGAGCACGGCGCGGGGCAAGGTGCGCGCCAAGGCCGGATCGGGCCGTGGCCGCCAGCTCAAGCGCCAGTCCTCGTTCGACCGGCTGCTCGAATTGCTGCCGATCAGCGAGGATACGCTGCAGAAGCTGGCCACCTGGGCGATCTTTGCGATTTTCGGTGGCATAGCGATCGCCATCGCCATCTATGCGGGGCTGCCCGACATGGCGCGCCAGCAGGCGGCAAGCCTGGCCGCGCGCGCCGGTTTCGAGGTGGAGAAGGTCGAGGTGCGCGGCGTCGAGCGCATGGACGAGATGCCGGTCTATAATATCGCGCTCGGCCAGGTCGATCGCTCGATGCTCTCGCTCGACCTGCCCAAGGTGCGGCAGGAAATGCTGAAGCTTGGCTGGGTCAAGGATGCGCGCATTTCCCGCCGCCTGCCCGACACGCTGGTCGTCGATATCGTCGAGCGTGATCCGGTCGCGGTGTGGCAGCATGACGGGCAACTGCATCTGATCGACGTGGCGGGCGTGGTGCTGCAATCGGTGTCGGCCGGGGCGATGCCGGACCTGCCGCTTGTGGTCGGCCCCAACGCCAATCTCCAGACCGCCGGTCTCAACAAGCTGATGGAAAGCGCGCCTGCCTTGAAGCCGATGCTGGCTGGCGCAACCTGGGTCGGGAACCGTCGCTGGGATCTGCGCTTTCAGTCTGGGGAAACGCTGTCGCTGCCTGAGGGCGAACAGACATCGGCGGCAGCGCTGGTGAATTTCGCGCGCATGGATGGCGTCAACCGGCTGCTCGGCCGGGGCATCGTCAAGTTCGACATGCGTGATCCCGATCGTTTCGTGCTGCGTCTGCCGCAGGGCCAGACCAGCGATAAGCCGGCAGCGGCGGATGCCAAGGCGGAAAAGACCGCAAGTGCGCCTGCCGCGGGCGAGGAAGGCTAAGTCATGGCACAGCCCAAGGTCGAAAAGCTCATCACCGCGATCGATATCGGATCGTGGAAGGTGTCCGCGCTGATCGCGGGGCGCACCGATACGGGTGAGCTGGCGATCCTGGGCACCGGCCAGCGCGAGAGCCGGGGCGTGCGCCGCGGCTTCATCGCCGATATGGAACGCACCGAACTGGCCGTGCGCGAGACGGTGGAACAGGCCGAGCGTGTTGCCGGCACCAATATCGAGGATGTCTGGGTCAGCTTCTCGGGTGGCAGCCTGGTCAGCGACGTCGTCACGGTCGAGCGCGACATGGGCGGCTATCGCGTCGAGCAGCCGGACATCGACGATCTGCTGACCACCGGCCAGCAGGGCATCGACCCCGATGGCCGCATCATCCTGCATGCGCAGCCGACCTGCTTCACCATCAATGGCAAGGTGCCGGTGAAGAAGCCGCTGGGCATGCATGCCGATCTGCTGGGCGTCGACATCCATGTCGTGCTGGCGGATGGCGCGCCGCTCGCCAATCTCGACCTGTGCGTGCGTGGCGCTTATCTCAACGTCAATTCGATCGTCGCCTCGCCGATCGCCACGGGCCTCGCCTGCCTGTCGGAAGAGGAGCGCGACCTGGGCGTGGCGCTGGTCGAGATGGGGGCAGGGGTCACCAATGTTTCGCTCTATGCCGGCGGCATGCTGGTGGGGCTGCATTCGATCCCGATGGGTGCGTCCGACATTACCGATGATATCTCTTCGGCCTTCGGCATCCGCCGCAGCCAGGCGGAGCGGATCAAATGCTTCTATGGTTCGGCGATGCAGAACCGCCGCGACTTCCGCGAGATGATCGAGATCGCGACGCCCCATGGCGATGTCGCCATTCCGGGGCAGAGCGCCGGCCCCAATGCGGAAGGCGGCAAGATCACCCGCGCGGCGCTGGTCGGCGTCATCTGCGAACGACTGAACCAGATCATGGCGGAAGTGAATGCGGCGCTGGCCGGCATGGGTTTCAACAGCACCGGGCGCCAGGTCGTGCTGACCGGCGGCGGCGCGGAGATGAAGGGCATTGCCGACTATGCGCAAGGCGCATTGGGGCGTGCGGTGCGGGTCGGTCGCCCGCGTGGCTTGTCAGCCATGCCCGAAGCGCATAGTGGCCCGGCCTTCGCTACTTTGGCCGGATTGGCGCTTTACGGCGCTTCAAACCCGGTTGATCTTAGGGCGATGGCGCCTGCGCCGCAAACCGTGCATCGTCTGGGCGCCCCGCAATGGTGGCAGCGCATGATGCGGGCGATGCGGACGAATTACTGAGCGAATTTGAACGAAAACGAAAATAGCAGGTGAAATACTCTATTTTCTGGTGTTAACAATTGATGACGGTTGTCACTTCCTGACGAGGAAGCTGAGGGAGCAAAGTATATGAGCATCGAGATCAGCCCGCCGCATGTGGACGAATTGAAGCCACGCATTGCGGTGATAGGCGTTGGCGGTGCAGGCGGTAACGCCATCGCGAACATGATCGCGGCCAGCGTCGAGGGCGTCGACTTCATCGTCGCCAACACCGACGCGCAGGCGCTGAACGCCTCGCCGGCCGAACGGCGCATCCAGCTTGGCCCGCAGATCACCGAGGGTCTGGGCGCCGGTTCGCGCCCCGAAATCGGTCGCGCGGCGGCCGAGGAAACGATCATCACCGTCGAACAGGCGCTGGAAGGCGCCCATATGTGCTTCATCACTGCCGGCATGGGCGGCGGCACCGGCACCGGTGCGGCCCCGGTCATCGCCAAGGCGGCGCGTGAAAAGGGCATCCTGACCGTCGGCGTCGTGACCAAGCCCTTCACCTTCGAGGGCAATCGCCGCATGAAGTCGGCGGAAAGCGGCATCGACGAGCTGCAGAAGCATGTCGACACGCTGATCGTCATCCCGAACCAGAATCTGTTCCTGATCGCCAACCCGAACACGACCTTCAAGGAAGCGTTCCAGATGGCGGACGAGGTGCTGCAGCAGGGCGTGCGCTCGATCACCGACCTGATGATCATGCCGGGCCTCATCAACCTCGACTTTGCCGACGTCCGTTCGGTGATGGGCGAGATGGGCAAGGCGATGATGGGCACCGGCGAGGCGGAAGGCGACGGCCGTGCGCTCCAGGCGGCGGAAAAGGCGATCGCCAACCCGCTGCTCGACGGTGTGTCGATGCGCGGCGCCAAGGGCGTGATCGTGTCGATCGTCGGTGGCGACGACATGCGCCTGATGGAAGTCGACGAAGCCGCCAACCATATCCGCGAACTGGTCGATCCCGATGCGAACATCATCTGGGGCAGCGCCTTCAACGACAATCTGAACGGCAAGATCCGCGTGTCGGTCGTCGCGACCGGCATCGACAATGAAGTCGGCAGCCAGGCCGCACCGCTGACCCAGCCGTTCAGCTTCGCCAGCCGTCCGGCCGTCGCCGTGCCGCAGGCACCGCGTCCGGCACCGGTGGCCGCACCTGCCCCGGCCGCGCCGGTCGCTGCCGCGCCGGCTCCGGTCGCCGCGCCCGAGCCCGAAGCGCTGGAACTGGACGTGCCCGAAGCTCCGGCACCCGCGCCGATCGCCGCGCCTGCCGCCGAAAAGGCGCCGCCGGCCTTCGCGCCGGCGCGTCCCGCCGCCGTCTTCTCCGACGAGGATCCCTCGCAGGATGAACTGCTGCTCGGCGCCGAAGCGGCCGAACCGACGGCACCGGAAGCCGCGCCCAAGCCCGCCCAGCCGGCGCCGCGCGTCGCGACCGGTGGCACGCTGTTCGAGCGTATGGCCGGCCTTACCCGTGGCAGCGAAAAGGCACCGGGCGCCGAAGAAGGCACGCAGGGTCTGGATATCCCGCGCTTCCTCAACCGCCAGAACAACCAGTAAGGCCAGCGTGCGGGCATAGGCCCGCACCGGCCTGCCAAAGGCGCGCCGTCGGTCGCTTCGGGCGACCCGGCGCGCTTTTTTGTGCAGGTCATTTCCCATTGCTTCCGCGATCCGCTAAGGGAGCGATGTGACACGATCTCATCTATGGATTCTCGGCAGCCTGCTTCTTGCCACGGCTGCGCAGGCGCAAACCGACCAGGCCGATCTGGTCCGGCCCTCGGGCGCCGCGGACCTCAACAATAATCTGGCGAAGCTGGCCACCAATCCGCGGGATTTCAACGCGTTGGTGGGGGCAGGGGAAGCCGCGCTGGAGTTGGACGATGCCCGCGCGGCCGCCGGTTTCTTTGCGCGCGCCGACGCGATCCAGCCCAATAATGGACGCACCAAGGCGGGCCTGGGCCGGGTCATGCTGAAGATGCAGAACCCGGCCGAAGCGCTGCGCCTGTTCGACCAGGCGACCCGTGCCGGCTATCCCGAAGCGACCATCCAGGGCGACCGTGGCCTTGCGCGTGACATGACCGGTGACCAGGCCGGGGCGCAGCGCGATTATCATGCCGCCCTGCAACGCACACCGGACGATGCAGAACTGGTGCGCCGCTACGCCGCCTCGCTCGGTATTTCGGGGCAGGTGGATGCCGCCGACAAGGTGTTGCAGCCGCTGCTCTACAAGAGCGACCGGGCCGCCTGGCGCTATAATGCCTTCATCCTGGCGATGAACAACCGTCAGGCCGAGGCCAAGAAGGTGGTCGACCAGACCATGCCGGCCCAGCTGGCGAGCGCCATCACCCCCTATATGCAGAAAATGCCCTATCTGACGGCGGCGCAGAAGGCGGCTGCGGTCCATTTCGGCCATTTCCCGCAGGTGGTCGCGACCAGCATCACGCCGATCGTGCCGACCCCGCCGGCGCTGGGCGTCCAGCTGGCGTCGCGCGACGCCGCACCTGCCGCCGCCGCGTCGACCGCGCCGGCCCAGGGTGATCGCCGCACGACCCGCAACGGCAGTGGCCGGCAGCGCGGCACGTCGCTGGCCCGCGCGCCGCTCGGCACGCCCGCCGCCCGCCAGCCCGCGTCGACCCAGAGTCGGCCGCCGGTGGCCGCACAAGCCACGCAGCCCACTGTCCCCGCGCCTGCGCCCGCAACGGTCCAGCCGCTGCCCGCCGACACGCGCGGACGCCAGCCGGTCGTCCAGCCGACGCTGAGCCAGAGCGCCCGTTCGGAGATGGTGCAGCCGGTGCCCGGTCAGGCGACCACCCAGACGCCAGTGCCGACCCCAGCGCCGTCGCCCGCCCCGGTCCGCAGCGCATCGGCCGATGTGCAGGGGCCGCCCGCGCCGGGCCTCGACGCGCTGGATGGCGGCGCGCCGCGCTCGACCGCGCCGGCGCCGACCACCGGCCAGCCGAGCGCCGCCTCGCAGCTCAATTCGAGCGCCCTTGCCCAGGCGTCGAGCGTGACCCCGCCGGCGCCGCAGGGCACGCCGCCTGCAGAGACGCCATCGGCGCCGGTCGCCACCGAATTCACGCCGCCGGCGGGCAGTGCCGCGCCGCAGCCGGCGCCGGAGGCGACCCGGAGCCTGGCCGACATCATCCACGCCATCGACGTGCCCGACAGCGAGCGCCGCTCGAACGTGGTCGCGGTCGACCTGGCCGAGGTCGAGAAGCTGCAGGCTGCCCGCCGCGCCGCTGCGCGCCAGGCGGAGGCGGACAAGGCGAAGAAGGCGGCCGCCGCCAAGGCCAAGGCGGAAGCCGACGCCAAGGCGAAGAAGGAAGCCGAGGAAAAGAAGCGGCTGGCCGCCAACCCCGCGCGCAACTGGGTGCAGATCGGCACCGGGCAGAAGAGCGCGCTGGCCTTCACCTTCAAGCGCTTGCAGGGCAAATATGACGCGGTCGCGCCGCAGGATGGCTGGAGCGCAAGCTGGGGCCAGACCTCGCGCCTGCTGATCGGTCCCTTTGCCAGCTTCACCCGCGCCAGGGCGGTCGAGGCGGACCTCAAGAAGGCCGGCGCCGATGCCTTCGCCTGGCAGAGCGACGCGGGCGAGGTGGTCGAAAAGCTGGGCAGCAAATAAGGGGTTCGCATGACGATGCTCGCATCCTACGCCTCTCAGCCCGACCAGAGCCGGGGACGGCTCCATGCCGAACCGGGCGGCGAGATGCGCGGCCCGCGCGATATGTTCCAGCGCGACCGCGACCGTATCATCCATTCGATCTCCTTCCGTCGGCTGCGGCACAAGACGCAGGTGTTCGTGTCGCCCGACGGCGATCATTATCGCGTGCGCATGACCCACAGCCTGGAGGTGGCGCAGATCGGCCGCGCCATCGCCCGCACGCTTGCCCTCAACGAGGATCTGACCGAGGCGCTGTGCCTGGCCCATGATATCGGCCATCCGCCCTTCGGCCATGCCGGCGAGGATGCGCTGGAGGCGGCGCTGGAGGATCATGGTGGCTTCGATCATAATGCGCACACGCTGCGCACGCTGATGCTGCTGGATTCGCCCTATCCGCGCTTTCGCGGCCTCAATTTGAGCTGGGAAATGCTGGAGGGGCTGGCCAAGCATAATGGCCCGGTGACGAAGCCCGGCTGGGCGATGCGTGAACTGGACGCGCTGTTCCCGCTCGACCTTGCCAGCCATGCCTCGCTGGAGGCGCAGCTGGCGGCGCTGTCGGACGATATCGCCTATGACAATCACGACATTGACGATGGCCTGCGCGCCGGGCTGCTGAGCCTGGAACAGCTTTTGACGGTGCCGCTGGTGCGCCATTGCTGGGATCGGGTGACTACCCGATATCCCGATGTGCCGCAGGATCGGCTGCTGCGCGAACTGGTGCGCGAACAGATTGGCGTGATGGCCAATGATCTGCTCACCACCACCCGTGCCAATATCGCGGCCGCCGGGGTGGAGACGGTTGCCGATGTCCGCGCGCTGGGCCGCACGCTGGTCGCCTTCTCGCCCGAACTGGCGGCGCAGGAACGCGAGCTGAAGCGTTTCATGTATGCGACCCTCTATCATCATCCCGACCAGCTGGCCGCCGCCGACCGGGCGCGGGTGATCGTGATGGACCTGTTCCGCGCCTATCTGGCCGACCCCGCCCTGATGCCGCCCGAATGGCGCGACGAATGCGCGCTGGAAGAACCAACCCGCAGCCGCCATATCGCCGACTTCATCGCCGGCATGACCGATCGCTATGCCGAAAAGCGGCATGCCGAAATTTGCGGGGCCCTGGTCTAGGCGCGAGCGGCCGTCTTCGACGCGACAGTTGAAAGTTCACAGTGTCGTTACACGCGCATTCTGGCGTGTTTGCACGGCCCTACGCGCCTGCGACGCGCCGCCTGGGTCATGTCGATGCGCCTATGACGCCTCTTCCGCGCGACACCGACGCGACAATGAGACGACAGCGAAGCGACGCCGACGGAGCTTGCGGGCGATAAGGCGGAAGGGGCAGGGGGCTGTTCCATCGGGCAGGATAGATCAGAGAAAGCCGGAGTAGGAAAGGGCACGGGCGACCATGGCTCTGGCCGCTGACGACCAATTATTGCCGCTTATGGAGATTGCCGAAATGCTTTAAAGCGGCCATCGAAACCTAGGCTGCCTATCAAAGCGAACAGGAAGCTCGGTGGACGCATTGTCATTCAAGAATGCTCTTCGGAACGCGAAGCCTGCCGCAGAAGCCTTTGCCACCATCGGCCTCAGCAAGGACGAGGTTATTGATATTTCATCGTCTTTCGAAATGTTCGATCGAACGATGGCGCAATCTAATAATCTCCCAGACCCTACGTTGCGTGATTTGTTTGCGCGCTATGACGCCAGCAACACCGAAATAGGTATGGTCCGTTTCCGCGACCTTCCTGAGCCAGCGCAAAACGGTTTTATCATAGGTGATGTAGAAGCAGATTACCTAACTCTGGAGACCCCCTCCGGAGAACTGGTAGTGCGTGACCATGCTGACCCAGATCACCTGATATGGAAATGCGCGCGGAACGGAGCGAGTCTGCTCGCTGCCCTGTCCATAGCGGGAGAATATCTGGGCGCGTGCATGATCGTCGATCAAGCAGGCACAGCATTTCAACAAGAGGCTCTCAAAGACTGTGTGAAAGTTGCAGGAGGGCGAACATACGGCCGCTTTTACGAAATGCTATTAGGCGTTGGATAAGCCAATTGGTGTCCAATTTTGCCAACAGTCGGTTGAAAGCTGCCGTTCTGCTATCCACCCAAACTCCGCCAACGGAAACGCTGCGTTGGCGTTCCGCCGGCTGGTCCGGTCGTCGCGCGGGCTTTATCTCTCTGCCCATGACACTGCATCCCCAGATCGCGGCCTTTGCCGCCCAGCTTGACGATCTTTCCCGCCTGTTGCGGGCACAGGGCGCGCGGCCCTGGGCGGATCGGATCGACCTCATCCAGCGCGCTGTCGCGGACTCCAACTATGCCGGCGTCAGCCGCTTCCTGGAGATGTTCGACGGGGAGGGCGGCTTTGCCGACCTGACCCTCTCGGACGAAGCGGCCGATGCGGCGCTCTCCGAATGCCGGGCGGCGGCGTTGGCGATGGCGCAGCGGCTGGCGCGCGAGGAAGGCTGATCCGGCCATAACCTGCGTCCCTGCAACATTTGCCCGATTGACGCCGCCCGCGCTTTGGGCAAATGCGTGGGGCGTCTCCGGTGCCGAGGATTCGGCAGCGGGCACGATGCGGGAGAGCATGGGCGCCTTTCAGGCTTGAGCCCGTCGCCGAAGGAGCAACCGCCCCGGAATCTCTCAGGCCAAAGGACCGCATCGCGCGTAGATACTCTGGAAAGCGGATGGCCCCGTGCCGTCCCACCGAAGGGGTAAGCCAGCCGGTCCCAGGCCGCTGGTCAAAGCTCTCAGGTTCCGTGACAGAGGGGGTGGCATGCCGGAAGCGCCGATTCGTCGGCTGCGCTGGCCTGTCGCCGCATCCCTCCTACGGAAAGGTCTTGCCATGACCGCCACTGACGACGTCGCCGCCCTCGAAGCGGAACTGCCCCTCGAAGCCCTGCCGCTCGACGCCTGGCACCGTGCCAAGGGCGCGCGCATGGTCGGCTTCGCCGGCTATCATATGCCGATCCAGTATGAAGGCATCATGGCCGAACATAGCTGGACCCGCGAACATGCCGGCCTGTTCGACGTCAGCCATATGGGCCAGCTCACCTTCTCCGACGAGACCGGCGGCGCCAGCGTCGATGCCGCGCTCGAAACCCTGCTGCCCAGCGACATCAAGGGGCTGAAGCCCTTCCGCCAGCGCTACTCGATGCTGCTGGACGCGGAAGGCGGCATCCTCGACGACCTGATGGTCTCGCGCCCCGGCGACGGTGCGTTCGAAGGCGCGGCGATCTACATGGTCGTCAATGGCGCGACGAAATATGACGATATCGGCTGGATGATCGAGCATCTGTCCGACGACGTCACCATGAATCACATGGCCGATCAGGCGCTGTTGGCGCTGCAGGGCCCGGAAGCGGGCGAGGCGATGGCCGCGCTCATCCCCGAAACCGCCGACCTCATCTTCATGCAGTCCGGTCTCTTTACCTGGCGCGGCGTGCCGCTGTGGATCAGCCGTTCGGGCTATACTGGCGAGGATGGCTTTGAAATCAGCGTGCCGGGCGATTCCGTCGCGCTGCTGGCCGATGCGCTGTGCGCGCTGCCGCAGGTCAAGCCGATCGGCCTTGGCGCGCGCGACTCCCTGCGTCTGGAGGCCGGCCTGCCGCTCTATGGCCATGACCTGTCGCCCGCCGTCAGCACCATCGGCGCGGACCTGGGCTTTGCCATCCAGAAGCGCCGCCGCGAGGAAGGCGGCTTCATCGGCCATGCCCGCGTGATGAAGGAACTGGCCGAAGGCCCCGGTTCCAAGCGCGTCGGCCTGAAGATCGAAGGCCGCCTGCCGGCCCGCGAAGGCGCGCAAATCTACGCCGGCGATGTGCTGGTGGGTGAAGTCACCTCGGGCGGCTTCGCGCCGAGCGTGGGCGCGCCGATCGCCATGGGCTGGGTCAGCCTGCCTTATTCCGCGCTCGACACCGCGCTGGAGATCGAGGTTCGCGGCAAGCGGATTGCAGCGGCGGTTGCGCCGATGCCGTTCGTTCCGCATCGTTATCGCCGCAAGGCCTGAATTACCGCTTTTCGAGGAGAGCAAGCATGAGCCGCTATTTCACCGACGAACATGAATGGATCGACGTTGCAGGCGACATCGCCACCGTCGGCATCACCGACTATGCGCAGGAACAGCTGGGCGACATCGTGTTCGTCGAACTGCCCGCCGAAGGCACGACCTTCGAAAAGGGCGACGACGCCGCTGTCGTGGAATCGGTCAAGGCCGCGTCCGACGTCTATGCCCCGATCTCGGGCGAAGTCGTCGAAGCCAATGGCGCGCTGGAAGACGAGCCGGCGCTGGTCAACAGCGATGCCGAGGAAGATGGCTGGTTCTTCAAGCTGCGCATTGCTGATGCGAGCGAGCTGGAAGGCCTGATGAACGAAGCCGCCTACAAGAAGTTCGTGGCCTCGCTTTAATCTAATAGTTCCCCTCCCGCTTGCGGGAGGGGTTAGGGGAGGGCGTGTAGCGCCATCTCCTTCACAGACCCTCCCCCGGCCCCTCCCGCATGCGGGAGGGGAGGCTCGTGGGAGAGGGGGGAGAAAACGAAATGCGCTACCTACCCCTTACCGACACCGACCGGCAGGACATGCTGTCCGTCATCGGCGCGGAGACGATCGATGACCTGTTCATCGACGTGCCCGCCGAAGCCCGCCTGAGCGGCACCATCGCCGGCCTGCCCGATCATGCCAGCGAACTGGCGGTCGAGCGCCACATGGGCGCGCTCGCTCGCAAGAATCTGTCGGCAGGGGAAGCACCCTTCTTCCTGGGCGCCGGCGCCTACAAGCATCATGTTCCCGCCAGCGTCGATCATCTGATCCAGCGCGGCGAGTTCCTGACCGCCTACACGCCCTATCAGCCGGAAATCGCGCAGGGCACGCTGCAGGTGCTGTTCGAGTTCCAGACCCAGGTCGCCCGCCTGCTGGGCGTGGATGTCGCCAATGCCTCCATGTATGACGGCTCGACCGCCTGCTGGGAAGCGATCGGCATGGCCCGCCGCATCACCAAGCGCGGCAAGGCGCTGCTGTCGTCCGGCCTGCACCCCCATTATGTCTCGGTCGCCAACACCATGGCGAAGTTCACCGGCGACGCGCTGGTGCATCAGGCGCCGACGCTGGACGCCGCGACCGACATCGACGCGCTGATCGCATCGATCGACAAGGACACGTCCTGCGTCGTCGTCCAATATCCCGACATTCTCGGTCGCATCGCCGACCTGACCCCGCTGGCCGATGCCGCGCACGCAGCCGGCGCGCTGCTGGTCGCGGTCGTCACCGAGCCGGTCGCGCTGGGCGCGATCAAGGCGCCGGGCCATATGGGCGCGGACATCGTCGTGGGCGAAGGCCAGTCGATCGGCGTCGGCCTCCAGTTTGGCGGTCCCTATCTCGGCCTGTTCGGCTGCAAGCAGAAATATGTCCGCCAGATGCCGGGCCGCCTGTGCGGCGAGACGGTCGATGCGGCCGGCAAGCGCGGCTTCGTGCTGACGCTTTCGACCCGCGAGCAGCATATCCGCCGCGAAAAGGCGACGTCGAACATCTGCACCAACTCGGGCCTGTGCGCGCTGGCGTTCAGCATCCACATGACCCTGCTGGGCGAGAAGGGCCTGCGTGAGCTGGCGATCCTGAACCACGGCCTGGCCGTGCAGGCTGCTGACCGCCTCGCCAAGGTGCCGGGCGTGACCCTGCTCAATGACGGCTTCTTCAACGAATTCACGCTGGTCCTGACCAAGGATGCGCGCGACGTCGTCCGCAACCTCGCCGACAAGGGCGTGCTGGCGGGCGTTTCGCTCGGCCGCCTGTTCCCGGACGCGCCGGAGATCGGCAACGGCCTGGTCGTCGCCGTGACGGAAACCGTCACGCCGGAGGATATCGAAACGCTTGCCGCAGCGCTTGAGGAGGAACTGGCATGACCATGTTGAAGGAAGGTCGCCCGACCACCCCGCAGGCCGTCGCGCAGGAGCATATGGCCCCGGAAACCGCCACCGGCAACCGCGCGCTGATGCTGGAGGAAAAGCTGATCTTCGAGATCGGCTCGACCGACACCACCGGCGTCGATTTCGCGCCGGTGCCCAAGGTGGCCAGCCGCCTCGGTTCGCTCGCCCGCACCGACAGCATCGGCCTACCCGGCCTGTCGGAACAGGAAACGGTGCGCCATTACACCCGCCTGTCGCGCCAGAACTACGCCATCGATCTTGGCCTGTTCCCGCTCGGCAGCTGCACCATGAAGCACAACCCGCGCCTCAACGAAAAGGTCGCGCGGATGCCTGGTTTCGCCGACATCCACCCGCTGCAGCCGCAGTCGACGGTGCAGGGCGCACTGGCTGTCATCCATGAACTGGCCGCCTGGCTGGTGACGCTGACCGGCATGCACTCGGTCGCCATGTCGCCCAAGGCGGGCGCCCATGGCGAATTGTGCGGCCTGCTGGCGATCCGCGCCGCGCTCGAAGCCCGTGGCGACGCCCGCAGCGTCATCCTGGTGCCCGAAAGCGCACACGGCACCAATCCCGCCACCGCCGCCTTCTGCGGCTACAAGGTCGAGGATATTCCCGCGACCCCGGATGGCCGCGTCGATCTGGAAGCCTTGAAGGCCCGTCTGGGACCGGACGTTGCGGCGGTGATGATCACCAACCCCAACACCTGCGGCCTGTTCGAGCGCGACATGAAGACGATCTCCGACGCGGTCCATGCCGCCGGGGCCTTCGTCTATTGCGACGGCGCGAACTTCAACGCCATTGTCGGCCGGGTCCGCCCCGGCGACCTGGGCGTCGACGCGATGCACATCAACCTGCACAAGACCTTCTCGACGCCCCATGGCGGCGGTGGTCCGGGTTCGGGTCCGGTGGTGTTGTCGGAAGCGCTCACGCCCTTCGCGCCGCTGCCTTTCGTGGAAAAGCAGGGCGACAAGTTCGTGCTGGTCGAAGAGGAAACGGCGGAGGATCACCACGCCCAGACCTTTGGCCGGATGGTCGCCTTCCATGGCCAGATGGGCATGTTCACCCGCGCGCTGACCTATATCCTCAGCCACGGCGCCGACGGCCTGCGCCAGGTCGCGAGCGATGCGGTGCTGAACGCCAATTACATCCTGCGCAGCCTAGATGACGTGCTCGACGCGCCCTTCGGTGCGGCTGGCCCGTGCATGCATGAGGCACTGTTCAGCGACAAGGGGCTGGCCGAAGGCTTCACGACGCTGGATATCGCCAAGGGCCTGATCGACGAAGGCTTCCACCCGATGACCATGTATTTCCCGCTGGTCGTCCATGGCGCGATGCTGGTCGAACCGACCGAGACGGAAAGCAAGGCGGCGCTCGATCAGTTCATCATGGCGCTGCGGAGCCTCGCCGAACGGGCCAAGGCGGGTGACGAGGCGCTGAAGGGCGCGCCCTATCACGCCCCGCGCCGTCGCCTCGACGAGACGCTGGCCGCGCGCAAGCCGGTGCTGACCTGGTCCGAACCGGACCTGGCGGTCGCCGCCGAATAAGCCGGACGCAAAGGGCGGTGGAGGATCTCCACCGCCCTTTTTGCATCGGCCGGCCACAGACAAGGATTTGTCCATGACACAGGACGCCCCCGCACCCTGGACGCCGCAGGGCGACGGCCCCGATCCGCGCCGCCATGCCCCCGCGACGCTGCGCAACCGCGATGCGATCGCGGCTGTCCTGCGGGACGAACTGCCCGATGCCGGGCTGGTGCTGGAAGTGGCGAGCGGCAGCGGCGAACATGTCGTCCACTTCGCCGTCGCGTTCCCCGCGCTCGATTGGCAGCCCAGTGATCCCGATCCCGCGGCGCTGGCCTCGATCGCGGCGCTGCGCGGCGACGCCAATCTGCCCAATCTGCGCGCGCCACTGCTGATCGACGCGGCGGGCGCCGACTGGCCGATCGATACGGCCGACGCGCTCCTGTGCATCAACATGGTGCATATCAGCCCCTGGGGCGCGACGCTGGGCCTGCTCGCCAGCGGCGCGCGATTGCTGGCGCCGGGGGCGCCGCTGATCCTCTATGGCCCCTATGTCGAGGATGATGTGCCGACCGCCCCCTCCAATCTGGCGTTCGACCGATCGCTGAAGGATCGCAACCCGCAATGGGGCCTTCGGACCCTGACCGATGTCGACCGGGCGGCGGCCGATGTCGGGTTGGCACGCACGCGCCGCGTGGCGATGCCGGCCAATAATCTGATGCTGGTCTATCGCCGGGGATAGGGCGCTGATGGTCGTGCGCGCATGATCCGCGCAAGATGCTTCCACCCGGCGGAATCAGGCTCTAAAGCGCTTGGCGATGACCAACAGCCTGTTCTCGCTCGTCGCTGCCGAACTGTCCGCGCCGGCTGATCCGCGCGCGGCCGCCATGGCGGGGGCGCTGGCGGCGAAATATCCCGGCGCGGCGCGGGCGGTGCTCTTCTACGGCTCCTGCCTGCGCGAGGCCAATCTCGACGGGCTGATGCTCGATTTCTACCTGATCGTCTCCGATTATGAGGCGGCCTATGGCAAGGGCTGGCTGGCGCGCGCCAACCGGGCGATCCCGCCCAATGTGTTTCCGTTCGAACATGGCGGCCTGATCGCCAAATATGCCGTGCTGTCGGAGGCCGACTTTGCCCGGCTGAACAGCATGAAGGCGGACAATGTCTCGGTCTGGGCGCGCTTTGCCCAGCCCTCGCGGCTGCTGTGGTCGGCGGATGATCTGGCGCGCCAGCGCGCGCTGGCGGCGGTGGCGCAGGCCGCGCCGACCCTGTTGTCGCTCGCCCGGCCGATGGCGGACGGGCAGGGGGATGACCCTGTCGCGCTGTGGAAGGCCGGCTTTACCCTGACCTATAATGCCGAATTGCGGGCGGAGAAGACGGGGCGCTCGCTCTCGATCGTCGATGCCGATCCCGATCGTTATCGCCGCTTCGGTGCGGCGGCGCTGGCCGAGGGACTGCCGCCGTCGCCCGATCATGCGGACAAGGTCTGGCGCGGGCTGCAGCGGCGCGGCAAATATCTCTCGGCGGTGCGCCTTGCCAAGGCGAGCTTCACCTATGCCGGCGGGATCGATTATCTGGCGTGGAAGATCAACCGCCATGCCGGCACCGCAATCGAGATCAAGCCCTGGCAGCGGCGCTGGCCGCTGCTGGGCGCGGTCACTCTGCTGCCGCGGCTGTTCCTGGGTGGTTCGATCCGCTGAGCGCGTTCGACAGTGCCAGGCCCAGGGCATTGAGCGTATAGGGCTTGCGCAGCACCTCATGCCCCCGGAAATCGTCGCTGTCGGTCGCATCGCCGGTGAAGCCGGTGACGAACAGCACCGGCAGATGGCGCATATGGGCGGGCAGGGTGCGGATCATTTCCGGCCCGGTCATGTCGGGCATCAGCACGTCGCTCATGATCAGGCCGATATCGGCATTGTTGCTGAGCAGCTTGGCCGCCTTGCTGGGATGGTCGCATGCGATCGGCAGGTGGCCGAGTTCGGCCAGCGCCGCCATGGTCTGGTTCAGCACGCGCGGATCATCCTCCACCACCAGGATGCGGGTAGGGGGATGGAGCGTGTGCAGCTGTTCGCTCGCCGGGGCCTCTGCTGCGGCCTCCTGCTCGGTCAGGATGCGGCGCGGCAGGTAGATATGGACGCTGGTGCCGGTGCCCAGTTCGGATTCGATGCGGATTTCGCCCTGGCTCTGGCGTACGAAGTCGAAAATCTGGCTGAGGCCAAGGCCGGTGCCCTTGCCGACCGGCTTGGTGGTGAAGAAGGGCTCGAACACGCGGGCGGCCACCTCGGCCGTCATGCCGCAGCCATTGTCGGTGACGCTGACGGTGACATAGTCGCCGGCCGGGCATTCGCCGATCTGGTTGGCGGCAAGCTGTGCCTGGCCGGTCGAGATGGTCAGCTTGCCCCGGCCCTCCATCGCGTCGCGGGCGTTGACGCACAGGTTGAGGAGGGCGTTTTCCATCTGATGCTGGTCGACGAAGATGCGCCAGCCGCTTGCCTTGTGGGCGAAGCTGACGATGATCTGGTCGCCGATCGTGCGGTCGACCAGATCGGCCATGCCGCGCAGCAGGCTGTCGGGATCGACAGCATTGGGCAGCAGCGGTTCGGAACGGGCAAAGGCGAGCAGGCGGCGGGTCAGCGCGGCGGCGCGGTTGGCGCCCTCCATCGCATTGTCGAGATGATGGCCCGCCTCGGCCGGCTTCAGCCGCAGCTTGCGCTTGGCCAGTTCCAGCCCGCCGACGACGACCGCCAGCATATTGTTGAAGTCATGGGCGATGCCGCCGGTCAACTGGCCGACCGCGTCCATCTTCTGCATCTGGCGCAGATTATCCTCGGCGGCGGCGCGTTCGGCGGATTCGCGCTTCAACTGCTCATAGGCGTCCGACAATTCGCTGGTGCGGGCGGAAACGGCCTCTTCCAGCCGGTCGGCGCGTTCCGCCTCCATATCCGCCATGCGGCGCGCGTTGCGCCGTTCGGTATAGGCGGCATTGACCAGCCACAGCGCGAACAGCACGCAGACCAGCAGGGCGAGGCCGACCATGCGCGACGTCTTGCCGACCAGTTCGGTGCGGTCGCCCGCCAGGCTGACGGCCAGGCTGCGTTCGCGCAGCCGCGCATTTTCGGCCTGGATCACCAGGTCGATCAGCGCCGTCAGTCGCTTGATATCCTGCGATCGCCCGGCCTGATGGAATTGCGCCAGCGCGCCCATCTTCTGGTCATAGGTGGTGCGCAGGCCGATTTCGCTCAGCGTCTTGCCGCGCTGTTCGAAGGCTGCCTGGAGCGCGCGGACATTGCCGCGCTGCCAGTCGGACTTGCGGGTGGCATAGGTCAGCGACTTGAGCTGGCTGGCGGCGGTGCGCCACTGGTCCTGGAACAGCCGGCCAGTGTCGGGGTCGAGGCTGATGACATAGCGGGCCAGCGTCACTTCGGCGCGGGCGGTCTTGGCCTCGAAGGCGCGGGCAAGCGCCATGATTTCCCAGCTGCGCTGCTGTTCGGCAAGCGCGCGCTGGTGATCGCGCGAGGCGCTGCTGGCGCTGTAGAGCAGGGCGCCGAGCGATCCGATCAGCAATATGCCAAGGACCAGGGGCATGTAGCGCCGCGCCGCGGCGCGCCAGCCCCGGTCCTGTTCATCGATCACTTCGCGTTCCGCCATATACCGTTACACTAACCGAACTATGTTAACCGCGCGAATATGCAGGTTAGATGGTTCCGCTGCTGTAGCAGATTCTATCGCAGGAAATACCCGGTCGATCGTCGGAGTGTCGAAAAGCGCGATCAGTTGATCGCGCCGGTGGCCTTGCCGGCGGTCTCGAACATGGCGATGATCTGTTCGACCTGCTCGTCGCTATGTTCGGCGCAGAGCGAGCAGCGCAGCAGGAAGGTGCCGGCCGGGGTTGCCGGCGGGCGCGCCATGTTGACGTAGAGACCCAGCTCCAGCAGCGTCTGCCACATCGCCACCGCCTGCATCTGGTCGGTCAGGATGACGGCGATGATCGCCGACTGCGGCGTGGCGCTGCCCAGCTTGAAGCCGAGGTCGGTCAGGCCCTGGTGCAGGCGCTGGCTGTTCTTCCACAGATGGGCGCGCTTCTCGCCGGCATGCATCAGCTTGCGGATGCTGGTCGCGGCGGTGGCGACGACGCTGGGCGGCAGCGATGCGGTGAAGACATAGGGGCGGCAGACGAGGCGCAGGATCTCGAACTTGGGATGGTTCGAGACGCAGAAGCCACCGACCGTGCCGACCGACTTGGAGAAGGTGCCGACCACGAAGTCGATCTCGCCCTCGACGCCCTGTTCCTCATAGGCGCCACGGCCATTGGGGCCGAAGAAGCCCATGCCATGCGCTTCGTCGCACAGGATCATGCAATTGGGGTGCTTGCGGATGGCGGCGACCATCTCGGGCAGCGGCGCGACGTCGCCCAGCATCGAATAGACGCCTTCCAGCACGACCAGCTTCAGCGCATCGGCGGGCAGGCGGCCCAGGCGCTTGTCCAGATCCTCGACGCTGTTGTGGCGGAAGCGGACGATCTCCGCATTGCCCATGGCGCAGCCATCATAGATGGAGGCATGGCTGTCGGCGTCGAGCACGACATAATCGCCCTTGCCCGCGAGGGTGGAGATGATGCCCAGGTTCGCCTGATAGCCGGTCGAAAAGACCATGGCGCCCGACGTGCCGTAGAACTCCTTGAGCGCGTCCTCGACTTCCTTGTGGCCCTGATAGGTGCCGTTGAGGACGCGGCTGCCGGTGGTGCCGGCGCCGAACTCGTCCAGCGCCTTCTTGCCGGCTTCCACCACGTCGGGATCGAAGGTCATGCCCATATAATTATAGGTGCCGAGCAGGATGGTTTCCTTGCCCTTGATGATCGCGCGGGTGGGCGAGAGCACCTGGTCCATGACGATCGCATAGGGATCGCGCACGCCCGTCGCCAGCAGCGCCTCGCGCTCGTTGATCAGCGGATCGAACTTGGAGAAGAGATCGCGGGTTTCGGTAGCGATGGCGGCGTCGGTCATAATATCAATGATCCCAAACCCGTTCGTCCTGAGCGAAGTCGAAGGACGCTGCTGAGCGAAGGCGAAGCATGGAGCCTCGGCTCCGCTCGGCAATGGGCTTCGACTTCGCTCAGCCCGAACGGTAGTTAAAGTGTCAGGCGGCCTTGAGCTTGGCGACCGCGTCGACCAGCTGGCCCACGGTCTCGATCTCGGCCTGCATGTTCATGGTGATGATGATGTCGAACTCGTCCTCGATGGCGGCGACGAAATCCATCACGGTCAGGCTGTCCCATTCCAGGTCGCCGGCAAAGGTGGTGGCTTCGGTCAGGTCGACGCCCTTCTTGTTGAAGGGGGCGATCTGCGCTGCGACGCTGTCGAAAATCTCGCTGCGATCGGTCATTATCTCTTCAATCTTTCCATGAAAGCACGGCTTTTGCCGCCTTGGCTTGCTCTTTGGCAAACGAATAAGGCGTCAATCGGGCAGCATCTGGGGCAAAATGCCTTGTTCGCGGCGCGCCGTGTCGCGCCGCGCTCTGCTATTCCAGCCTCGAACGGGCTGAAGGATCAGCGGAAATTGTCGGCGTAGGCCTGAATTTTCAGCGTCTTGGGCGGGGTCGCGATGACGGTGTAGGCGATCTTCTCGCGCTCGGCATAGGCGACGGCCGCGTCCTGCGAAGAGAAGCTGAGCTTCAGCTGCTGCTTGGTGTCGCCCGAGCCGGCCCAGCCGGTCAGCGGATCGGCCTTCTTCGCTTCGGCGGGCGCATATTCCAGCACCCACTTGTGAGTCAGCGCCTTGCCGGACTGGAGGGCGTTCTTCTGGATCTGGTAAATGCGCGCGGTCATCGCGATGGAACTCCGTAAAATCGTTATTGTGCGTTGCACCAGCGGTCGCCGTGAAGTCAAGAGTTGCGGCGCGCGTCCGCATTTTTGGTGCGCAATGTGGCATTGGCGCTCGCCGGATCGTCGGGCCAGGGGTGGCGGGGATAGCGGCCGCGCATTTCCTTCGCCACGTCGCGCCAGTTGCCGGCCCAGAAGCCGGGCAGGTCGCGCGTCGTCTGGATCGGCCGGCCGGCGGGGGATGTGAGCGAGAGGACCAGCGGGATGCGCTGGTTGCCGACGGTCGGGTGTTGCGACAGGCCGAACAGCGCCTGCACCCGCAATTCCACGCGCGGGCCACCCTCGGCCGCATAGTCGATCGCATGGGTGGAGCCGGCGGGCGATCGGAAATCGGGCGGGGCGAGCCGGTCGAGCTGCTGCTTGCCGTCCCAGCCGATCAGCGTTTCGAGCACGCCCGACAGTTGCGACCGGTCGATGTCGGACAGGCGGCGTTTGCCCGCCAGCAGCGGCGGCAGCCACTCGTCCAGCGTGTCGATCAGCGCGGCGTCGGACAATGCGTCGATCCCGGCAAAGTCCGCCCGCATCCGCAGCGATTGCGCGGCTTCCGACCAGGGCAGCAGGGCAAGGCCGCCCTGCCGCACGCCATCGACCAACGCGGCGACCACGGCATCGGGGTCGGGCCGGTCATCGGAGCCGGAGGACAGGCGCACGGCACCCAGCCGCCGCTCCCGCAGCGCCTCGATCCCGCCATTGGCCGGGCGGAACTTCACCGTGCGATGTTCGGCGATGCGCTCGCCGAACAAAGCGATCACCTCCGCCTCGCCGATGGGGGCGGCCGACAATATACGCGCGCCTGCGGCGCTGCCCTGCACCTCGCCCACCGCCAGCCAGGTTTCGCTGGCCAGCGGCGAGAGCGGATCGAGCCGGAAGCCGCGCCCGCCCACGCTGGCCCAGTCGGCGCCATCGGCGGAGCGGCGCTTGGCGACGCGATCGGGAAAGGCAAGGGCGAGGCAGAGGCCGACATCGTGCAGTCCGCCCTCTGCGGGCGGTCGCGCATCGACCAGGCGCGCCCAACGCTTGGCGAGGCCGCGTCCTGCTTCGGCTCGCTTGCCGCCCTCGCGCCGCCAGCGCTGGAGCCGCAGGGTGAGGTCGGTATCCTGTCCGCCCAGGCCGCGTTCGCCGAGCAGGACCGCGATCTCGGCGGCGGTGCGGGCGAGGCCGCGCTCACCGGCACGCACCAGCATATGGGCGATGCGCGGCGCCAGCGGCAGGGTGGCGAGCGCCTTGCCATGGGCCGTGATGCGGCCGTCGGCGTCGAGCGCCTCCTGGGCGGTCAGTCGCTTGGCGGCCTCGGCCACGGCAGCGGGGGGCGGCGCGTCGAGCCAGCGCAGGCTGGCCGGGTCGCCGACGCCCCAGAGCGCGCAGTCGAGCAGCAGGCTGGACAGGTCGCTTTCCAATATTTCGGGCGGGTCGAAGGGCGGCATGCCCGCCGTTGCCGCGGCCTCCCACAGGCGATAGGCGACGCCGGGGCGCTGGCGCGCGGCACGACCGGCGCGCTGGGTCGCCGATGCCTGGCTGGCGCGTTCGGTGACGAGGCGGGTGACGCCGGCGGCGCGGTCATAGCGCGGACGGCGGGCAAGGCCGGAGTCGACGACGATGCGCACGCCATCGATGGTCAGGCTGGTTTCGGCAATCGAGGTGGCCAGGATCACCTTGCGCCGCCCGTCGCGCGAGGGGCGAATGGCGGCGCGCTGGGCCGCCGGATCGAGAGAGCCGTGCAACATGTGGACCTCGAACGCGCCACCCTCGATCCGTTCGGCGGTGCGCTCGATTTCCCGGACGCCGGGCAGGAAGGCGAGCAGATCGCCCTCAGCCTCCTCTTCCAGCGCGCGGCGGATGGCGGCGGCCATCTCATCCTCGATCCGCTTTTCGGCATGGCGGCCGATAGGACGCAACTCCAAGGGCTGGATCTTGCCCTCGCTCTCGATCACCGGCGCGCCATCGAGCAGCGTCGAGAAACGCGCGCCGTCGAGCGTTGCCGACATCGGCAGGATACGCAGGTCCGGGCGCAGCGCCGCCTGCGCGTCGAGCGCGAGCGCCAGGCCGAAATCGCTGTCCAGGCTGCGCTCATGCACTTCATCGAACAGCACGGCGGACACGCCGGCCAGTTCGGGATCATCCTGGATGCGGCGGACGAAAATGCCCTCGGTCAGTACCAGCAGGCGCGTCTTCGAGCTGACCTTGCTGTCCATCCGCGTCGCATAGCCGACCGTGCCGCCGGGCTGCTCGCCCAGCATCTCGGCAATGCGCTCGGCTGCGGCGCGCGCGGCGAGGCGGCGGGGGGAGAGTAGCAGCACCTGGCCGTCGCACCAGGACTGGTCGAGCAGCGCCGGTGCCACCGCCGTCGTCTTGCCCGCGCCCGGCGGCGCCACCAGCACGGCATTACTGCTAGCGCGAAGGGCGGCGAGCAGGTCAGGCAGGACGGCATGGATCGGCAGGGCGGGGGCGGTCATGGCCGTTCCTCTGACGCCAATGCACCGCGACCACAAGTCGGCTGTGCGGCTATCGTGCCGGCGGCCTGGGCTTGGAACAGCAGAGCACGTCTACGATGATCCAGTGATCGGCGAATTTCCCGATGGGGGAATGGTCATGACCTGGAGCGTCGGGAAGGAAGGGCTGTGGTCCCGAGCGATGTTGTGCCGGTCGGGGCGGACGGCACGGCAAGCGCTTCCTGTTCAAAAGAGAAAGGGGCTGCCGCAGGCTTGTCTGCGGCAGCCCTGACTTCAATCCTGCGCTGCGTGTTCCTTGAACTTCTCGATCAGCTTGGAAAAGTCGCCCGACATGGCCTCCTGCCGTGGCGGGAACTCCTGGAAGGTCATGACATGCCTCGTCATGAAGTCGATGATCGGCAACAATACCCAGCCCTTATGTTCGGCCAGCTTGCGATTGACGTCGCCCCATTGCCGCTCGAACGGGTCCATCAGGATGTTGGTGATCATCGGTCGCCCGAGATGGACAAGCGGATTATCCCACTTGCCTTCCATCTTGGCGGCGATCGTCACCTTCCATGGGCCGTAGCGGACCGCCGTCAGGTTGGTTTCGTCATAATAGAAATAATGTTTGCGGGCCGATGGCCCCTTGCCGGTGAACAGCGCGGTCTGGTCATAGCCGTCGAGATGCACCTTGTAGGTCTTGCCGTCATGCTCGACCCCGGCCTTCAGCTTCTTGTCGATGTCCGGCATGCCGACCAGCGCCGCGAAGGTCATGAAGAAATCTTCCATCGCGACGATCTCGGGGCTGACCTGCCCGGCCGGAATCTTGCCCGGATAGCGGATGACGCAAGGGACACGCACGCCGCCTTCCCAGGTCGTGCCCTTGTCGCCGCGGAACGGTGACGTGCCGCCTTCGGGCCACATATATTGATATGCGCCATTGTCGGTGGTGTAGACGACGATCGTGTCCTCGACGATGCCGAGGTCTTCCAGCTTGGCCAGAAGCTGGCCGACATGGCCGTCATGTTCGGCAAGGCCGTCGCCATAAATGTCGGCCTCGGACGCCCGCGAGACACCCTTGCGCTCATCAAGCATATGCGTGAACACATGCATGCGGCTGGCGCAGTGCCAGATGAAGAAGGGCTTGTCCGCCTTCACCTGCCGCTCCATGAAATCGGACGACTTGGCGACGATTTCGTCATCGATCGTCTTCATCCGTTCCGTCGTCAGCTGGCCCTCATCCTTGGTCGGACCGTCCGCGGTTCCCGACACGATGCCGCGCACGCCCCATTTCTGTTCGAATTCCTTGGTCTGCGGGCGATCGGGATCTTCCGGATCTTCATTGGCATTGAGATGATAGAGATTGCCGAAAAACTCGTCGAAACCATGGCGATGGGGCAGGTGCTCCTCGCGATCGCCCAGATGGTTCTTGCCGAACTGCGCCGTGGCATAGCCTGCCATTTTCATGATCTGGGCGATTGTGGGGTCTTTTTCCGACATGCCCTGCGGCGCGCCGGCGCAGCCAACAGTCGTCAGGCCCGTGCGCGCCGGCATCTGTCCCGTGATGAACGCCGCGCGCCCGGCCGTGCAGGATGGCTGGGCATAGAAGGACGTCAGGCGGATGCCTTCATGGCCGATCCGGTCGATGTTGGGCGTGGCCACCCCCATCGTGTCGCCGCCAAAGGAACTGATGTTCCAGTAGCCGATGTCATCCCCGAAAATGACCAGGATGTTGGGTTGCTTCTTCGCCATGCTGAGTCTCCGATCCTGATGGATGGACGGGAGGCTAGCGGCGAGCGGGCCGCGACGCTGCATGGGGATAATCCCGAGAAGCGGCGGGGACATCCCCTATGCCCGGCGAAGGGGCGGGGGCCTAGCCGAACAGATAGATGTGGATCGGGTTTTTCGGATCGAGCAGCATCTTGGTCGTCAGCGCCAGCGACATGATGATGAGCAATGGCTTGATCAGCTTCGAGCCGAACCGCATGGCAAGGTGCGATCCGATCTGGCCGCCGGTGATCGATCCGACCGCCATGGCGAGCCCGGCAATCCAGATGACATGGCCGCCCGCCACCATGGTCAGCAATCCCGCGACATTGGAAGCGAAATTGGCCGCCTTGGTCTGGGCGGTGGCGCGCAGCAGCGACAGGCCGCCCAGCGCCAGGAAGATGGTGGTGTAGAAGGCGCCGGCGCCGGGCCCGAAAAAGCCGTCATAGAAGCCGACCACACCGATCATGCCGGACAGGCCCCACATGCCGACGCGGGCATGGCGATCGGCATCGCTGAGCTTGGGCGAGAAGGTGAAATAGGCGGCCATCGCGATCAGCAGCGCAGGCATCAGTCCCGCCAGGATCGACGGATCGACCCGTTGCAGCAGCCAGGCGCCGCCGATCGACCCGATGAAGGCGGCGATCACCGGCCCCTTGTAGGTCGCAAGGTCCATATGGCCGCGCCGGGCATAGGCGACGCAGGCGCCGAAGGTGCCAAGGCAGCTTTGCAGCTTGTTTGTCGCGACCGCCGGCACCGGCGGTACGCCGGCGGCAAGCAATGCGGGCAGGGCGATCAGGCCGCCCCCGCCCGCCATCGCGTCGATGCAGCCGGCCATGAAGGCAGCGGCCATGAGGAAGGCGATGGTTTCGGGGGACAGGATCATTATATTTACCCCGTTCGGGCTGAGCGAAGTCGAAGCCCGCACCAGAGCGAAGCGAAGGAACTTCGCCTGCGGCTCAGTTTTGCCCTTCGACTTCGCTCAGGGCGAACGGATATTGGAAGGGGAAACGAGCAGAAGTGCCCGTCTCCTCAACTTATGGTCTGCCGCATTTTCCGAGTCAGCGGACGTGCCGTCCGCTTCGAAAATGCTTCAGTACGCTCGTGCTATCGCGAATTCGACCGCTTCGGTAAGGGCCGCTTTGGCCTTGCCGGCATCGAACATGCCCAGCGCGTCGATCGCGCGCTGCCCATAATGGCGGGCGCGGGCCAGCGTGTCGGCGATGGCGCCGGTCTGGCGCAGCAGCTGCGTCGCATGGGCCAGATCCTCGTCGCTGATGCGATGGCCCGAGATCGCGGCCTTCCAGAAGGCCTTGTCCTCGTCCGACCCGCGCGCATAGGCCAGGATTACCGGCAGCGTGACCTTGCCGTCGCGGAAATCGTCGCCGGCATCCTTGCCCATGGTGGCGCCGTCCGATTCATAGTCGATCGCGTCGTCGATCAGCTGGAAGGCGATGCCAAGGTTGCGGCCATAGACGTCGAGCGCATGTTCCTCCGCTTCGCTGCGGTCCGCGACCACGGCGGAAATGCGGCAGGCGGCGGCGAACAGGGCGGCGGTCTTGGCGCCGATGATGTCGAGATATTGTTCTTCGCTGGTGTCGATCTTGCGCTGGGCGGTCAGCTGGTTGACCTCGCCTTCGGCGATGATCGCCGATGCGCCCGACAGAATCTTGAGCACCTTGAGCGACTCGGCCTCGACCATCAGCTCGAACGAGCGGGAGAAGAGGAAGTCGCCGACCAGCACCGAGGCGCTGTTGCCCCAGATGATGTTGGCGGTCTTGCGGCCGCGGCGCAGGCCCGATCCGTCGACGACATCGTCATGCAGCAGCGTGGCGGTGTGGATGAACTCGACCGATGCGGCCAGCTTGTAATGGCGCGATCCGGCATAGCCGACCAGGTCGGCGCAGGCGAGCGTCAGCATCGGCCGCAGCCGCTTGCCGCCGCCGGCGATCAGATGGCCGGCCAGTTCCGGGATCAGCGGGATGCGCGACTGCATCCGGTCCAGGATCACGCTGTTCACCTGGTTCATGCCATCGGCGACGAGCGCCATGATGGGAGCGAGCGAAGGGGCGCTGGTGCGGCCGATCGGGTGGACGTTGCCGGGGGAGGATGCAGTCATGACAAGCGTCCTCTGGCGGGGCAAAAAGCAGATGGCAAGCGGGAATAGCTTGCCTGCGCGGCGCAATGGCGCAAAAAGCGCGCCGGACGATTGATTGACGCATCGCAGTAACGGAAAAGCCACGCCTTTTCCCGCCGCGATGCCGCTGTGGAGAATGCCAGGTGGATGAGACTTTGAAGCGCTATCGCGAGAGCATCGACAATATCGACGCGGCGCTTGTCTTCATGCTGGCGGAACGGTTCAAGGTCACCCAGGCGGTGGGCGAATATAAGGCGACCCACGACCTGCCGCCGGCCGATCCGGGCCGGGAGGAACGCCAGATTTCGCGCCTGCGCCAACTCGCGCTCGACGCCAATCTCGACCCCGACTTCACCGAGAAATTCCTGCGCTTCATCATTGATGAGGTGATCCGCCATCATGAGCGGTTGCGGGAGGGCTGATTTCGAAAAAATGCGCGAAAGAGCGCATTTTTGAGGCGGTGCCAGCCCGCTCCCCCACCCGGCCACCCAACGGCAGTATTCTTTGGGTGGCCGGGTGGGGGAGCGGGCCGGAGCGGTAGCACATTCTCCAGGCAACGCTTTACCCGGCGGGATAATTTTCATGGCCCGCATTGGGCCAGTGGAAATGCGTGTAGGTCAGCATGGTCGAGAAGCTTTCCGATCGGACCTGATGCCACCAGCCGATCGGGATGAAGAGCAGGTCGCCCGGCGTCAGCCGCACCTCGTAGCGCAGCACGTCGCGGGAGCGGGGATAGCGGGCGAGCCGTGCCGGATCGGTCAGGTCGTCGACATCGCTGAAGACATGGCGGTTATGCGCCAGCCGATGGGTCTGCGACGGTGGCACCAGGATGACATGCTTGGTGCCCGTCACCTGCGCCAGCAGATTGTTGGTGAGGTCGAAATGCAGCGGGGTGAACGCGCCCGTGCCGCCGATCCAGAGCATGCCGGGCGTCGGCGCCAGATAGGCGTCGGGATGGCCGAGATCGGCCTGTAGCGGCGCGAGGGCCGGGCCGTTCGCCGCGCTGTTATAGGCGGTCAGATAGGCGTCATTGCCGCCGTCGCGCACCAGGGCGACGAACTGGCGAAAGGGAGCACGGCGCTTGTGCCGGTCCTTGGCCAGCTCATAGTCGGCGGCCTGCGCGCGGCCGCCCTGATATTCGACCTCCGCCGTGCCAATGGCATCGGCCAGATAGTCCGGCGTCCATTTCGCGCGGGCGGGCCAGCCCTCCATCGCCCCCTTGATCAGGACCGGGCGGCCGGGCGCGTAGAAATTGTGGAGGAAATCCTCGCCCGACAGCGCGTCGGCGGTCAGCAGGCCGGAGGCGTAGGGGGACAGGGCGCGCTGCTGCTCCATGACATTCAGCAGCCAGTCGCGCCGCTTGAGCGCGAGCGCGCTGTCGTCGCGCGGCGCTGGAGCCGGCTTGGGCGGCACATGGGGCACGGCATTGGCGGACGGCGCGCCAAAGCCGACCTGGCGCAGGGTCATCTGCATCTGCATGTCCGTCGCCTGCGACAGGATCGAGGGAAGCGGCGGGGTGCGGCCGGATTTGCTCATGACCCGCCCTAGCGCGCGATCATGACCGCCATGTTGCAGGATGTGACGAACCTGTGACGGCGCGGTGGCGGTTCAGGCTGGCTCCACCACCTCGGTCCGCTTGGGCTGCGACCGGCCCAGCAGCACGCCGCCCAACGCCAGCGCGAAGCCGGCGATCTGCACCGGGCCGAGCTTCTCGCCGAACAGCAGCCAGGCCTCGACCGCGGCGAGCGGCGGCACCAGCAGCAACAGCATCGACATGCGCGTCGGTCCCTGGGTCCGCACCAGCCAGACCAGCAGCGACAGGCCGGCCGCCGACAGGCCGAGCACCGACCAACTGAGGCCGATCCACATCATTGGGCTGTTGTCCCAGCGCCATTCGCCCACGATCAGGGTGGCGGCGATCGCCACCAGCGCGCCGCCGGCATTCTGCACCGCGCCCGACACCCAGATCGGATCGCCGCCGATCGTGCCGCGCTGGATTAGCGTGCCGCCGGTCATCGCCAGCACCGCGACGATGCCGCCGATCGCGGGAATGAGCGTGATCGCGCCCGCGCCCGACTTGGCGATCGCCGGCATCAGCACGCAGCCGACGCCCAGGATGGCGATGGCAAGGCCGGTCCAGGCGCGCGCGGGCAAGCGCTCGCCCAGGATCGCGACGCTGGCGACCGCCACCATCAGCGGCTGGGTCGCGCCCAGCAGCGACATGATGCCGGCCGGCATGCCATGGCTGACCGCCCACCAGCTGAGCGTGAGGTAAAGGCCATGCAGCATCGCGCCTGCCGCCAGATGCAGCCCCAATCGCCGGCCGCGCGGCCAGGGCTGGCGCCCATGCAGCGCCAGCGCGCCCAGCAGCAATGCAGTCAGGCACAGGCGCGCTGCCAGGATCAGCTCGGGCGCGCCATGGGGCACCATCGCGCGGGCGACGATGAAGCCGGTGGACCAGATCAGAACGAACAACAGGGATGCGATAATGCCGAACATGGCGCAGCCCATGGCCGATGCGCGCGCGCCTGTCGACCCGGCCAAGGGGCGAAGGGATCAGAAGCTGCCCAGCGTCGACCCGATCAGGATCACGGCGACCAGCGCCGCAAGCGAGCTGACGATGCCGGCCATGGCGATATCCCGATAGGATTCGCGGTGGGTGACGCCGCTCAGCGCCAGCAACGTCACGATCGCGCCATTATGCGGCAATATGTCCAGCGTGCCGGACCCGATCACCGCCACCCGGTGCATGATGGCGGGATCGGTGCCGGTCTGCGCCGCAATCTCCATAAAGGTCGGCCCCAGCGCCTCCAGCGCGATGGTGAGCCCGCCCGAGGCCGATCCGGTGAGCGCGGCGAGCAGGTTGGTCGCCACCGCCAGCGACACCAGCGGCCCGCCGCCCATGCCCAGCACCCAGTCGCGGATCATGTGGAAGGCGGGCAGCGCGGCGATCACCGCGCCGAAGCCGACCAGGCTCGCCACGCTGATGATTGGCAGCACGGCGGCGTTGGCGCCCGAATCGATGCTGTCGCGCAGGCTGACGAGGCGGCCCCGGTTGAACAGGATGATGGCGAGCGTGGCGATCATCAGCGCAGCCGTCACCGACCATATGCCCGCAACCGCGCCCAGGCTGGTGCTGCCCCATAAAGGCTCCGCCAGGAAGGGTGCGTCCCAGGTCGGGAACAGCCAGAGCGAGAGGATGAGGTTGCAGCCGATCATCACCCCGATCGGCAGGAAGGCGATGCCGAGCGAAGGGCGGTCGTCGGTGGGCGCCCCCTTGTCCATTTCGGCCGGATCGAAGGTGGAGGCGGTCGTCGTATGCTCGCGCATCCGCGCGCTGTCGACTGGCACGGCCGGGGACAGGCTGGGATCATAGCCCTCCTGTCGGGCAGCGGCGGTCGCCTGTGCCCGCAGCAGCCAGCCAAGCCCCACCGCCAGCATGATGATCGCGGCGATCAGGCCCAGGCCCGGCGCGGCATAGATGGAGGTGCCGAAGAAGGGCATGGGAATGACATTCTGGATCGCCGGCGTGCCGGGCAGGGCGGTCATGGTGAAGGTCGATGTGCCCAGGATGATGGTCGCGGGCACCAGCCGCCGGGGGATGTTGCCGGCGCGGAACAGCGCCTGCGCCATCGGCACCAGCACGAAGAAGGCGACGAACAGGCTGACCCCGCCATAGGTCAGGATCGCGCCGGCCAGCACCACCGCCATGATCGCGCGGCCGGACCCCAGCCAGCCGATCATGGCGTCGGCAATGGTGCGCACCGATCCGCTGTCGTTCATCAGCTTGGCGAAGATCGCGCCGAGCAGGAAGAGCGGGAAAAACTGGGCGAGGAAGCCGGCGGCGGCGACCATGAAGATCTGGGTCCAGCTCGCCAGCATCGGATAGCCCGAAAAGCTGGCGGCGATCATCGCCAGCGCCGGGGCGAGGAACAGGACGCTCCAGCCGCGATAGGCCATGGCGATCAGCGCACCGAGCGCGACCAATATGCCTAGGAAGCTCAATGCCTCAGACATGGGCGAGCAGCGCGTCGATATCGAGCGTCGATTCCCGGCCGATCGCCTGGCCATGATCCTTCAGGAAATCGTCCGCCGCCTTGCGCCCGATCTTCTTGAGCTTCCACAGGAAAGCCCATTCCGCGTTCAGCTTGGACGAATGGCCGAATTGCAGCATGTCGGCGCTGGCGATGCGGTGGATGCGCATCTTCGCCCATTTTTCGCCCTCGCCATGGCCGGGGTCGGCAACCTGGCGCAGCAGCGCCATCATCCGGATTTCCTGCAACAGCACCGCGTTGAAGGAAATCTCGTTCAACCGGCTGGCAATGTCGCGCGCGGCATAGAGGTCGGTGGCGCGCTCGACCGGGTTCACCTGGATCAGGATGGTGTCGTCCGAATCGCAGTCGCGCACCAGCGGCGTCAGCGTCGGATTGCCCGAATAGCCGCCGTCCCAATAGGCCTCGCCATCGATCTCGACCGCGTGGAACATGGTCGGCAGGCAGGCGGAGGCGAGCAGCACGTCGGGGGTGATTTCGGCATTGCGGAACACGCGGGCCTGGCCGGTGCGCACGCTGGTCGCGGTGATGAACAGGCGGATCGGGCTGGCGGCGAGATGATCGAAATCGACGCATTCGTTGAGGATGTCGGTCAGCGGGTTGAATCCGCCCGGATTGAGATCATAGGGCGAGCAGAGCCGCGCCATCAGGTCCATGCCGACATAGAGCGGCGAATAATCGAGCGTCCAGCGGCCGAGCGCTATGTCGAGCGGGCTGCGGCGGAACGGGCTGAACATCGCCCCGTCCGACACCTTGCTCCAGAAGCGGGTGAGGGCGCGGCGGGCACCCGGCGCGCCGCCATGGGCATAGCCGCTGGCCAGCACGGCCGCGTTCATCGCCCCGGCCGACGTGCCGGATATGCCGTCGATCCGCAGCCAGGGTTCCTCCAGCAGGCGGTCGAGCACGCCCCAGGTGAAGGCGCCATGGGCGCCGCCGCCCTGCAGGGCCAGGTCGATCAGGCGGCTTTGCGGTGCGGCAGTCGGATCGGGCATCGGGCACCTCGCGCTTGGCGGGCATGCCGCGCTGTCGGAGTTTGTTGCGATGCAGCATGGGACCATTGCGGCCCGCCAATGTCAACGCCTTGCGCGTTGCACAAACCTCATTCCCGACCCGCGCGGATCGCCGCGCCGCCCGCGATCGGCGTGATCGCGACCAGCAGCAGCGAGGCGGCACCCAGGAATTTGAACGCGGCGCCGCTGCCGTCGCCCAAAGTGCCCGCGCCAAAGATCAGCAGCGGTACCGCCAGCGGCAGGGCGAGCAGGCCCGCCAGAGCCCCCGACGAGCGCAGCCCGGCGGTCAGGGTCGCCACCAGCAGGCCAAGCGCGGCCAGCGCGGGCGTGCCGATCAGCAGCCCGGCCTCCAGCGTCAGGATCGTCGCGCCGTCCAGCTTCAGCAGCGCGGCGGCGGGCAGGGCGGCGATCATCAGCGGCGGGCCAAAGCCCAGCCAATGGGCGATCAGCCGGGCGATCACCACCATCTCCTCGCTGATGCCGCGCAGCGCGATCTGGTCCAGGATGCCGGCATCGCGATCCGGCGCGACCAGCCTGTCGACCGGCAGCAGGCTGGCGAGCAGCGCCGCGATCCACAGCATGCCGCCGCCGGTGCGGGAGAGCAGGGCGGCGTCGGGACCGACCGCAAAGGGATAGAGGCTGGCGACCAGCAACAGGAAGGCGACCGGCAGCCACAGCCCGGCCGAGCGCCAGGCCTGTCCCAGGTCGCGGGCGACGAGCAGGGCGATCAGTCGCATGACGCCTCCTGCGCCGGGTCCGGCACATGGGCGGCCATCTCGATCCGCACCGGATCGGTCAGCGGCAAAGGCTGGTGCGAGGCGGCGACGACGATGCCGCCGGCCGCCAGATGGTCCGCCACCGCGGCGCCGAGCAGCGCGACCGACGCATCGTCCAGGCCATTGGCCGGTTCGTCGAGCAGCCAGATATCCGCGCCGCTGGCGATCACGCGGGCGAGCATGGCGCGCTTGCGCTGGCCGGTGGAGAGCATGCGCACGGGCACGTCGCGCAAGGGGGCGAGCGCCATGGCGTGGAGCGCGCGGTCGAGCGCGGCCGCATCCACCCGGTCAAGCTGTGCCCAGAAGCCGAGTGCGCGATGAAGCGGCAATTCCATGTCGAGCGCCAGCCGCTCGTCGGCCAGCGCGACGCTGCCCTGGCGGTCGATCGTCCCGGCATAAATGGGCAGCAGACCGGCGCACTGGCGCAGCAGGCTCGACTTGCCGATGCCGTTGGCGCCGTGCAGCAAGGCGCTGCCGCCAGCCGCCAGCACCAGGTCGACGCCGGCAAAGAGCAGGCGTCCGCCGCGCAGACAGGCCAGGCCCGACAGGCGCAGCGCCGCACCGCTCATGGGGCGACCATATCCTCCAGCACATGCATGTCGATGTCCGACAGGCCGAAATGATGGCCGATTTCATGCACCACGACATGGGTGATGAGCGCTTCGAGCGGCACGCCGGTTTCGACCCATTCGTCGAGCAGCGGGCGGCGGAAAAGATGCACGGTCGGCGGCAGATCGCCGGTCTGTGCCTCCTGCCCGAAGGGACGGCCGCTATAGAGGCCGGTCAGGCCGAAAGGATCGTCAATCTCCATCTCCTTCAATATGTCGGCGTCGGCGAAATCCTCGACCAGCATCACGACATTGGAGAGATAGGAACGGAAGGGCTCGGGCAGGCGGCTCAGGGCCTCCAGCGCGAGTGTCTCGATTTCCTGTGGGGTAGGGGCGAAGCGGAACGATTGACCAGTGTCAGGCATGGCTGTCACATAGGCGAAAGAAATAACGCAGGATAGAGAAATGCTTGCCAGACTGAACGAAACGGAACGGGCGATCGCGCTGGCGGATTTGCCCGAATGGACGGCGGTCGCCGAACCGGACGGGATTGCGCGCAGCTTCACCTTTCCCGACTTTGTCGCCGCCTTCGGCTTCATGACGCGGGTGGCGCTGCTGGCGGAAAAGGCCGACCATCATCCCGAATGGTCGAACGTCTATAATCGCGTCGAAATCACGCTCACCACCCATGATGCCGGCGGCCTGTCGCAACGGGACATCGATCTGGCGAAGGGGATAGAGGCGCTGCTGCGCTGATGCTTGACGCGGCATCGCCCGGCCGATAATCGCCCCGGCAACATCAAGAGTCGGGCCAACGTCCGACACCAACCTGCTCCCCGAGCAAGGTGGTGCCCCTCGCCAAGAGGGGGATGTGGCCGGACCGGCAATCCAACGGGACATGCAGCCACGACGACGTTGATCCGATGCTTGGTCACACACCAGCAGACGGAAGCATGACGTGCCCATTTCCACACAGCAATTTGCCAGCGACAATTATGCCGGGGCCTGCCCCGAGGCGCTCGACGCGATGCTCGCGGCGAACAGCGGATCGGCGACGGCCTATGGCGAGGATGAATGGACGCAGCGCGCCGCGGACAATTTCCGCACCCTGTTCGGCGGCGATGCGGAGGTCTTCTTCGTCTTCAACGGCACCGCCGCCAATTCGCTGGCGCTCGCGGCGCTGTGCCAGTCCTATCATAGCGTGATCTGTTCGGCCGCCGCCCATGTCGAGACCGACGAATGCGGCGCGCCCGAATTCTTCTCCAACGGATCGAAGCTGCTCGCCGCGCCCTCGGCCGACGGCAAGCTGACGCCCGACGCGATCCGGCAGCTCGCGACCAGCCGATCCGACATCCATTTCCCCAAGCCGCGCGTCGTCACCATCACCCAGCCGACCGAGACCGGCCTAGTCTACACGGTCGAGGAAGTGCGCGCGATTTCGGCCGTGTGCCGCGAACTGGGGCTGAAACTGCATATGGACGGCGCGCGCTTTGCCCATGCCTGCGCCAGCCTGGGCTGTGACCCGGCGGAGATCAGCTGGAAGGCGGGCGTCGACGTGCTCTGCTTTGGCGGCACCAAGAATGGCATGGCCGTGGGCGAGGCGGTGATCTTCTTCGACCGCGCGCTGGCGCAGGATTTCGACTATCGCTGCAAGCAGGCGGGACAGCTGGCGTCGAAGATGCGTTTCCTGTCGGCGCCCTGGATCGGCCTGCTGGAAAGCGGCGCCTGGCTGCGCAATGCCCGCCATGGCAATGCTTGTGCGACCCGGCTGGCGGCGGCGATCGCCGACTTGCCGGATGTCAGCCCGATCTTCCCGGTGGAGGCTAATGCGCTGTTCCTGTCGGCCCCCGCGGAGGTGCTGGACGCATTGCGTGCGCGCGGCTGGCGTTTCTACACCTTCATCGGCGGCGGCGCGCGATTCATGTTCGCCTGGGATGCGCAGGTGGAACGGGTCGACGAACTGGCCCGCGACATCAGGGAAGCCTGCCTGGCGGTCGCCGCCTGACCGGATGGCGCTAGTGCCGGCGAGGCGGCCTCAGGGTTCCTCGCCCTCGATCCGGGCGTCATAGCTGCTCAGCGCGCTGATGACGTCCGGCATCTTTTCGTAGCGCTTGCGCAGCAAGGCCAGCTTCGCATCGGTGCCGGAGCAGAGTTCGGCGACGCTTTCCTCGATATAGGCGCGCCGTTCCGCATCATAGGGTTCCTCGCCGCGGAAATGGTCGCAGCTGTCGCGGTCGACCATGAAGGCGGTGACTTCGCGCGGGAAGGGGGCGGGCTGGGCCGCGTTGCTGGACGGCGGCAGGTCGAGCGAATTGGTCGGGCCGGGCGGGCCGACGGTGACGATCGGCGCCGGGCGCGAGGGCAGGACGGCGGGGGGAGCGGGCGGCGGCGGATCGGGCTGGACGACGGCAACGGCCACCTGCTGCGGCGCGCTGGCCGGGGCGGCCTGTGCGCTGTCATCGGACGAGCCCTTGCAGCCGGTGACGAGCACCAGCGCCAGCATCATCGGAAACAGCTTCAAACGCCCCTTCACCCGATTTCCTCCCGCAGTCCGGCGATCAGATCCGCAACATGCGGCAAGCGCGACTCTTCCTCGTCGAGGATCGCCAGAAACGCCGCCCGCCTATAGTTGCGCAACGCCCCTTCGGGAAGACGGGTTGGGGCAGGAATTGCGGAAATTACGATATCCAGCAGACGCTCCACCCCATGGAGCCTGCCCCACAGATAGTCATTCTCCCGATAGACCCGGCTGAAGAAGGCGCCAAAATTGTTGAATTCTATGCCTTTTAGCGTGGCGTTAGCGCCGCCGGCGCGGATGGCGGTGCAATCTTCGGGCGAAATCCGGTCGACCTTGATCGGATCATATTCATCGACAGCGTCACCCTGAAGCAACGGTAAGGTCGCGATGTCGGAGAAGGGAAAGCCGAGATAGGCCAGCAACATGGTGCGGCGCCCGGCCTTGGGCAGGTTGGCGAGCGCCTCGGCCAGCAGCATGTCGGCCGCCTCGTCGCGGGCACGCAGGCCGCGCGCCTGCGCCATCGCCTCCAGCGCGGCACCGGCATCGGTCGGCACCTGCGCCGCGGCGGCGCGGACATGGTCATTGTAGAAATCATTGCCCTCGCATTCGGTGTAGAGGGCGAGCGCGCGATAGATGGCGTCGTGCATCGCCTGCACCGCTTCGCTGTCGGCATCGGCCTCCAGTTCCAGCGTCTCGGCCAGCCGCCGGGCCAGGAAACGCAGGCGGCGGATGCGGAAGGCCAGGTCATGGGTGCGGAAGAACAGGACGGGCGCGGCGGCGGAGCCGGCATCCTCGGTCAACTGGTCGGCGCCGATCGCGCGCACCTGCTTCCAGATCGCCTGGCGATAGGCTTCGCGCATCATCGGCGCATCCTCGCCGCTCAGTTGGAACAGCCGTGCGGCCAGATCCTCGACGATGCCCGACAGCTTGAGATGGGCATAAGCGGGGAAGGCGAATCCGGCCGATGCGGCGGCGCGCTGCTGCGCCTTGCCGCGCCAGGCCGACAGGCGGGCCGGCGTTGGCCGGTCGAGGAACAGCATGCGGCCGATCGCCCCCTCCACCTCCGCCTCGATACCGGGGCGCAGCGCCTGGATGATCCGGCCCATGCGGCGGATGCGGGCGGAATGGCGGTCGATCGCCTCCAGATTGTCGCGGATCGGCTGCTCGCGCGGAATGTCCGACAGCGCGCCGAAGATGGTGCGGAAAAAGCCCGGCAGCGGCGCATTCTCGCCGATCGGCGCGGCTTCCTCCTCGCCCTCGCGATTAAGGTGGATCGACCGGTGGCCGGGCTTGGGATCGATATAGACGAAGCGGCGGTCGACCTCGCGCCGCGACGGCCGGTTCTTGAGCGCGCCGATCGCCTGGGCAAAGGGGGCGTTGGCCAGCACCGATCCGTCGATCAGCACCGCGTCCTCCGCCTCGCCCCGTGCCGCGCGGCGGGGCAACACGCGCGCCAGGAAGGCGTCGCGGCCGGGCCAGGCGCGGTGGCGCCGCTTCAATACCCGGTCCAGTTCGCGCACGGTGAAGGGTGGAAAGGCGCCGGGGAAGCTGGCGGTGGCGCGCGCGGCAAAGACCAGTTCGGCTGGATCGGCAAAGCCGCTGGCGCTGCCGCCGCGTCCGCGAAAGCCGATCGATAGCCGATGCTCGGTCTCGATCACCTGGGGCGGGCTGTTGAGGCTCAGGCTCTGCACATGGCCGTCGAAATCGGTGACGGTGACGAACAGGTCGAGCGGATGACCGTCGGGCAGCAGCGACGGCCCGGCCGGCGTGGCGGCCATGGCGTCGAACGCGTCGAGCAGCATGGTCGAGAATATTTCCCCGCCAAAGGGCGGCTCGAACCAGCGCGAGCGGATGAAGCGCGACAATTTCATCCGCACCTCCTCGCGCGTGTCGGGCGCTACCGTGCGCTCGACCGCGTCGCCGGGGCGGCGCGCGGCCATCCATACCAGCGGCGTCGCCCAGAATTTGGTCAGTGCGCGGGCGGGGCGGGCGTCGGGATCGAGCAGTTCGTCGACATCGGCATTGTCGAGCCACAGCGCAGTGAGTGGCTCCAGCGACTGGCCGGTCTCGATCGCCTGGGCCAGGAAGATGCCGTTGATGCCACCCGCGCTGGCGCCGGCGATGATGTCGGGCAGGATGCGCAGCCGCGTGCCGCTCGCCGCCTCGATATCGGCGAGCAGATGATGGTAGACCGCCTCGCTCGCCCCCTGCGGTGCGGTGCCGTCATGAAAGGCCCGGCTCGCCCGCGTCAGGTGCCAGATTTCCTTGGTGATGCCGTGCATGTAGACAGCCAGGCTGATCCCGCCATAACAGACGAGCGCGAGGCGTAATTCCTTCTCCCTCATGGGGATAGGGATCGCAAAGCCAGGCCGCCTTGTCGAGAGGCGGAATGTCCCACCCCCTGTCCGAAAGCGGGAAGGGGGGATGGCGGGGTGGGTGGCTAAGCAACGGCCTGTTTTCCACCGTCATCCCCGCGCAGGCGGGGATCCATCTCCCCAGCGTCTGACCAGATGCAAGGTCAGGGGATGGATTCCCGCCTACGCGGGAATGACAAAATGGGGTGGGAACAAGACATAGCCCCTCCCTTCCAGGGAGGGGTTGGGGTGGGTTGCGAGCGTAGCGAGCTTCTGCCCTATCGACCGTAGACCGCCGCTACGCGGCGCACCCACCCCCGGCCCCTCCCTGGAAGGGAGGGGAGTAGGAAACGTCCGCTTCTGGTCGCTTCCAGACCCTCTGCCGTCCCCCCCCCCCCCAACACGCGCCGCATTCACCCCAGCTTGAACTCCGCCCAGATCGGCAGATGGTCCGACGCCTTGCGCGCGGCGGCGCTTTCGTGGACGCCGCTGTCGACCAGGCGGATGCGACCGCAATGCATGATCCGGTCGAGCCGGGCGACCGGGCGGCGCGCGTGGAAGCTGCGGCCGCAGGGTGCGAAGCTGTAATGGCGGGCAAAGTCGGCGAGGCAACCGCGTTCGGCGCTCCATTCGTTGAGGTCGCCCATCAGCACCGTCGGCAGGGCGTGGCCCTGGCCCTGGGCCGCGGCATGGATGACCGCCGCGGCCTGCTTGCGCCGCCACAGCCCCGACAGGTCGAGATGCATGCCGAACACGCGCAGGGTCGCGCCCTTGATCCCGACCTCCGCCATGGTCGCGCCGCGCGGTTCCAGGCAGGGCAGGTGCAGCACGTCATAGGCGGCGACCTCCGCCTCCTTGCGGACGATGATGGCATTGCCGTGCCAGCCCATGCTGTCGGTCTGGACATTGAGCGGCACCGGCTTGTAGCCGCTCTGGCGCTCGAGCAGCAGCGGCGGGATCGCGGCATAGCGTATGCCGAAGCGCCGGTCGGCCTCCTGCAGCGCGATGATGTCGGCATCCACCTCGTTCAGCACGTCGATCACCCGCTCGGGCGAGCGGCGGCGGTCGGTGCCGATGGCCTTGCGGATATTATAGCTGGCGACGCGGATCGTGGCGGACATGCTGCTTCAATGCGCCAGCCGCGCGGGGGTTTCCAGCCTCGATGCAAGATCGCGTTTGTGTTCCTTTTATGTTCTGTTATGCGTGGGCCATGGCCAAGGCAAAGCGCAAATTCGTCTGTCAACGATGCGGCACCGTTTCCGGCCGGTGGCAGGGGCAGTGCGATGACTGCGGCGAATGGAACAGCATCGTCGAGGAAGCGGCCGAGACCGTCTTTTCCGCCAAGCATGACCTGCAGGGTGGTGGCCGGGCGATCACCCTGATCGGCCTCGACAGCAAGGTGGAACTGCCCGCGCGCACCAGTACCGGCATCGCCGAGTTCGACCGGGCGCTGGGCGGCGGCATCGTGCCGGGATCGGCCACGCTGATCGGCGGCGATCCGGGCATCGGCAAGTCGACCCTGCTGCTGCAGGCGGCGGCGCGGGTCGCCTCGCGCGGGCTGACCGTCGCCTATATCAGTGGTGAGGAGGCGTCGGATCAGGTGCGGCTGCGCGCCCAGCGGCTGGGCCTGGGCAATGCGCCGGTGCAACTGGCGAGCGCGACATCGGTGCGCGATATCCTCACGACGCTGAGCGACGGCGTGCCGCCCGCGCTGCTCATCATCGATTCGATCCAGACCATGCATAGCGACCTGATCGAGGGCGCGCCCGGCACCGTCAGCCAGGTGCGCGCATCGAGCCAGGAACTGATCAAATTCGCCAAGCAGCGCGGCACCGCGCTGATCCTGGTCGGCCATGTCACCAAGGATGGCAGCATCGCCGGCCCGCGCGTGCTGGAACATATGGTCGACACGGTGCTGGCGTTCGAGGGCGAGCGCAGCCACCAATATCGCATCCTGCGCGCGATCAAGAATCGCTTTGGCGGCACCGACGAGATCGGCGTCTTCTCGATGGTCGCTGAGGGGCTGGAGGAGGTCGCCAATCCGTCCGCTTTGTTCCTCACCAATCGCGACGAGACGGTGACGGGCGCCACCGTCTTCCCCGCGCTCGAAGGGACGCGGCCGGTGCTGGTCGAGATCCAGGCGCTGGTCGTGCGGCTGTCGAGCGGGGCGACGCCCCGGCGCGCGGTGGTCGGCTGGGACAGCGGCCGGCTGGCGATGATCCTCGCCGTGCTGGAGGCGCGCTGCGGCCTCAGCTTCTCGACCTGCGAAGTCTATCTCAATGTCGCGGGCGGCTATCGCCTGTCCGATCCGGCCGCCGACCTGGCCGTCGCCGCCGCTTTGATGTCGGCCTTGTCGGAACGGCCGGTGCCCGCCGATGTCGTGCTGTTCGGCGAGATTGCGCTGTCGAGCGAGATCAGGCCCGTCTCGCACACGCCGCTGCGGCTGCGGGAATCGGCGAAACTGGGCTTCAATCGCGCCTTCGTGCCGGCGTCGGGCGCGGACGGGGTGAAGGGGATTTCGGTCAGCGGCTTCCGCACGCTTGCACAGCTGGTTGACCAGATGCTCGGGCGCGGATAGCCAGCGCGGCATGAACGCCGTCGATATCCTCGTCCTCCTCCTCATCGGCGGTTGCGCCATATTCGGCCTGCTGCGCGGGTTCGTGACCGAAACCCTGTCGCTGATCGCCTGGGTCGCGGGCATCTTCGCGATCAGCCTGTTCCACGCTTCCGTGACCGAATTGCTGACCAGCTTCGTCGGCAGCGAGAGCGGGGCGGCGGTGCTGGCCTTCTTCCTGATCTTCGCCGTCACCTTTGGCGCTGGCAAGCTGCTCGCCCGATCGATCGGCCAGCGCACCCGCCAGTCGGTGCTCGGCCCGATCGACCGGGTGCTGGGCGGCGGCTTCGGCGCGATCAAGGGGCTGATCGGCGCGACCCTGGTCTTCCTCGCCTTCTCCCTGGTCTATGACACATTCTACGGCAGCGGCGCGCGCCGCCCCGACTGGCTGTCCGACGCCCGCACCTATCCGCTGCTCAACGCCAGCGGCAAGGCGATCAGCGAATTTGTCGACGAACAGCGCGCGCAGCAACCGGCGGAGTCCGATCCGGCGGCGTGACCGGGTTGGATGGCTTACGGCCATCCCACCGACGTCATGCTGAACTTGTTTCAGCATCGATCAAGCCTAACAAACCATTGGTCTATTGGGAGGAATGGACCCTGAAACAAGTTCAGGGTGACGATGATGGGATGGGCGGTTCTTGGTCGAAACTCGACCCGTCACGCCCGCATGCCGCTGTCCTACAGCTCTGCCCCTGTTCTAAGCTGGGGCATGACGCTGCCGCTCATCCTGCCTCCGCTATCCATGCAACTGGCGCGCGACGGGGGCGTCGCTGTCGCTGCGCAGGTGCGCGGGTGGGGCCTTGTCGGGGCGTGCCGGGCGCGTCTGCCGAACCTGCCATGGCGCGTTACCGGCGCGTGGGCGGTGCATCATGGGGGCGAAGCAGGTGCAAATGCCCCGGAAAGGCCGTTTACACTATGAACTTCGGTCGTGACCCGCGCGGACTCGTGTCCTTGGGCGGGCTACAGCCAGCCCTTGGCGCGATAGGCTTCGACCGTGGCCTTGAGCCCTTCCTCGGTCGGGATCTGCGGCGTCCACAGCCGCTTGGGCGGCTGCTTGCGCTTGGCGACGACCCAGTCGGGATGGCAGAAATAATCGACCCGGTCGGGGGTCAGCTTGGCGTTGCGGCCGCGCACCAGCCGGTCGAGCCGGGCGGCGGTCGCCAGCAGCCATTGCGGCGTCGCGAAGGTGCGGACATTGCGACCCACGGCCCGGCCGATCGCCTGGCCGAATTCCTGATGGTCCCAGCCGCCGGGCGTCGCATCGTCCGCCTCATAGGTGCGGGTCTGGCTCTGCTCCTTTTCGCAGGCGAGCGTCAGCAGCAGGCGGGAAAGATCGGCGACATGGATCACCGACAGCCGGCCGCCGGGCGGCAGCAGCATGATGCCGCGCTTGGCCATGCGGAACAGTTCCAGCATTTCCTGGTCATTGGGGCCATAGATGGCGGGCGGGCGCACGATCGTCCAGTCGAGGCCGCTGGCCTTCACATGGCGTTCGGCCAGTTCCTTCGACCAGCCATAGTCCGACATGCCCGGTTCGCGCGCGGCGAGCGAGGAGACATGGACGAGCCGGCGCACACCGCGTTTGCGCATGGCGTCGACCACCGCCATCGTGCCGCGCGCATTGCCCGCCTCGAACCCCTCGCGGTCGGGCGCGTTCACCACGCCCGCGATATGGATCACGGCATCGGCGTCGCGCACCAGCGTGTCGAGCGCGGCGGTATCGTCGAGCGAGCCGGGCACCCATTTGAGATGGGCGCGGGGTGGCTGGGCCCGGCGGGTGAGGGCGTTGACCTGGAGACCGGCGGCAAGCGCCTGATCGAGCGTTTCGGCGCCGACGAAACCCGTCGCGCCGGTCATGGCAATTCTAAGGGACATAATAGGTCAGACCATCGCCATATGGTCGCGATGGACCAGCACGGTGCGGGACATTTCGCCAAGCAGGGCGGGAATGTCCTCGCTGCGGCGGCCGGCGATCTTCGCGGCGGCCTCGCTGTCATATTCGATGAGGCCACGGGCGATCACCCGGCCGTCCTGATTGAGAATGTCGACCACGTCGCCGCGCGCGAACACACCCTCGACCCGCGCGACGCCGGCCGGCAGCAGGCTGTTGCCCTTGCCCAGAGCGGCTTCGGCGCCGGCATCGACGATGATCCGGCCGAGCACGGTGAGGCGGCCCGAGAGCCAGCCCTTGCGCGCGCCCTGGCTTTCGGCGGCCAGGAAGATCGAGCCGCGGCCGCCATTGGCCCAATGGCTGAGCGGGGCGTCGACCTTGCCCGAAATGATGGCGAGATGGGCGCCGGCGCCGGTGGCGATTTGTGCCGCCTGGATCTTCGACACCATGCCGCCCGATCCCATGCCCGAAGCCGAACCGGTGTCGGCCATGGCGGCAATGCGCGCGTCGATGCGCTCTATCCTCTCGATCAGCATGGCATTCGCATCGGCGTGCGGGTTGGCGGTGTAAAGCCCGTCCACGTCCGACAGCAGCACAACCGCGTCGGCCCGTGCCGCCTGTCCGATGCGCGCCGCAAGGCGATCATTGTCGCCAAAGCGGATCTCCGCCGTGGCGACGCTGTCATTCTCGTTCACCACCGGCACGACGTCGAGCGCCATCAGCCGCTCCAGCGTGGCCGAGGCGTTGAGATAGCGGCGGCGATGCTCCAGATCGTCGAGCGTCACCAGCATCTGCGCGGCGGTAATGCCCTTTTCATGCAGCAGGCTGGCCCAGCATTGCGACAGGGCGATCTGGCCGGTGGCGGCGGCCGCCTGCGCATCCTCCAGGCTGCCGCGCCCGCCCTTGGGCAGCTTCAGCCGGCGCGCGCCCAGCGCGATCGCGCCCGACGACACGATGATGACCTGTTGCCCGGCCGCCTTGCGCGCGGCGACATCGGCCACCAGCGTGCGCAGCCAGTCGACGCGCACTTCCCCGGCCGGATCGACCAGCAGCGCCGACCCGATCTTGATGACCAGGCGGCGGACCAGGGCAGGGGGAAAGCCGGACAGGGCGTTCGTGGCCACTTTTACAACAACATCCGTTCGGTTCGAGCCCTTCGACGACGCCTGCGGCGTCGCTCAGGACAGGCTTTGTCGAGAACCTCGCGCGCAGTTCTCGACAAGCTCGAACCGAACGGAGATAAGTTTATTGATGCCTTAGATCGGCGACCAGGTGGCTTCGCCGTCGCTGTCGTCGGCGTCGTCCTCTTCACGATCCTCGTCGAGCATTTCCAGCACGGCGTCGAGCAACGGGGTGACGCCTTCGCCGGTCGCGCCGGAGATGATGAAGACATCTTCCACGCCGGCCTGCTCGCGCAACTGTTCGGCAATGTCTTCCATCAACTCCTGGCCCAGCAGGTCGCCCTTGTTGAGCACCACGATCTGCGGCTTTTCGTCCAGCCCGCCGCCATAGGCAGCCAGTTCGTCGGTGACGATGCGGAACGCTTCGACCGGATCGTCACCGGTCGCGTCGATCAGGTGCAGCAGCACGCGGCAGCGCTCGATATGGCCCAGGAACCGGTCGCCGATGCCCGCGCCCTCGGCCGCGCCCGCGATCAGGCCGGGAATGTCGGCCAGCACGAATTCGCGATCACGGTGCAGCACCACGCCAAGCTGCGGCTTGGTGGTGGTGAACGCATAGGCACCGACCTTCGCCTTGGTGTTCGTCACCTGGTTGATCAGGGTCGACTTGCCGGCGTTGGGCATGCCGACCAGGCCGACATCGGCCAGCAGCTTGAGCCGCAGCCAGACCCACATTTCCTGGCCCGGCCAGCCGGTGCCATGCTGGCGCGGCGCACGGTTGGTGCTGGTCTTGTAGGACAGGTTGCCGCGGCCGCCGTCGCCGCCGCGCAGGAAGCTCACACGCTGCCCCACCTCGGTGAAGTCGGCCAGGATTTCCTGTTCCTCATATTCGGGATAGCCGTCTTCGTCCTCGGTCCCCTCGATCGGCTGGGGATCGGACAGGATCTGGGTGCCGACCGGCACCTTGACGATCAGGTCGTTGCCGCCGGCGCCATAGCGGTTCTTGCCCATGCCGGGCATGCCGCGCTGCGCCTTGAAATGCTGGGTGTAGCGGAAGTCGATCAGCGTGTTGAGGCCGGCCACGGCCTCGAAGATGATGTCGCCGCCCTTGCCGCCATTGCCGCCGTCCGGGCCGCCATATTCGACATATTTTTCACGCCGAAAGCTGACCGCGCCGGGACCGCCCCAGCCGGACTTGATATAGATTTTTGCTTGATCGAGAAAATGCATGGCGCGCCCATAGCGTCTTCTTGGGCAAAATTAAACCTTAGCTTGCGACACTTTCGCCGTCGCCGTCAACCGGGCTTCTTCGGTCAGGGCGGAGACCAGGCTGCGGGCCGCCAGTTCGCGCGCTTTCTCGCGATTGAGGCCCAGCGCAGCGGCCATCGGGCCGCCCATCTGCGAATCGCCGAGCGCCAGCAGGACCAGCATCAGCGTATTGTCGCGGATCACCTCGGCCAGTTGCGGGCGCAGCGCGGTGGCGGCCAGCTTGTCGACCAGCCGGTGGATCGCATCGACCACCGGGTCGAGCGCATCCTCATTGCCCGATGCCAGCATCCAGCTGGCCAGCGCGCCGGCGCCGCCGGCGTCGAACGCGTCGAAGGTCATGTCGACGATCCGCCGGGGTTCGACCTCGCCGCGCCGGGCAGCGTTCACCGCGTCGCCGATCGTGGCGGTGATGGCGTCGGCCAGATAGCCGGCGAGCGCCTTCTGCAGGCCGGCGGCCGATCCGAAATGGTGGAGCAGATTGGCGTGGGTGCGGCCGATGCGATTGCCCACCGCCTTCAGCGTCACGGCCTGTGGCCCTGCTTCCAGCAGCAGGTCGCGGGCGGCTTCCAGCGCGATCAGGCGACTTTCGTCGGGGCTGAGGCGCGAGCGCTTGAGGGGGATCGGTTCGGGCAACGTGGCTTGCCCATGACACAGGGGCCGGGGGAAGGCCATAGCCATGTGCGGGGTCGCTTGACCGGTCCCTGCGCGACCGCCCATAGATTGGCGATGACCGATGCACCGATCCTCACCACCGACCGCCTGATCCTGCGCCCGCATCGGGTGGAGGATTATCCCGCCTGCCAGGCGCTATGGGCCGATCCGGACGTGGTGCGCTTCATCGGCGGCGCGGCGCTCGATGCGCAGGCGGTGTGGTTCCGCATCCTGCGCTATGCCGGCATGTGGGCGCTGCTCGGCTATGGCATGTGGGCGATCGAGGATCGCGCCAATGGCGAATTGCTGGGGGAGGCTGGCCTACTGAGCGCGGCGCGGGGCCTGGCTGAACTGGATGGCGTGCCGGAAGCGGGCTGGGTGCTGGGGCCGGCCGCCTGGGGGCGCGGCATCGCGACCGAGGCGATGGCGGCGATCTTTGCCTGGACCGATGCGCATCTGGCGGAGCAGTCGATCCGCTGCATCATCGCGCCCGACAATGGCGGGTCGATCAAGGTGGCGGAGAAACTGGGCTTTGCCGCGCTGGCCGAAGTCGATTTCCATGGCGCGCCGACCCGTGTCTTCGATCGGCTCCGTCAGGCGTGAGAGGCGGGCGCCTTGATCGGCGCCCGCGCACTTCAGTCAAGCGGCAAGCGCCGGCAACGCGTCGCCATATAGGTCCAGGGCAAAATCCACGCTCATGCGGGCGGCTTCGCCCTCGTCGAAGACCAGGCAGTCGGCCTCGGCCCCGCGGGCGGGGCTGTAGCGCCGCTCGATCGTGCCGTTGGCGCGGAAACCAATCTTGCGCAGGACATGGCCCGACGCGCGATTGTCGGCGAAATGGACCGCACGGACCGCGGGCAGATTATGCGCGCGGGCGATGCTCATGACGGCGCGGGCCGCCTCCGTGGCGAAGCCCAGGCCCCAATAGGGGCGGGCGATCCAGTAACCCAGTTCAGGCGTGCCATCCTCGGCCTCATGGATGCCGCAGCCGCCCACCAGACGCGGCGCGCCCCGGGTGCGCGTGAAGGCCAGCAGGCGCGGCATGCGCGAATCCTGCGGCAGTGCCAGGAAGGCTTCGGCATCGGCCAGGCCATAGGGGGCGGGTGCGCGGCTCAGATTGCGCAGGACCGCGTCATTGTCGATGGCCTGGGCCAGGGCGGGGGCATCTTCCATCCAGCCTGGCCGCAGCAGCAGGCGGGGGGTACGGGCGAACATTCACGTCTCTCCTCTTCGTGCGCGCCAATAGCTGCCAATCATGACGGCTTGACGACGGTCTTCTCTGGCTGAGCCCCGCCCGCACGACGCGCGAGAAGGCCAGTAGTTCCAGAGGTTTGAGGGAAATCGGGAGGAGTGCCCGGTGATGTTCGTCAGAACGGAAAAAGGGCGCTCCCTGTGAAAGGGGCGCCCTTTTTTCCCTCGATCCCGATCGGCGCACTTATGTGCATAACCGATCAGGCGGGACGTCCCTTTTGCGAAGGACGACCCGTCATCGATCGTCCGTTATTCGGCTGCCGCGGCTACCGCGTCGACCGATACATATTTGCGGCCGAGCTTGCCGTCGTGGAACACGACGCGACCTTCGCCCAGGGCGAAGAGGGTGTGATCCTTGCCCATGCCGACGTTACGGCCGGGATATACGCGGGTGCCGCGCTGGCGAATGATGATGTTGCCGCCGATCACTTCCTGACCGCCGAACTTCTTCACGCCAAGGCGCTTCGACTCAGAATCGCGACCGTTACGCGACGAACCGCCAGCTTTCTTATGTGCCATGACCTAAACTCCTTATCTAAGCTGCGCTCAGGCGATCGACACGATCTTGAGGATCGTGTGATTCTGGCGGTGGCCGTTCTTGCGGCGATAGTTGTGACGACGACGCTTCTTGAAGACGATGACCTTCTCGCCCTTCGCCTGCGCAATGATTTCGGCTGCGACGGTCAGCTTGGCTGCGTCCTTCAGGTCGCCGCCTTCGCCGGCCAGCAGGACGTCGTCCAGCGTAACCTTGTCGCCGGCTTCGCCAGCGAGCTTTTCAACGACGATCTTATCTCCGGCGGCGACGCGATACTGCTTGCCGCCCGTGCGCACGATAGCGAACATGGCTTGGTCTCTTCTCGTTCAAATCTGCTTTACGCAGATCGTCGAGGACAAAAAGCCTGTTCGACCCGCGCGGGAATGTGGCCCGGTAGTGGAATGACTCGATTCTGTCAACCGCCATGGGCCCAGCTTGTGGGCTGGTTTTTGGCTCTTAGTCTTCCTACATCGGTGATGGAAGGGAATATAAGCGCCGATGAGCAGATTACATCCCCAGGATGCGACCGGCAAGGGCAGGCTGCCCTTCATCGCATCGCTGTGGGCTGCGATTCTGGTTGCGCTGCTCTGCGCGATCGCGCCGGACGGTCCGCCTTCCAGCAAGCTCAATGGTTCCGCCTTCAGTTCCGCCACGACCGGCGTGGTGCTCAAGGCGCGCTCGCTGCCTGCGCCGCATCTGGCACGTGCGCCCCGCCCTGATGGGGATGGGGTCGCCTTGCCCTGGCTGCTGGCGGCGGCGCTGGCCCTCATGCTCTCCTGGCGCCTTCTGACGCCCGACGCCCCCCTCCCGCTGCTGGCAGGCCGCTACAGCCATCTTCGCGCGCGGAGTCGCCGCGCCCGCGCCCCGCCCGCCTTCCTCTGACATTTTTCCCGCCCGCCATGGCGGGCGTCCGTCAGACAGAAGGAATTGAGATCATGCCCCGCAAAAGAAAGATGCGCGGTGGCCGGCGCAATCCGCCCGGCTGGTTCATGCCCGTCGTCATGGCAGGGCTCGGCGCCGCCGGCGCCCTGCTCTCGATCGCGATGCTCGGCATCGTCGAATAATAGACAATGTTCCGCGCCGGCGGCAGGATGAAGGCCTGCTGCCGGCGGACAGGGAAGGAATTTCATGCCCCACCACACGCCCCTTATCGGGACGATCGTTGCCGGCCTCGTCGTGGCCTTCATCATGGGTGCCATCGCCCATCGCCTGAAATTATCGCCGCTGGTCGGCTATCTGGTTGCCGGCATCATGGTCGGCCCCTTCACCCCCGGCTTCGTCGCCGACAGTGGCCTCGCCAATGAACTGGCGGAAATCGGCGTCATATTGCTGATGTTCGGCGTCGGCCTGCATTTCTCGCTCAAGGATTTGTTGTCGGTCAAAGCGATCGCCGTGCCCGGCGCAATCGTGCAGATCGCGGTCGCGACCCTGCTCGGCATGGGCCTTGGCTATCTGATGGGCTGGCCGCTGATGGGCGGGCTGGTCTTTGGCCTCGCTTTGTCGGTCGCCAGCACGGTCGTGCTGCTGCGTGCGTTGCAGGGGGCGGACCTAGTCGAAACCCGGCGCGGACGTATCGCGGTCGGCTGGCTGATCGTCGAGGATCTGGTGATGGTCCTTGCCCTCGTCCTCCTGCCGGCGCTGGCGGGGGTGATGAACAATGCCGATGCGGGCGGCGGGGCAAGCGCCCTGATCGCGCCGCTGGTCGGTACCTTGCTCAAGGTCGTCGGCTTCGTCGTGCTGATGCTGGTGGTGGGCCGTCGCCTCATCCCCTGGGCGCTGCACTGGGTGGTGCATAGCGGGTCGCGCGAGCTGTTCCGCCTCGCCGTGCTGGCCATTGCGCTGGGTGTCGCTTTCGGTGCCGCGATCGTGTTCGACGTGTCCTTTGCGCTGGGCGCCTTCTTTGCCGGCATGATCCTGGGCGAAACCCCGCTCAGCCGTCGCGCGACCGAGGAGACGCTGCCGCTGCGCGACGCCTTTGCGGTGCTGTTCTTCGTGTCGGTCGGCATGTTGTTCAATCCGGCGGTGGTGGTGGAACAGCCGCTGCCGCTGCTGGCGACCGTGCTCATCATCGTGGTGGGCAAGTCGATCGCCGCCTGGGGCATCGTCCGTGCCTTTGGCCATCCCAATGTCACGGCGCTGACGATTGCCGCCAGCTTGGCGCAGATCGGCGAATTTTCCTTCATCCTGGCGTCGCTGGGGGCGGGGCTGGGCGTGTTGCCGGCTGAGGCGCGCGATCTGATCCTTGCCGGTGCGATCGTGTCGATCTTCATCAATCCGATCCTCTTCTCGCTGATCGTGCGCGATCACAAGAAGGAGGAAGATGAGACGCAGGCCGACACCGCGACCGATCAGCCGCGCCTCGGTCATGTCATCCTGGTCGGCTATGGCCGGGTCGGCAAGCTGATCGCCAAGCGCCTGACCGAGCGCCATGTCCAGTTCGTGGTGATCGAGGGCGACCCCGAACGGGTCGAGGAGGCGGAAGAGGCCGGACTGTCGGTGGTGCGCGGCAATGCGCTGGAGGACCGGCATCTGCTGGCGGCGGGCATATGCGAGGCGCGCTATCTGCTGATCGCCGTGCCCGAAGGGTTCGAGGGCGGCGCGATCAACGAGCATGCCCGCCATCTCAACCCCAATTTGCAGGTGATCGCCCGCGCCCATAGCGATGCCGAGGTCGCGCATCTCGAAGCGCTGGGCGTGCGCCATGTCGTCATGGGCGAACGCGAACTGGCCGGGCGCATGCTGCAGCTTTGCGGCGTCGGCTGAGGGACAAAGAAAAAGGGCGGTGAACGATGATCGATCGTTCACCGCCCTTTTTTAGGACGTCATGTCGCCGGCCTTAGCCGCGCGGCTTGCGCGGGCCGCCGGGGCGCTTGGGCCCGCCCTTGAAGGGGCGGGGCGCGTAACCGGCCGGACGCGGGCCACGGTCGTTCGAGCGGTTGCCCTGGCGGCGATTGTCGCGGGCCTGCTCGCGCGGGGCGCCGTCGATCATCTCGAACGCCACGTCGGCGCCCTCGTCATTGGCCTCGCCCGAGCGCTTGACGGCCGACATGAAGCGGCTGGCGATCGCGCGCGGGATTTCGAACATGGTTTCGTTGGTGGTGATACGGATCGCGCCGATGTCGCCGCGCGACACATGGCCGCGGCGGCAGATCAGCGGCAGGATCCAGCGCGGATCGGCATTCTGGCGACGGCCGATGTCCATGCGGAACCACTGGGTATCCTCGAAACCCGGACGCGGCCCTTCCTGGCGCGGCGGGGCTTCGCTGCGGTCCAGCAGTTCCTCGGGCGCGGGCAGCGAGGCGCGGGCGCTCTTCACCAGCATCGCGGCGATTTCCTTGGCCGACTTTTCCGCCAGCAACTCGGCGCCCAGTGCCCAGTCGGCCTCGTCCAGCTCGGCCTTTTCCATCAGGGTCGAGCGCAGGCGGGCATTATCCTGTTCCAGGATCGCTTCCTTGCTGGGCGGGGTGCCCCATTCGACCGGAATCTTGGCGCCGCGCAGCATCGATTCGACGCGGCGGCGACGCGGATAGGGGACGATCAGGACAGCGGTGCCCTTCTTGCCGGCGCGACCGGTGCGGCCCGAACGGTGCTGCATCGTCTCGGCGTCGCGCGGCAGTTCGACATGGACCACCAGCGTCAGGCTGGGCAGGTCGATGCCGCGTGCGGCGACGTCGGTGGCGACGCAGACGCGCGCGCGCTTGTCGCGCAGCGCCTGGAGCGCGTGGTTGCGCTCATTCTGGCTATGCTCGCCCGACAGCGCCACGGCGGCGAAGCCGCGCTCGGTCAGGCTGCTATGCAGGTGACGGACATTGTCGCGCGTGGCGCAGAACAGGATCGCGGTTTCGGCTTCATGATAGCGCAGCAGGTTGACCACTGCATTCTCGATGTCCGACGGGGCGACGGTGACGGCCTGATAGCTGATGTCGCCATGGCCGCGTTCTTCGCCCACGGTCGAGATGCGCAGCGCGTCCGACTGATAGCGCTTGGCCATCGCGACGATCGGCTTGGGCATGGTGGCCGAGAAGAGCAGGGTGCGGCGATCTTCCGGCGCGCTGTCAAGAATGCCTTCCAGATCCTCGCGGAAGCCCATGTCGAGCATTTCGTCCGCTTCGTCGAGGACGACAGTGCGCATTCCCGACAGGTCCAGCGCGCCGCGTTCCAGATGGTCGCGCAGGCGGCCGGGGGTGCCGACGACGATATGGGCGCCATGGCTGAGCGCGCGGCGTTCCTTGGCGGCGTCCATGCCGCCGACGCAGGTGGCGATGCGGGCGCGGGCGGCGCCATAGAGCCATTCCAGCTCGCGGCTGACCTGCAGCGCCAGTTCGCGCGTCGGCGCGATCACCAGCGCCAGCGGCAGGCCGGCGACGGGCAGCTTGTCGCCGCCGGTCAGCAGTTCGGCGGCCATGGCCAGGCCGAAGGCCACGGTCTTGCCCGAGCCGGTCTGTGCCGACACCAGCAGGTCGCGGCCCTGCGCTTCGTCCTGCGTCACTTCGGACTGGACCGGGGTCAGGCTCTCATAACCCTTGGTGGTCAGCGCCTGGGCGAGCATGGAGGGGAGATGTTCAAAAGACATTTTTTCGTTTTCCATCGGTAAAGCGACCCGCCATTCCCGACGGATACGTGAAGACCTGCCATGCTCCCGCCGTGGAGAGCCCAGGGGTAGGTCGCGTCCCTGGTTCCAAAATCCTCCCCTTGTCGGGGGAGGGGGACCGTCGACATCGCCGACGGTGGAGGGGTGTCCCCCTATGGCGCAGGCGGCGAATGCCCCTTTGCCCGGCCTTGTGGCCCTCGGGCCGCTTCTTGAACGAGCGGCTGGTCCTATAAAATAAGAAGGCCGCCTTCCCCCGCAAGGAGGGAAGGCGGCCCCTTTAATTCTTATCCCAACGGGATCAGATCGAGGCGACTTCGGCCACGTCGACCTTCACGCCCGGACCCATCGACGACGACAGGGCGATCTTGCGGACATACTTGCCCTTCGAGCCCGAGGGCTTCGCCTTGACGATCGCGTCGACGAACGCGTCGAAATTCTTGCGCAGGTCTTCAGCCGAGAAGCTCGACTTGCCGAGGCCAGCGTGGATGATGCCGGCCTTTTCGACGCGGAATTCGATCTGACCACCCTTGGCGGCCTTCACGGCTTCGGCGACGTTCGGCGTGACGGTGCCCAGCTTCGGGTTCGGCATCAGGCCCTTGGGGCCCAGAACCTTACCCAGGCGACCCACCAGACCCATCATGTCGGGGGTGGCGATGACACGCTGGAAGTCGATGTTGCCGGCCTGGATCGATTCGAGCAGGTCTTCGGCGCCTACGATGTCGGCACCGGCGTCGAGCGCCTGCTGAGCCTTGTCGTTGCGGGCGAACACGGCGACGCGAACGTCCTTGCCGGTGCCGGCGGGCAGGGTGACGACGCCACGGACCATCTGGTCGGCGTGACGCGGGTCAACGCCCAGGTTGATCGCGATTTCGACGCTTTCGTCGAACTTGGCGGTGGCGTGGGTCTTGATCAGGCCCAGCGCCTCGTCAACGCCGTGCAGCTTTTCGCGGTCGATCGCGGTCGCCAGGGCCTTTGCCTTCTTGGTCAGCTTTGCCATGGTCTTAGCCCTCCACCACTTCGAGGCCCATCGCGCGAGCGGAACCTTCGATGATCTTCGTTGCAGCGTCGATGTCGTTCGCGTTCAGGTCAGCCATCTTCGCCTGGGCGATTTCGGCGAGCTGGGCGCGGGTGATCTTGCCAGCGACGACCTTGCCCGGCTCCTTCGAACCCGACTTCAGGTTGACGGCCTTCTTGATCAGATAGGTGGCCGGCGGCTGCTTCGTCACGAAGGTGAACGAACGGTCCGCATAGACGGTGATGATGGTCGGCAGCGGGGTGCCCTTGTCCATCTTTTCCGTCGAGGCGTTGAACGCCTTGCAGAATTCCATGATGTTCACGCCGCGCTGACCCAGGGCAGGGCCGATCGGCGGCGAGGGGTTGGCGGCTCCGGCGGGCACCTGGAGCTTGATATAGCCCGTAATCTTCTTGGCCATTTTCACTCACTCTATAGCTGGCAGGCCTGCTGGGCAGATCTGCCGGTTCAAGTTTAGCGGTCTAGCGGCTCCCGCAAGGGAACCTCCCGCACATGTCCAGCCGCCCCGTGGGGAGGCATGGAAGCGCGGCCCTATAGCGACCTTCTTGTCCAAAGGGAAGGGGGAGTCTGTCATTCGGTCGATTCGGCCGAAAGCGCAGGGCTTCCCCAACAAAAAGGGCCGCCGGCTGAAAAGCGGGCGGCCCTTTTTGAACAGCCTTGCGGCGGCTGGTTACTTCGACAGTTCGACCTGTTCGAAGTCCAGTTCCACCGGGGTGGCGCGACCGAAGATCGACACCGACACCTTGACCCGGTTCTTTTCGAAATCCAGTTCCTCGACCACGCCGTTGAAGCTGGCAAAGGGGCCGTCCAGCACCTTGACGCTGTCGCCGATTTCGTAATCGACATTGACCTTGTGTTTCGGGGCGGCGGCGGCTTCCTTCTGGGCGCCGAAATAGCGGGCGGCTTCGCTCTCGCTGATCGCCTGGGGCTTGCCCGACGAACCCAGGAAACCGGTGACCTTGGGCGTGTTCTTGACGAGGTGATAGACGTCGTCGTTCATTGCCAGCTTGGCGAGGACATAGCCCGGCATGAACTTGCGTTCGACCTGGACCTTCTTGCCGCGCTTCACTTCGGTCACGGTTTCGGTCGGAACCTCGACCTGCTCGACCAGTTGCGACAGGCCCATGCGCTCGGCCTCGGTCAGGATCGATTCCTTGACCTTGTTCTCGAAGCCCGAATAGGCGTGGATGATGTACCAGCGCGCCATGTTACCGTCTTAAACTCCCTTTTGAACGCCGAGCGTTCAACGACCCGATGCGAGGCTCAGCAGCCACTGGACGATCGCACCGAAGAAGGTGTCGATACCGAAGAAGAAGATGCCCAGCAATGAGGTCATGATGACGACCATGATCGCGGTCATGATCGTTTCACGGCCGGTCGGCCAAACGATCTTCTTCGCTTCGGTCTGCACCTGATTGACGAATTCGCTCGGAGAAGTCTTCGCCATCGCGCTGTCAGCTCACCTTCAAAATCAATACCAAAGCGCGAAACGGCGGTCCGCCCTCCCGTTTCCCGCGATAAGTCGGTGTCGGGGGAGGCAGTCGCGCTTCGCGACCGATGCTTCGCTAAGCGCACTTAGCCGCGAACCCGTGATTGTTCAAGGTTCGCGGCTAGTTCGCTTGGCAGGAGTGGAGGGACTCGAACCCACGGCATTCGGTTTTGGAGACCGACGCTCTACCAACTGAGCTACACTCCTGCACTGGCCCGAGCCAGCGAAGGAGGGCGCTTTAGCGTGGCCTATCGGGGAGGGCAAGCGACTTTATGCAACTTCTTCAACAAGAATATGCGCGCTGGTCTGGCGCTCGGCTTCCGCGTTGATCTGGGCGCCCAGCAGCACGATATAGGCGGAGACGAACAGCCAGAGCTGCAGGATCACCACGGCCGCGAGCGAGCCATAGGTCTTGTTGTAATCGCCGAAGGTCGAGACGTAGAAGGAGACGCCCAGCGTCGCCACCAGCCAGAACAGCGTCGCGGCGATCGACCCCACGGTCAGCCATTGCCATTGCACCCGGCGGCGATGCGGGCCGAAGCGGTAGATCAGGCCGAAGATGCTGCTGGCGAGCAGGCCGGCGCAGATCCAGGTCGTCGCCTTGATCGTGAACAGCACGCCCGGTCCCCAGTTGGTCAGCAATTTCTGGAGCAGGCCGATGATCGTCGCGGTCACGACGCCGGCGACCACCACCAGCACGGCGGAAAAGGTGATTCCCATCGACACGCGATAAAAGGCGAAGATGTTGCGCCCCTCCTTCTGCGCATAGACGATGTTGAGTGCCTCCATGATCGCGGACGCGGCGCGGGTGGCGCCATAGACTGCGAGGCCCAGCGCCAGGAACAGGCCGAAGCCGATCGCCGGCTTGCGCGCGCTGACCATGCCCAGCAACTGGTCGTTGATCAGCTGGGCGGCATCGGCGGGCACGACGGTGATGATCGCCTGCATGTGGCGGGCCACGATCTGCGGGTCACCGACCAGGCCATAGGTCAGGACGACCGCGGCCAGCAGCGGGGCGATCGACAGGAAGGCGTAATAAGCGACGCCAGCGGACAGCAGGCCCAGATGATTGGCCGACATGGCGGCATAGACGCGCTTCAATATCTCCCACCAGGCACGCGGCGGGATTTTCCATGGCGCATCGACATGCACCTGCTGGGCGATCGTTTCGGTCATGATTGTCCCCTGCTGAACAGGGGTAGCGCCTGAACGGCGATAGGGTTCCCTGATTCGCCTCCCTCATGGTTTTCCCCGGTTAGGGTTTCCCGTTGTTGGAGGATTAACCTCCTTTCGCTACCAACGGCCGCTCGCAGCGAGGCGGCAGGGAGCGGACAAGTGGCGGAAAAGCGCTGGCAACAGCGGCTGAAGGGCTGGGACGGCCCGTTCACGGCACCGGTGCCGGACAGCGCGCGCGATGCGGTGCTGGATACCCAATATCGCCGTTTCCATCAGGCGCTGCCGCTTTTGTGCCTGCTGATCATGGCCAATACCGTCGCGATGGCGCTCGCGGTGATGGGCGATCTGCCCTTGTGGCAACAGGTGACGCCGCCTGCGCTGATCTTCCTGGCCTGCGCGGCATCCCTGCTGCGCTGGCGCGGCGTGCCGATCGCGACCGACGCCAGGGTGCAGGCGCGCAGCCTGAAGCGGGTCGCCCATGTCGCGACCGCGTCCGGGCTGGTGGCGGGACTGTGGGCGGTCAACGCCTTCACCGAAACCGAAATCTATTATTGCATGGTGGCGCCGGTGTTCATCGGCATCGGTGCGCTGGTTGCTGCGACGACCTTGCTCAGCGTGCCGCGCGCCGCGATCGGGGCGATGGGCGCGGCGGTGTTGCCGATCCTGGTGAAGATGGCGCTCTATGACAATCTGGGCGTGCGGGCGATGGCGGTGATGATGGCGATCGTCACGGTGATGCAGGCCAATCTGGTGCTGGGCAAGTTTCGCGAGACGGTAGCGATGCTGGTGTCGCAGCGAGACCTTGCACGGCTGGCCGGCACCGATGCGCTGACCGGGCTCGACAACCGGCTGAGCTTCATGCGCGCGATCGAAGAACGGGTGGAGCGGGGCGCGGCCTTCAGCGTGCTGCTCGCCGATCTCGACGGCTTCAAACAGTGCAACGATCAGCATGGCCATCAGGCAGGGGATGTCCTGCTGACATCATTGGGTGGTCGGTTGCGGGCCTTGATGCCGGACGCGGTGAGCATTGCGCGGCTGGGCGGCGACGAATTTGCGCTGCTCCATGACGCGGAAACCGATGTTGATGCCCTGCATCGGCGCATGCCCGGCATCCGGCAGGCGATCGCTGCGCCGGTAGGCTGGCAGGGGCGCAGCCTGTCGGTGGGCAGCAGTTTCGGCATCGCCACCTTCCCGCAGGACGGAACGGAGGCCGCCGCCGTCCTGCATGTCGCCGACACGCGGCTCTATGCGGACAAGCGACAGCGCAAGGGACGGCGATTTGTGGGGCCGCAACGCCAGATTGCTTAGAAGAACTGCCCGCCCTTCATGATGCGGCGCGCGCGGCCCTGCACCGGCACCTTGTCGAACGGCGTGTTGCCGGCCGAGGCCGCCATCTTCGCTGAATCGACGATCCATGGCGCGTCGGGATCGACCAGGATCAGGTCGGCGGCGCTGCCGGGCGCAAAGCTGCCGGCATTGACGCCCAATATCTTCGCCGGATTGGCGCTGAGCAGGGTCATCAGCCGGTTGAGGCTGACATGGCCCTCGCGCACCAGGTTGAGGGACAAGGCGAGCAGCGTTTCGGCGCCGGCCATGCCGGGCGACGCGTCAGCGAAGGGCAGGCGCTTGTCCTCGGGCCCGCGCGGGTCATGGCCCGATGTGATGACGTCGACGGTGCCGTCGGCGACGGCGGCGATGCTGGCATGACGGTCGGCATCGGATCGCAGCGGTGGCGACAGGCGCGCGAAGGTGCGGAAGTCGGTCATCGCCTGATCGTTGAGGAACAGATAGGCCGGGCTGATACCGCAACTGACCTTCAACCCCTCCGCCTTGGCGGCGCGGATCAGGTCGAAACCGGCCTTGGTCGTGACCAGGCGGAAATGGATGGCGGCGCCGGTCTCGCGGGCCAGCATGATGTCGCGCGCGATCGCCATCGCCTCGGCGCAGGCCGGGGCATGGGCTAGGCCCAGGCGCGTCGCGGTCTCGCCGCTGGTCGCCACCGCCTTGGCGGACAGGCCGCCATCCTCGGCATGGACGATGACGGTGAGGCCCAGGCCCGAAGCGTAGGAGAGGATGCGCAGCATCACGCCCGAATCGGCGATCCACTGGCGACCGGTGCCCACCGCCTTGGCGCCGGCGATCTGCATCAGGCCCATTTCGGCCATTTCCGTGCCCTTGAGGCCGCGGGTCGCGGCGGCGATCGGGTGGACCCAGAAATCGGGCTTGCCCGCGCGGGTCGCTTCGCGGATCAGGCCGACCTCGTCCAGCGGCGCGCGCTGGTCGGGCATCAGGGCGGCGCGGGTGATGCCGCCGAAGTGGAAGGCGGGCTTGTCGGTGGCGAAGACGCCCAGGTCGATCAGGCCCGGCGCGACCACCAGCCCGCCGGCATCGACCTGCTGCGCGTCGGCGGGAATGTCGACCGCGCCGGTGGCCAGGATGCGGTCACCCTCGATCAGGACGGTGCCGGGGGCAAGGGCATCGCCGGCCGGATCGGCCAGCTTGCCGTTGACGATTGCGATCCTGCTCATGCCCAGCCTTCCACACCACGCGCCTGGCGCGTCAAAACATCCAGGCACGCCATGCGCACCGCCACGCCCATCGCCACCTGTTCGGTGATCGCCGACCGATCGGGATCGTCCGCCACCGTGCTGGTGATCTCGACCCCCCGGTTCATCGGGCCGGGGTGCATGACGAGAGCGTCGGGCTTGGCGATCGCCAGCCGTTCGGGCGTCAGGCCGTAAAGCGCATGATATTCGCGCGCCGACGGGATGAAGGCGCCGTCCATCCGCTCATTCTGCAGGCGCAGCATCATGACGACATCGGCGCCATCCAGCCCGTCTTCCATCCGGCTATAGGGGGTGGCGCCCAGCATCTCGACCTCGGGCGGCAGCAGGGTGGGCGGGGCGACCGCACGCACCTGCGCGCCCAGTGCGGCGAGGCAGAGCATGTTGGATCGGGCGACGCGGCTGTGCAGCACATCGCCGCAGATGGCGACCACCAGCCCCTCGAACCCGCCCTTGCGGCGGCGGATGGTGAGCGCATCGAGCAGTGCCTGCGTGGGATGCTGGTGCCAGCCATCGCCCGCGTTCAGCACCGGGCAGTCGACCTTGTCCGCGATCAGCGCGACCGCGCCCGAACTCGCATGGCGGATGACGATGACGTCGGCGGCCATGGCATTGAGCGTCATGGCGGTGTCGATCAGGGTCTCGCCCTTCTTCACGCTCGATTGGCCGGCGTGCATGTTGACGACGTCGGCGCCCAGCCGCTTGCCGGCAATCTCGAACGACAGCAGGGTGCGGGTGCTGTTCTCGAAAAAGGCGTTGATCTGGGTCATGCCCGCCAGCCGGTCGTCATGCTTGCGCGCCTGGCCCTTGTTGGTGCGGGCCCAATGTTCGGCCTCGTCCAGCAGGAAACGGATTTCCCAGGGCTTGAGGTCGGCGATCGACAGCAGGTGCCGGTGCGGGAACAGCGCCCGGCCAGTCAGCTCGGGCGTTGCATCAGGAATGAAGATGTCGGGCATGAGCCGGGTCTTTAGGCCAGGCTTTCGGTTGGGGCAAGGCGGGGAAAGACCCGATCAGGCCCGGCCGCGCCATTTCCCCCACAGGGCGCGATCCTTCAGCACCTCACGCGCGGCATTATGGCCCGGCGCGCCGGTGACGCCGCCGCCCGGATGGGTGCCCGCGCCGCACATGTAGAGGCCCTTCACCGGCCCGCGATACGCGCCATGCCCCAACACAGGCCGCGCCGCCCACATCTGCTCCAGCGTCAGATTGCCATGCATGATGTCGCCGCCGATCAGGCCGAACTTGCGTTCCAGGTCGAGCGGCGAATGGATCTGGCGGGCGATCACGCTCTTTGCAAAACCGGGTGCATGGGCCTCGACCGTGGCGATGATATGGTCGGCCGCCGCCTCGCGTTCATCGTCCCAGCTTCGCCCGTCGGGCAGTTCGGGCGCGAATTGCTGGCAGAAGAGGCTGGCGACATGGCATCCCTCGGGCGCCAGGCTGTCGTCGATGGTCGAGGGGATCAGCATCTCGACGATCGGCGCCTTCGACCAGCCGTCGCGCTTTGCATCCAGATAGGCGCGGTCCATATAGTCGAGTGTTGGCGCGATGATGATGCCCGACTGGTGATGCTCGCCAATGCCGGGCAGGCAGGTGAAGTCGGGCAGGGCGGAGAGTGCGACATTCATGCGGAAGGTGCCCGATCCGGCCTTGAACGCCTTGATCCGTTTCAGGAAATCGGCGGGCAGGTCGGCCGGCCGCATCATCCGCTCGTAAAGCAGCTTGGGGCCGACATTGGCGATGATGCTGGCACCCATCACTTCCTCGCCGCTGGCCAGCTTCACGCCGACGGCGCGGTCGCCATCGACCAATATATGGTCAACCGGCGCTTCCAGGCTGATCTCGACGCCCATCGCCTGCACGACCTTCGCCATGGCCTGGGTGATCGTGCCCATGCCGCCGACGCTGTGACCCCAGGCGCCCTTCTTGCCGTTCACTTCGCCGAACACATGGTGCAGCAGCACATAGGCGCTGCCCGGCGTGTCGGGCGAGGCGAAATTGCCGACCACCGCGTCGAAGCCGAAGGCGGCCTTGACCGCCTCGCTCTCGAACCAGCTGTCGAGGAAGGTTCGGGCCGATTTGGTGAACAGGGCGAGCACGTCGCGCTGTTGCTCGATATCGAGCCCTGCGACGCGGCGGCCCTGTTTCAGCGCCTCGACCACCATGGTCAGGCCATCGCCGACATTGGGCGGGCTTTTGAGCACCAGGTCGCGCAGCACATCGGCCACCACTTCCAGCGCGTCATAATAGGCCGGCAGCGTGGCGGCATCGCGCGCGCTGAACCGGGCAAACTCGGCCTGGGTCCGCTCCAGCCCGCCGCCCAGCTTCAGATAGCCGCCATCGGGCTGGGGCAGGAAATTGCTGATCGGCCGCTCGATCACGCGATAGCCATGGTCCGCGAGCTTCATGTCGCGGATAACCTTGGGATTGAGCAGGCTGACGGTGTAGCTGGCGGTCGAGTTGCGGAAGCCGGGGTGAAATTCCTCGGTCACCGCCGCGCCGCCGACGACATCGCGGCGCTCAACCATGCGCACCGTGTAGCCGGCGCGGGCGAGGTAGAAGGCGCAGACAAGGCCATTATGGCCCGCGCCGATGATGACGGCGTCATAGGCTTTGGTCACAACATATCCCTCCCCGAAAAAGCGCCGTCATCCCTGCGTGGGCGGGGATCCATCTCCAGCCATCTCCCCATAGGTGAGGTCGGGGGATGGATTCCCGCCTGCGCGGGAATGACGAGAATCATGATAGTCGAAAGACCATCCCATTTTCGGCGCGCGATGCTGGCGCGCCTGCGGAATGATGGTGCGCATCCGCGCGCAGAAATGGCGCAGCGCGACTTCCTGGTCGCTCAGAGGGCCGACGGTGAAACTGTCCGACGCCATGCCGGCCTGCACGCGCGCCACAAGCTCTGTATCCTCGGCATTGACCTGGCGGTTGATGCGCCAGTTGAGATAGCGCGCCGCCTTCATCTCGCGGCGGTTGTCGGGCAGGGCGTAGCTGATCTCGCGGATCAGCGTCTGGGTCGGCGACACCGGCAGCCACTGCATGAAATCCACCTGGTCGGGATAGATGTCGAAGGCGAAATTGGGCCAGAGCTTGAAATAGGTCCATAGCCGCTGCCGATCGGGCGGAAGATGCGGGACGGCCGGCAGGAAATGCTGATAGGCGCGCTCGGACAGGTTGGCGGACGGACGGTCGAGGATCGGCCCCCACATCTTGTCGGTATAGGGGCTGGCTTCGACGCCATAGCCATCGCCCATCAACCGTTTGAGGCCGGGATGGGCGACCGCGATGTGCAGGCCGTCGGAATAATTGTCGCCGATATTCTTCCAGTTCACCGCGCGTGGGCGCAGCGTGACGCGGCCAAGTGCGCGCAGTTCGGAAAAGCGATAGGGCGCGATCTCGTCGATATAAGGCGCCATCATCTGCGCCACCGACGGTCCGCCATCATCCTCCAGCCGGACGAACAGGAAGCCGTGGAAATTCTCGATATCGACGGGGGAAAGTCCATGCCTGGACCGGTCGAGATTGCCATAGCTGCCCGCCATTGGCAGGCCCGTCAGGCAACCGTCCAGACCATAGGTCCAGGCATGGTAGGGACAGACCAGCTTTCTGGTGCGACCCGAGGGCCCGTCCACTAGGCGCGCGCCGCGGTGGCGGCACACGTTGGTAAAGGCGCGGGCTTCGCCGTCATCCCCGCGGATGACGATGATGCTCTCGCCAAGATAGTCCAGCACATGGAAATCGCCCGGTGCCGGCAGGTCGCTGTCATGGGCGACGATCTGCCAGCTCGGGCGGAAGATGCGACGGGCTTCGACGGCGAAAAATTCGGGATCGCTATAGGCCCATGCCGGCAGGCTATAGCCCGCGTCCGGATCCGATCCGCATCCCGTCTCGCCCATCTACCCCGCATGCCCCATTGCAGTTGTACGCTTGTATAACGAGCGGGCGGGGAATTTCCATTATATTTTTGTGACAGCTATTCTCAACTGGTCCGTTCGGGCACTTCGCCCCAGTCGGACAGAATCGACGCGCGGCTGGCGACCGCTTCCCAGGGGAAGACGAACCAGTCCTTGGTGACGACACGGTCGATCGTGGTCGCGCGATATTCGACCTTCGCGGCCGAGCTGACATTGTCGATCAGCACGGCAAAGCGCAGATGATCGGCCGGCGCGCCGGCCAGCGCCGCGCGCAACTGGTTGATCGTGCGGCCGCTGTCATTGATGTCGTCGACGAACAGCAGGCGCGATCCTTCGAGCGCCATCGCCACCAGCTTGTCGAGCAGTTCGTCGCAAAAGCCCACGACCTGGGCCGACAGGTCGACCGACAGCATCGGCTGGCTGATGGCGTGGGACAGATAGGTGGCCGGCACCAGCCCGCCGCGCCCGACACCGACAATATAGTCGGGCCGCCAGTCCGATTTGGCGATCGCGCCGGCCACGGCGTCGATGTGGGAGAGGAAGCTCTCCATCGGAATGTCGGTCAGGATCGGTTGGGTCATGATATGGTTGCCATCTGCGAATCGGCCCTATCGGCCGCCTGCGCCCCATAGCGCCGTGCCAGCAGGGCACAAGCCATCAGCTGAATCTGGTGGAACAGCATGACCGGCAGGATGATCGGCCCGACGGCCGCTGCGGGGAAGAGGACGCCGGCGATCGGCACGCCCGAGGCAAGGCTCTTCTTCGATCCGCAAAATTGCAGCACGATCGCATCTTCGCGGGAAAAGCCGAGCAGCCGGCCAAGCCCCCAGGTGAAGAGCAGCACGATCACGAGCATAGCGATACAGAGCAGCGCGAGCAGCGCCAGTTCCGCGCGCGAGACCCGGTGCCACAGCCCTTCGACCACCGCCGCGCTGAAGGCGGAATAGACCACCAGCAGGATCGAGGTGCGATCGACCCGGCCGACCAGCGTCTTGTGCCGCGACACGAAGCCGCCGATCCAGGGACGGGCAAGATGGCCCAGCACGAAGGGCAACAGCAATTGCAGCATGATCCCCTCGACCGAGGAAAGGGAGATGAGGTTGCTGCCGCCCCGCTGCATCAGCAATGCCACCAGCAGCGGCGTCAGCACGATGCCGAGCAGGTTGGAGAAGGAGGCGCTGACCACCGCCGCGGCGACATTGCCGCGCGCAATCGCGGTAAAGGCGATCGAGCTTTGCACCGTCGATGGCAGCAGCGCCAGGAACAGCAGGCCCGCGCGCATATTCTCCGGGATCGCGCCGATCTGTTGCAGCAGGATGCCGACCAGCGGGAAGAAGAGGAAGGTCGTGCCCAGAGTCGCGAGATGGAGTTGCCATGCCTTGGCGCCGCCCCAGATCGCCTCGCGCGACAATTTTGCCCCATGCAGGAAAAAAAGCAGCACGATGCCGGCATCCGCAACGATCGATGCGACATGGGCGCCCTGGCCGCGCGCGGGCAGGACCGACGCTAGGGCAACGGTGCAGAGCAGCAGGACGAGGAAGGGATCGAGGATCAGGCGCAGGCGAGTCATCATGATTCCGGGCATAGGGAAGGGGCTTGGAAAAGGATAGACGCCGCCCCATCCTCTGGGCCAACAGCCTTGGCACAGAGTATCGGGAGAGAATTTGCGTGAGCGACCATATCGCCATCATCGAGACGAACGGCGTGCTCGAAATCCATATCGACCGGCCCGACAAGAAGAATGCGCTGACCGGGCCGATGTACCGCGCGATGATTGCAGCGCTGGCCGATGCGTCGAGCCGGCCGGAGATTGGCGTGGTGCTGTTCGCGGGCCGGGGCGACGCCTTTTGCGCCGGCAATGACCTCAAGGACTTCATGGCCGGGCCGGAGGGCGGCGCTGCCGCCGTCGATTTCATCAGCGCGATTGCCGCCTTCGACAAGCCGGTCGTCGCGGCGGTGCAGGGGCTTGCCGTGGGCGTCGGCACGACGATGCTGTTCCATTGCGACCTGGTCTATGCCGCGCCTGACGCGCGCTTCGTCATGCCCTTCGTCAATCTGGGCATCGTGCCGGAGGCCGGCTCCAGCCTGCTCGCGCCCGCGATCATGGGCCATGCCAGGGCGGCGGCGATGCTGATGCTGGGCGAGCCGATGGATGCGGAAGGGGCCGATCGCGCCGGTTTCGTGACGGCGATCGTGACAGGGGAGGCGCTGCTCGACCATGCCCGCGCCAAGGCGGCGGCGCTGATGGCCAAGCCGCCCCAGGCGCTGATGGCGACGCGCCGGCTGATGAAGGGCGATCCCGCCGCCTTGCAGGCCCGGATCGCGGAGGAGGCGCGGCTGTTCCGCGAAGCGCTGGCCTCGCCCGAAGCGCAGGAGGCGTTCATGGCCTTTTTCGAAAAGCGCGCGCCGGTCTTCAAGCGGGCCTGATCGAAGCGCGGCCGGGGGAAGGGATCAATCCTTGCTCCGCCGCTCGAACTTCAATTCGCTCACGATCACGGCGGCGATGATCAGCAGCGCGCCGGCCAGCGCCGTGGCGGGCTGGCGGTCGCCCGCGATCCGGCCCAATATCCCGGCCCAGACCGGCTCGCCGGCATAGATCAGGGTCGCGCGGGTCGGCGATACGGTGCGCTGCGCCCAGTTCATCACGAACTGGATCAGCGCCGTCATCGCGCCCAGGCCACAGGCCGACAGGATCACCGTCCAGGAAAAGGGCGGGATCGCCTCACCCATCGGCGCCATCAGGCCGAAGGCGAGCAGCGACGTGACCGCCAGTTGCACCAGCGTGACGCGGGCAATGTCGACCTTGCCGGCCCACAGGCTGATGAAGATGATTTCCAGCGCGATCGCCAGGGTGCTGATGAGCGTCAGCGCCTCGCCCTTGCCCAGCGACAGCCCCTCGCGCGGGGCGGCGATCAGGATCAGGCCGGCAAAGGCCAGCGCGACGCCGACCCAACTGGTCCAGCGCGGCCGGCGCCGCAATATCGCCCATTGGAGGATCGGCACCAGCGGCACATAGGCGGCGGTGATGAAGGCGGATGTGCTGCTGGATATGGTCTGCAGCGCCCAGGTCTGGAGCGTGTAGCCGCAGAAGATGCCAAGGCCGATCATCGACCCGGCCAGCAGTTCGCGCGCCGTCAGGCCGCGCAACACCGGCCAGGCGAGCGGCAGCGCCAGCAGCGCCGCCGTGCCGAACCGCATCCCCACGAAGAAGAGCGGCCCGCTCTGCTGCATGGCATGATGCACGATCAGGAAGGTCGCGCCCCACAGCACGGTGATCCCGATCAGCGCGAGTTCGGGACGGCCGATCATCAGCCGGGGCGCAGAGCTCTTGTCGAGGGCGGCATTGTGCAACATAATGCACATCGCGTTATGAGCAATATATTGCACAGTCAAGTCGAAGTCCCGCGCCCGGACGTTCTTTCCCATGTCGCGGGCAATATCCGCCGCCTGCGCGCCGCCAAGGGGCTGAGCCAGGATGCGCTGGCCAGCGCGGCCGGAGTCAGCCGGCGCATGCTGGTGGGGATCGAGAGCGGCGAGGCCAATGTCAGCCTTTCGACGCTCGACCGGCTGGCGCAGGCGCTGGACGTCAGTTTCTCGCACGTCGTGCGCGCGCCCGACATGCCCGACAATAGCCGGATCGATACGCTGGCCTGGCAGGGCGAGGATGCGCATAGCCGCGCGACCCTGCTCGGCACCGTGCCGGCCGCGCGCGAGGCGGAGCTATGGACCTGGTCGCTGGCGCCGGGTGATCGCTACCCGGCCGAGGCGGACGCCGCCAACTGGCACGAGATGCTCTATGTGGTGGAAGGCGTGCTGACGGTCGAGATGGATGCCGGCACGCGCACGATCGCGGCGGGCGACTTCCTCATCTTCAGCAGCGACCGCCCCTATGTCTTCGTCAATCGCGGAACGGACCTGCTGCGCTTCGTGCGCAACGTGGTGTTCTAGGCAGCGCGGACGAATGCCGGGAGGGGGGGGCGGACTGGCCCTTGTCCCGTCATGCCAGCGAAGGCTGGCATCTCAGGCCGGCGCACGCGGCATAAACGGATAGCGCTAGACGGCTGGCCTCTTTCTGCTGCCGCCTGAGACCCCAGCCTTCGCTGGGGTGACGGAGTTGGGTGGGAACAAGACATAGCCCCTCCCTTCCAGGGAGGGGTTGGGGTGGGTGGCGAGCGTAGCGAACTTCTGCCCTATCGATCGTAGACCGCCGCTACGCGGCGCCCACCCCCGGCCCCTCCCTAGAAGGGAGGGGAGTAGGAAACGTCCGCTTCTGGTCGAATTTCGACAATCTCCACATCCGTCATCCTGACGAAAGTCAGGATTCATTCTGCACTACGCCAGATAGGGAGCGCTGAAGCGACCCCGGATCAAGCCGGGCCTGAACCTGTCGAAGGGGCCGGCATGACGAAGATGGAAATGGCAACGCCCAGTCGCGTCCAGGCCGCCCGGATATAGCCTCGCGGCCTGAGGCCGGGCCTCCCCATGGGGAGGCCCGGCACGTCTCAATGGCTGTCGTTGCGCAGATCCTTGCCGGCCCGCTCCAGCGAGGCGCCGACATCCTGCTTGGCTTCCTGGCCCTCGCGCTTGGCATCGTCGGCCGCCCGGTCGGTCGCGGCGCCGATCCGGTCCGCGCCATTGTCGATCGCGGCGCCCGCGCGGTCGAGGCCGTTGTCGATCTTCGCGCCGGCATCGTCGACGGCGTTGCTGACGTCATTGCCGATCGCGGAGCCGGCATTTTCCAGATTGTCCGACGCCTTTTCCGAGCAGGCGGACAGGCTCAGACCCAGGGCGGACAGGGCCGTGATGGCCAGAAGGGGTGCGCGCATGATGTCTCCTCATTGCGTTGGCAAGGCTTGGGCAGCGCCGCATCATATCTGACGCGGCGCTGCCAAATTCCTTGTTGTCGCATCGTTTCAAGCGGAAAACCGGTTCCCACTTTTCCGCACGACGCTCCTAAAAGCGCGGCAGCGGCCATAAGGTTGCGTCTTTTCGCGATCAGCCGCCGCTGAGGCCGAACACCATCGACCGGTCGGCATCGGGGATCAGGCCCTCCATCACCCGCCAGAAACCGGTGACGGACCCCTGTCCGGCCTGGGCATAGGCGGCCGCCATCTTCTCGCGCAGCGCGCGGAAAAGCTCGGCCTCCAGTGCGCGGCCGGCGGCGCTGAGGCGCAGCAGTTTCTGCCGCCGGTCGCTGCTGCCGGGCCGGGTCTCGATATAGCCGCGCTCGATCAGGTCATTGAGCACCCGGCCGAGCGATTGCTTGGTGATCGCCAGCAGGCGCAACAGATCCTTCACCGTCAGGTCAGGCTGGCGCGAGATGAAATAAAGGGCGCGGTGATGGGCGCGGCCCAGGCCCTGCGCTGCCAGCCCCTCGTCGATCGAGCGGGTGAGCGCGGAATAGCCGAAATAGAGCATCTCGATGCCGCGCCGGATTTCGTCCTCGCGCAGGAACAGCGGCGAGGCCGGTGCGATCTGGCTGGGCGAGGGGGCTTGGACGGACATCGGCGCGGGTTTCCGGCTGGAGGGGAGGGGGCGTGGCGTTGATCCCTAAGATGGGTTGGGCAGGAAGGAAAGGGAAAGGCGAAGTCCATCGTCAGGAGGGCTTTTCTTTCGTGCATCAGCCGCTATATGGCGGTCCCGCGCTGACTTGGATCGGCGCATTGCTGGGGCGTCGCCAAGCGGTAAGGCAGCGGCTTTTGATGCCGCCATGCGCAGGTTCGAATCCTGCCGCCCCAGCCAATCATCTATTTTGATGATTAGAAATGGCAAAAATCCGGGATTCTAGCCCATAGAATTCTTGGCTGGGCCGGCACTGTAGCAAGTCACTGTTGTAAGCGACTGTAGCAGGTGCCTGTGGTAATCGTTGCCAATGCCTTCCGCCGCGACGCCGTCTATTGGTGGCGCCGGACCATCTGTTTGCCGGATCGGCGAACGAATCCTATAAGATTATCGCTTAGCCTTCTGACCAAGGAGCTAAGCATCGCGCGCGGGCGGGCCGGCGCGATGACGGCTTATAGTGAGACGGTCAGGATGGGCCTCTATCAACGTATTGCCAGCGAAGGATTATCGCCGGCGCAACAGAAGAAGCTGTTTGCCGACGAAATGCGCCTTTACCGCGATGCGCTGGAACATGAGCAGGCGCGCTGGCAGGCCGATCCCAACCTGCGGGACGTTTCAGATCCGGCGCGCGACCTTCAGGCTTTCGAAGCACTCTGGCGGGCATTTTCCGCAACCGGCGTCATTGACCGGCCATCGACGCATTATGCGCGCACCCACTTCCTCGGCCTGGATGAGGATGAACAAAACAACCTGCGCCTGCTGTTGAATGACACGCCAAACTTCACGGCAAACTTCCAAGCGGAAGTGACGCAGGCGCTGGATCGGGTCGGTATCCCCATGACCCAAACCAACTTGCCCCTCGCGATGAAAATCATACTCGAGGCGCGCACGGCGGCTGCCCACGCATGCCGCGTGGGACTCGTGCCGGATGATTTCGAGGAACGGATGACGGAGCCACCGCCCATCCCGCTCACTTCGGCTTCCGTGTTGCCTTCAGTGATGCCTGAGGTCGTTCCGGATACCCCGCTGTTCGTGCCACAGCCGCAGGTTTTAGGTTCATTGTCGCCCGAAATGGTGCCAGAGCCGTGGCGCTCGATGACGCCGGTCGAGGTGGCGGAACGGTTCATTACCGAAACGCCGAAGATGTTCGAGCATCGCCAGAACGGAAAGCGAGCATCCGAACAGACCGGCGAGCAGACGCTGCGGCAGATCCGCTGGGCGGCGAAACTCCTTCAGTGCACCATGGCGGTAGGACAGCCGCTGTGGACCGTATCGACTGAGGACTTGAGAAAATTCGACGCTTGGCTCGATCGCCTGCCGGTCACCTTCGGCAAGTCGAGCAAAGACCGGGTTGGAAATATCGATCTTGAGAGCGTCGCTCAACGTGCACTGGAGCGGGTCGAGGAAGGGGACCTGCAACCGGATCAGATCGGACTTACCATCCCGACCGCGAACAAGCACTACCGCAAGATTGCGCAGGTACACGCCTTTCTGCGCAAGAAAATTTCGGGATTGCCCGCGCTCGACTTTGGCGAGTTCACCCAGCCGGATCGGAAGGATGAAAGAGAGGCAAGATTGCGATATACTCTGGAGCAAGGCCGGGATATTTTCTCGCTGCCGCCCTGGACCGGCTGCGTCGGAGAAAAGGACCGCTTGTCCGTGGGCCAGAGGGTTATTCACGACAGCCTTTATTTCGTGCTTTTGCTGGTCTGGTACACGGGCGCACGCCGCGAAGAGATATGCAAGCTGCGGATTGAGGACGTCGGCCACATTGATGGCATCTGTTTCCTTCGCATTGAGACGACCGATACGGGACGCGTCAAGAATAGCAGCGCAACTCGGTGCATCGCCGTGGCGGATGAGGTCATCCGGCTGGGCTTCGTCGCCTATGTCGAGGCGTTGAAAACGGCCGGCGAAACGCTGCTGTTTCCAGAACTGGCGCCGGCACCTGGAACCAAGCGGAAGCGCGGTGACGTCTTTTATAAGCTCTGGTGGATTTACATTCGGCCGATGGTTCCCTCGCTTGTCCGCGGGCAGGCCATGCATTCGGCCCGACACACCGTTTCCGACGAACTGAAGCAACAGGAGATATTTCTCGAATTCCGCAACGACCTGCTCGGCCATAAGGGACAGGGCGGTGAAGGCGTTACCCGTTATCCCTCGGCAACCCGACTTCGGACGGTGCTCTCGATCGTCAACCGTATCCCCATCGTTACGGATCATCTTCCCGGTGTTTCGACGATCACCCTATTGCCGAAGCATATGATGCAGCCTCGGCCCACCAGGAAAACGGGATATTGATCGCTGCGCCTCCTCGAATGTCTCGGTGCATCGGAATGGTGCATGGTCGTGGATGACAGGTTTTGGTCGACGGCGGAATCGGCAGCTAGGCGTCATTCTCTGCCACTTATTAGCTTGGACGCCGCTCCCAGAACCGAACACGCGCTGAAGGCCTCAAGCGACCGGGAAGAAGGACCGGGGTTGGGACTTTGCTGCCCTTCGCGAGCAATGGATCGAACGGCAGATTTTGTCGGGAGCTGACTTCGGCGTTTTCCCTGCCAGCATCGCATAGCGACAGAAACTGGCCCGATAGCGGAATGGCAGCTCTCGGGCCGTTGGCGCCGGAACGAACTGGAACGTTTGCTGGCGGAGACAGGGTTGTGTGGTGCATCTCCCTCTTGCGACGAGACACTATCTCAGTAGGTTCACACGTCAGCGCAAAGTTGGGGTAAGAGCAGACCGCCCGCACGTCGGACCGTCAGATTGGCGGTCATCGACTTGTGAGGGCACTTGGTCGATGGGGGCAAGATGATCATTGAGCGGATTCAGATTGAGGAGGGATTCCTCAACGGCTTTGACGTTTGGCCACGGCCCGGCCTGAACGTCGTCATCGGCGCGCGCGGCACCGGCAAGACCACCCTGATCGAACTGATCCGGTTTTGCCTAGGCGTTGAAGGGTACACGCCGGAAACGACGAAGCGCAGCCGCGAGCATGCGCTGTCGGTGCTGGGGTCGGGACAAGTCACGCTGACCCTGAACGAAGACGGCCGCCGGATCACCGTGTCGCGGTCAGCCAACGATCCTGCCCCGCGCGCATCGGGGCCATTCCTGGCACCGATCGTGCTGTCGCAGACGGAGATCGAGACCGTCGGCCTCCAGTCGGGTGGACGTCTGCGGCTGCTGGATGGCTTCATCGGCGATCAGCGCTCGGCCCTGTCTACGGAGACCGACGCCGTCGCCTCCGTTCGCTCACTGACGTCCGAAGCGAACACCATCCGCGCGGACATTGAGCAGCTGGACCAGCAGCTGGCGGAGATGCCGTCCATCCTGGAGCAGATCAATCAGGTGGCACCGCAGGAGGAGCAGCTCGCGGCACTGTCGGCTGACACGAGCGCGAAGAGCGCCCAGCTGGCCGTGCTCAGCAACACCATCGCCTTGAAGGGCGTCGCGACTGAAGCGATCCAGAGGTTCGGCAACGAAGTCGCGCGTTGGCGCTCGTCGATCGGCGGCAGCGGCGAGATGTCCTATGAGGGATGGCCCGCCAACGCCGGCGGCGATCCACTTGGAGAGCTGCGCACGCGAGTTGGCAAAGCCCATGACCATCTTCGTTACGCCCTGCAGGAACTGAGTGCCGTCGAGGCGGAAACCGTCACGCTAGGCAGCCACGTCGCGCTAGAGAAGATGGGCTTTGAGGATCAGGCGCGGAATCTGCGCCGCGAGATCGAAGCGCTTCAAACTGGTGCTGGAGAAATCGTTCGTCGCGGCCAGTTGCTACGGGAGCGCAAGGCGCATCTGGAATCGCTGATGGCCGTCAGGCAGTCGCGAATCGCCAGCATCCTGGCCGTTATCGCGCGCCGCAATCAGGCGCTGGATTCGCTGGAAGCCATGCGATCTGCGCGGTTCGAGGCACGCCGGGAGGCTGCCGCGCGCCTCAACCACGTGCTCGGCCCACGCATTCGAATCGGTGTGATGCGCGGCGGCCAATCGGAGGCGTTTGCCAGTGCCCTTACCGAAGCCCTACGTGGCAGCGGCCTGCGCTACAATGATCTGGTTGCCGCGCTGGCACCGCGGATCAGCCCTCGTGAGCTGCTCGAGGCTGTCGACAATGATGATTTCGAACTGATCGCAACTCGGGGTTCAATGACTATCGACCGGGCGGCCAAGGTGGTCGTAGCGCTGAAGGATGCGGACCTCGGCGGGATCGCGACCGTGCCGGTCGACGATTACGTCACCTTTTCGCTGATGGATGGGCCGGATTACAAGGATATCGCCGAGCTTTCGACCGGCCAGCGCTGCACCGTTATCCTTCCGCTGGTGCTGCGCCACATGGAGCGGCTGCTGATCGTGGACCAGCCCGAGGACCACATCGATAACGCCTTCATCGCCGAAACGCTGATCAAGTCGATCTTGGCGCGTCCGGCGAATGGCCAGCTGCTCTTCTCCACGCACAATGCCAACATCCCGGTCCTGGGTGCAGCCGACTTCGTCGTTCAGCTCGGCTCCGATGGTCGTCGCGGCTTCCCCATCGCCTATGGCGCGTTGGCTGACGCCCCGGTCGTGCATGCGATCACCTCGGTCATGGAGGGCGGTGCGGCCGCCTTCCGGCAGCGCGCCCACTTCTACGGAACGCAAGGTCTGGCATGACCCGAGAAGAAGCGCTGGACAATTTGAAGGCATCGTCCGCGCATGTGCGCGGTCAGGCTGCGCGCATTCTTGGTGATGTCGGGCGTCGGAGCGATCTCCCCCGCCTCCATAAGGCACAGCGTGAAGAGACGGTCACCTACGTCAATTATGCCCTACAGGAGACGATCCGGCGGCTGGCACATGAACAAGCGCCAGAACCATCGACGGATGAAGCCAATGTCGTGTCGGACGATGTGCGTAAGCAGATCTACGGCAAGGCAATGGAGTGGATCACCGGATTCCTTCTCCACGAGATCTCGTCGCCTATCGGGCTGGTCCGGCTGGCGGCCAAGCGTGAGCTTGGCGAGTCCTGGGATGGTTCTGGCACACAGCGGCATCTGGAGTCGGTCGCGCGGGTCTTCGACGCGATCGAGCGGCTGAAGAATGCCGCGAGCGTGCCGCGCCCCCAAGAGTTCGACCTGTCGGCGCTCGTGGATGAACTGCTAGATGTCTATAGCCCCGAGGTCCGGGAATGGATCTCCACGATCGGTTCGCGCCCGTTCCTCATCAAGAGCGATCCGTCGCTCGTCCGGATGGTGGTGGTGAACGGCATCCGCAACGCGGTCGAGGCCCAGCAGACGGCATCAGTCCGACCGAACCCCCATGATGTGACCATCAGCTGGGGCGACACCGACGTCGACTATTGGCTAGCGGTGGTCGACCACGGGGGCGGCATCAACGGCCCGATTGAGACTGCCTTCGAGATCGGCAACTCGACGAAGAAGGATCACATCGGCTTCGGCTTGGCCATCGCCCGACAAGCAGTGGAAACCATGATCGGCTCGCTCACCCTGGAACCGGCGAAGCACGGCGGCGCCCTCTACACCGCGCGGTGGCGCAAGTGACGGCGCACATTCTGGTCGTCGAGGACGACGACGACTATATCGCAGAGCTTCAGCGGATCATCGGCGAATCCGGCGGCCCGACGATCCCGACGTTCGTGACCAATCGCGATGATGCGGTGGCACAGCTGAAAACCGGGTTCTTTGATTTCGCGATCCTGGACCTGAAAATCCCTACTGCCGAGGGCACGACCGATCTCGATCCCGAGCATGGCAAGTATGTGTTCCATCACGTCCGCAAGGTGTCGCCGGGCACGAAGATCCTGGTGCTCACCGGGTCGCCGTCAGAGGATTTCATCGCGCCGCTGATGGAACAGAAGCACGATGCGGATATCTGGAGCGAGGGTGACAAGGTCCACACGGTCGAGTTCTTGAAGAAGATCCAGATCGATCAGGCACCAGAGAAAATCAGCAAGGTCGTCGCCGCGATCCGTGCCTTGTCCGACGTAGAGCTTCAGTTCAACGGCCTGAACCTGAGCATGCCTGAAGACCGCTTGGTTCGGATCTTCGCCAAGCACTTCAACGCCCGCCGTTGCGCTGTGTACCCGATCGGAGCGGGAAAATCGGGCGCACGTACATTGCGGCTTCAAATGTTCGATCGGACGGGCGCGTTGATCCGGGAGGTCGTCGCAAAGCTGGGCGAACTGCCGAAGATGATCGACGAGGAGAAGCGGCACGACGCGCACATCGTGCTGCTCGACGGAGGGGCGACCCCTCGCAAGATGAAGCTGTTGGAGTTCGGTGCAGGCGCGACAGCGGGCATCTTCTACCAACTGGCAAGCGGTCATGACGCATCAATGTTTGTGACCATGGCCACCGAAGACGCGTTGGCGGCGAAAGCGGTCACGGCCACGGCGGAGGCTCTTGCCGGCTGGTCGAAGGGGCGAAACGAAGAGCCGCAGACGATCGCCTCGATCCGTCGGTCATGGTTGTCGGATGAATGGGCCGCGAAGCTTCACGCGGACTATGGGCTCACCTGGGCCGCAGAGTTCGAGAGCCGCGAAATCCAGACGCGGTGGTGCTGTGTGCATGGCGACCTGCACGGCGAGAACATCCTCGTTGCGCCGGACGGTAAGGTGCTGGTTATCGACTATGGCGACGTCGGTCCCGGGTCTGCCGCCTACGATCCGGTGTCGCTGGAACTGAGCGCAGTCCTCCAAGACAACCCTACGCTGGGCGCTGCCTGGCCCACGGCCGATGCCTGTCGCAAATGGCATGACCTTGATGCTTATCTCGTCGATTGCCCTATGCCGGAGTTCATCCGGGCCTGCAGGACGTGGTCGGACAGCCTTACTACGGGCCGGCGCGAACTGGCCGCATGCGCGTACTGCTATCTGCTGCGCCAGTTGAAGTATGACGACACCGACAAGGACAGGATTCTGGCCCTGCTCGACGGGGTACAGGCTTGCTGGGCTGCGACCTGATGGTCCGCTTCGTCCAGCGCAATCGACCGCTTTCGACAGAACCGGACGTTTATCGATCAGGCGCGAACGTCTGGGTCTGGTCGCGACCTGCCAGCAGCGAATGCCGCATCGTGGTCGGCACAAGCCCCAAGCCATTCTCACCCCCGTCCTCGCCGGCAAGCGTTCTACAGATGGCCAATGTGGCCATAGGAGAATGATCATGGAGATGCCTGAAACTGAATTCGTCCCCACCAAACGCCCGGTCTGGAATGCCGGAAGGGCCGTGGGCGCAAAACGGGCTCTGAAACCTAAGCAGATCTGGGAAATCCGGTTCTACCTCAATCAACGCCGCCGCCTGCGGGATCGGGCGCTGTTCGATCTGGCGATCGACAGCAAGCTTCGGGGCTGCGACCTGGTGCAGATGAAGATAGGCGACCTTGTCAGCGGCGGGCAAATCCGAACGCGGGCAATCGTCATGCAGCAGAAAACGAGCCGACCTGTTCAGTTTGAACTGCTGCCAGATGCTCGAGCGAGCTTGCTGGCGTGGCTCGAACGCAGAGGTGGTACGGTGGACGATTATGTGTTCCCAAGCCGGGTCGATCATAATGGGCACCTGAGCACCCGCCAGTATGCTCGGCTTGTCGACGAATGGGTGACAGGGGTCGGTTTGATACGAAGCGAGTATGGCACCCATTCGCTTCGGCGGACGAAGGCATCGATAATCTATAGGGCGACCGGCAACCTGCGTGCCGTCCAAATCCTTCTCGGTCACAGCAAGATCAAGAATACGGTGCGGTATCTCGGGATCGACGTGGAGGACGCGCTTGCCCTTGCCGAAAACACCGAGATTTGAACCCTTGGCGCCCGTTTCCCGTGTGGAGCTGGACACGGGCGCTTGGGACATTCGTGTCATTCCAAATCGACATGTTGAATGACTGGGGCCGCCAATACCGGACAATAAGCTTCGACCGGGGATCTGCCAAAAATCCGAAGCTTCGAACCCGACCCCAAAACCTCCTAGGCAGGGCAACTCCAAGACTTCAGCGGATCGCGCTGCAACATTGGGATATTGTATAGCTTTGCCAACATCGACCCAATGCGAGCGCGCTATGCGGCGAGAATGCCAAACCGCTCAGCCCTTGTCGCGCTCGTTCCCGCCATACTCGTGACCGCCTGCGGGAGCGAGCACGCTGCGCCTGCCAAGCCCCCGGTCCACAGCGAGGCTATCGCTCACGAGACCGAACTCGTCCGACTGAAGCTGACGCCGGAAGCGCAAAAGCGACTTGGGCTTGTGACCGAACGGATAGGGACGGGCACCGCATCGGCCATGCGCATGACGAGCGGCGAGATCGTCATCCCGGCCGGAGCTGGAGGCGCACCGATCAACTCTGCTAACAATCTTCAACAGCTTGGCTTGCAGCAGGTTGCAGCCGATGGGGAACTCGCGCGGGCGCGGGCGCAGCTCGCCTTGGCGCGCGTCGCCTTTGATCGTGCCTCGGCTTTGGTTGACGAGGAAGCGGGTAGCATCCGCGCCCGTGATGAGGCGACGGCAGCCCTCGGTGCGGCAAGGGCTGCCGCCGATGCGGCTGCGGCCCAGCGCCGCCTGCTCGGGCCAGCGGTGGCGAGCCTTAGCAACCAGCGCTACGTATGGGTGCGTGTCCCGGTGTTCGGGAGCGATCTTGCGGGGCTGCAACAAGGACAGTCGGCGCTGATCTCCCCTCTTGGACAGGACAGCGCGAAACGATCGGCGCGGCCCGTCGAGGCGCCGCCATCGGCCAACGCGGTGGCGGGGACGGTCGATCTCTACTTCGCGCTCGACAATCGCGACCGGGCTTACCGGGTGGGCCAACGCGTCAGCGTCGCCCTGCTGCTCGCCGGTGGACAGCGCGAAGGGCTGTCAGTGCCGCCCTCCGCGATCCTGCGCGACATCTATGGCGGCGAATGGGTCTATGCCAGGACCGAGACCGACACCTATGTGCGCCAGCGGATCGAGGTAGCAGCAACCGAAGGCGGCCGCGCCATCCTGTCGCGTGGCCTGCGTCCCGGCACGCTGGTGGTCACGGCAGGCGCTGCCGAACTGTTCGGCACAGAATTCGGGGTCGCACACTGATGTTGGCCTGGCTGGTTCGCTCCGCGCTCAGGCAGCGCGTCCTGGTGCTTGCGATGGCGGGGCTGCTGGTGGTGCTCGGCCTGCGCGCGTCTGCCGATGTGCCGCTTGATGTATTCCCCGAGTTCGCTCCACCGATCGTCGAAATCCAGACCGAAGCGCCGGGCTTGTCGACCGAGGAGGTCGAAAGCCTGATCACGGTGCCGATCGAAACAGCCGTCAACGGCGTGCCCGATCTTGCAACCCTGCGCTCGAAGTCGGTGCTGGGCCTCTCCTCGGTTACGATCCTGTTCGAGCGCGGCACCGATGTGATTCGCGCCCGCCAGCTGGTGCAGGAGCGCGTGGCGCAGGTGCAGGCGCGTCTGCCTGCCGCTGCCCGCCCGCCGGTGATGCTGCCGCCGCTGTCGTCCACGAGCCGGGCGATGAAGATCGGCATCTCCTCCAAAAAGCTCGATCAGATGCAGCTCTCCGAGCTGGTGCGCTGGACGATCCGACCCAAGCTGATGTCGGTGCCCGGTGTCGCCAATGTCGCCGTCTGGGGCTACCGCGACCGGCAGTTGCAGGTGCTGCCCGATCCCGACCGGCTGCAAACCTCCGGCGTCACGCTTGCTGAACTGCGCGCTGCAACCGGCGATGCAGTGCTGGTCGGCGGCGGCGGTTTTGTCGATACGCCCAACCAGCGGTTGCCCGTGCAGCAGGCAGGCGCAATTCAGACCGCCGAGGACCTCTCCCGAACGGTCATCAAGATTGCTGGCGATGCGCCGGTGCGGGTGGGCGATGTCGCGCGGGTGACCGATGGCTTTGCCGCGCCCATCGGCAACGCAATCATCGACGACGGACCGGGCATCATGCTGATCGTCGAGAAACAGCCCACCGGAAACACGCTCCAGCTGACCCGCGATGTCGAGGCGGCAGTCGACGAGCTCCGCCCCGGCCTCAAGGATGTGAAGATCGACACCACGATCTTCCGTCCGGCGACCTTTATCGAGAAGTCGATCAGCAATCTCACCCGCGCGCTGATGATCGGGTGCCTGCTGGTCGCGATCGTGCTGTTCGCCTTCACCCGCGACTGGCGGCAGGCGACGATCAGCCTCGTGGCGATCCCGCTGTCGCTGCTGGCGGCGGGCCTCGTGCTGCTGTGGAGCGGGGCGACGATCAACACGATGGTGATCGCCGGGCTGGTGATCGCGCTGGGCGAAGTGGTCGATGATGCGATCATCGATGTCGAGAACATTGCGCGTCGTCTCCGCCTGAACCGCGAGGCGGGCAATCCGCGCTCGGCCTTTGCCGTGGTGCTTTCTGCCTCGCTTGAGGTGCGCACGGCGGTGGTATTTGCCTCGCTGATCGTGATGCTGGTGTTCCTGCCGATCTTCTTCCTCGGCGGGGTGGCGGGGACGTTCTTCCGGCCATTGGCGATTGCCTATGTGTTGGCCATTGCCGCCTCGCTGCTGGTCGCACTGGTGGTAACGCCTGCGATGTGCCTCATGCTGCTGCCCAACGCACCGATGAAGGAGCATCGCGACACGCGCTTCGTTGCCTCTCTAAAGCAGCGCTATCTCGGCATCTTGCCCCGGCTGATCGACCGGCCTCGGCTTGCCATGGGCATCGTCGCAGGTGGCTTGCTGCTTTCCGGCGTAGGCTATCTGGGCTTCAAGGACCAGTTCCTGCCCGATTTCCGCGAGACCGACTTCCTGATGCACTTCGTCGAGAAGCCGGGGGTCGGCATCGATGCGATGGATCGCATCACCATCCGTGCCTCGAAGGAGCTACGGGCCATCCCCGGCGTGCGCAACTTCGGTGCGCATATCGGCCGTGCCGAGGCTGCCGACGAAGTGGTCGGCCCGAACTTCACCGAGCTGTGGATCAGCCTCGATGACGAGGCTGACTACGACGCCAGCGTCGCCCGGATCAAGGAGGTGGTTGAAGGCTATCCCGGCCTCTATCGCGACGTGCTCACCTATCTTCGCGAACGCATCAAGGAGGTGCTCTCGGGCGCAGGCGCGACCGTGGTGGTGCGGATCTACGGCCCCGATCAGGACGAGCTGCGCGCCGCAGCGGAGCGGGTTCGCGGCAAGGTCGCCAGCATTCCCGGTGTGACCGATCTCAAGGTCGAACAGCAGGTTCTCGTGCCGCAAATCCAGATCCGCCCGCGCGCAGCCGATCTGGTCACGTTGGGCCTGACGCCGGGCGAAGTGCGGCGGCAGGCACAAACCCTCGTGGCGGGCGAAAAGCTGGGCGAAATCTATCGTGACCAGAAGGCCTTCGATGTCGCCTTGTGGGGAGATCCTGCCATTCGCGGTGATCAGCACGCGCTTGCCGACCTGATGATCCAGACCCCGGTTGGCGCGCCAGTGCGCCTGCGCGACGTGGCCGATGTGGTGATCGTGCCCGCGCCCAACGAGATCAAGCGCGAGGATGGCCAGCGCCGTCTCGACGTTACGCTCAACATCGCCAGTGATGCCGATCTGGGGGCCGTGGCGCGCGGGGTCGAGGCGGCGGTGAGCGAGGTACCCTTCGCCACCGGCTACCACCCAGAGATTCTCGGCGAATATGCAGCGCTGAAGGAATCGCGGTCGCGGCTGTGGACGGTCGGCCTTGCCTGCCTGTTCGGCATTCTGCTGCTGGTCTGGCTGGAGTTCCGCTCGGCACGGATTACCGCGCTGGTCGGTCTCAGCCTGCCGTTCGCGCTCGTGGGCGGGGTCATCGGGGTCGCGCTCACCGGCGGGGTTCTGTCGCTGGGATCGCTGGTTGGATTTGTCACCGTGATCGGGATTTCGGCGCGCAACGGGATCATGCTGCTCTCGCATTATGATCATTTGCGCCGGTTCGAGGGCGAGGAGTTCGGCCCGGCCCTGATCCTTCGCGGCGCGCAGGAGCGTCTGGTGCCGATCCTGATGACCGCACTGTGCGCAGGGCTTGCGCTGGTGCCGCTGGTGATCGCGGACGATAAGCCAGGTCACGAGATCGAGCATCCGATGGCGATCGTCATCCTCGGCGGCCTGATCTCGTCGACCGCGCTCAACCTGTTCCTGATGCCAGCGCTCTATGCCCGCTTCGGCAAGGATCGCCCGGCACCCGAGCCGGACCTTGCGGAGGCGGTGGCATGAAGCGGTTTGTTCCCCTCGCTGCCCTAATGGTGACCGCTTGCGCGACCACGTCCCAGCCTGCGGCAACTAAGATCGATCCCACGATTGCTGCCGGATCGTTCGCGAGCCTGCCGGTCGCCTCGATCGAGCCTGTGCCCGATGATTGGTGGCGGCTTTATGATGACCCTGTGCTTGACCGCTTGGTCGAAGCCAGCATTGGGGCCAACGCTGATCTCAGGATCGCGTATGCCAATCTTGACGGCGCGCGCGCGGCGCTGCGTCAGGCGCAAGCCGTCCGGCTGCCTCAGACCACGATCGAGAGCAGTCTCGGCATCGACAATCCTGCCAATCAGCCAAGCGCCTCAGGCAATGTACCGACGACGGACTATGACCTGGGAGTAACCGCAAGCTGGGATGCGGACCTATTCGGTCGGCTTCGCTCAGGTGCGCTCGCTGCCCGCGCCGATGCAGAAGCCCAGGCCGCTGCGCTCGATGGCATCAAGGTCGCAGTCGTCGCCGATACCGTTCTGGCCTATGTCGATCTGTGCGGCGCAACTCGCAGCCTTGCCGTCGTGCAAGAACAGGTCGCGCTTCAGGACCGCGCGCTGACAATCACCCGTAGTCAGCTGGCGGCAGGCGAGGTCTCACCGCTGGAAGTCTCGCAGGCAGCCAACCTTGTCGCCGCGACCAAAGCGGCCATTGCACCGCTGGAAGCAGCGCAGGCCAATGCACGCTACCGCCTGGCCACGCTTGCAGGTCGTCCGGCGGGAGAGGCGCGCACCAAACCCGTGACTTGCACCGCGCCGCCGAAATTGCGCACTGCGGCTCCGGTTGGTGATGGCATGGCCTTGCTGCTGCGCCGTCCAGACATCCGTGAAGCCGAGCGCCGCCTTGCCGCCGCTACCGCGCGGATCGGTGTTGCGCGCGCCGATCTCTATCCCCGCATCAACCTTGGCGGGGCACTGGGCCTGTTGAGCGGGGGGCTGGTTGCAACGGGTTCGCCGCTGGTGAGCTGGGCTTTCCCCAATCAGGCTCCGGCCCGCGCGCGCATTGAACAGGCTGAGGCGGCCGAGCGCGCAGCGCTTGCCGGATGGGATGTCGCAGTCCTCCGCGCGTTGCGCGATGTGGAGACGGCGCTGGCGGCCTATGATGGCGAAGTTCGCCGCAATCGGGCACTGACCGAGGCCCAAGACGAGGGGCGCCTCTACGCCCGCCGCGCCGAGGCGCGCGTCCGGCTTGGCGATGCGGCACCGCTCCTGCGGATCGACGCCGACCGCACGCTGGCGCAGGCCGAACTTTCGCTCGCGCAGTCCGAACTCGCCGTAGCGCAGGCGCAAGTGGCGCTGTTCCGTGCACTTGGCGGTGGCTGGCGCAGCAGTGCCAAGCCGCTAGAATGACTCCATGAGAATCCTGATCGTCGAGGACGATGCCGATACGAACCAGTTCATTGCCCGCGGCTTGGCCGAGCTGGGCCATCAGGTCGTGACCAGCGGCGACGGCCGCGACGGGCTGTTCCATGCAACCGATGGCGGCTTTGATGCCATGGTGGTCGACCGGATGCTGCCGGGGCTGGATGGCCTCGCTTTGGTCAAGGCCCTGCGCGCTGCCGGAAACATGACGCCGGTGCTGATGCTCACCGCTATCAGTGGGATTGCCGACCGCGTCGAAGGGCTCGAAGGCGGGGCGGATGATTATCTGGTGAAACCCTTCGCCTTTACCGAGCTGGCGGCCCGCCTTCATGCGCTGGGGCGTCGGCCTTCAGCCGCGGCGGAGCCGGCGCGGCTGACGGCGGGCGACATCGTGCTCGATCTGCACCGCCGCACCGTCACGCGCGCAGGCCGCAAGATTGCGCTCCAACCCCGCGAGTTCACCCTGCTGGCCGAACTGATGCGCAACCCGGGCCGCATCATGACCCGCACCATGCTGCTAGAGAGGGTGTGGGATTTCGACTTCGACCCCAAGACCAATATCGTCGAGACCCATCTCAGCCGGTTGCGCTCCAAGCTAAATGCCGGTTTCGAGAGCGACCCGATCGAGACCGTGCGCGGTGCGGGCTATCTCATCAGGGAAGGCGGATGAAGCGCTGGTGGCGTGGCACTTTTGGTCTGGTGGCAGCCGTCGCACTCGGATTTGCGCTGGCGACGCTAGTCATCGGCGTGGTCGCGTTCGAATCGACACATGAAGCGCTGGAATTACAGCTCGACCACCGGATCGCCATCGAAACGCAGGCGCTGATCGATGAAGGGCAGGACGGGTATGAGGGGGTCGCAGCCGCGATCCGGCGACGCGAGGCGGCGAGCAGCACAGCGAGCCTCGGCTATCGACTGGTCGATGCTTCGAACACACCCATGGCTGGAACACTCGATGCGATGGTCCCATCCAAACCCGGTTATGTCGAACTCCTACCATACAAAGCGCATGGCGATGAACGGATCGCCCAATCGCTGACCACATTGCTTCCCGGAGGCTACCGGCTACTGGTCGCCGCAGATCGCGCAGCCATCGACGAGATGGACAACCGCTTCATCCTGCTTTTCCTAGGGGCTTTTGGCGCGATGTTGTTGCTCGGTATCGGTGCGGCGTGGCTGGTCGCTGTTGTTACCCGACGGCGCTTGGCGCGGATCGACCATACTGCCGCCGCTATCATCGCTGGCGATCTGTCTCGGCGAGTGCCCCTGACCGGCACTGGTGACGAGTTCGACGGGGTGGCAACAACGCTCAACCTAATGCTCGACCGGATCGCGGGGCTGATGGAGAATCTGCGTCAGATATCGAGCGACGTCGCCCACGATCTGCGCACTCCTCTCACGCGGCTCCAAAACCGGCTCGACGAGGCACTGCGCGAGCGCGATGAAACTCTGCAGCGCGACGCGATCGAGGCCGCCGCGGCAGAAGCGGGCGAATTGCTGGAGGTCTTCGCTGCATTGCTGCGGATTGCAGAGGTTGAAGGCATGGCCGCCCGTGCGCACTTCCAGACGGTCAATCTCAGCGCGGTGGTGGCCGACGTGGCTGAGGCGTTCCAACCTTCAATGGAGAGCAGCGGCCACCTGCTTGTCACTAGGGTTGCCTCGGGCGTGACAATGCCCGGAGACCGCCGCCTGCTTCAACAGATGCTCACCAATCTCCTCGACAACGCCGTTCAGCACACACCCCAAGGAACTACTGTGTGCATTGACCTCGATCATGCCGGTGACCGTATACGCCTAAGCATAACCGACGATGGTCCTGGCGTGGGGGAGGCTGAAGCTCCCGAGCTGTTCAACCGGTTCATGCGTGTCGACCGCAGCCGGTCAACACCAGGGCATGGGCTTGGGCTTGCGATGGTAGCGGCCATCGTTGCGGCGCATTCCGGCAAGGCCGCCATCGCCTCCCGCCCGGGCTTCGGCGTCCACATAACGGTTTAATCAAAGCTGCGTGCACCAGCGCGAAGGACGGGCAGCCCGGTTACGCCGCACTGCCGGGTGGCAAAGCCGCTTGGCGGCTTTCGGCAGAAGCTGGCGTTCGCTCTCCTGAGCTGGAATGACTGGGTCTGGTCGCGAGTCGACTTTGCGCAAACGGCAGCTAACCCCACGGCTCGTCTCCGAACCTGACATTCGCCTACCGGCCAGTTCAAGCCGCTTCCGGTATCAGCGCAACGGCGTGCGGATCATAGGTCATCCCGGCCAGCGATCCGTCGCCGATGCGGTCGACGATCTCGTCGATGATGTGCAACGGGACCAGGAACCATTCGCGCGGGCGCACGGGCTTGCCGAAACGGTCCGGGATTTCCGCATCGAAACGCACGCTGTCCAAGACGCGATGAATGAGGGCTTCCAACCTCGGGCGGTTGATGTCGAATAGCTTGTAGGTTGCCACCACGTCGACATCGGCAAGCAGATAGGTGGCATCATCGGCGGCTCCGGAAATGCGCGTTTCGACCGAACCGCCAGTGATGCCGATTTTGTGGATCAGATCGCGATGGGCCGCGATGGTCGGATGGGTCGAGCGACTGCGCAGGACGTAGAGCGTGCCCGACGGCAGATGTTCAGGCTCTTCGGTGGCTACAGGGGCATCCGCAAAGAGCGGACCCGACAACGGGTTCGAAACGCGACGCGCGCCTTTGTCCCGATACAGGGCCTTCTGGAAGGACCTGGCCAGCACATTGCTTTCGGTTTCGTTGTCATAAATCACGCGCAGGCGGCGATCGGTGCGACCGTAATCAGTAGTGAACTCCCCATCATCGGAGGCGATATGCGCCAATTGCCCGCTGACGATGAAAAATTCGCCCGGCTTGATTTCCGCGAGGGTCAGTTCCGTCCGCATGGTGCGGGTTTCGCGCACGCCCTTGTCCAGATCGCGTTTCACCGAAGTGAATAGCGGGCGGAACTGGTCGAAATCGACACAGGGCGTGTGTTCGGCAATTTCCTCCGCCGCCTTGCGATCGGCGTTCGATCGCACGTTGCGCAGCCGAGTGATGTCGTCGGCAGCTTCGGCGTCGATGCCCAGTTCCGCCAGCAGGGCGCTGTCATCAAGCTCATCGACCAGCGCGGCGGCGATGTCGGCACCGTCGAGCAGGCCATGCACGTCCATGTCAGCCAGCAGATCGTGGCATTCCGGCAGCGCACGCAGCCGATCGAGCCGGACGGCGTACAGCCGTTCGAAAATATCGCGATCCTCGCCGTGCTGAGGCGCGCGACCATGCTCGTCGCGGAATTTCAGGATATCCTCGAAGCCGGCGATGATCCGCTCCTCGCGCGGGGTGTTGGTGCGAAACTTCTTGGGCGTCAGGTCGACGCCCAGTTCGGCGAGGATGTCGTCGTCGGTCATGTCAGACATTGGCGGCCGCCCCCGCTGTAGCTTGCGCCTTGGCGCGGAAGCGGGCGAAGGCGGCAACGCCCTCTGCCAGCAACTTCTCGAACGGGTCGCTGGATGTGATTGACGGGGCTCTCCCGCGCTCTCGCTTCCATGTAACCGCCTTAATCGCGTAAGCGCGGGCGTCGTCTTCAGTCATCGTGTTCTTCCGGGCGGAGATTGCCGCCTGCACCTGCCGCAACGTCCCCTCGTTCATCGCCTTGGCCAGAATCGCATAGGCCGCGTCGAACGGGTTGATCCGGTCGATCAGGTCGATGTCGAGTTCGCGCACGTTCATGAACTTGCGCACCCCATCGACGAAGGAAGTGTTGGCTTTCAGTTCTCCGCCTTCATCCTCGGTCGCGGTTTCGGTGACGATCTTCGCCGCCTGCTGCGTGATGTTCAAGGCGGCGATAGCGTGCTGACGGATCGCTTCCTGATCGGTTTCGCTGAAATCGGGATAGCGTTCGCGGATGATCTTGCCCATACGGACCTGGGTCAGTTCCTCCGGCACGACTTCCGGGTCGAACAGGCCGCGCTCTATCGCCTGCTTGTCCTGAATGAAGCTGGTGATGACCTCATTGATGTCCTGCTCGCAGACCCGCCGCGCTTCCGGGGTGGTCGGCTGCACCAAATCCTTCAATTCGAAGTGAAACTGCCCGCGTTCCTCATGGAAGCCGACATTGGTGCGGCCTTCGACATAGCCGTCAGGACCATAATCGAAACCTTCCTTCGGCCCGGCATCCTTGGGCGTGAATTCGAAGCGCGGCGCCAGAACCTGCTCCATCAAGAGGCTGGCGGCGATAGCTTTCAGCGTGTCGTTGACCGCTTCGGTCACGACGTCATCGGCGGCGGCGGGCTCAGCGATAAGGTTAGTGAAGCGGGCCACCGCCTTGCCTGGAGCGTCGCGGGTGGCGCGGCCGATGATCTGGATGATTTCGGTCAGGCTGGAGCGATATCCGACGGTCAGCGCATGTTCGCACCAGATCCAGTCGAAACCTTCCTTCGCCATGCCGAGCGCGATGATGACATCGACGTGGGCGCGGTTCGCCCGCGCCTCCGGGCTTTTCAATGCTGCCGAAACGCGGTCGCGTTTGGCGGGATCATCATCGACCAGATCGGCGACCTTGATCGTCGTGCCCGCCGCCGTTTCGATCAGGTGGAAGCCGGTGGCCGGATCGGTGCCCTTCCAGGCGCCGAGGTGATCCATGATCTCCTCGACCTCGCGATGCTTGTCTTTGGTGCTTTCCCGGCTGTTCACGCTGGGAATGTGGACAATGGTCTTCACCGCCGGATCGAGCAGGTCGTTGATCTTGTCGACATAGCGCCCGGTGTAGAAGCTGTAGGCGATATCCAGCGTCTTGAGCCACTGATAGCCGTTCAGCTGCTCATAATAGGTGTAGGTGACGGTGGTGAACTTCGCCTCATCCTCCGGCGTCAGCACGGCCACGGAATCGCCGCGGAAATAGCTGCCGGTCATGGCAACCAGATGCACCTTATCGCGTCCGATCAACTGGCCAAGTTGCGCGCCGAGCCGATTATCCGGGTTGGCCGAGACGTGGTGAAATTCGTCGACGGCGATCAGCCGGTCGTCGAACGCCTCGATGCCCAGTTCGTCGATGGCGAAGCGGAAGGTGGCATGGGTGCAGACCAGCACCTTGTCGTCACTGGCGAGGAATTCGCCAACCGCCTTCACCTTGGACTTGGCGACCTTCACATCGTCCGCGCCCGGCGTATTGCACAGATTCCAGTGCGGCTTGACCGTCCAGTCGGCCCAGAATCCGTGCTTGCTGAGGGGTTCATCGGCGAAGCTGCCGCCGATCGACCGCTCCGGGACGACGATGATCGCCTGCTTCACCCCCTGGTTCGCCAGCTTGTCGAGCGCGATGAACATCAGCGCGCGCGATTTGCCCGACGCCGGGGGCGACTTGATCAGCAGATATTGTTCGCCGCGATGGGCATAGGCGCGCGCCTGCATCGGCCGCATGCCCAGTTCGTTGGCGCTGGAGGAAGCCCCGGTCTGCGCGGTGACAAGACGGACGGCGGGGATGGTGTTGGAGGTCATTCCTTGAAAAGCTCGCTATGGGTTCCGGCGCGGACGAAATTGACCATGCCGCTTTTGCCGATCGTGTCGTCGATCTGGTAGATCAGGAGGAAGTCGCCGCCAATATGGCATTCCCGAAACCCCGCCCAATCGCCTTTGAGCTGGTGGTCCCGCCATTCCGGGCCGAGCGGGGCGTCGTTGGCGACCAGCATCAGCATGACCGACTTCAACAGCCGCATATCATAGCGGCCGGATCGATCCAGCCGCTCCCAATCCTTGGTGAAGGATTTCATATAGTTGCAGGCGCGCGGATGCCGCGCGCGCTTATTTCCCGCGCTCAAGGCTGGCGATCATGTCTTCGACGCTGCCGAAGCGCGGCTGGGCGCGCCCGGCCTTCATGTCTTCCATGAACTGGCGGGCTTCTTCCATCGCCGCCCGCGTCTCCGCATTGGGCACCTTCAGTTCCAGCGGAAAGGCCTGTTCGGCGACGATGCGGTGGAACAGCATGCGCACGGCGTCGGATGCGCTGAGGCCCATCGCCGCCAGCGCATCGGTGGCCTTTGACTTCAGTTCATCGTCTAGACGGACATGGAGCATGGACGTTGCCATCACCGAATCTCCTGTATCTCAATTGCGATACATAATGTATCAACGAGGGCGATTCAAGCGGCCTCCAAGATCAGGCTGCTTTCTTGCCTTTCTTCGACGCCTTGCCCTTGGGGACGGCGTTGGCGGTCATCTTGGTGTAGAGGTCGAACAGCTTTTCCAGCCGTTCGGTGTCGTTGCGGAACCGTCGGCCGATATAGATGCGCTCCAGCACCTCGTCATTTTCCTCATGCGCGCGGCGCAGATCGTTCGGCATAGCTTCGGGATCGTAGAGATCGGCGATGGTTGCGGGGAAATGGGCCTCACGGGCAAGCAAGATGTTCTCCGCTGTCCGGGTGAGATCGGCCTTGTCCTGCGCAGTGAGGCGCGGGACGGGGAAGGTGTTCCAGCCGAGAGTGTTGGAGTAACGGAAGTCGGTCTTCATCTTGCCGCAGATTGTTCCAACCCAGACAAGATGAAGGCGGGATGCGATCAGCGCCATATTCCAGAGCGGTGCATCATAGAGTGCAAGGGCAAGGTTGGATACGCGGACGTCAGGCCCGAGCAGGCCACAAGGAAGATACGGTCGGCGCTCGGACGAAACGCTCGGCACGATTATGGTTTGGGTCGCACCAATGATGGTGCGTTCGAACTTATAAGGCGTGTTGATACCAGCTTGGCCGCGCTCGCTACCGTTGAGACGATACTCTCGAACACGGGCCAAGCGTTCCGCGATCGGAGGAATAGATTGCGCCAGTTCGGCCTGATCGTCCCCGATCCAGAGACAGAAGCGGCGCAGGCCATTGATGAACTCGGCCGATCCTAAAAGCGGCCGAATTAGGGGGCGGGCTTCTGGAAATCCGGCCAATAGGGCTTCGGCGGCATCGGCTTCCAACAGCAGATTACCCTGATCCCGAGGAATGTTGCCGCCAAACATAATCGCTGTTTCGCCGATCGGCGCGCTTGCCTTCTTGACAATGACATTGGCGCCAGGCGTCAGATAGGCGTTAATGTGTGAAACCGCCGTGCGCGTAGCGCCGGAAATTATGTATCGATCACCCGCTCGATTACGCCCGACACCAACAATCACGCACGTCACCTGCGCATTTTTCGCGGCGTTGTTCCCCCATAAGAAACTTTCGTGCGCAAAAGTGATCATCTGCCCCTTTTCAAAAATAGGTGGCCACACGAGCGGCACCTGGACACCTTGGCAGATCGAGTTCGTCGACACGAAGGCGAAGCTGCCGCCTACACGGATGTAGTCGGAGGCCTTCCAAAACCAGCCCGCAATATAATCGATGGATTTGATGTCCTGACGTGGGGGAAGCAACGCCTTGAGCTCGCGCTTCTGCTCGGCGGTCTGAACCTTGTCGCCAATGTAAGGGGGGTTCCCACAGATATACGTCTCGGCCTCTACGCCATCCTCTATACCATTGGCCTCCAACGCCAGCCGCCCGGTCGCTCCGCCCAGATCCTGTTCCGCGCCGCTCGCTGCCCGAGTGGGCGGGCACACCTCCAGCCAATCCAGCCGCAGGGCATTGCCAACCGTGATCTGCCCAGTCTTGTGCAGCGGCAGCACCATCGCGCGGGCTTCCTGCTGGCTGAGGTATAGACAATCCGCCTGAAACTCAGCGATTAGCAGCGCCAAGCGGGCGATCTCGGCAGCGAAGCCCTTGATCTCGATGCCGTAGAAATTGGAAAGCGGGATGACGCTGCGGCGGTCGTCCAGCTTCAGATTGGCTTCGCCGCCCAGCCGCGCGACGATCTTCGCCTCGATCGCGCGCATCTCCTTATACGCGATGACAAGGAAATTGCCGCTGCCGCAGGCCGGATCGAATACGCGGATATGGGCCAGCCGCTTGCGCAGATTGCGCAGTTTCTGCTTGCTGTCGCCCGCCGCTTCCAGCTGTTCGCGCAGGTCGTCGAGAAACAGCGGGTTCAGCACCTTCAGGATATTGGGCACGCTGGTATAGTGCATGCCCAGTTCCCCGCGCTCGCCGTCGTCGGCGACCGCCTGGATCATCGATCCGAAAATGTCCGGGTTGATCTCCTTCCAGTCCAGTTCGCCCGCGCGCAACAGATAGGCGCGCGCCGTGCGGCTAAAGCGGGGGCATTCGGTCGCGCCGGTGAACAGGCCGCCATTCACATAGGGAAAGACGTCGGCATAGGGGCGGATACCGGCAGCGCGGCGATGGCGTTCGTCCAGTTGCCCTTCGTAGCGGGTGTCGGTGTCCATCGACAGGAACAGATGTTGCAGCACCTCATGGGTGTTACCCCATTGATTCTCGCCGGTGCCGTGCCCGGCTTGGGACATTTTTGCGACGGTGGCGGTGAACAGCCCTTCGCCATGGAAGATGCCGGTATCCTCGGCGAAAAAGCAGAAGATCAGGCGGGCCATGAACTGGTTCAGCTCATGCCGCCGCTCCTCGGTCGCCCAGTCCGGGTTGTCCTTCAGCAGTTCGACGTACAGCTTGTTAAGCCGCCCTGTCGCCTTGACGTCGATGGGGTTGTTCTTGATTTCCTTGACGGTGGAGATGCCCGCCAGCGGCAGGAAGGTTGCGAAATGGCGCGGCAGATCGGCGTAGGAGCAGGCAATCACGTCGCCGCCGACCAAATCCTCCGCCTCCACCGTCTCGCCGTCGGTGGCGAGGATGAACTTGGCCTTGGCGCTGCTAGTCTTGGGACTGGCGCGCAGGGCAGCCAGCGTGGAGCCGACCTCTCCGGTGGGGGCGATGCCGATATGGATATTGTTGCGCTGGAGGACGCCGCTGATATCTGATTGGTTGGTGCCGTTCTTCGTAGCGCGCAGGCGGTCGACCGTCGCCTTTTTGGCGCCGAACGCGGTGATGAACTGGAACGGGAATTCGGCGGCGTCGAACGGCTGGGAAACCAGGTCGGATACGGCTTCTTCAATCTCTACGGCGTTCATTGGGCGCAAAATTTTCCAGCAATCAGTCCGCATAGGCGGAGTTAAATCGAATCCCCCGGACAATAGGGACTGTCCGGGGGAGTGTCACGCGGTCAGGCGGCGCGCCGTTCCAGCATAGCCTTTGATCAGGCCGATATTTGCACTTCGGACCTGAAGTGGGGCGCCAGATGGGCGACCTTGGCGCTTTCCGCAGCGAAGGCGGCATCAAGCTCCGCTTCGCCGAACCTGACCCAATCGGCCGCGTAGGGACGATGGGCGCAATTGTGTGCAATGAAGTGCGTCAGGCGGCGCACGGCCTCCAGCCGGGACATGGTTTCACCCGACAGATGGCGCCACAGCATCAGGATGAGCGCGGTGGTCATGACATCCCCTTCGACGACGCTACGAACGCCCGACCATTTGCCCTGGCCCATCAGCTGGCTGACAAGGTCCGGCCGACAGGTCAGCTTGGCCGGAATGTTCAGCGCAGCGGCCACCTCTGCGAGATGGACGGCGTCCGCTCCACCTGTCACTCGGCTCGACAAGTCGATGTGGCCGGAGGCTTCCCGCCGCCAGGGATAGGCAAGGCCGACAAGGTTAGACGGCAAAGGGATGCCGGCTACCATCGCGGCGAGCAGGATCTGAGGAAGATCTGAATGGTGGCCGCCCCAGGTAACAAGCTCGACGGCTTTCAGGCTTTCCATGTCACGGAAGAAGGTGCGGATGATGTCCGCCTCGGTCTGCTCTGGCCTGCTTGCGGTTTCAAGCCGAAGGGGCCTGAGACCATCGACCCCGTCGGACATCACCAGCCAGCTGAGCGCGGTGATCCGCTGGCATGGCCATCGCGGCGTTATCCGCGGATCCTTGGCAGCCTTGCGCGGGGGCATGGGACGGGCGTCAGTGGGATCGAAGCGCTCCGCCGCCTGGTAGCGGGCATGGGCGGCATCGTCATAAATAACTTCCGCGTCCAGGACGACGGTGAACCGGGGGGCGGCGGGCTTGAAGATGCGGGCGGGATCGATATGCATGGGGCATTCTCCAAAGGGACGGGGTATGCGACGGTTGGGGTGAATCCTCCCGGTTCGATGTGGCGCATCGTGCCGGGGGCATTGAAAAAATCGCCGTTTGACGATCAGTCTTGGTCGGAAATCGGCATGGTCGCACGCCATGCCTCCAACGCTTTCACCGCCTGCGCTGCGATGGGATCCACGTCGAAGTCGGCAAACTGCCTCGCCCAGGCCAGCCAGCCAGCGATGGCTTCCTGTTTCAGTTGCGGGACGGCGATGGCGGCATCCGGCAACAGCGACAAGGGCACCGTAGAGTGGCAATCCGCGACCTGCACACCAGCGTCGCAAATGCAGGGAACCGGCAGCGCGCGGGCCTGGCGCAGATACCATGTGTCGGCTGTGGGCAGTTCGCGCCAGCGCCCGGCGGTATCGCCTGCTGCCGCCAACAAGTCGGCATGCCGCTCCGGATCGGCGAGCGCGCCCAGTCGGCGCGCTACGGGCCACCACCTATCCCAACTGATGATGGCCTCAATTTCGCCTATCCGATCATCCAGCCAGTCCAGCAGATCGGTGGCCTTATCGCCCGGTTGAAGATAAGTGGCGTCGGCTTCGATGCTAAAGCCGCCGACGTCATCTGGCTGGACCGATAGCAGGCCGATGCCGGCAACGATCCTGCTGTCTGGACGGTGGAGCATACCGAAGCAGCATCCTGCGGTCCGCAAGCTGATGGCGATGCTATGGGGCGCGAAGCCCCGGTCTTGGATCGAGAGATCGATCAATTCCATGGAATTATCCTTCGATAGGGACGCGCCTGCGGGCGCGGCGGGCGTGTCAGCCAGCGATGGGAGAGAGATTGCGCTCATGCGCGCGGGTGGAGGCGCGATCGGTGTCGCGCAGCCACTGCACCAGATGCCGATGGAGGATGGTCGCCAGTTCACGGCCAAGGCCGCTCTTGCGTTCGATCGCGGCGACCGTCATCCGCCATGTCGCGATCGCGTCGATCTCGGCATCCGCCGCGATCTGGTCGATGTCGCCTTTGACCCAGGCGATGAAGCGCTCGGCCGGATCGGTCGATGCGCAGGCGATCTGGGCCTGAGCGCAGGCCTTATGAAGGGAGATGAAGCGCCTTCTTTCTTCGACCTGAAGGCGGATGATGGGCTGTTTACCCCCACCTGCCAGGCTGCGGAAGCCCGAGGAATAGACTACGTCCGGCAGTTGGCTGAGCAATTCGACGACGCGGCCCGGCCCATACATTGACAGGGTAGCCTGATCGTCGCTGAGGCGATCATCGATCCACGCGAGAAACTCCTGCGCGGGTTGGTTGGGCGGCAGAATGAAGGAGGACAGGTCGAAGCTGACCTGTCCGGCGACGACTGTCACGGTCAGCGCGGCAGCGCCGACCGCAATGTCGCCACTGGCGGTCGGATTACCGGCATTGATGGTGACGGGGGTAAATGCAGTGATGGTATGCGACGGGAGCATGGTCGTCTCCGATGGGCGCACGACCTCACGCCGCCATTAGGACGGTGTGGTGATCATGTGCAGGGCTGGGATGCCGGTGTTGTCGGCGAGTGAATGAAGGCTGGAAGCAGCGCAGGCTTGCGCCCGTTTTTTCCTTCTCCCAATTCCTTCGATACCGCGCTGATCAGCGGCGCCTTTTCTATGCTGCCCAAAAGCAGAGCTGACCGGGCCGTCTTGCGTCGTGCCCGCAGATCGTCGCGGCCATTTTTTGGGGCGCTACAGTGCGGGGACGTCAGCGGTCTGGATCGCTGAGGCCGGGACAAATATAGATGAGGTAATCAAGAGAGGCGGCGCAGCCGCTACACCCGCGATAGCGCTTGGCCGGCGTGCGCCGGACAAAACTCGGCGTCAGCCGATCCATCCCGGAGGGGCGCATACAATTTGACGTCAATGCGTCAAATTGTAGGTATTGCGCCTTACTTTCCGGTGGCGAAGCTGTCGGCGGATAACTTTCGCCGACTAGCCCTCACTGTGTCACCAGCGGCGAAGTATTGCAGCGAATAGCTTCGCATGGCTGCGAGCTCGGTCTTCAGGCGTTGCTCGCCTTTTCCATGCGCTCAAAAAAATTTTTGCGGGATTTCGAGCCATTTCCTAAAAGGGAAGATTTGGCTCTGAGGATTATTCATGGCTCTGTGGGAAGATATATGCAAACTGGGCGAAGCAAGCGGCCGGGTTCGATTGCGCGAGACCATAGAGCAGTTGGAGAGCATCGACGCCGCGATCGCTGCTGGGGTAGCCGACAAGCTCAACGGGGCCAAGGGCGCGGAGTTTGAAGCCCGTTCGAAGAAAGCCAAGGCTGCCCAGCAAACGGGGAAGAACCCGCTCGGCGGGACTGCTTCGTTGGCACAGACAAAGCGCGCTCTGACCAAGTCTCGCAATACGTTGCTCCGCAAACACGGTGCTACGCTTGCAAAGGCGGCCGCGTTGATCGTCCAACTGTCCATTACCGACAGCCAACTCGCCGATGTAGAGCGGGCGCGGGAAGAAACCGAGCAGCCCAAGAAATCAAACCAGAAGTCGGGTAATAAGCAGGAACGCGCTTTTTTGGATGCCCTGCTCGCTGCGGGCTGCACGATGTGGCAGTTGGGCCAGCTCTCGGCCCCCGACCTCGCCTATATGGCTGCGTTCGTTCGTGAGAAAGCTGCTGATCCGCATCATCGGAAGCCGGATGGCATAGCTGCGGCAGCCTATAGAGCGGGATTTCTCGATCTTTCGATTGAAGGAGCCAATGCCGATGAGCAGCTGGCTCTTCTGCTGGCGACCGACTTCGTCACTGATGCTGATCTTCAGGCCAGGAAGAAGCTCGAAGCCGCAATCGGCAGACCGCTGGACATCTCGCCCAGCTTAGCGGGAGCGATCGAGAGAGCGGCTGAAATCTACAGGATTGACGGCGTCTGGCCGGGGGCCGCTCATACGATTGATCATGCGCAGGAGGCGCAGGTCGAGCGCGATGTCAGGACCATCCTGACAATGCTGGGTATCGAAGGCGATGAAGGCCGTGATCGCGCATGGAAGATCGTTGCAGCAACGTCTCCAACGTTTGAACCTGTCGAGGCGACAGATCACCGGACATCGCAGGTCGCTGAGCCGGGCTATATCGAGACAGCGCGTGTGATGCTCGATCACGTCCATGGCGTGGAAATCGACCGTTGGGAACGGCTGATGGAAAATGTCGGCGGCGACATTCTCGATCGCCAAGCCGCGATCACGCGGCTGCGTCCCAGCGCCGAAGGCAGCAGATTGGCTAGAGAGGACTGGGAAGCGGTCGTTCTGGCTCAGGATTGGCGCAACGTTTTGAAGGTCGCGCAGGACAAGGACGTCCAGGAACTGGCGGACCTGCTGCAAGCCCGGTCAGAAGTTCGCTGGTTGGCGTCGATGCGACACATCGACCTGCCTGCCAGCGCGGCGATCGAGCCCCCCTTTCTTAGAGCGGCTCAGCTGCTGTGTCAGCCCGTCGAGGAAATCATCTGGGAATTGTTCGACTCCCCGCCGCAGCCCGAAGCCCACTTGGCACCGCCAGGCACTGAGCCGTCACATCATTTTCACCGGGGCACAAGCGCCCTCAATGACGATTTCGACTACTAGGAGGTTATCATGAAGTCTGAATTCAAGGGCGACATCATTGTCGCTCGTTCACAATCGCTTACCCTGACGGAACGACCGGTTTTGGCAACCAGCATCGCCGTATCGTCTTTGCTGACGAATACGTTGGGCAGCACCATCCTCGTCGTCAGCGGCGAGCGTGGTGGTGCCGGTGTCGATACGCTGGTCGCCTGCGTCGTAGCGCTGTGTGACGCTGGTAGTCATGGTGTTCAGGTGATCGAGCTTGGAACGTCGCGAGGGTACCTTGCAAAATCGCTCGGTCCCGAAGAATATCGGTTCGTCTCCGTGACCAGCACCGATTTCGTCGCCGATCTGATCACCGCTATGGCAGAGGCGCGCGCCGGGGTTCCAATGATCCTCAGCGTCAATGCGGCCGCATTCAAGGATTTCGTGGCGATCGAGAGCGAACTTCTCCCGTGGATCGATCAGGCACCGGAACGCTATTGCCTTTTCATGAAATTGGGACCGCGTGACGACACCAGCCGCGCAGAGGATTATTATCGGCACAAGAGCGGACTGGCACGCGTTATCCGCTGCTTCACCGCCGCGGCTCCGGGCCTGCGTAGTGGTGACGGCGAGCGCCAGTTGCGCCATGATCCAGACCACGGCGTGCTGCAGATCCCACGACTGGCGGAACGTCTCCAGATGGCTTTCTACGATCGCGGTGAGCGGATCAGTGCGGCGATGGCCGAGGCATCCATCGGCGAAGCCGCGCTTTTCGCGCGCGCCATGAAGATGTTGGCGGCTGGCTTGGAGGACGTCCTGTGAGTCAATGGCGCGCGCTCTGGGCGGACCTTTTCGACGATGAGCCGGATCCTGCCGTCGCAGCATCGATGGACGAGATCGAGCGCCATTGTGCGCCGGGCTTCGACGATCCATTTCTCGTCATCGCAATGTACCAGCACCGGCACGGGCAGATCCTTGAACTATCCATCGGGGACTGGCTGGAACAGCATGGTGAGGCCGTCCGCTCCCATTTGCGCGCTGCCCATACTGGTGCCATGAAACTCTACGTTTCCGCCGGCAAGGCTGCGGTTTCGGCGCAGGCACTTGATGCGCTCGGGCATCAGGTGGTCGAGCGCGTCGGCCAGTCGCTTAGGACGCTGGAGCGAGCCGAAAAGCAGCTGCGCAGTGAAGTGACACACCACAGGTCCATTTTGCGGACCATCCAGGAGCATATCTCGTGGACGAGACCCACGCTTCTCGTGCTCCTCGCCGCAGGCCTGCTTGCCAGCGGCATGGTCAACGCCTTTTTGGCCAGGCGCGCCTTTTCCGAGCGGCCTGGCGAATTGCTGTGGTCCCAGCTGTCGGATGCGGAGCGGCACGATCTACCAGCGTTCATCATGTCTGGAGCCTTGTCCGACCTCATGAATTGCAGAGTGGAGGGCTTCAGGGCGAAAGACGGTCGCTGCGTACTGGCCAAGGATCCGGCGGGGAGCGCTGCTGGTTGGGCACTTCCCGACGAGGTGTCGCGGCGTGTTGGGCGGCCGTGGAGCGCAGAGCAGCGATAGATGGGATTTTGCCGCTGTAGCTTGCAAATGTCGCCAGCGGCTGTAGTAAGTGGGGTGACCGAACGACAGTGCCACCACGGTTTTCGGCCATTTCCGGCGGCGCAAAAGTTTGGCTGGGCCTCCTGCCGCCCCAGCCATAATGCATTGAAATAATTTAATTTATTTCGTTTCGTTCGCGATACGTTGCCAATTGCCGTGCCAAATGGCGCAATCTCGCCATTGCTATTTGTCGGTGTTTGAGAGCCGACTTGGCAAATGGGGTATGCGCGGGCGCGCCGCGGACTGCACTGATTGAGGCGTTCTAGCGCTTCATCCGATCTGACAGGATCGTTGAGGATTCCCTTGGGCCTGGAAATCCGATTCAACATGCTAGCTGGACGAGGAGGCCAGCCTGGCATGACAAGGTCGATTTCGGAGGCACTTCGTTTTCGGGTTGTCGCGGCGGTTGATGGCGGGCTGTCGCGGTGCGCGATAGCCGAATGTTTCGGCTGCAAGCGCCGACGCTGGGTTCGAGAATGGCCAGAGACTGGTTCGACGCGGATATGGGCTGACGATCAGCCGAGAAGATGGCTGCGATGGTCGAATTTTGACGGAAACCTGCAAGGCCGTGAAGACAATACGGGCGGGCACTCTCCCGAAGCGGTAATACCTTCTAATCGCAAATCGGACTTTATCGCCCCTGCCATCCCGCGCCGCCATGCTAGTTTCGGGGCAGGATCGGGGCGCCGCGCGGTGCGAGGCGGCGGTCGAGACAGTGAGAATGAGGCGCCGGCGAGGATGAACGCAGCGACGATCGATCCAGACAGGAAGCGCCCGATCCCCCCGGACGAAACCGGGCTGGTGGCGCTCGCGACCCTGCTCGCCATGCACTATGTCGTCGTCGATCCCCAGGTATTGCGGCAGGAGCTGGGGCATTCAAATCCATTGGACAGCAAGGATCTGCTGCGCCTTGGCAAGCGTCAGCCCGGCGTGCGCGCACGCAGCGTTCGGGCCGATTATGATCGCCTGCAGCGCCTGTCGCTACCGGCGCTCGCGCAAGCGGCCAATGGGCAATGGTTCATCATGGGCAGGATCAAGGAGCATGGCGTCCTGATCCAGCGGCCCGGGCATCCTGTGGAGACGCTGGATCGGGCAGCGCTGGATGAAATCTGGTCCGGAGAGCTGATCCTGCTTGCCACCCGCGCCGGCACCGGCGGTGAGATGAAGCGGTTCGACATAAGCTGGTTCATTCCCCAGATTGTGCGTTACCGCCGCCTGGTGGGCGAGGTTCTGCTCATCACCTTGTGCATCAATCTCCTGGGGCTTGCCGCGCCCCTCTTTTTCCAGAATGTCATCGACAAGGTGCTGGTCCATAATACGCTGGCCACCTTGCAGGTGCTGATGCTGGGCTTCGTGCTGGTGTCCCTCTGGGAAGTGGGTTTTGGCTGGTTGCGGACCCGCCTCTATTCGGAGACCTGCCAGAAGATCGATGTTGAACTGGGCGTGCGCCTGTTCCGCCATGTGCTGCGCCTGCCCTTGACCTATTTCGAGGGGCGGCGTGTCGGCGACACGGTGATGCGCGTCCGACAACTGGAGGCGATCCGCGAATTTCTGACCAATGCCTCGCTGTCGGTGCTGATCGATCCGGCGTTCACCCTGGTCTTCCTCCTGGCCATGTGGCTTTATTCGCCGCTGCTGACCGGGATCGTGTTGCTCACCATACCGGCCTATGTCGCGGTCTCGATCATGGTGACAGGGCCGCTGCGTCGGCGCCTTGCCGAGAAATTCGATCGAGGCGCGGCCAATAATGCCCTGCTGATCGAAAGCATATCGGGCATGCAGACGATCAAGGCGGCGGCCGTCGAGCCGCAATGGAATCATCGCTGGGAATTGCAGCTGGCGGCTTACAGCACGTCCAATCAGCGCGCGATCAACCTTGCCAACAACAGCAGCCAGCTGGTTCAGCTCATCTCGAAGCTGGGGGCGGCGACGATCCTGTTTTTCGGGGCGGGGCAGGTGATCGCGGGCACGATGACGGTAGGGGCGCTTGTCGCTTTCAACATGTTTGCCCAACGCGTGTCTTCTCCGGTCATCCGCATGGCGCAATTGTGGCAGGACTTTCAGCAGGTCCGGCTGTCGGTGGTGCAACTGGGGCTGGTGCTGGACGCGCCGATCGAGCGGATCGGATCCTCGCGGACGACGCTGCCGTCGATCAGAGGCAATATCCGCTTCGAGGGCGTCCGCTTCCGCTATGGCGATGAAGGCCCCTGGACGCTGGAGAATATCGATTTGGGCCTGCCTGCAGGCGGGACTTTGGGCATCGCCGGATCCTCGGGCTCCGGCAAGTCCACACTCGCCAAGCTGCTTCAACGCCTCTACCTCCCGGCAGCCGGGCGCATCCTGATCGATGATATCGACATCGCACAGATCGATCCGACCTGGCTGCGACGCCAGATCGGCGTGGTCCTCCAGGAAAATCTGCTGTTCAACTGCACCCTGCGTGAAAATATCGCGCTTTCCAGCCCGATCGCGCCTTTGTCGGAGGTGATGTCCGCCGCCCGGCTGGCCGGTGCCCATGACTTCATCATGGGGTTGCCGCTCGGCTATGACAGCATGATTGAAGAACGTGGCGTCAATTTGTCGGGTGGCCAGCGCCAGCGGATTGCGATTGCCCGCGCGTTGATGAGCAAGCCCCGTATCCTGATCTTCGATGAGGCGACATCGGCGCTCGATGCCGAGAGCGAGGAGATCGTGCAGGCCAATCTCAAGGCGATGGCCGCGGGACGCACGGTCATCATCATTGCCCACCGCCTGTCCGCGATCCGGGATTGCGACAGCATCGTCACGATGGAACAGGGCCATATCGTCGAGCGCGGATCGCATGAGGAACTGATCGCCCGCAATGGCCGCTATGCCAAACTCTATCGGACCCAGACGCGGACCGGCATGGCGCGGGCGGTATGATGGGCGCGCAGGGCATATGGGCGACGAGCCGGCAGGCATGGCGTGACGAAAGGGCGCGGGCGCGCACGCTGGTCCGATCCGAGGAGGTCGATTTCCTGCCCGCGGCTATCGAGATCGTCGAACGACCGGTGTCGCCAACGGCGCGCTATACGGCGTGGGTGCTGATGCTGGGGCTGGCCGTCGCCCTGTTGTGGCTGATCTTCGGCCAGATCGACGTCGTGGCTTCGGCCCCCGGACAGTTGATCCCGGCCGGTAATGTGAAGCTTATACAGCCTGCGGACGCGGGAGTGGTGCGCTCCATATTGGTGCGGGACAACCAGTCGGTTCATGCCGGCCAGGCGCTGCTCGAACTGGACCCGACCATGTCCTCGGCCGATGCGATCCAGGCGCGCAGGGCACTGGAAGCGGCCGAGCTGGATGCGGCACGGGGGCGGGCCATGCTGTCCTCGCTCGACGGCCACGGCCTGCGCTTCGTGCCGCCGCCGGGCACCTCGCCGGAAATGACGGAGCTGCAGATCGCACTTGCCCGGGCGCAGCTGGAGGGCATCATGGGCGAGACCGGAGCGCATGATGCCGACCGGCAGGCAGCCTCGGCCACCTATGCCGAAGCGACATTGTCGGCCACCAAGCTGGCGGAAACCCTGCCGCTGGTGGATGAACAGATCGAAGCCAACCAGAAATTGCTCGCCAAGGGCTATGTCTCCAAATTGCGCGTGATCGAGATGCGCCGACAGCGGCTTGGCTTGGCTCGGGATCGGCAGATCGCGCTCGAAACCGCGGCCAAGGCACGCGCGCAGATGGCGCAGGCCAGTGCCAGCCGTACCCAGTTCGTCGGGACGAGCCGGGCGAGGATATTGGAGGATCTGACCAAGGCCGAGGTGGAGGCTCGCTTGCGTCGCGAGGAGATGGTCAAGGCCAGTCGGCGCTCTGCCCTGCAGCGGCTGGTCAGCCCGATCGATGGCACGGTAGCCCAGCTGTCGGTGCACACGGTGGGCGGGGTTGTGGAAGTCGGAAAGCCGCTGATGCTGATCGTCCCGGCGCGCGGGCAACTGGTGGCTATGATCAAGATATTCAACAAGGATATCGGTTTTGTGCGCGCCGGACAGGATGTGGGCGTCAAGCTCGCGGCTTTTCCCTTCACGCGCCATGGCGTGGTCGAGGGGCGGATCGAAAGCATCAGCACCGATGCGGTCGAGGACGAAAAGCTCGGCCTCGTCTATACCGCCAGGATTACGATGGACCGTCAATGGCATACCCGCGACGGTCGGCTGGTCCAGCTGGTGCCGGGTATGGAGGTGACGGCCGATATCCGCACCGGTCGGCGCAGCGTCGGCTCCTATCTGCTGAGCCCGCTCCAGGCGGTGCGTGACGAAGCGGGACGGGAACGGTGAGCGCCGCGCCGGCCGCGCGGCCATGCCATGTCCTGTTCGTGATCGCGGGACTGGGCGCAGGCGGCGCAGAACGCGTTGTCAGCCTTATCTCCTCCGCCTGGGTTGCGCGCGGCTGGCGGGTGACGATCATGGCCTTCGATCGGCCGCAGGATCCTGTCTATCACCGCTTCGACCCCGCGGTGGAAATCCGGCGCTTTGACATTCCGCCCGGACGCAACCCCGCTTCGACCCTGATGGCGCAGGGGCGGCGCATTCTTGCTATCCGCCGGCAACTGAAGGACGCGCGGCCCGATGTCGTGATCTCGCTCCTGACCAAGATCAACGTCCTCACGCTGACGGCGGCGATCGGCACCGGACGGAAAATCATCGTCTCGGAGCGGAATAATCCCCGTGCGCAGAATGCCAATAATGCCTGGAATGCGCTGCTGGCACAGCTGTATCCGCGGGCGGCGGGGATCGTGATGCAGACCCGGGCCAGCCTGGACTGTCTGCCTCCGTCGGCGCGGTCGCTTGCGCGCGTCATCCACAACCCGATCGAGGCCATCGCACCGCCTGCCTCGGCGGCTGGTGCGCAGCGGGTCCTGGTGGGTGTCGGGCGGTTGACCCACCAAAAGGGGTTCGATCTCCTGATCGAGGCCTTTGCCAAGGTCGCGCGCCTGCATCCGGACTGGATCCTGCGCATCTGGGGAGAGGGGGAAATGCGTGGCATGCTGGAACGGCAGGTCGCCTCACTTGGTCTTTCCCATCGTATCGAACTACCCGGAAAGAGCGAGACGCCGGGCGGTTGGTTGGCCAAGGCGTATGCGATGGTCCTGTCGTCCCGCTATGAAGGCTTTGCCAATGTTCTGGGCGAAGCGATGGCGGCGGGCTTGCCGGTCGTTGCCTTCAATTGCGATTTCGGCCCTGCGGAAATGGTCGATAATCTCGTCGATGGCCTGCTCGTGCCCGACGGCGATGCCGGCGCGCTGGCCGCCGCGCTCGACCGGATCATGGGAGATGCTGCGCTGCGCATGCGCCTCGGCATCGCGGCCCGGCAATCGGCAACCCGTTTCGCGTCGCCGGCGATCATCGAACAATGGGACAGGCTGGTCGACGATGTGCGCGCTGTCGCTGGCGCCTAATAGGTCAGGCCCAATCGGATCATGCCCTGCCATTTGCTGAATTCGTCGGCCGCGGTATCGGCTGTCCGGCGGGTATAGGTGGCCACCGCCTCGATCCACATATGGCGGTTGAGCAGATAGCGTGCGCCGCCTTCGCCGGTCCAATAGCGCTGATCGGCATCGAAACTCTCGCGATAATGGACGTTTCGCATCCCGACAGACCCGCGCACAATCAGGTTGTGCCGTACTTCCTGGTCGATGCCCAGGTCGATACGCGTGTCGATCCGTCCCATTGCGCCAGCACGGATTGTCGCCACATCGCCCCGAAAAATATCCAGGCGGACGGCGGTACGGGTCTGAGGGCGCCAGGTCAGCTGGCCGTTGGCGGACAGGCCGGTAAACGCATCAAGGGCAAGGTCGCGAGGATTGGAATGAAATATGCCGATGCCGATATTGCCGTTGAGCTTGTCCCCCAACTCCAGAGACACGCCGGCCAATGCACCATAGGTCGTGGTCGAGCGATCGACGCCGTTGCGGTCTGTCTTGAGGCGCGGCTCGCGATCGTTGAGATAGGGCTGGACGAAAACGGCCACGCGCTGTGACAGCTTGACCTGTCCCTTCACCGCGACGCGGTATGTCAGCATGTCGCGATCGGAATCCTCGAGCGAGAGATAGTCGAGCTTAGTCACCCCGGCTGTTGCCGTCACGCCGATGCGCGAACCATCATAACGATATTCCAGATCGCCGTTGCTCACATTGATAAGCGCTGGCGATTGCGTCAGGTCGGGATTGGCCTCGGGCGCGCCGCGTCTGTCGAAAGTCCGGTCAAAGGATGCCGTTGCCGTCACCCAGTGCCGGTCGCCGAACCCTTTGCGATAGCTTGCGCGAATGCCGAACTGATCGGTATTTTCCTGTGAGGTCTTGGCGTAGCGCGAAAATTCGCCGTAGCCGCGCAGGAAGAACATCGACGTGTCGGTGTCGCGGTTCACCTCCACGCTTGGCCGCACCAGAAAAATGGTGTCGGATTTCCGGTTTTCGTCGGTGGCGAAGATATTGTTGTCGAACCGCACGCCCAGGTCCAACCGGGGTTCGATGACAAAGCCGCCGGTTTGAATGGTGCGCGGCTCATAGCCGGGGCGCGGGAGATCGTCGATCGGGGTCGTGCGGGTGATATCCTGCGCGACCAGGGGCGAGCCGCCGAGCGCGAACGCGATCACGAGCGGCAGGCGACGATAGCGCCAGCGCAAACGCGCTGCGCGACCAGACCCGTTCTGGCACACGCTCAGAACCAGCTTTCACGAATCTCGATCAGATCGCCGGGCTGGACCGGACTGGTCTGGGTCGCACTGCCGGCCATATTGGCACGCGTGATTTTCACCGTCTTCGTGTTGGCGCGGAAAGTGAAACCGCCGGCGACCGACACGGCGGTCATCACCGACATGCCCGGGACAAAGGGATATTGGCCGGGCTTTTGCACCTCGCCGGTGATGAAGAACGGGCGATAGGCGATGATCTGGGCGCTGACCTTGGGATCGAGTACCAATTGTTGCGCGCGCAAGGCGGCGGCGACATCGGCCTGCAGTCCGTCGACGGTCTTGCCCGAAGCCGGGATGTTGCCGACCATCGGCAAGGACAGCATGCCCGTGTCCGAGATGAGATAGGTCTCGCTCATCATGTCCAGCCCATAGACATTGAGGCGGACCTGGTCGCCGGGACCCAACTGATAGGGGGTGGGGGCGGCAGTGGCCAGCGGCGTCAGCTTGGCTTCCGGTCCGGCGCAGCCGCCCGGTCCCGTGGCGAACAGGGCAAGGGCTATCGAGATCAACAAGCGCTTTTCCATGCTATCCTCCCGTCTTCATGGCCTTGGTTGCCGCTTTAGGCGCGGGCACGCGTGGCGCCCGTCGGCGTGGAAATAACGCCGCCGAGCCACATACTCAGATCCCGTTGAAGCATGTCCTGCAGCCGCAAAACATCGTCACGATAATAAGCTCTCAGCATCTTGTGCAGTTCGCCATCCAGTGGTGGATAGCGCACCGGTGATGCCAGCGATGCGCGTACCCGGGCGAGTACGGGGTTGCTCCGCAGCGGGTCCAGGGCCGGTCGCATGGGGCGCAGCAGCCGTCGCAGCGTCAACGGCAACAGCGGCGTGCTGCTGTCATTCTTCCGGCTGTCCAGCTGATCGGGCGCGATATGGGCAGGGACGCCGATATGTCTGCATATGTCGACGATCATCTGTTCGGCGGAATGGGCCAGATCCTCGTAGAGCAGCACATGCAGCTGCTCGCGCGGGAACAGCTTCAGGAAGCGATCGAGGTGTCGCGCATAAAGACCGCTGGCAAGGAACCGCCGCTCGGCACTGCGCTGGCCCTGCAGATATTTGCGGGGATCGCCGCCGACCATCCCGCGCCGGTAGAGCATGCAGTAATCGGAATAGGCGCGCTGCACGGGATCGCGCAATTGCACGATCAGCCGTGCTTCGGGCAGCTTCTGGAACAGGCGATCGGCGGCATCGGGATGCGCCAGATAGTCTGCCGACTTTTCGCCAAGAATGCGGTCCGGCGGCGCTTCGTCGAACAGCGTGGCATACCAGTCCGTGCCGCGGGCATAGTCACTGCTGAAATAATGGGGTTCGGTCTTGGGCAGCCACAGATTGGGATGGCAACGCAACTGATGGGCGATCCAGGTGGTCGCCCCCTTGACCGCACCGATGATGATGAAATGCGGGCGACGGCCGTCCGGAAACATCATCGGGCTCCCTGTTCGATGACTGTGCGCAGGATATTGCCCATATAGCCGCAATCGGCGGCGGACAGGCTGGGATCGACAGGCAGCAACAGGCTGGTTTCACCCAGTCGCCTGGCGACGGGCAGTCGGTTTGACGGGCCCATCGCCGCGTCGGTGAACGCGCGTTCGAGATAGATTTCAGGGCAGCTGCCCGATTGGCACGGCACGCCTAGCTCTCGCGCCGTTTCGATGATTCGATCGCGCGACCAGCCATCCTTCAGCCGTTCGGGCCGCAGGAATGCATAGAATTTATAATAGGCTGGGTCGATCCCAGGTTCCGGGTCGATCAGGCGGAGCGCTGGGATATCTGCCAATATGTGCCGCAATATCCCGGCATTGTCGCGCCGCTGCCGAAGCCAGGTCGGCAGCTTCCTGAGCTGCGCAACGCCGATCGCGGCTTGCATTTCGGTCATCCGATAGTTGCTGCCGAAATGATTGTGGAGCCAGCGGAAGGACACGCCATTGCCGCCCTGCGCCGTCAGTTCGGGATCCTTGCCATGATCCTTCAACGCCCAGGCCCGCTTCCATATGTCGGGATCGCGCAGCAGTAGCAGTCCGCCTTCGCCGCCAGTCGACATGATCTTGTCGGTACAGAATGAAAATGCGGCCGCGTCGCCGAACCCGCCCATGACCCGGCCGTGGCGCGTCGCGCCATGGGCCTGCGCGCAATCCTCTATGATCCGGATGTCCCGGACCGCGGCCAGCGCGCAGATATCCTCCATCGGGGCGGGATGGCCGGCCAGATGGACGACGATGATCGCGCGGGTCCGGGCTGTCAGGCAGGCGGCGATCGTATCGGGGCTGAGCCCCTGGGTCACTTCATCGACATCGGCGAAGACGGGGGTAGCGCCACAGGCCACGACGCAGCTCGCCGAAGCCATGAAGCTGCGTGCGGGGACGATCACCTCGTCGCCAGGGCCGATGCCCAGCGCCCTGAGCGCCACTTCCAAGGCGAGCGTTCCGTTGGCCAGGGCAATGGCATGGGGCATGTCGCATAGTTCGGCAAAGCCCTGCTCCAAGGCCGCGCAGCATTCGCCATGATGCAGGGCGTTGACGCGTCCGGTCTCCAATATCCCGGTCACGGCGGCGATCTCGTCCGGCGCATAGACTGGCCATTGCGACACGATCGACATGGAGCGCTGCGGGATGGCGTCATGATGGGGGCGAGCCAGCATCGTTTCCTTCCCTTATTGCATCTGGCGCACGGCGCCGTCCTGCGGCCATATCGGCTTGGCGATCGGCGATTTCTTGATCGCCGTGAGGCAATTTTCCTTGTCCAGAGGGCGGGGCTGCAGTGGGGCTTCCCGGGTCACGGCATCCAGCATTTCGAACAGCAGATGGCGCACCTCGACCTGATCATGGGCCAGGACGGCGCGTTCCAGTTGCTCAAAGCCGGCCTGCAGCCGTGCCGGCGGTACGGGCACCGGTTCGGCCTCGAACACGCCGGTAAGGTCGGACGGCAGTTGGCGTTCGCGTTCGTCGAACAATTCCTCATACAGCTTCTCGCCGGGGCGAAGGCCGACGATCTTGATCGGCACGTCGCGTTCGGGGGCGAGGCCTGCCAGGCGGATCATGCGCCGGGCGATGTCGATGATCTTTACCGGTTCGCCCATGTCGAGCACGATGATGCGCCCGCGTTTCAGGCCATATTCCATGGCGCGCGCGGTGCTGTGCAGGATGAGTTGCACGGCCTCGTGCACGGTCATGAAGAAGCGTGTGATTTCCGGATGCGTCACGGTGAGCGGCGAGCGGCTCTCCAACTGGCGCTGGAACAGGGGAATGAGCGAGCCGCTGGAGCCCAGCACATTGCCGAAGCGGACGGTCATGAAGCGTGGTGCACCGGGATTTCCGGCGCCCTCGAGATCAAGCGCCTGGCAGTAAAGTTCGCCCAGCCGCTTCGTGGCGCCCATCACGCCGACCGGATTGACGGCCTTGTCGGTCGACACCTGGACCATGGCCCTGACGCCATGGCGCTTGGCCGCGTCCGCGACATTGCATGTGCCGAGCACGTTGGTCTGCACGCCCGCGCAGACATTGGTCTCGACCAACGGCACATGTTTGAGCGCGGCGGCGTGAAAGACGAAATGGGGTTTCCATTCGGCAAAAACGGCCATCACATGTTGCCGCTGCCGTACCGAACAGAGCAGCGCATGGCAGGAAATGGCGGGATAATTTTCCCGGATCTCCATTTCGACCGAATAAAGATTGAACTCGCCACAGTCGAGCAGCAGCAGTTCGGACGGCTCGAAGATGGCAACCTGGCGTGCCAGTTCCCGACCGATCGATCCCCCGGCGCCGGTTATGAGCACGCGCTGACCCTTGATCGCCCGATGGACGATTTGCGCGTCGAGCTGGGTCTGGGGCCGGTCGAGCAGATCGGCGAGATTGATCAACTGGAGGTCGAGCGGCTTGTTGATCTCCGTTGCCGGCGGCGCACGCAAGACGGACAGGTTGAGCGTTTGCGCCGCCGTGACCAGTTTCAGCTTTTGCGGGCCGACCACGTCCTCGGGACCCGTGGCCAGGATGATGCAGGTGGGCCGCTGATTGCGCGCGGTGAGGTGCGACACGACATGGTCGATCGCTTCGACCCCGCCCAGCATCGGCACGCCTCGCAGCCGCAAATGCGCCTCGCCGCTGTCCAGGTCGAGAATGCCGACGGGCAGATAGGGGGGCGTCGGCAGCATCTCCAGATGGCGCAGGATGGTTTCGACATATTCGGGATGCCCCACGATCAGGGCGCGCTGCTGGCTGACGGCGATGTCGGAGCGTCGCGCATTGTCGCGCATGCCGGGCAGGTTGATGCGGTTCAGGCCGCGCGTCATGTTGCGCAGCACGCGGCGCCACAGGCGCCCGGCGGACAGGAGCGAGATCAGGACCAGGCATTGGATGAACGGCACCGAAGTGGGCATCCAGCGCTGTCCCTGGCTCAGCATCAGGACGATCATCGTTGCGGTGATGGCCAGGATCGCGGCCTCGACCAGCCGGATCAGGTCCGGCAGGGAGGCGAGGCGCCAGATGCGGTTGTAAAGCCCGCTCCAATGAAAGGTCACCAGGCCCACAAGGATGAAGATCGGCAGGCTGTGCAACGCGCCGTCGACCATATGCTCCGGGACGGCACCGTTCATGCGCAGGATCAGAGCGATGCCGAGCGAGGTTGCTATCGCCCATGAATCATAGGCCATATAGGTAGGTGTGCGCCATTTGCGAAACAGGGCGCGAAGTTCACCGGCTATAGGCATGGTTTTCCCCTTGTCGATGCAAGCCAAGTTTCGGTGACCGCCTGAGCGCCCGGGCGCTCAGGCCACGAGATCCATCCGAACACGGCCTCCTTGAACAGGTTAGGTCGATGGCCGCCTGCGGTAAGCTGGGCATAGGGACATCCCGAAGAGGGGTACGGTGATGGCTCTTGTGGTGGGGCGCCTCCCCCCAAATGCCCTGCCATGCTCAAAAGTAGTGCTGCCGGTCGCGGTGCCTTGCCCCCATGGATAGGGCCTAAAATAGCGAGCAGGCTGGCGCTGCGCTTCGATCTAATAGGGACGCTTCCATCAGGGGCACGTCGCGAAGCCATCTTCGGGCGATTTTTTGGGGCCGGCACGTCCATGAAGCTGCTTCATGTCATAACCGGATTGAACGTGGGCGGAGCCGAGGCGATGCTCATGCGCCTGCTCCACCATTCGTCCGCGCAGGACCAGGACGTGGTGGTGGCCTCGCTGATGCCGCCAGGCTTTGTCGGCCAGCGCCTGCAGGACAATGGCGTGCGGGTCCATGCCTTGGGGATGACCAGCGTTGCGACCGCCTTGCCGGCGACGCTCCGGCTGGCTGCGCTTGTCCGGCGCGAACGTCCCGACGTGATCATGGCGTGGATGCACCATGCCCAGTTGGCGACCATGTGCGCGACGATGCTGGCGCGTACCGGCGTACCGGTGATCTGGAATGTTCGTCATTCCCTTGGCGGTGGCTATGTGCATGAAAAGAGGCTGACCCGCCTCGTCCTGCGGACCCAGGCGCTGCTTTCACGGCGACCGCAGGCGATCATCTACAATGCGCGGGTGGCGATGCAGCAATATCGGGCCATAGGCTTTGATCCCACGCGGGCGATGGTCATCCCCAATGGGTTCGATCTGGACGCGGACGGGCAGCGAACGGAAGCCCAGGATCGGCTTCGCCGGATTTTCGGCATCGCGCCCGACCGCATCGTGATCGCGATGGTCGCGCGGGCGCATCCAATGAAGGATGCCGCCAATCTGGTATCGGCCTTCGCCCGGCTGCATCCCGCCCGTATGCCGGCGCATCTGCTGATCGTGGGAGAGGGGATGGACCGGCCGACGCCGGAGATCGCGGACGCGCTCTCGGCCTTGCCGACCGGGTACTGGACGCTTTCGGGGCAACGGAGCGATGTCGCGCAGTGGCTCGGCGGCGTCGATATCCTCGCCTTGCCCTCGGCCTGGGGCGAGGGATTCCCCAATATCGTGGGTGAGGCGATGGCCAAGGCCATACCCTGTGTCGGTACCGATGTCGGCGACACGGGCTGGGTCATCGGAGCGACGGGCCGCACCGTGCCGCCGCGCAATCCGACAGCCCTCGCGCTGGCGTTGATGGAACTATGCCATTTGCGGCCGGAGGAACGGGTGATGCTGGGCGGTGCTGCGCGCCAGCGTATCAGCGAGATGTTTGCGATCGATCAGGTCGTGAAGCGCTATGATGCGCTGTTTCGACAGGTTGCGGGACGGATCGAGAGCGACGAGCCGGGGCCATCGCCGCGTGCCATGCAGTGCGAGGCGCTATGAAGATCGTCGTCGTCTCCAGCCTGGCTTTCTCGCTGATCAATTTTCGCGGGCGCCTGCTCGCATCGATGGTGGCGAACGGACATGAGGTCATTGCCTGTGCTCCTGATCGGGATGCGGCGGTCGAGGCGAGGCTCGCCGCGCTGGGCGTGCGCTTCCGCCACATGCCGATGGCGCGCACGGGGATGAATCCGTTTCGCGACGTGCAAACTTTTTCCTGGCTGCTGGTGATGCTGTGGCGCGAACGGCCAGATATCGTGCTCGCTTATACGCAAAAGCCGATCATCTATGGCGGTTTGGCGACCCGTTGTGTCGGCAGGACGCGCTTTTATGCGATGGTGAGTGGATTGGGGCATGTGTTCAGCGACGACATGTCCGGCCGCCTGCGCCATGTCCGGCGTCTCGTTTCCTTTCTCTATCGTCGCGCGCTGGCGCACGCCCGGGCCGTGTTCGTGTTCAATCGCGACGATCGGCACGAAATGCTGGCCCATGGCATCATCGATGAGGGCGCCCAGGTCATTCAGGTGCCCGGATCGGGCGTCGACCTCGATCATTATGCTTGCCAGCCGCTCCCCGAAGTGGAGCTGAGCTTCCTGATGATCGCCCGGCTGCTGCGCAACAAGGGCCTTGATGATTATGCCGAAGCAGCGCGTCTGGTCCGGGCGGAGCGGCCTGACATCCGTTTCCGCCTGCTCGGTCCGTTCGACAGCAATCCTGCCGCCATTTCGCGCGAGACGATCGCGCAATGGAACCGGGATGGCCTGCTGGAATATTGCGGCGAGACGCAGGACGTCCGGCCGCATCTTGCCCAGGCGAGCGTCTTCGTATTGCCGAGTTGGTATCGCGAAGGGCTGCCGCGCACGCTGCTGGAGGCGATGGCAATCGGGCGAGGCGTGATCACTACCGACATGCCCGGCTGCAGGGAGCCCGTGGTCGAGGGGGAGAATGGTTTCCTGGTCCCGCCGCGCAACCCCCAGGCACTTGCCAATGCGATGTTGCGTATCGCCGCGGATCCGGGGCTGGTCGTCGCCATGGGCGCGGCGGCACGGCGGACGGTGGAGGAGCATTTCTCGGTGGAGAAGGTGAATGCGATGCTGCTCGACACGATGGGCCTGGTTGCCCATCCGACGGGCGTCCCTGTTCAACCCGATCGATCCGCTGCACCTGTGCGGGCGTTTGCGACGGGAGGAGGGTGATGTCATCGATCCGGCTTCTCGATGTGGGGATATCGGCTGTCGGGCTGCTGGTGGCCGTGCCGGTGATGGCCGCAGTGGCAGGCGTGATCGCCCTGACCGATGGCCGACCGATCCTGTTCCGACAGCGCCGTGTGACGCGGGACGGGCGGCTGTTCACGCTGGTCAAGTTCCGCACCATGACGAATATGCACGATGCGGACGGTCATTTGCTCCCCGATGCGGCCCGGACGACGCCGGTCGGTCGAGCGCTCAGGGCGGTGCGGCTCGATGAATTGCCGCAATTATGGCACATCCTCACGGGCGATATGGCATTGATCGGGCCGCGACCGTTGCTGCCTGAAACGATCGTGGCGGCCGGAAAACTTGGTCAAGCACGGTGCGCCGTCAGGCCTGGGCTCACCGGCTGGGCGCAGGTCAACGGCAACACGCTGCTGAGCGATGCCGACAAGATGGCGCTCGATCTCTGGTATATCGATCATCGCAGCCTGTCGCTCGACATCAACATACTCTGGCGCACCGTCCTCGTCGCATTGACGGGGGAGCGAACCGATCCAGCATCCATAAGGAGGGCCTATGAGAGCGGTGCTCGTTGGCGCAGTTGAGAGCACGCGCGTTGCGCTGAAATGCCTTGCGGCTTCGCCGGCATGGGATTTGGCGGCGGTCTTGACCCTGCCGGTCACGCTTGGCCATCGTCATTCCGATTTCGTGGATTTGTCCGGCGATGCGGCGGCGCTGGCGACGCGGCTCGTCACGGTGTCGAACATCAACGCACAGTCCAGTCTCGAGTTGATCGAGGATCTCGCACCCGACTACATCTTCGTCATCGGCTGGTCGCAACTGTGCGGCGCGCGCGTGCAGGCCAGCGCGCCGGGCGGCCTGATCGGCTTTCACCCCGCGCCGCTGCCCCGGTTGCGCGGGCGCGCGATCATCCCATGGACCATCCTGCTCGATGAGCCGATTTCCGCCTCGACCCTGTTCAGGATCGACGACGGGGTCGACAGCGGCCCGATCCTGGCACAGCGTTTCTTCCATGTCGCATCGGATGAGACGGCAGAATCTCTCTATGCCAAGCATATGACGATGCTGGCCGAAATATTGCCGCCCATGCTGATCGAACTGGCCCATGGGCGTGCGCTCGGGGTGCCGCAGGACGAGCGGTACAGCAGCTATGGCACGCGCCGACGGCCCGAGGATGCCCGTATCGATTGGACGGCGCCGGTGGACGATATCTGGCGCATGGTGCGCGCCTGTGGCGCGCCCTATCCGGGCGCTTGGACGATATTGAACGACAGCAAGGTCGTCATCGCTGCGGCGCATCCCGTATCCCTGTCGCGCTACAGGGCGTCCATGCCGGGGCAGATTGTCGAGCGAACCGACAGCAACTTTACGGTGCGATGCGGCGATGAGGGCGGGCTGCAGGTCACGCAATGGTGCTGCAAGGCGGATGGCGCCTTGCCGGTCCACGCCATTTTGGGGCGGGAGCCGATGACGCGATGACGGCTCTCGATTCCGTGCAGCGGGCGCTGGTCATCGCACCGCATCCCGATGACGAGGTTCTAGGCTGTGGGGGCACGATCGCGCGACTGGTCTCGATGGGGTGCCAGGTCGAAATCCTGGTGGTTACGCGCGGCATGGCGCCATTGTTCGACGAGGCTCAGGCTAACCAGGTGCGCGATGAGGCCCGCCAGGCGCATTGGCTGCTGGGCGTCACCCAGACACAGTTTCTTGATTTTCCGGCAGCCGGACTGGACGGCGTATCGCGTGCCGCGCTCAATGCCGCCGTTGCGAAATCGGTTATGACGAGCCGGCCCGATATGTTGCTGGTCCCCTTTGTGGGCGATCTGCATTTCGATCATAAGCTGGTCTTCGATGCGGCCATGGTGGCGGCGCGTCCGTTGGGGCGGGATTATCCCCGGCGCATCCTCGCCTATGAAACAGTGTCGGAAACAAACTGGTCCGCGCCCTATCTTGGTCCCGCGTTCCAGCCCAATGTCTTTATCGACATCTCCAGCCATCTGGATCAGAAATTGGATGCGTTTGCCTGCTTCCGGTCGCAGGTTCGACCGTTTCCCAATGAACGGTCGATAGAAACATTGAGAGCACTGGCAATGGTGAGAGGATCCTGCGTTTCCTGCGCGGCGGCCGAGGCTTTCACCCTGATAAGGGAGGTAGCATGAACATGCCGGTCGTTTTCGAACCTACTCAAGAGGGGGCGGTCACCCTGGTGGCAAATTCAGGACGACGCGCGTCTTCCCGGCGATCCTTGCGCATGATGATGAGTTCGGCCGGCCGCCGGGTCAGTCTGCTGCGTAGCTTCCGCCAGTCGGCTGCACAACTGGGCGCGGATCTCAGTATCTATGGCTGTGATTTGCAGCCGGAATGGAGCCCGGCCTGTATCGAGGCGGACAAGGCATTCGCAGCGCCTTCAGCGGAAAGCACCGCATTCATTCCAGCGATGCTGGAGATATGCGAACAGGAAAATATCGGCCTGATCGTGCCGACCATCGATACCGAACTGATCGCCTTTGCCCGTGCCCGGGACAAGTTCGCGGCGCTTGGTTGCCATGTTGCCGTCAGTAGCGAGCAGGTCGTGACGATGGCGCGCGACAAGCTGGCGACAGCCCGCTTCCTCTCCGCCGCAGGCGTTCACACGCCCCGGACGGCATCGGCCAAAGATGTCTTGCGCGGGCGCGAGGAAATGGTCTTTCCCTTGCTTGCCAAGCCGCGCTACGGGAGTTCGAGCCGCGGTATCATGATGGTCGAGACGCTGAACGAATTGCTCACGCTCGATGCCAAGGAACCCTATATCGTCCAGCAGTTCATTCCGGGACGGGAATTCACGGTCAATCTCTACTTCGATGCCGAAGGACGGCTGAAATGTGCCGTGCCGCATGAAAGATTGAAGGTCCGCGCAGGCGAAGTGGAAAAAGGGGTCACGCTGCGCAGCCAGCCGCTGGCGGACATGGCCCGCCAGATCGCCGCTGCGTGCAAGGGTGCGCGCGGGGCGCTGTGTTTCCAGGTGCGTCTGGCCGAGAACGGGATGCCGTTCGTGTTCGAGATCAATGCCCGCTTCGGCGGCGGTTATCCGTTGACGCATCATGCCGGCGCGCAGTTCACGACCTGGATGCTGGAGGAATGTCTGAACTTGCCGCGTACCGCCAATGATGAATGGCAGTCCGATATGCTGATGCTCCGGTTCGATGATGCCGTGTTCGTCTGATGGCCCGGCCGCGGGTGAAGTGCGCGCCGGAGCACGTGCTTGTCTTCGATCTTGATGACACACTCTATCTGGAACGGGACTATGTGCTGAGCGGATTGGGCGCCGTAGGTGCATGGGCGCGCGAACGCCTGGGCCTTGTCGAATACGGGACTTTTCTGCGCCGAAAGTTCGAGGCGGGTGCCAGGACACAGTTGTTCGATGACTGCCTGCGCGACTTGGACATTGATCCTACGCCGTCCCTGGTGGGGCGGATGCTTGCCGTCTATCGACAGCATCGACCGATTATCGAGCTGGCGCCAGATGCCGCGGATTTTCTGACGAATATCGCGCCGCATATTGCAATCGGCGTCATCACCGACGGGTATCTCGATGCCCAGCGACGGAAAATCCGCGCACTGAATCTGTACCGGCGTGGTGTCAGCCTAGGTATCTGTACTGACCGTTGGGGTCGTGCGCATTGGAAGCCGGATCGGCGCGCCTTCCTGCATATGCAGGAATATTTCGGATTGGCGAATCACTGTTTCACTTATGTTGCCGACAATCCGGTGAAGGATTTTATCGCTCCGAAGGCGCTGGGCTGGCATACCATAAGGATAGTGCGGCCGGGTCGGATCGACCATGCAGACCATCCTGCCCGGCATTGCGATGCACAAAGGGTTATTGAAAACCTTGGTGAATTATGATTTTCCTTCAAAGGAATTTACAAAATTTACTAATACTTTTGAGTTTGCCCTTCAAATGCACCTATTGGAAAAGCTTGATTGTTTTTCCGATTACTATAGCTCTTAGGCAGGGAAGGGTCGCGATCGGAAAGCCGGATGCTGCAAAAAGCAGGCTTTCCCTCTGAAGGGGTTCCTCGCTCTCTGGCAGTTGATGCCATAGTCGAGTTCGCTGCGTGAAAGCGAAGGCGCTCCTAATTTCTCGGAGGCGACTTTGAGCAATCAACTGCAAGTGATCATCGTCACGCAAAATGAGATCGAAGGCGAAGGCCTGCGACGTATTCTGACGGAAAGATCGTTGGATGTCGTCGGCGTTTTCCGAAATTTGGCTGATATTCCGCTGGAAACTGACAGCCACGGCGTGAACAACCTTCTGGTGATGGCCTCCTCGTCCGATGAAGCGACGCTCGAAATGTGTCGAGAGGCTCATATGCTCCAGGACGAGGCATTGATCGTCATGCTGGGACATGATTGTGAATGCGCGATGGTTGCCCAGGCGTTTCAGGCGGGTGTGGCCGGCTATATTGGCAAAGACACATCCTGCGCCAGCCTTGCAGCAATGATCAATCTGGTCGCACTCGGCGAAAAGATCGTGCCCTCTCGCATCATTTTCGAACTTGCAGGGCTCGATACCAATTTGCGCTGGAACGATAATGACGGCCGCATTGAAGATGTGAAGATGTCGGACCGTGAGGTAGAAATATTGCGTGGTCTGATCCGGGGCGAACCCAACAAGATCATTTCCCGTCGGCTCAACATTACCGAGGCCACGGTGAAGGTTCATGTCAAATCCATTCTACGGAAGCTTCATGTGGTTAATCGGACGCAGGCCGCAATCTGGGCGTTAAGCCGCGGTTTGCTGGGTGAACCAGTTCAGCAAAACGGCGAGCAGCCGCCATGCCGGGCCGTGCCAGCCGTAACTCCGGCCGCGGTACCGCGCCTCCCTTTAAGGCTGGCCGACGTGGCTTGAGTGACGACTAGCCAGTCGGATTTTCCAGGGCTGCGTCGGCGTTTCGTGCTGTGGGCGACTGTTGAAGCGAGCTTTGTCTGCTCCAGGTCCGCCTTCGAATGATATCGTTGTTGGAAGGGGATATCCTATGTCTTCAGGCGACGCCCTCATCGTTCCTTCTAATTTGAGCCCAGGTGAGATATTCATGGGGGCGGCGCGGGCACCGCAGCCAAGCACTCGTACGGGCTATTTCGGCGTTCACGATTTTTTCCGGATGATCCGGCGGCGCTGGATATTGATCGCCACGCTGACCGTGCTGGGCATGGCGATGACGATCATCGTCCTGATCAACATCACGCCCATCTACAGCAGTTCGGCGACCGTGGTGGTCCAGCCGCCTGACGCGGAAACATCGGTCACCGGCACGACCATCCTCAGCCCGAACCAGGAAACGCAGATCGAGACGAAAGTCGAAATGCTGCGCTCCCGGCGTCTTGCGCGGGCGGCGGCGACGACGCTGCATCTGGATGATGATCCCGAATTTGCCCGCAAGCCGGGAGAAGCCAGGGGCGTCGGATCCTGGGTCCGGGAAGTGATCCTGGGCAACCGTCCGGTGGAAGTGGATCCCGGCCTTCGGGCGGAGGCGGCCGAGCGGTCGCGGAGCGAGGGCGTGGTCGACCGGCTGCTCGACAAGGTCGACATCATGCGCGTCGGCCGGTCGAGCACGATCAAGGTGACGGCCTCTTCGGAAGATCCGGCAAAGGCCGCCCTGATCGCCAATCGGCTGGTCGAAACCTATATCCAAGGTGGATTGAAGAACGCCAAGGAATCGCGCGATAAGGAAATCCAGGCGCTGACCGCGCGGGTCGTGCAGGTGCGTACCGCCATGCAGCAGACTGATGGCGCCGCCGCCAGTTTCCGCGCGGCCCATGGCATATTGGCATCCAATCCCGAAGTCAGCGGCGCTGCCCAGGTCGACCAGTCGGCCGGCATTCTGGCCCAGGCGCGCGCGGAAAGCGCTTATGCCAGCCGGCTTGCCCAACTCAGTGGAGGACCGGCGACGGCGACATCCCCGCTGCTCATCGAACTGCGACAGCAGGAGGCAACCTTGTCGCGGCGTCTGGGCGAACTGAGCACGATGTTCGGTCCGGGCTATCCTGATGTCGTCAAGACCAAAGCGGAACTGGCCACGATCGGCCCGCGCATCGCGGCGGAAACGACGCGGTTGCAGGGCGAATTGTCGGCCGTGTCGGCGGCCAGCGCCGCCCGGCGCGGTGCAATCGATGCCAGCATCAGCAGCATCCGTTCGCAGGCCCTGGCTTCGGGAGGACAGGCGGTCGCGCTGCGGGGGCTCGAACGCAAGGCGGAGGCAACCAACACGCTGTACATGTCGTTGGTCGCCGCGCTGAACGCAAAGATCACGGCGCCCGTCGATGTGGATCCCGACATCTCGATCATCTCCCGCGCCTCTCTGCCAGCGGTGCCCAGCTATCCGATCCCGCAACGGGTTCTGGCGGTGGCGATGCTGGCCTTTCTTCTGCTCGGCCTGATCGTCGCCTTCGTGGTCGATACGATGGATACGACGATCCGCACGGCGGCGCAGGTCCGGCGCCTGCTCGGCATTCCCACACTTGCGATGGTGCCCGATCTCAGTGATGGTCGCGAAGATGAACCGGTTCATGCGGTCGTCGAATCCAAACCCCGGTCCCGCTTTGCCGAAGCGATCCGCAATCTGCTGATCGAACTGGAATCGCGCCATGGTCCCGGCTCCCAGGTGGTGGTGGTGACATCTCCGCTGGATGGCGAGGGCAAGAGCACCATCGCCACCAGTCTGGCGGCTGCGGCTGGCGCCGTCAGCAGGCGCGCGGTCGTCGTCGATTTCGATTTGCGGCGCCCCAATATCGAGGCCGATTGCAAGGGCAATGGTGTCGTTGGCTATCTCACTGGTCGTGCTGGCCTGGAGGATCTGCCCGTCATCCAGGAAGACAGCCATTTTTCGGTAATTGCCGTCGGCGATACGCCCATGGACCCGGGTGCGCTGATCGCCTCGCCTCGTCTGCCACGCATGGTCAATGCGCTGCGACAACATTATGATCTGGTGATCCTGAATGCGCCGCCGATCCTGCCGGTGCGCGATGCAAAGACGCTCACCGAATATGCCGATTCGACGATCCTGGTACTGCGTTGGGGCATGACCAGTCCCGAAGCCGCGCGGGTGGCGATGGAGATGTTCGAGCGGCCGATTACCGGAGCGGTCATCAACATGGTCGATTATCCGGCCCATGCACGACGCGGCTATGGCGATGCGATCCACCATATCGCTCGACTGACCAAATATTATGATGCCGATGATCCGGCGGAGGCTGGTGCGATGCACAAGCGCCTGTTGCGCAGCTGGCGCCGTTCCAAGCGTCGCGTGGTGGAAGCGCTGCATTTCAATTGAGGTGCCGTCCCAACAGGACCAAAACAGGACCGGTGAACCGCATGGGTTGATCGGTCCTTTTTGCGTGTGATCGGAAAAGCCTTGTGGCCCTATCGCTGTTGCCAGGGGGCGACCTTGATCGCGCGGCGAAGGTTCAAGCTGAGACCGCCCAGCCAGACGATGCCGAAGGCCAGGTGGGCTAGATTGGCACCCATGGCACCGAATTCCATGATCAGCGGGGCGACCGAGCAGTAGAAGGCCATGGCACAGGCCACCACGGTACGTAGGACGCCCCGCTGTTCCCCCAGCGACAGCAGCCCGGCGCGACTGGCCGCGCCGCTGATCGTCATCGTCACCGCCAGGATCTGGACGATGAGGAGCGGTACCGCCCCCGCAAATTGCGCTCCAACGATCAGGCGCATCAGGCTCGCGCCGGCGATCAGGATGGTGAGGAAACAGGCCATGCCAAAGGCGAGCAGGATTAGCTCGGTTTGTATCACCACCCGCACGAAGGCGCGGCGATTGCCGGCCGCCGCCAACCGGCTGAGGTCTGGATAGACGACCGATTCCACTTGGCTGCCGATCTGTTGCACGACGCGGCTGATCCGCTTGGCAATGTGAAACAGGCCCGCGCTTGCCGGGTCGGCAAGCCAGCCGACGATCAGCGTGTCGACCTGCTGGGCGCTCGACCAGACGGTCAGGGAAAAATTGGATCCCAGGGCAAAGCGCCATACCTTCGGAAAGCGCTCGTTGATGCCTTCGACGCTGGCGTCGAAAATGGCGCGCAGGCCTGGCGCGGGCAGAAGGCGTATCGCGAAGATGAAATTGGAAATCGACATGATGATCTGGGTAAATGTCCAGATCAGCACCATCTCGAACAGGTCTGCATCCATCACGAAGGCAATACCGATCAGCGCCAGTCTCAGCAGCGCATTGGCGACCTGAATGCGTGCGATCATGCGATATTGGTCGGTCAGGCGGTATATCGCCGTGGCCACACCATTATAGCTAAACAGCAGCGACACCAGGAAGATGAGGGCCATTTGCAGGGTTTCGTCGCTGTAGCCGAGCAGCCATTGCCCCGTCAGCGCAATCCCGTTCGCCACCACCCACGCCGCAACGCCGCCGCCCAGGTCGAGCAACAGTCCGAATTTGAGCAGCGCGAAAAACGCGGCGGAATCCTTTTCGTGATCAAGGCTGGCGCCATAGCGGATGACCGGTTGCCAAGACTGGAAACTCAACAAGCGCTCGCTTGCCTGTCCCAGTGTCAGGATCATTGCCAGGATGCCATAGGCCGCGGGATGTAGCAGTCGAGCCGTAAGGGCGATGGAAAGTAGCGTGATGCCCAGTGTCGCCGCCGTTCCGCTCAGCAGGTGGGTGACGGCGCGCACGCGCCGGTGCGACATGGCTCGAAGCCCCCATGCGTGGGTCGAGATGATGAACGACAATAGCGGGTGCGCCCTCTCCATAGCCATGTCCCTCCACCATGATCGTCGCTAATTCATGGAACCAATCAGGATAAAAGCGCAGCTTTCCTGTAGATGTAATCCCAAATTGCCGATCACCGCAGCGACGCTGGATGATAAGGAACAGGCAGGGGAGACGTTATGTCCATCACCGCCAAAGCCTTTTTTCATCCTGCCCGAAAGCCGACTTCGACCGATGTCGAAGATCGTTTCTTTTCGGATCTGCGCACGCGCAACTCGACCTTCAAACGGACAGCAAGCGATCGCTTCCATGATCTGGATGCGCGTTGTCTGGAAAGTTTCGAATTGAGTGGCGCCACCATTGGGCAGGTTCTTGATATCGGCATATCGTCCGGTGCGACGACGCTTGCCCTCTATGAGCGATTGCTGGCCTGTGGGCATATGCCGGCCGTGGTCGGCACCGACATCGCCATCTACGGCAGATTGGTGAAGGCCTATCCGGGCGTGCGGGTGCTGACCGACGAGGCGGGACATCCGTTGCAATATGATGTGTTGGGCCGGGTGGTACGCCCCTGGGGTCGTCGGGCCGACTATGCCACCGGCATGCTCGCGGTGCGCGCCCTGGCAAATGCCTGGCTGGGCGGACGTGCCCAGCGCCTCGTGCAGCAGGGGGGCGGGGATATCACGCCCGTGCGCCTCATCAGTCCGCGGCTGAAGGCCGCGTCGAACGTGCAGATCGAGAAGAATGACATCTTTGTCGATACCCCCGCGTTCCGCCATCGGTTTGACTTCATCCGGGCCTGCAACATCCTAAATCGCGGCTATTTCGATGAAGAGGCGCTGCGCCGGGCGATGGCCAACATCGTGCGCTATCTGACCGGCCCCGGGGCCTTTCTGCTGATCGCCCGCTCTGCTCGGGGATGCCATGTCGGCACGCTGTTCCAGGTTTCTGCTAATGGCCGTTTTCTGGACGTCGTGGACCGTTTCTGCGGCGGATCGGAAGTGGAATGGCTGATGCTTGAAACCCCGTTGCCCGAGCAATGGGCCATCTAGCATGCCGTCGGCCGTCACCATATGCTTTCCCTTCGTGGGAGACCTGGTGGGGGGCAGCCATATCTCTGCCAGCAGCTTGATCGCCAAGATCGATCAGCAGCGTTACGCGCCGCTCGTCATCGTCCAGAATCCGCAGGGCATCATCGCCCGGCTGTTTGCGGACAGGGGCATTGCTGTCGAGGCCATCTCCGCTTCCATTTCTCTCCAGCACGGCCGCAGGGTCGGCCCGTTGCGGGCACTGGAGCTAGCGCGAGGCGCCATTCCTCTGGCCCGGTTCCTGCGCAAACGCCAGGTTGCCATCGTCCACAGCAATGACGGGCGCACCCATGCGACCTGGGCATTGGCCGCTCGGCTGGCGGGAGCCCAATTGCTCTGGCATCACCGTGGTGCACCCGATGCATTGGGATTGAGGATGGTTGCGCCGCTACTGGCCAACCGGGTGGTTGCGGTGTCGCACTTCGCCGGCGACCAGGCAGGCGGCCTGCGCCGCAGGCTGCGTACCGATGTGGTACACAGCCCTTTCGATACATCCATCCAATGCGATCGGTGGGCGGCCCGGCAGGCGATACTCGAACTCATCAATGCGCCGCCCACCGCCAATCTTGTCGGCTTCTCGGGCGTCCTGATCGACCGCAAACGGCCATTGCTGTTCGTCGATGCAATTGCTGCGCTTCGCCGTGTCGCGCCCGAACTCGATGCGCGGGGTGTGCTCTTCGGCGAGGCGCTTGACGGCATGGACGCCCAGGTTGCGGATCGTGCCCGGCGGCAAGGCGTCGGCGACGCGATCCATCTGATGGGTTTTCGCACTCCCGGCGCCTTCTGGCTGGCGGGGTGCGATTTACTGATGGTGCCGGCGATCGACGAACCTTTCGGACGAACGCTGATCGAGGCGATGCTGGTCGAAACGCCGGTCGTCGCGACTGCATCGGGTGGCAATGTCGAAGCTATCCGAGACCGTGAGACGGGGCGTCTTGTTCCACCAGAGGACGCTCAGGCGCTGGCCGATGCTTGCGCCACCCTGTTACGCGATCCTGCGATGATGGAAGGCATCGGCCAATCTGCGCGGGCCGATGCCTTGCTCAAATTCGGCGAAGCGCGCCATGCCGATGCGATCATGGCGATCTATGACGACATGCTTCATGCTGGCGCCGGGCAGGAGACGCCCCATCGCTAGCGAGGCGACCTCTGCCTTGCTGGCGCGCTCATCCGGTCCGACCCGGCCTGCTTCGCCGCGCGACACAGCCGGGGGCGGGTTCAATGTGGCGGCGCACGGCTTGCGCGGCCTGGCAGCGATGATGGTGCTGCTGGCGCATATTCTGGGCGGCACCGCCAAACATATCTATGCCCAGAATGATGCCTATGTGCAGGGCATTGCAGGCGCCTGGGCATTAGGCACTTTTGGTGTCGAACTGTTCTTCATCATCAGCGGCTATGTCATCCTGCCAAGCGCAATGCGTTATGGCGCGCAGCAATTTGCGCTGCGCCGCTTCCTGCGGCTTTATCCGCTGTTTTTCGTGCTTTCGCTGCTCTTCATCGCGCTGAACGCAATCACCAATGCCTATCCTGCGCTCAATTCGACGAAAGCGGTGATTTCGGGCCTGCTGTTCATCAACCTTTTCACTGGCACCGAGCAGCTTACGCCCAATGCGTGGAGCCTGACCTACGAGGTGATCTTCTACCTGCTGATGTACGGGATCGTCTATTTTACGGTGCATCATCGTAATCGCGCGGGCGCCGCCGTCGCAATCGTCGTCGGACTGATCTTCCTGCTGACCCATCCGATCGCCATCTATTTCGTCATCGGCGCCGCGATCCGACTGGCCAGTGCCAGGCCGTGGCGCTGGCCCATCCCGGCGCGCGGTCTGGAGCTTGCAAGCCTGATCGCGATGATCGCCTTCGCCAGCCGCGGCCATTTCGAATATAGCTGGAGCGACTTTGCCGATCCGGTCCTGGTGCCGATCATCCTGTCGGCCGGACTCTATTTCCATTGCGCGGTCCAGCCGGGCAGCCTGACGGCTCGCGCACTCGACAATCCGCTATTCCGTTATCTCGGTACCGTTAGCTACAGCCTCTATCTCGTGCATCCCTACAGCTATTACGGGATACGCAGGATATTCGACCATTTCGGTTGGTTCACCGACAATGTGCTCGGGTCGATCGCGATCTTCGCTGTGGTCGTGGTGGCCGTGACCATGCCGCTCACCCATCTCGTCCATATCAGCCTGGAAATCTGGCCCTATCAGCGCTTTTTCGGGCAACGGATCTATCGGGAAAAGGGCAGCGCGGCGGCCCAGGCGCAGCCAGCGGGAGGCGAGGCATGAGCAGTGCGTCTGAAGGCACCGTGGCCGATGCGCGGGCGATGGCAGACAGCCCGCCAACGGCGATCATGGTCGGCATATTCCTGGCGGCCTATCTGTCATGGCGCCCGTCGATCGACATCATGTTCACGGTCAGCGACCTGTGCCTGCTGATCGGCGGCGCGCAACTGCTGGTCCGGAAACATATTCCGCTTGAACCCTTCGGCCTGCTGTCGCCGCTCTGGTTCGCGGCCTTCGCCCTGATGATGGGCGGCCTGCTCGTCAGTTCGCTCTTCTGCCATGATCCCACGCGCTGGATCATCGTCGCCCTGCAATATAGCGTGGCCTGGGCGGTGCTGCCTTTCCTCCTGATGGGGCATGGTGCCGCCAACACCAACCGGCTGGCCTGCGCCTTGCTGTTCGGCGTGTTCCTGATGGAACTGATCGGGATCATCGTCTATTTTACCTATTCGGGCTCGTTCGAAGACGCGCGCGCCACGCTGGGCCTCGATTTCCTGTCCGGCAGCGGGCGGCTGGGGGCTTTCGCGACCGACGCGAACTGGAATGGCGCAACCATCTCGATGGCCTTGCCCTTTGCCTTCTACCTGCGCGCACGCCGGGTCATCGGCCTCTGGCAGATGCTCGTCATCGCAGGCGTCCTGTTCTATGCCTTGCTGCTGAGCGCGTCCGCAACCGCCTTTGGCAGCATGGTTGTCGCGATCCTGTTCTTCGTCCTGTTCGGCGACCGTCGCATTCGCGCTTATGTTCTTGGCGGGCTGGTCGGTATCGTTGCGTTGGGCATCGTTCTGAACGCCGTCAATGTCACTTTGCCCGCCGTGTTCCAGAAGCGCGTCGCGAACGCCTTGGAGGCCGGCGACATAGCAGAGGCGGGCACGTTCGAGGACCGGCTGGGATTGGCCAAGGATGCGTGGCAGCGCGTCGGCGACCATATGTTCGTCGGTGTCGGTGTGGATCAGGATCGCGTCATCAGCCCGGCCGGAGCGCCGGTGCATAACATGTATCTGCTGCTCTGGGTGGAAGGCGGCTTTCTCACCCTTGTCGGCTGGATCGCGATGATTGGCGTTGGCGGCGTGATCGGGTTCACGGCGTTGAAACGGGACAGGCTGGCCGGGGCGCTTGCCCTGTCCGTGCTGGCGACCTTCCTGCTCTTTTCCGCCGCGAGCCCGCATATGTATGCCCGGCTGTGGGCGGTGCCGGTGCTGCTGGCACTGGCGATCGCGCTGCATGGAGGGGAGGCCGACCTGCGGCGACGCAGTGGGCGTGCGCTTTCGTCCAGGCGGATGCGGGCCTTGCGCCATGCACGGGGATAGCCGCGCGGCGCTTTGGCGCCCGTCGTCAGGATGGATGCCCAAGCGCTGGCATTCCCTGACGCCTGCCAGTTTCCTCGTTTATGGGATCCTCGCCTTCGTGCTGATCGGCCTGTTCGGACGGGTCGTCAGCTTTCCGCTGGGGCATGACGAGCAGATCCATGTCAGTGCCGGTCGGCTGCTGTTCCAGGCGCCGTTGTATCAGGCGCTGGGATATAATCATCTGCCGGGCCTGCCCCTGCTGCTGCACACGCTCTATGCGCTGACCGGCGACAGCTATCTGCTGTTGAAGGGGCGTCTGCTCATCTTCCTGTGCTGGATCGCCACCGGGCTGCTGCTCTATCGCTTTGCCCTGTGGCAGACGGGGGATCGGCATGTTGCCCTGGTGGCTTTGCTGATACTGGTGGCCGGTGTGCTCATGGGGCCAGCCGGAATGCTGGTCACCAATAATTTCCTGCCCGTCCCGTTCGCCATCCTTTCGTTCGATCTGTTCTTGCGCGGGCTGGACGAAGGCCGGATCCGCCCAGGCCTGCTTTTCCTGTCCGGGCTGGCCATGGGCTTCGCGGCCGTGCTGAAGGTCAGCTATGTGTTCCTGGGACCGCCTTTTGCGCTGGCGGCGCTGTTGCTGCCACGCGCTCTGCCTTTTGGGGAAAGAGTGCGGCAGGTGTTCGTGCCGCTGATCATCGGCGGGCTGGTCGGTTGCTCGCCCGCGCTGGTGGTGCTGATCAGCGATCCCTACGGATTATTTGCCCACACGGTCGGCTATTTCTCGCACGGCCATCTTGCCTATTGGGAGCAGGCGACCGCCGCCAAGGCGATGTCCTTTCCCGAAAAGATCATGGTGGCCGAAGGCGTGTGGCTGGCCGGATCGGGGCTGCTTGCGCTTATTCTCGCGGGCGTTTTTGCGGGAACATTGGTGCGCAGGGCAGGGGCGGCGGCGTTGGCCTGGTGGCCGATCCCTCTCGCGGCCGCGCTGGCGGCGTTCGGCGCACTCGGCGCATTCGTGCCGACGCCGGCCTTCCCGCAATATTATGAACCGCCGGTGCCCTTCTTCATTCTCCTTTTCATCCTCCTCTACCGCCGGCTCGATGCCGAGGCGCGGCACTGGATGGCGGCCGTGCTGGGAAGCGTGGGGGCGCTCGCGCTCATCAGTGTGACGCCGCGCCTTGCCGCGGCCGTGCCGGGCGTGGCGCAACCGGTTCGCTGGACGGGCACGGTCACACATGAACAGGGCCAACAGATCCGGGCAGTGCTGGACAGGGCTGGGGCACGGGGCAGGGTCGCAACCCTGTCGCCGATCGCGGTGCTGGAAGGCGGGTTGCCGATTTATCGCGAATTTGCCGCCGGACCTTTCCTCTACCGCGTCGCGCAATATCTGCCGGCTGCCGATCGCCCCTATTTCACCACGACGACTCCGCATGGCCTGTCCGCCTTTCTCGACGCCGATCCGCCAGCGGCGATCCTCGTCGGTGAGGAAGGGGAACTCGATGCCGCTTTTGCCAGCTATGCCCGGCTGCGTGGCTATCGGCTGCTGCCCATCGGCGGCGACGAAACCCGGTTGTTCGTGCGGCCGGACGCGGACGGTCTAGCCCTTTTGGAGAGGGGCGTTTCCCATAATGGTGCCCCCCTGTCCGAACGGACCGCCGACTAACCCACCTGCGCACGCGCGGCGGTGCCGCAACAGGATATCATGGCGGGGTGGGCCGATATGGGCCTGACGCCAAGGAAGGGGGAGCGACGATGCAAACCGTATTGTTGGCAGGAGGACTGGGATCTCGTCTGTCCGAGGAAACCGTCCGCATTCCAAAGCCGATGGTGGAGGTGAATGGTCGCCCGATCATGATGCACGTCATGGATATCTACAGCCATTTCGGACAAAAGGATTTTGTCTTGGCTTGTGGATACAAGTGCATGACGATGAAGGCGTTCTTCAACAATCTTCATCTGATGAACAATGATTTCACGGTCACGCTGGGCACCGGGCAGATGAACCTGCGTCCGTGCCGCAGCATGGACTGGAACGTCTCGGTCGTCGACACCGGCGAAACCACCATGACCGGTGGACGCATTCGCCGGTTGCGCGACTGGCTCGGCGACGAGCCGTTCATGGTGACCTATTCGGATGGCGTGGGGAATGTCGACATCGACGCCTTGCTCGCATTCCATCGTGCCCATGGCAGGATCGCGACGGTGACGGCGGTCCAGCCGCCAGCCCGTTTCGGCAATCTGGACCTGGAGGATGATCGCGTCGCCCGGTTCACCGAGAAGGTGACACGTTACGAAACCTGGATCAACGGCGGGTTCTTCGTCTTCGAGCCGGGCATTTTCGACTATCTGGGCGACGATACCGAGCCGCTCGAACAATCTCCGCTTGCCCGGCTCGCAGCCGATGGGGAATTGTTTGCCTACAAGCATCGCGGCTTCTGGCACCCGATGGACACCATACGCGATCGCGATCAGCTCGAAAGGCTGAGCGCTGAGGGCACGCCTCCCTGGCTTCAGTTCGAAAATGCGCATGGCGCGGAACTGCGGCCGAAAATCTATGCCTGATCCTGCCGGCATTTCCGATCGGATCGCCACCGCCTTTGCCGGTCGGCGTGTCCTCGTCACCGGGCATAGCGGCTTCAAGGGCGGCTGGCTGTGCCTTTGGCTCGCGCATGTCGGGGCGATCGTCAGGGGCATTTCGCTACCACCGACGGGATCGCGCTCCTTCTATGCGGCGGCGGGCATCGCCGAGCGTATCGATAGCCGCTTCGCCGATATTAGGGATGAGGCCGCCCTGCGCGCCGCCGCCCGGGACTTCGATGCGGAGGTCATATTCCATCTGGCGGCACAGCCGCTTGTCCGCCGCTCCTACGCGGCACCCGCCGATACGTTCGCGACCAATGTCATCGGCACCGCCCATGTGCTGGATCAGGCGCGGACCATGCCTTCGCTCAAGGCGGTGATCGTCGTTACCAGCGACAAATGCTATGAAAATCACGACTGGTCCTGGCCCTATCGGGAAAATGACCGACTGGGCGGCACCGACCCTTACAGCGCGTCGAAGGCCTGCACCGAACTGGTCGCGCAATGCTATCGGCGCAGCTGGTTCTCCGATCCGGATGGGCCGATGCTGGCGACCGTGCGGGCCGGCAATGTGATCGGCGGCGGCGACTGGGCGGAGGACCGACTGATACCCGACATCATCCGTGCCGCCGCCGCGCAAAATCCGATGATCATTCGCAATCCCCTCAGCATCCGTCCCTGGCAGCATGTGCTGGAACCGCTCTCAGGCTATTTGCTGGTTGCGGAACAGATGCTGGCCGGCACCTCTGCCGCCGCCGAACCCGCATGGAATTTCGGCCCGTCGGACAATGATGCGGTGACGGTAGAGCAACTGGCGCGTGCGCTGATCGCGAGTGCGCCGGAACTGGACCTGCCGATCCGCTTCTCCGCCGACAGCAACGCCCCGCATGAAGCACGTACCTTGCGGCTCGACAGCAGCATGGCGGCCAATGTGCTCGGCTGGCGTGCCTGCCTTTCGATGGCCAGCACCATCCGCCTCACTGCCGACTGGTACACGCACTATCTGCGGGGAGACGCCGATATGGCCGCCTTCTCGTGCGCGCAACTGGCGGCCTATCTCGATCTGCGTACCGCCGCCCATTCGGAGGAGCTTCTGCAATGCACGTAAGTTACGGAAAGAGCGTCCATGGCGAGGCCGAAATTGCCGCCGTGGTGGAAGTTTTGCGGTCCTCCACGCAGATGGGCGAGCAGGTGCGCGCGATGGAGGCCCGCGTCTCGGCGCTTTTTGCCAAGCATCACGGGCTGATGGTCAATTCCGGTTCTTCGGCCAATTATCTGGCCATCGAACTGCTCGGCTTGCCGGCCGGGAGTGAAGTCATCACGCCGGCCCTGACGTTTGCCACCACCGTTGCGCCGATCGTCCGGGCCGGGCTGGTGCCGGTGTTCATTGATGCAGAGCCGGGAACCTACAATATCGATGTCGCGCACATTGAGGCGATGATCGGTCCCCAGACCCAGGCGATGATGATCCCTTCGCTGATCGGCAATCTGCCCGATTGGGATGTGCTGATGGACATCGCCAAACGCCATGATCTGATGCTGGTGGAGGACAGTGCCGACACGCTGGGCGCCACATTGCGCGGCAAGAGCACCGGTACGCGATCGCATATCAGCACCACCAGCTTCTATGGCTCGCATGTCATCAACGCTGCGGGCAATGGCGGCATGATCTGCATCAACGATGCCGAAATGGCACGCAGGGCGCGACTGCTGCGCTCCTGGGGACGCACCTCGTCCTTGTTCGTAGACTCCGAAGCCGCGGAAAACCGCTTCGGTGTGCAGGTCGATGGCATCGAATATGATGCGAAATTCCTGTTCGAAGCGCTGGGGTTCAACATCGAACCTTCCGAAATGGGCGCGGCGTTCGGTCTCGTGCAGCTCGACAGGCTGCAAGAGAATATTGCCGCCCGCATCGCCAATTTTGCGCGGCAATATGCGTTCTTCGCCCAATATGAAGACTGGTTCGAACTGCCCCGTCAGCTCGATGAGTCCGTCACCGGCTGGCTTTCCTTCCCGCTGACCGTGCGGGAAAATGCGCCCTTCACGCGGCGTGAGATGCAGATGTGGATGGAGGGCTGGGACATCCAGACCCGCCCTGTCTTCACCGGCAATATCCTGCGCCAGCCGGCCATGCGTGGCGTGACCTGCCGTACGGAAGACGGCGGCTATCCGGTTGCCGATGCCGTGATGCGCGGCGGTATATTGCTGGCCTGCCATCATGGGCTCGACGAGGCGCAGATCGACTATCTGCAACAGACCTTTGCTGCCTTTGCCGATCAGCAGGCGGGGCCGCGCGCGCGTTCCGCTGCGGTCGCTTGAGGAGCGCAGGCCCATGCGCGCCCTGCTGGTCGGCGGAGCAGGCTTTATAGGGTCGCATCTGGCACGACGCCTTTTCGCCGAGGGGTGGGAGGTGCATGTCCTGCTCCGCCCGGATAGCGATGGCTGGCGACTGGCGACGCTGCCCGACGTGACGCAGCACCGGCTTGCCCTCTCGCACGGTCCGGCCTTGCAGGCCTGTATCGCGGATAGCGCGCCGACCCATATCTTCTGGCTGGTGGGCAATACCGCGTGGCGTCATGATGGTGCGGTGACGCAGGCCGGCGCATCGGTCGAGACGCTGGCGGGGTTCCTGGCGCTGCTCGAAGCTGTGGCACGGACCGGGCGACCACCGCAAATGGTCGTTCGGACGGGATCGATCGCGGAATATGGCGCGCAGGCGGTGCCGTTCCGCGAGGATCAGCGGGAGCGGCCGCTGACGGCCTATGCCGCATCGCTCACCGCCGCCACCTATTATGCCCAGGCACTGGCCCGCAACCTGCCATTCCCAATTGTGACCGCGCGACTGGCGCTGGTCTATGGGCCCGGCCAGGCCGCCGACTTCCTGGTTCCCGCCCTGATCGGGGCCTGCATCGCCGGCCGGCCGATCATCCTCAGCCGGCCGACGGACAGACGCGACCTGATCCATGTCGGGGACGCCGTTGATGCCCTGCTGTGCATCGCGGAAAGCAATGTGCGCGGCGGAACCATCCTCAATGTCGGTTCAGGCACGGATGTGGCCGTCGGTGACCTGGCGGATCGTGTGGTCGGCCTGACGGGGGCGAATCCGCGACTGGTCCGCCGCGAGACGATCGATGATCCGGTCACCTTGCGCCTCGCCGTGGAGGCGCTTGCCATGAACCTGGGCTGGCGGGCGCGCATCATGCTGGATGACGGGCTGGAGAGAACCATCTCCGCCGTCCGCGCCAGCAAGGCGGTGCAGGCATGAAGATGGAAGGGCCCTTGCGAACCCTGGTCTCGGTCGTGGTGCCGGCCTATAATGAAGAGGATAATGTCGAACGCTGTTATCGGGCGATCGTCGATGTATTCGTTGGGCTGCCCGATTATGATTATGAGATCATTTTCACCGACAATCATTCGACGGATCGCACGTTCGGGCTTCTTGCGCGGATAGCGGCCGTCGATCACAACGTCCGGGTCATCCGCTTTTCCCGCAATTGCGGTTATCAGCGATCGGTGCTGGTCGGCTACAAGAATGCAAGCGGCGAATGCGCGATCCAGCTCGATTGCGATCTTCAGGATCCCCCCGCGATGATCTCGCAAATGCTGGCGCGCTGGCGCGAGGGACATCAGGTCGTCTATGGCATCCGCCGCTCGCTGGGCGACGGGCCGGCGACCCAGTGGGCGCGGCGCCGTTTCTATCGGATCATCAATGCGGTCAGCGAGGATGATCTGCCCATCGATGCCGGCGAGTTCCGCCTGGTGGATCGCCGCATCCTGCAGGAACTGGCCGCCGTCGCCGACACCACGCCCTATGTGCGCGGGCTCATCAGCGCGATGGGCTTCTCGCAGGTCGGCATCGAATATGACCGTGGCATGCGTCAGGCCGGGCAGAGCAAATTCTCGCTATGGCCGATGATCGGGCTGGCGGTGGATGGCCTGCTCAACCATTCGCTGTTGCCATTGCGCATTGCCTCTCTCGTCGCCCTGCTGGTGGGCAGCACCACTTTCCTCCTGACTTTCGTCTATCTGCTCTGGCGCCTGACCATCGGCGCGGGGTGGCCGGCCGGTTTCGCGACGACGACGGTGCTGCTTCTGATGTCGATCACGCTCAATGCGATGTTCCTGGGCATACTCGGCGAATATGTCGGCCGCATATTCCTGCAGGTAAAGCGCACCGCAGCGCCGCCGGTCGAGTTCGCCCTCAACCTGCGACCACGATCGGCTCGGGAAGCGGCAGGTGGGATCGCGCCGTCATGAGCGCGCGATGGCAGGCCATGCGCTTCCTGGTCGCCGGTGGTGGCGCGACGCTGGCGGATGCCCTGCTCTATCTGGGATTGACGGGGCAGGGGCTGGATGCGCGGCTGTCCAATATTCTGTCCTATGGTGGTTCGGCGATCCTTGCCTTCCTGCTCCATCGCCATTGGACCTTCAGGGCGCGGGATGGCCTATTGCTGTCGCAGGGCGGGCGCTTCATGTTGATGGTCCTGGCCGGGCTGGTGCTGTCCACGCTTCTGGTCTGGCTGTTCGCGACGCCGATCGGTGCCGTGCCGGCCAAGGGCCTCGCCATCTGCGCCACGCTCTGTCTCAATTTCCTGGTGTCGCGCCTCTTCGTCTTCGCCGCGCCCGGCCGATCATGACGGCGGGAGCGATGCGATGGCGCGACGGGAAGAAGGGGCGGCAAGAGGGAAAGTCACGATGTGGATCATGACCGCTGCCGCTGCTGCCGCCGGGCTTGCCGTCACAACCGCATTGATGCTGCCGGGCCCCCAGGCGACCGGCCAGTCGGGCGCGCAATCCTCCTCCTTCAACAGCGACAATTGCGAAGAGACCGTGCCGCGCACGAGTGGGCAGGCGGCATTTCCCACAGCGGAAGGCTTTGGTCGCTTTGCCAAGGGGGGGCGTGGCGGGTTGGTCTATCTGGTGACCAGCCTGCAGGACAGGGGGCCAGGGACGCTGCGCGAATGTGCCGAGGCGACGGGGCCGCGGACCTGCGTCTTTCGTGTCAGCGGCACGATCGTCGTCGACGACTGGATCAAGGTGATGCAGCCCTATCTGACGATCGCCGGACAGACCTCTCCGGGGGGCATCGCCATCCGCATCCGCAATTCGCTCAATTCACCGATGCTGGTGCAGACGCATGATGTCGTCATCCGCCACATCCGCCTGCGTCCCGGCGCATCGGCCAAGGCCTCCGATAATGTCGACACGATCCAGATCAGCGGCGCGGCCCATGACGTGATCCTCGATCATCTGTCGACCTCCTGGCCGACGGACGAGGGCATCAACATCGTCGGATCAGGGGATGTACCCTTTCCCTGCGGCGAGACGCGCGACATCAGTGTGCAATGGTCGATCCTGTCCGAAGGGCTGAATGACGCCAATCGCGGTCCGCACAGCCGGGGCAGCTATTTCGGCTATGGCGCCCGCAATGTCAGCTTCCATCACAATCTGATCGCCAGCAATGTGCGGCGCAACCCGCTGGTCAACCTGCGCGGCAATTTCGACATGATCAACAATGTGATCTATAATTCGCAACAATATAATGGCGAATTCTACACCCGCTTCGGGGCACTCGCGATCAACATGATCGGTAACGTTGCGGTCGTGGGGCCATCCTCGCAAAAGACCAATCAACTCTATCTGGCCGCCTATTTTCGCGATTATCCCGCGCCATTCGATATCTATGTCCGGGATAATGTCGATATTCACCGCCCTGCCAACAGTGGCGATCAGCGGCTCGTCATGCCTTCGCGCGACTGGCAATATATCCGGGCTGCACCAGTCTTTCCGGTGTCGCTGTCGCCTGCGGCCATCACCGGGCCGGGGCAGGCCTATCGCGACATCCTGGCTTTTGCCGGCGCGACCAGGCCGGTTCGCGACACCGCCGATAAAAGGCTCCTGAACGACATGGCGATCTGCAAGGGGCAAATTCTCAACGCGCCGTCCCAGGTCGGTGGCTGGCCGGTCCTGCCGGGTGGCGCCGCGCCGCTGGATCAGGACAAGGATGGCATGGCCGACACGTGGGAGAGCGCGCATGGCCTGTCGCCGGCGGACGGGCGCGATGGCGCACAGATCGCCTCCGACGGCTATTCCAACCTCGAACATTATCTCTCCTCTCTGGCAGGCGACGATATCGTGCAGCGCGCGCCTTCGGCCATGCTGCCCGATCCGACCTGTGGCTTTGCGATCAAGGATGTCGGCCCCTTGCCCGAAATCAGCATCAAGGCGCAGCCGAGCCAATTGGCGGCGGCGGGGACGACGACGCTCAGCTGGACCGGCCAGAACATCAAGAGCTGCAAGCTGCTGGGGCTGGGCGTTCCGGCTAACGGATCGCGGCATGTGACGGCGGCCCGGACCACCACCTACCAGATTGCCTGTATCGGCCCCCAGGGGGGCGATGCGATCGATACGGTGGTGGTGCGGGTCGGTCCTTAAGTAAATCTCCTAAAGGGGTAGGGTGAGCCTATCCCGATGGCATGATTCCACCCGGAATTTTCATGTCGTCGGCTTCTGCGCTGCGTTAGCCTTTCGCGATGGCGGGCGGACTGGGAAGCACGCCTGTCCAACCGCAATCGGTGAGAGGAGTGCCACGGGCCATGGCGACGGGAGCCTATTTGCTGGGATCCAGCGAGTTCCGCATCAATTCGGTTCTGAGCGGCATACAGACCGATGCTTCGGTTGCGGCGCTGTCCTCCGGCGGGTTTATCGTCACCTGGACCGACGCCAGCAGCGACGGCAGCGGGACCGGCATCCGGGCCCAGCGCTATGATGCGAATGGCGTGGCGGTCGGCAGCGAATTCCAGGTCAACAGTTCGACGCTCAATGCACAGGATTCCTCCGCCGTCACGGCGCTGGCTTCGGGTGGCTTCATCGTCACCTGGACCGACAATAGCGGTCAGGGCGGCGATGCCGACAAGACCAGCGTCAAGGCGCAGATGTACGCCGCCGATGGTACCAAGGTCGGCGGCGAATTCCTGGTCAACAGCACCACCCAGATGGGACAGTCCAATTCGGTGGTGACAAGCCTGGCCTCGGGCGGCTTCGTCATCAGCTGGGTCGACGCCAGCGCCACTGCGCCGGACAATAAGGGCACCGGCGTCCGCGCCCAGATATATAATGCCAGCGGCGCGAAGGTCGGCGGCGAATTCCTCATCAACAACACCATCACCAACAGCCAGCTCTCGCCCGCGATCACCGGTCTGGCCTCGGGCGGCTTCGTTGCGACTTGGGTCGATTACAGCGCGCTGGGCGGCGACAGTTCGGCGACCAGTATCAAGGCTCAGCTCTTCACCGCTAGCGGTGCCAAGGTCGGCGGCGAAGTCCTGGTCAACAGCGCGACGGCAGCGACCCAGGACCAGCCGGTCATCACGTCCCTTTCGAACGGCGGCTTCGTCATCGTCTGGCGCGACCTCAGCCTTCAGGGAGACAGTAGCGCGTCGGGCATCAAGGCGCAGATCTATGACGCCGCCGGCAATCGCGTCGGTACCGAAATGCTGGTCAACAGCACCACGCTCAATTCGCAGGATCAGCCCACGGTGACGGCCACGGTCGATGGCGGATTTGCGGTCAGCTGGCGTGACAACAGCATCCTCTCATCGGATGCAAGCGGCTTTGGCATCAAGACGCAGATATTCGATGCCTCTGGCGATCGGCTCGGCGGCGAATTCCAGATCAACGGCATCACCGCCGGCAATCAGGAAATGCCGCCGATCGTCGCACTGCAATCCGGCGCGCTGCTGGTGACATGGACCGATTATAGCGGCCAGAGCGGCGACAGCGATGGATCGATCAAGGCGCGGATATTGACCCCGACCACCGCCGCGATCAGCGATCTGACCCTGTCCAATACGACCCTGTCGGAAACGGCGGTCGAAAATACCAGCATCGGCAGTCTCAGCGCCAATGGCGCATCCAATGCAGTCTACAACTACCAGATACTCGATGATTCCACCGGCGGCGCCTTTGCGGTCTACAAGGACAAGCTGGTGGTGCAGGACAGTCTGCTGCTGGATTATGAGACGTCCACCCAGGCGACCCTGACCATCCGCGCCACCGATACGTTCGGCAACAGCTTCGACAAGGTGGTGACGCTCAACCTGACCGATGCCGTCAATGAACAGCGCTATACCGGCGGCACCGAACAGCTTGCCAACAGCATGACCACCGGCAGCCAGCAACAGGCCTCTGTCGTCGGTCTTGCCGATGGCCGCTACGTGATGGTGTGGAGCGATGGCAGCGCGCAGGGAACAGATACCAGCGGCAGCGGTATCAAGGCGCAGATCGTCGACGCCAATGGGGTCAAGGTCGGATCGGAATTTCTGGTCAATGTCGCGACCTTGAACGGCCAGGACGGCGCCGTGGTTGGCGCGCTCGCGTCGGGCGGTTTCGTTGTCAGCTGGGTCGATGCCAGCCTGACGGGCGGCGATGCCTCGGTGTCCAGCATCAAGGCACGCGTCTATGATGCCAGCGGCAATGCGACCGGCACCGAATTTCTCGTCAACACGGCCACCGCCAACGCCCAGCGCACACCCGCGATCACCGCGCTTTCCTCGGGCGGCTTCGTCATCACCTGGGCCGATTCCAGCCTGCAGGGTGGAGACGCCAGTTCGACATCGGTCAAGGCCCAGGTCTATGATGCCAATGGCAACCGGCTGGGCACGGAACTGCTGGTCAACACCAACACCGCCAACGCGCAGGATACGCCGGTGGTGGCTGCACTGTCCAACGGCGGATTCGTTGTCAGCTGGCATGATTCCAGTCTTTTGGGCGGCGACAACAACAAGGACGCGGTCAAGGCCCAGATCTTCTCGGCCAATGGCAGCAAGGTCGGCGGCGAATTTCTCGTCAATACGACGACCGCCGGCAACCAGCAGCAGCAGGCGATCATCGGCCTTGCCAATGGCGGTTTCGCCATTGTCTGGGCCGATAATAGCGGCGTTGGCGGCGACAATGACTATTATGGCCTGAAACTGCAGATATTCGACGCCAGCGGTGCCAAGGTCGGCGGCGAGAAACTGGTCAACACGACCATAGCCGGCGGCCAATTGGCGCCCAGCATCAGCGTCATGGCTGGCGGGAATATCATGGTCAGCTGGTCCGACTATAGCGGCGCGGCCACAGAAAATGGCACCGCAGGGATCAAGGGACAGATTTTCGACATCAACGGCGCCCGCATTGGTGGCGAATTTCTCGTCAATACCGAATCCCTCGGTGCTCAGGCCGATCCGGCGGTCGCCGGTGGCACCGATGGCGGCTTCGCGCTGGTATGGACCGATTATAGCGGTCAGGGCGGCGACAATCTGGGAACATCGGTCAAATATAAGCTGTTCGAACCGCTCGGTCCGCAAGGTGGCCCACCCGCGCTGATCGCCACGGCGGACAGCGTGACCGGCGTGGAGGATCAGAGCATCACAATCCTCGCCTCGACCCTGCTCGCCAATGATGTCGATGCGGAGGGGCTGCCCATCTCGCTGGTCGGTGCATCGGCGATTTCCGGCGGCACGATCAGCCTCGATACCGATGGCAATATCGTTTTCACCCCCTATGCCAATTTCAGCGGCACGGCACTCTTCTCCTACGAGGTGGTGAACACCGTCGGGGTCGATGCGACCGGGCGGGTGAGCGTGGTCGTGGCCGGCATCAATGACGCTCCCACCGCGAATGCCGACACTGTCAGCGTATCGGAGGACGGCTCCACCTTCTCGTCGGCCACCTTGCTGGCCAATGATGTCGATCCCGATCCGGGCGATGTGTTGACGCTGCAAGCCCTGCCGGCGACCACCACCAACGGTGTCGCGCTGACCCTGTCGAACGGGACGATCAGCTATGCACCCGGTTCGGCCTATCAGTCACTGGCCGTCGGGCAGAGCGTCACCGATTCCTTCACCTATATGGTCAAGGACAATGCCGGCATGCAATCCAGCGCCACCGTGACGCTGACGGTGATGGGCGCCAATGATGCGCCGACGACGCTGGCGCTGACCGGGAACATGGTGAATGAAAATGCGGCCAACGGCACGGCCATAGGCACATTGAGCGCAAGCGACGTCGATAGCGGTGATGTGCTGACTTTCAGCCTGACCAACACGGCGGGCGGACGCTTTTCGGTGGATGGCGCAACGGGGCTGATATCGGTCGCCAATGGCAGCTTGCTCGATTATGAAACGGCGACCTCCTACCAGGTGGTCGGCCGCGTGACCGACAGCCAGGGTGCCTATGTGGAATCGAATTTCACCATCGGCCTCAACAACATGCCAGAGCCGAAATATTTTATCGGCGACAATGGCGTGAATATCTTCACCGCTGCCACCAACGATCTGTGGACGATCAATGGGCTGGGCGGAGCCGATGTGCTGACCGGCAATGCTAGCAGCGACATCCTCTACGGCGGTTCGGGGAATGACACGCTCGACGGCGCTGGTGGCGCCGATATGCTCTATGGCGGCATCGGCAACGACATTTTCTATGTCGATAATCTGGGCGACCGGATCGTCGAATATTATGGCGAAGGCACCGACATTGCTTATGCCAGCGTCGATTTCACGATGGAAGACAATCTCGAAAAGCTGACGCAGACCGGCTCGGCCAATATCGCGGTGGTCGGCAATGATTTCGCCAATACCCTGACCGGCAATGGCGGCAACAACCTGATGCGCGGCAGCCTGGGTGGCGATCTCATCGTTGGCATGGGCGGCGATGATGGCATCTATGGCGAAGACGGCAACGACTTCCTGCAGGGCAATGACGGCAATGATCTGCTGGTCGGCGGGGCTGGCCTCGATGAGTTGACCGGCGGGGCCGGGGCGGACAGCTTCCTGTTCGATTCGCTGACCGTATCGGCCGACCGCGACACGGTGAAGGACTTTACGCCGGGCGAGGACATGCTCGTTTTCGCGCGCGGCATCTTCACCGCCTTTGCCTCGATGCCTAGCGGAAGCCTGCCGTCATCGGCCTTCTATGCCGGAACCGCGGCAACCGCACCGGACCAGTATCTCGTCTACAACAAGTCGACCGGCGCGCTTTATTACGACCCCGACGGCTCCGGCTCCCAGGCAATGGTCCAGGTCGCCTTCCTCAGCACAAAGCCGACGCTGACGTTCCAGAATTTCGGATTGGCGTAGCACTTGTCTGACAGGGGTGAAGAAATGCAGCGCCGCTTATTGCGGCATTGCCGGCGCAGCACCAGGTCCGGCAAACCTGCGGGCGCACGGCGTGAATGCTGCATCGGTCGGCGGCAAGGTGAGCACATGCGGAGCCGGCCGGCTTATTGAAATCAGGCATGTCTACGGTGAGAACGGTACAGTAGATCATGCAATTGCTACACGTCCGGTCGCCCGCTGCAGAACCTCAAGGCAAACTTGTTCGCGAAGACCCTTCCTCTCAGGAGTTAGGTCCTCTGGCAATCCCGGGGGCGGTTCATCTGTGGCGTGAAACCCGAGCCTTTGAGCTTCCTAGAGCGCTTCCACAGCTCTTCGGCATCACCGATGTCGTAGGGACGTGCATCTTGCTTATTCATCCAGCTCTATTTGCACGGCAATGGGCGCGCTGGCAGGCGCGGACCAAATCAGGACGGGTCGCTGCGCTGATTACGCAGCCAGTCGATGAATATACTTCATCTTGGTGACATGTCGATATCGAGCGCACCGTGCGTTTATCGGTTCTGAGTTTGGCAAACCGACCCGCTGTTGATCGAGCTTTAGGATCGTGGTCGAGGCAGATTACCCGTGCAGAACGGCTCAACTGACAACAGCTTATTCTGACGTCGCTCAGCCAATTTTCCAGCCAACTGAGGGTAAGCCAAGGGAATGGACAGGAATGATTTGAGAGATGCGCATGGCCATTATCTCCCTATGATACCCTATAAGCCTTTGATAAAAAGTTCGAATAATGCCGCCCCAGCTGCAATCCATTCGGACATCGCTTGGCTGGCCGCTACGCGACGACACCACCCCGATGAGCGCGAAGTTCAGCGCTCTCCCATTCGCTTTATCAAAGAAGATCTTGAAGGCCGATTCGTCAAACTGGTTGATGTCGACGCCGACAGCTTCCAGTTCGCATGAGTTTTCGTAGAGTAGTTTGGCGAATTTTTGGGCCGACTTTCGCGGCTTTCACAGTGGGCATCATAGAAGCGTATCGATTTCGTCATCGGTGAGCTATGGCGCGGAAGACCGTCGGCACGCTCGCATCATGGCGATTGTGGACGCGGACGGTCTCGCGCTTCTCCAAATCGACACCGCTCAGATGCTCGATGATGGTGGTGGCGAAATGCTGGCGGGTCTACTTGCCGTTATCGACGATCGCGATGCCAGCCTGCCGCTGATCGTCCACGCCACGACGCGAGATATGCTGCTTGCCGGCTACCGGTTCCTCGTTCGCCCGGTTTCAGAGTAGATTTCGGCCTGAAAACCATGGGCGCGGTCAAGGTCGAAGTCACCTGGATGAGCCGCAAGGGGCGCAAGATCCAGACCTTGCCGAACGTCAATCCGGCGAAATATGCGGGTAAATCGCTCGTCATCAGGGAGCGGTAAGTCTCGCGAGATCGGGGGCTGCGGGCAGGGCATCCGCAGCCCCTCGGCGCTTTCAGGTCGCGTCGAACCGGGTGGCGCCCGCTGGCAGCGAGACTCGCTTGAGCGTGCGGGCCTCTGCCTTGGGGGCATAGATGGTCGACATGGCGATATAGTCGCCGGTCGCCTTTTCCCGTGTCAGCGTCAGCAGGATATAGCCCTTGGCGCGCTGGTCGCAGAAGGCGACCTCCGAGCTTGCCTGTTGCAGCAGATCGCCGATCGGCATTTTCGGCAGCATGTCGCCGATCGACGGGCTGCTGATCGATGACGTGCCAAATTCCACGCCGATGGCATTGCCCTGTGCGTCGGCCAGTTGATTGGCCCAGAAGGCATGGCTGTCCCCGGCCAGCACCAGCGGATGGGCGCCGGCCCGGCGGATGCTCTGGTAGAGCCGCTCGCGCGCGGCGGGATAACCGTCCCAGGCATCGAGGTTGAAGGGTAGGCCGGCGCGATAGCCCGCTTGCGCCAGTTCCACCTGCGCCCGCACCGACGGTTCCAGCGTCGCAACCATCGCCGCGGCCTTTTCCGCGCCGAACAGCTTGGCAAGGTCCGGGCCGTTGACCCGTGCCATCACCACCTGATTGCCCAATATCTGCCAGGGCGTGCCGGCCTTGACCGACGCGGCCAGTTCCTTCTCCAGCCAGGCGCGCTGCGGCTCGCCCAGCATCTCGCGGTCCGGCCGGTTGCGTTCGGCCAGCACCGCCGCGACTTCCGATCGACTGGGCGTTTCGCCCTTGAAGCCGGCCTGTTCGCTGCGGGCGAGCAGGCGCGTCTCGACCATCAGCAGGGTGGCGAGATCGCCAAAGTCGAAACGGCGGTTGATCGCTTCCCAGGGATCATTGCCCTGCGGATCGCGGATCGGCATCCATTCGAAATAGGCCTGCATCGCGGCGGCCTTGCGCTTGGCCCAGTCACCCTCGGTCGCGGGATGGTGATTCTCCGCGCCGCCGATCCAGCTGTCATTGGCGGTTTCATGATCGTCCCAGACGCAGATGAAGGCGGCGCGGGCATGGGCCGCCTGCAGGCTCCTGTCGCCCTTGTAATGGGCATGACGGGTGCGATAGTCGGCCAGCGTCACGATCTCATGCGCGGGTTCCAGCCCGCGCCCGATCTTCTGGCCGATCTCCGCGCCATAGCCGTCGGCGCCATATTCATAGATATAGTCGCCCAGATGCACGACCGCATCGATCCGGTCGAGCGCGGCGATCGAGTCATAGGCGGTGAAGAAGCCGCCGGGGTAGAGCTGGCAGGAGACCACCGCCAGCACGGCATCGGCCACCGCGCCCCTGGCCAGCGTGCGAAAGCGGCCGACCGGCGATGGCGCGCCGTCCGCCAGTTCGAACCAGTAATGATAGTCATGGCCGGCCTTGAGGCTGCGCGGCTCGACCTTGACCGTGAAGTCGCGGGCGGGGCGGGCCTGCGCCGCGCCGCTTTCGACCGGCTTGCCGCCGGCGCTTTCGGCGACATGCCAGCGCAGGGGGATCGCCGCCTGCTGCGCCGGGTCGACCGGGGTGACGCGGGTCCACAGGATCGCGCCGCGCTCGGTCGGGTCGCCGCTGGCTACGCCATGGACGAAGCTGGCGGCGGCTTGTGTCGCCGCCATGCCGATGCCGGGGAGGGCGGCGCCCGAGCCGATCAGGCCCAGCGCCGCGCGACGGTCAAGCTTCATGCGGTCCGCGCTCATTGCGCACCGCCAAAGCGGAAGCTGGCCGACACGCCATAGAAGCGCGGTGCCCCGCCGATGAAGGTCGGCATGCCCAGGCTGTCGCCGGTATTGCCCGCATCCATGATATATTTCTTGTCGAAGGCGTTCTCGATGAAGCCCTCGATCCGCCAGGCGCCACCGGGCGCTTCATAGCCAAGCCGCGCATTGACCAGCGCATAGCTGCCCTGCCATTCGTCCTGGATATTGTCGGCGACCAGAGCGGCGGGCGGCTGCTGCAGGTCCGGGCGGTCATTGTCATCGTCGAAATAGGCCTTCGACTGCCAGGTGACGCTGGGCGTGAAGACGATGCGGCCGGGGCCGGCGGGCAGGGACGCCTGCGCACCGAAGGACGCGCTATGGTCGGGCGACAGGCGGAAGTGGTTGCCGTCGCGCACGCCCGTCTTGAAGCGGCTGTGGTTATAGGCGTAGGTCGCGAACAGGGTCAGCACGTCGCTCGGCACCCAGCGCAGTTGGCCCTCGAAACCATAGCTTTCGGCCTTGCCGGCATTGGTCAGGACGAACTGCGTGCCCTGCTGCACCGTGGTCTGGAAATTATCATATTGGTAGAAGAAGGCCGCGCCGTCGATGAACAGGGTGCGGTTCATCAGCGCGGTCTTGGCGCCCAGTTCGAAACTGTCGACCGTTTCGGAGTCCAGCACGGAAAAGCGGGTGGCGCCCATCGGCGCGGACGGCGCACTGGCGGCCAGCACTTGCGGACGACGGCCACGGGCATAGGTGGCATAGAGGCTGGTGTCGGTGCCCGGCTTGTAGCGGGCGGTCAGGCGCCAGGAAAAGCCGCCATTGCTGAGCGTGTCGCTGTCGACCCCGCCATTGCCGGCGGTCGGCTGGGCGCCGAGGCCGAACATCGGCACCGGATAGGCGGCCGAGGTCGGAATGTTCGCCGCGCCGGGCACGGCCAGCGCCTGCAGCAGCGCGGTGCGCACCGCCGCCGGCTGGCTCAGCGCGCCGATCAGCCCGCCCAGGATCGACCGGCCATTGTCGACCGACGACATATAGGTGCTGAGCTTGTCGTCATGGGTGTAGCGCAGACCGCCGCCGAGCTCGAACTGGTCGGACAGGCGCAGGGTCACGTCGCCGAACAGGTCGAAGGCGCGGGTGCGCGCGCCATTGGTGGTGCTTTCGAGATGATTGGACTTGAGGTTGGCGGCGATCGCCTGGGCCTGCGCGCTCGACAGCGCGACGCCATAGGCGCTGGCGACACCCTGCAGCAGCGCGCCGGTGAAGGCGGGGCTGGCGAGCAGGGCGGCCGGCACCGGATCACTCGCGGCGCGGCCGGGGATGGCACCGCCGCCGTTCAGCGCGCCGGCCAGCCGGGCGAGGGTCGCGCGCTCGTCAAACTGGGTGGGAACGCGCTGCGTGCCATTTTCCCAGAAATAGCTGCCGCCCAGGAATGCCGTGATCGGGCCGCTGTCATAGGTCAGGCGGAATTCCTGGCTGAACTGGCGACCGCGCGCATCTTCCGCCGCGGTCAGCATCGGCAGGGAAATGCCGTCCGCGTCGAAGATTTCCAGCGCGTCGAAGCGGCGGAAGGCGGTGGTGGACGTGAGGTTGAACTGGTCGTTGAGCTTCAGCCTGGCGATGCCGGTGACGCCCCAGACCTGGCGATCAAGGCCTAGGCCCTTGCCACCCTCGAAGCCATCGGCCGCTGCCAGCGCGGCGCCGCTGTTGCGGCCGCGATCGCCGATCACCACGCCGGTGGCCGGATCGGTCGGGTTATAGGCGATCGACTTGAAGCCGGTGCCGCTTGGCGTGTCCTTCTGATAATTGCCGATCAGGTCGAAGCTCAAATCGCCCTTCTCGCCATGGAAGCTGCCGCGCACCGCCTTGGTGTCGGCGGAGTTGAAGTCGGCGCCGCCCAGCAGGTTTTCGGTATAGCCGTCGCGCTTGCGGATGCGGCCGGCCAGGCGGATCGCCATGCCTTCGCCGATCGGCGCATTGACCATGCCCTCGGTCAGCCAGCTATTATAATTGCCATAGGAGACCCGGCCCGCTGCTTCGACATTGTCGAGCTGCGCCTTGTTCTGGATGATGTTGACCGCGCCGATCAGCGCACCGCGACCATAGAGGGTCGATTGCGGCCCCTTGGCGATCTCGACCCGCTCAATATCGAACAGCTCGACATAGGAGCCGCGCGACTTGGAGATGGAAACGCCGTCCTGATAGAGTGACACGCGCGGTTCGTTGCTGGCGGTGCCGCTATCCGACGTGATGCCGCGCATCACGAAGCCGGGATTGTTGGGCGACTGGTTCTGGACGTCGAAACCGGGCACGAAGCGCGACAGCGCATCGAACTCATAAAGGCCCATACGGTCCATCTGTTCATTGCCGACGACGCTCAGCGCCATCGGCACGTCGATCGGGTCCTGTTCGCGCAGCTGTGCGGTGACGATGATCGAATCGGCCGACGCGGCATCGGGCGTTTCGGCATGGGCGGTTGCCGTAGCGAAAACGGGCAGGCTGATGGCGGCCAGAGCAAGAGAACGGAAGTGCATGATATTTCTCCCCTTTCGGCGCTCGGGTAGGAGGGGAGTATGAAGCGCGCATGACAGTGATGCGCAGCTTATATGACGGCGGCACTGGATGCGCTCTGCCGCCATCTGGCACCGACCCGGATCAGCCGGCAACTGGTCCGCCGCGGGGATATATAGGCGTCGCCCGGCTCAGACCGCCGATGCAGGTCGCGTTAGCCGTTCCGCCAGGAAGTCCACGAACACGCGCAGCCGTGCCGGCACATTGGTGCCGCCCAGGAACACGGCATGGATCGTCTCGATATCGCCGGGATTATAGTCTTCCAGTAACGGCACCAGGTCGCCCGATGCCAGTTCCGGCTGGACGCTGAACCGGCCGACCCGCGTGATGCCGACGCCATCGGCCGCCAGCTGCCCCAGCGTTTCGCCATTATTCGCCTCGATCGTGCCGCGCACGCTCAGCGCATAGTCGCGCCCGTCCTTGCGGAAGGGCCAGACCGGTTCGGCGCGGCGAAAATTGAAGTTCAGGCAGTTATGGTCGTGCAGATCCTCCGGCACGACCGGCGTGCCATGGCGGGCGAGATAGGCGGGCGAGGCGACGATGACACGGCCATTCTCGCCCAGCTTGCGGGCGGTCAGCGGACTATCGGCCAGCGGCCCGAAGCGGATCGCGACATCCGCTTGCCCGCCGGCGATATCGACCAGCCGGTCGCTCAGGCTGATGTCGACCAATATATGCGGATAGAGCTGCGCAAATTCGCCGAGCAGCGGCACGATGCACAGCCGGCCATGGGAGTGGGCGGCGCTGACCCGCAAGCGTCCGCGCGGCGCGCCGCGATCGGCGATCGTCTGTTCCGCCTCGTCCAGATCGGCCAGGATGCGGCGCGCGCTGGCCAGGTATGCCTGCCCCTCCGCCGTCATCGTCAGCGCGCGGGTGGAGCGCAGCAATAGCCGCACCCCCAGCCGATCCTCGATCCGGTCGACCGCGCGGCTGACGGCGGAGGGGGTGAGGCCCAGCAATCGCCCCGCGGCCGAAAAACTGCCCTCGGCCACCACGGTCGCAAAGGTTTCCAGCGCCCGCGCCCGATCGGCATGAAAGGGTATCTTTTCATCCATTGCAAAGATCCTTCGCCTTGCGGCCCTCTAAACGCGGGGAGTCCTGCCTTCCATTTATGCGTCCATCACGGAATGGAAAGGGATGATGATGGAATATCGGCAATTGGGGGCGTCGGGCCTGCGCGTGCCGGCGCTCAGTTTCGGCACCGGCACCTTCGGCGGCTCAGGGCCCCTGTTTGGCGCCTGGGGCAACAGCGACGCGCAGGAGGCGCGCCGGCTGCTCGACATCTGCCTCGACGCCGGCATAACCCTGTTCGACACTGCCGACGTCTATTCGAACGGCGCATCGGAAGAGGTGCTGGGCGCGGCGATCAGGGGACGGCGCGATCAGCTTCTGATCTCGACCAAGCTCGGCCTGCCGACCGGCGATGGCCATAATGACTGGGGCGTATCGCGCGACCGGCTGATCGGCGCCGTGGAAGCCGCGCTCCGGCGCCTTGGCACCGATCATATCGACCTGCTGCAACTTCACGCCTTCGACGCGTCGACCCCGGTCGAGGAATTGCTGGCGACGCTCGACCAGTTGGTCCGTGCCGGCAAGCTGCGCCATGTCGGCGTGTCCAACTATCCCGGCTGGCAGTTGATGAAGGCGCTGGACGTGGCGGATCGCCATGGCTGGCCGCGCTTCGTCGCACACCAGGCCTATTATTCGCTGATCGGTCGCGCCTATGAGGCCGACCTGATGCCGCTCGCCGCCGACCAGGGCGTGGGCGCACTGGTGTGGAGCCCGCTCGGCTGGGGCCGCCTGACCGGCAAGATCAGGCGCAGCAGCCCGATCCCGGAGGGCAGCCGCCTGCACCAGACCGCTGCCTTCGCGCCGCCGGTGGAGGAGGAGCATCTCTACCGCGTGGTCGACGCGCTGGACGAGATTGCGGCGGAAACCGGCAAGACGGTGCCGCAGGTCGCGCTCAACTGGCTGTTGCAGCGGCCGACCGTGTCGTCGGTCATCATCGGCGCCCGTAACGAGGAGCAGTTGCGCCAGAATCTGGGTGCGGTCGGCTGGTCGCTGACCGCCGATCAGGTCGCCCGGCTCGACCGGGCCAGCTACCAGATGCCGGCCTATCCCCACGCCCCCTACCATCAACAGGCCGGTTTCGCCCGGCTGAACCCGCCGCTTGTCTGACGGGAGGAGCATCATGAAGATCAATCCACCGCTGCTCGCGCTGGCGGCCGGCGCCTTCGGCATCGGCGTCACCGAATTTGCGCCGATGGGCCTGTTGCCCGTCATCGCCACCGACCTTGGCGTCTCCATCCCCGCCGCCGGCCTGCTCATCAGCGCCTATGCGATCGGTGTGATGCTGGGCGCGCCGCTGATGACGCTGACCACCGGCCGCTTGCCGCGCCGCACCCTGCTGATCGGCCTCGCCGCCATCTTCACCATCGGCAATCTGATCGCGGCGCTCTCCACAAGCTATGCGATGCTGCTGTTCGCGCGCATCATCACCTCGCTCAACCATGGCGCCTTCTTCGGCGTCGGATCGATCGTCGCCGCCAGCCTGGTCCCGCCCCAGCGGCAGGCGGGCGCGGTCGCCGCCATGTTCATGGGGCTGACCATTGCCAATGTCGTCGGCGTGCCGCTGGCAACCTGGGCGGGGGAAGTCATGGGATGGCGTGCGGCCTTCTGGGGCATTGCGGCGCTGGGCGTCCTCACCATCGCGGCATTGCGCCTGACCCTGCCCGACATGCCGGCCCCGACCGAGGGCGACGCGCGCTCCGAACTGCGGGTGCTGATGCGCGGGCCGGTGCTCGCCGCGCTCGGCCTTACCGTGGTCGGCGCCAGCGCGATGTTCACCGTCTTCACCTATATCACGCCGATCCTGCGCGATCAGACCCATGGCTCGATCGGCTTCGTGACGGCGATGCTGGTCCTCTATGGCGTGGGCCTCACCATCGGCAACTGGCTGGGCGGGCGCTTTGCCGACCGGTCGGTGGACAGGACGCTGATCGTGACGCTCGCTGCGCTGACGGCGATCCTCATCGCCTTCGCCTTTGCCATGCCCTTTGCCGGGCCGACGGCGGTGCTGATCTTTCTGTGGGGCATTGCCAGCTTCGCGCTGGTGCCGCCGCTGCAGGTGAGGGTGATGAGCGCCGCGGCCGATGCGCCCAATCTGGCGTCCTCGATGAACATCGGCGCCTTCAACCTGGGCAATGCGATCGGCGCAGCCCTGGGCGGCGCGGTGATTGCCGCCGGCCTCAGCCTGCCGTTCGTCACGATCGCCGGGGCCGCTGCGTCCAGCCTTGGGCTGATTGCGCTGCTGCTCAGCCGCCGCAGCGGCGCGCCGCGTGCCGCCACCGCCTGACGCTCACAGATAGGCGACACGGGCCGGCACGGTCACGCGGATGGTCGTGCCGGTCCTGGTGGTGGAGATGATCTCCACCGCGCCATCCATCCGTTGCGCCCGTTCGCGCATGCCGACCATGCCATAATGGCCTTCGCGCGATCCGGCCGCCAGCACCGCTGCGGACAGGCCGATGCCATCGTCGATGATCGCCAGCGACAGCCGGTCGGTGCCATGATGCAACTCGACGATGATGGTCCGCGCGGCCGCATGGCGCAGGCTGTTGCTGATCGCCTCGCGCGCGATCCGCATCATCTCGTCGGCGACCGGGGCGCAGACCAGCCGCACGGTGCCGGCCTCCTCGACGCGCCAGTCCAGCCGGTCGCCGACCATCTCGTCCAACAGCGCGCGCAGACGGACCGCCATCGCCACCGGCTGCAATGCCTGTCGCAGCGAATGGACCCGCTCGCGACTGTCGACCAGCACATCCTCGGCCCGGTCGAGCGCGCCTTCCAACTCGGTGCGGGCGCGTTCGCCGCGCGGCAGCAACTCGACCACCGCCTGGAAGCGCAGCATCAGCCCCTGGAACCCTTGCAACAGCGTGTCGTGCAGTTCCCGTGCGATCCGTTCGCGCTCGGTCAACTGCGCCTCGACCCGGCTGCGTGCCCGTTCGGTCACGACATGCAGGCGCCGGCGGTAGAGCAGCCAGCCGGCCAGCAGGATCAGGCTGATGCACAGGATGCGGAACCAGCGCGTCTGGTAGAAGGCTGGGGCGATCTCGAACGCGAGCGCCGCGCCCTGCGTGTTCCATACCCCGTCATTGTTCGCCGCGATCACATGGAAGCGATATTGGCCGGGCGCCAGATTGGTATAGAGCGCCTGCCGCTCCGTCCCGGCATCGAACCAGCCGGTGCCGCTGCCCTCCAGCCGATAGCGGAAACGGTTCTGCGCCGCATCGGTCAGGCTGAGGGCGCTATAGTCGATCTGCACCCGGCCGCTATGGGCGGGCAGGGCGATGCGGCCCGCGGCCAGCGGATAGGCCTTGCCATCGACCCGCAGCGACCGGATCGCCACAGGCGGCGGAACTGCGTTGCGAGCCAGCCGGGCAGGATCGGTCCAGGCCAGGCCCTGATCGGTGGCGAACCAGAGCTGGCCGTCGCGATCGAGGGCGATGTCGTTTGCCTCGAACAGGTTGGACCGCGCCCGGTAATCGCCTTCCTGGCCGACCCGCTGATAGGGGATGGGGCGATCGGGCTGGGCAAGGCCCTTGTCCAGCGCATCGCTGCGCATCCGCACGATACCGGTTGCGCCGTTGATCCAGGTCCAGCCATCGGCGGTGCGGGCGATGCCGGTAATCCCGGCCAGATAGGGATGGGTGCGTTCGCCCAAGGACTGCAACCGGCCGCCCTTCAGGCGCGCCAGCCCCTTCATCCCGCCGATCAGCCACTGGTCGCCATCGGCCCGCAGGGTCAGGATCGATCCGATCGGGCTGGTCCCGGCGGGCAGCAGCGCCATCTGCTCGCCATCGCGAATGCGCAGCAGCCCGCGCCGGCTGCGCCCGGCGATCAGGCCGCCATGCCCATCGGCGCGCAACAGGGTGATGGTGCCGCCCGGCTGCCCCGCCGCGCCGCTCGCCGGCACCAGCCGCCCGCCGTCCAGCCGGTAGAGCCGGTCCATCCCGGTCCAGAACTGCCCGCGATCGTCGCGTGCGCAACTGACCGACAGCGGCCCTTCGACCAGCGTCGTGCGGCGGACATCGCCGCGATCGTCCAGGTCGAGCAGGAAGGCGCCATCCAGGCTGATCGCCAGTAATTGCCGATCGTCGCCGCACAGCACGCCAATGTCGGCGCGCGGGAAGATCAGCCGGGGCTGGCGCTGGCCCGGCCCGACGCGATAGACGCCGGCGATACCGGCATAGAAGATATGGGCCGATCGGGCCGGCGCGACGAAGCCGGTCACCAGCGCCTCCTCGCCCGCGCCGATCAGGCTGGCGGCGGCATAGCGCTCCACCCCGGTCTCGGTGCCGACCCAGATATTGCCTTCCCGGTCCTCCAGTGCGGCGAGCGACAGCGGCATGTGCCCGGCCGCGACCTCGACCTTGTCGCCGCCCGCAGGAAGCCGCGCCAGGCCGCCATTCTGACCGGTGATCCAGGCCGTGCCCTGGCGATCGACATGGATATGGCGGGTGACATAGGGGGTGTTGACGGGATCGAGCCGGGCCGCGGCCTGCCCGCCGGAAATCGGCCGGATGCCGCTGTCGTCCGCCAGCCAGATCCGGCCCGCCTTGTCCTCGTCCAGCGCGGCAAAGGGGGCGACCTGCATTGCCAGCGGGGTGAAGTGCGCGGCACCGGGCGCCAGCCGCAGCAGGTGCGGCGGCAAGGCGAGGTAGAGGCTGCCGTCCGACGCGGCCAGCATCGGCCCCATCATGCCGTCGGTCACGCCCTGCTGCGCGCCATAGCGGCGCCAGCGGCCATGCTGGTAACGCGACAGCAGCATCTTGCCGCGCGCTTCGGCCGCGACCCAGATCGATCCGTCGCGCGCCTCCACGATGTCGGCGACGCCGCCCTGCGCCGGCCAGGGATTGGCATCGCGCAGATGGCCGTCGCGATAGAGGGCGATGCCGCCGAAATCATGGCCGACCCAGATGTCGCCATTGCGCGCCGCCAGCAGGGCGGTGACCTGCAAGGATCGGCGCGGGTCGTCGCGATCGGCCAGCATGCGCTCGAACCGGATGCCGTCAAAGCGGTAGAGGCCGGTCGAAGATCCCAGCCACAGATAGCCGTCCTTGCCCTGCGCCAGCGCACGGACATTGCCCGGCGCTCCGTCCTTCAGCGTCCAGCGGCTGTGGCGCAACTGGCCGATCGACTGGCTCGGGTCCAGCGCCTGCCCCGGCTGGGCCAGCAGCATGGCCGCGATCGCCGTGATGATCGCCCGGCGCTTCATGATCTTCTGCTCGGTCGCGACATGGGGGCCTTGGGGCGGGAGGAACCGACAGCCGTAGCGCTGCGGGCCGATGCGATACAAGCCCCCCGTTAGAGGGACGCTCGCCCCCTCCATCCGGGCTTTGGGAAATCGTGACGCCGCCGCATCATTCCCGCCATGTCGGATATCGCCAGTCTCAGCACGCGCCCCAACCTGCCGCATCGGCTCGACGCCGCGCCGCTTCTGGACCTGCTGACGCGGGCGCAGATGCTGCTGCATCGCGACCCCAACCGGGCGGACCTGTGCCTCGATCAACTGCGCGACCTGCTGCGGCAGGGCACGGACGCGGACGACGGCGCCGCCATGCTGGCCCGACGTCCCGACAGCCATTGCCCGCCGCCGACCGGCGGTCTGGCTGGCTGGCAATTGCGCAAGGTGACCGCCTATGTCGAGACGCGGCTGGGCCGCACGCTGGTGACGGAGGAACTGGCGCTGGTGGCGAGCCTCAGCCCCGGTCATTTCTGCCGCGCGTTCAAGGTCAGCATGGGCGAAACGCCGCATGCCTATGTCATCCGCCAGCGCATCCGCCGGGCACAGCGGCTGATGCTGGAAACCGGCCACAGCCTGTCGGACATCGCCAGCGCCTGCGGCCTGACCGACCAGGCGCACCTGACCCGGCTGTTCAAGCGGCTGGTCGGCACCACGCCGCTGTCCTGGCGCCGGACCTGGCAGGGATCGCCATTGGCGGCACAGGCATGAACAGCAAAAGGCTGGAGGCGTTCACCGACGGGGTGATCGCGATCATCATCACCATCATGGTGCTGGAACTGAAGGTGCCGCGCGGGGGATCGCTCGCCGATCTCGCGCAATGCCTGCCGTTGCTGATCGCCTATCTGCTCAGCTTCGTGAATGTCGGCCTCTACTGGAACAATCACCATCATCTGTTCCAGCTAAACCCGCGCATCGACGGGCGGGTGCTGTGGGCCAATCTCTTCCTGCTCTTCTGGCTCAGCCTGGTCCCGTTCGTCATCCGCTGGCTGGACGAGAGCGCCTGGTCGACCGGAGCGACGGCGGCCTATGGCATGGTGCTGGGCGCGGCGGCGATCGGCTATTTCCTGACCGAACGGGCGATCATCGCCTGCAATGGCGCAGGCTCCAGGCTCGCCCGCGCGCTCGGTATGGACTGGAAGGGCTGGGGAACGCTGGCCATCTATGGCGCGGCCATTCCCCTGAGCTTCGTCAGCCGCTGGCTGGCGGTCGCGCTCTATGTGTTGGTCGTCGCGCTTTGGTTCGTGCCCGACCGGCGGTTCGCGCGGGTCGCGCTGCCCTGATCTTCAGCCCCCGTGGGGCAGGGCGGCCGCCGGGTGGCGGACGCACAGCAGGGTGCCGACCAGCACGATCGCGCCCGACACCAGCAGCGGCAGCGCCAGCCCCATATGCACCACCATCAGCGCGCCGGCCGCCGCGCCCGCGAAGATGGCGACGATCGCCGCGATCCGCCGGGCGAGATTGGGATTGGCGCCGCCCGCCAGGCTGGAATCCGCTGCAATGCCGGTGACGGTCAGGGTCAGCACGGTGGTGGTGAGGTCGGGCACCTTCAACTGCCGGATGGTGGCGTTGCGAAAGCCCATCGCGATCGCGGTCAGGCTGATGATCGCGAACAGGTCGGCGGCGGGCTGGAGCGTGGGCACATGGAAATTCAGCGCGACGATCGCCGCGATCCACAGCAATGCCGCCTCGATCAGCGCGGCGACCGTCAGCCAGTGGCGCAGCGGGCGTTTGCCCAAGCCCTGGCCGACCCGGCCGGCGATCAGCGCGCCGATGAAGAAGGTCAGCAGCGCGACCAGATAGGGCGCCACCCTGAAGCCCGGCGTCTGCGCCGCGGCGAAGCCCAGGAACACGACATTGCCGGTCATGTTGGCGGTGAACACCTTGCCCAGGCCCAGCACGCTGACCGCGTCGACCAGGCCGGTCGTCGCCGACAGCAGCAACAGCAGGCCGGGCAGGGGGGATGCGCTTTGGGACGCTGGCGGCATGATGATGCTCCTCACAGGATCTAGAAACGGAAATTGGCCTCAAGGCCGGTCATGGCGATGGTCTGGGCCGGGCCGGTCTCACGGATGAAGGCGCCCGGTGCGAAGAAGGACAGCGAAGTTGACAGTTCCAGCTCCGCCGTCGCCTGCCAGGCCAGCGTCGCCTCCACCTCCTTGCCGATGAAGCGGGCGCGGCTGTCGCCGGGGCCACGGACCAGGTTGCCGGGAATGTCGTAGACGCCGTCATGGCGGGCGTAACGCCAATAGGCCATGCCGGCGACGCTGGCGGAAAAGCCGTCGCCCAGCGGCGCGCTGATCCGGGGATTGAGGCTGACGATGTTGGTCGGTCCGACGGGCGAGAGTTCGCCGAAATATTTGCCCTTGGGGAAGAGCGCGTTGAACGTGCCCAGCCTGTCATCTTCGCTGTCACGATCGCCGCTCACGATGTTGAAGCGCAAGGTGGCGTCGGGCGACAGCGGCAGGTGGGGCAGGGTGCGGCCGACTTCGGTGCCGATCGTCCAGGCGGCGATGCGCTGCCGGTCATAATGGCCGAACTGATAGACGCCCTCGACATTCCAGTGCCAGTCGCCCCGCGCGCCATGCGAACGAAGGCCTAGGCTGTGGCGCTCCTCCCGCCCCGTCAGCCCGCCGAAGCGCGCGGCGCGGTTGCGATAGCCCAGATAATAGAGGTCGAGCTCCGGCAGCGTCGCATAGGCGCCCCACAGCCTGCGGGTGTCGGACGTGCGATCGTCGAAACTGGCGGGGCCGGGCTGGACCGGGTTGAGCAGGAACAGGTCGAGCGCGCGGCCCTCGCCAAGGGACAGGCTGCCGCGCACGCCGTCGAAGGCCAGCGGGGTGTTGGGACCATAGCGGGTGCCGACCAGCCTTTCGGTGCCGAGCGAAACCATCTGGCGCCCGGCGCGCAGGGTGACGGGGCCGGCGCCGACTTCGGCAAAGCCCTGGAGCAGGTCGAGCCGGCTCTGGTCGATCGGGCTGGCCGAGGGCGCAACGCCGACCGCATGGCTGATGATCGGCTGGACAAAGGCACGGGCATGGAGCCGGTCCGGCGCGCCGACATGCAGGTCGGCATAGGGCATGGCGCGTGCCCATAAATAGCTGTCGTCGGGCGCATCGGCCCCGCCCCAGAGATTGTCGGCATAATTTTCGTTGCGCAGCCGCAGCTCGACGCCGGTGGACAGCCAGACATCGTCGCCCAGCGGGATATATTTGAACTGCCCCGTCCAGTGATGGCCGCGCTTTTGCGCGTCCGCCAGATCCGACCAATCCTCGTCATAGCGGGTGATCGACAGGGTCGGCGCCTGCCAGGCCTCCCGCGTCTGCGCGGCCAGCGGCGGGCAAGCGCAGAGCGAGAGGGCAAGGCAGACTGATTTTTTACACACGGCGCTGCGCCTGTTCGGCGACCAGCGCCGCCAGGATGAAGCCGCCGATCAGGCCCAGATGCTCGAAAAAGGCATTGGTGGCCATGAACCGCTCCTGCTCCATCGGCATCGTCCAGAAGGCGTTGGCGGTGAAGGCGGCCAGCAGGGTGAAGACGCCCAGCATCCCCGCGCCCAGCCAGGCCATGCGGCCGGTCAGGATCAGGATCGGCCCGATCAGTTCGATCGCGATGGTGAGCGTCGCCCAGAGAGCCGGCGGGGTCATGCCGAAATGCGCCTGCTCGGCAACCGCCGCCGGCCAGTCCGTCAGCTTGACGATGCCGCCCAGCAGATAGGCGCCGACCAGCAGCAGCCGGGCGATGAACCAGGTCGGCTTCCAGTCGAGGATCGCATCAACGAAGCGGGGATCGCGGTCGGCGCGCATCCTAGTTCGCCTCGGGCGCATGAACTTCGGCGATATAGCCGCCGGGGAAGCGCAGGATCGCGCTCTGGCGACCGGCGACGCTCTGCGGCGCGACCAATGTTTCGACGCCGGCGGTCTTCGCCTTGGTCAGCGTGGCGTCCATGTCGGCGACCTCATAACCGGTCATGTCGCGGCCATAGGGCCAGGGGAGTTGGCCGTCCGAGACGAAGACGGTCATCTTGCCATAGCCGCTCTCGATGGCGACGCGGCGGATCGTCTTGCCGGGCTGGCCGATTTCCTCGCCCTTGGCGGCGCGATCGTCGGAGACGATCCTGCCATGGGCAAAGCCGGTCCAGTCCCTGATGAACCGGTCAGCGACGTCGGCGGTCAGGTAGATGCGGTTTTCCGGCACGGTGGTCAGCGCGGGATAGCTGGGCTTGGCGGTGTGCCAGTAAAGCTGCATGTTCACGCCACCAGCCCATTGCACCACCACGTCGCGGCCGATCGGGTCGGGGAAGGTAGTGATGCGGCGCACTGCGCCATGCTTGAGCGCGGAGGCAACGGCACCGTCCATGTCGCTCACCAGATAGCCGGTCCGCTCATCGCCGAACGGATAGGGGATCGGCGTCTTGAAGCCGAAGACCGAGACGGTGCCGGCCGGGGTCAGTGCCAGTTGCGACTTGGTCAGGCTGGGCGTCGGTGTCACCTGGAACTCGCCCTGTTTCGACGTCTTGCCGCCGAAGGTCGCGACGAAGCTGGTGACGAAGGCGTCGAACTGGCCTTCGGGCACATAGACATGGGTGGTGTCATATTGCGGGCCGACCGCATAATCGGCGCTGGCGGCGGGCTTTGCGATGGCGACCGGCATAGGCATCAGGATGGCGGCGGCGAATAGGAAGGCGAAGCGCTTCATGGACAATCTCCAGGCAGGAAGTCTTTCTCGTCATCCCCGCGAAGGCGGGGATCCATCTCCGGGCGTTGCGCCGTCGGGCTTGGTTGCGAGATGGATTCCCGCTTGCGCGGGAATGACAATGATTTGCGGTTATCGTCAGACGGCCCAGCAGCCGCAGCCGAGCGATCCCCAGAAGGTCTGGACATCGGCGGCCGGCACATCTGCGCCCAGCGCCGCGGCATGGTCATGGCCATGGACGCCGCAGGCCGAATGGCAGGCACAGGCCGATGCCAGCTGCGCGCGCGCCTCGCGGGTCTTGTGATAGCCGCCGAAGGTGGCGACCGGTGACCAGTCGGGCATGGGCTTTGGCAGGTCGGGCGCGAGCGGGGCATAATCGCCCTCGCCATGGACCACCTTGCCGCCGAGCAGGGTCAGGACCGATCGGATATGGACGATCTGATCCTCCGGCACCGCAAAATAGTCGGCCGACAGCAAGGCGAGGTCGGCAAGCTGCCCGGCCTTGATCTGCCCCTTCTTGCCGATCTCGTTGGAGAACCATGTATTCTCATGCGTCCACATCGCCAGCGCCTTTTCCCGGCTGACGCGATTGTCGCCGCGATAGAGGGCGAAGCCGCCGACGGTGCGGCCGGTCACCAGCCACGACAGAGACACCCACGGGTTATAGCTGGCGACGCGGGTGGCGTCGGTGCCGGCGCCGACCGGGATGCCCGCCGCGATCATCCGGGCGATCGGCGGGGTGCGCTCGGCCGCCTTGGCGCCATAGCGCTCGACGAAATATTCGCCCTGATAGGCCATGCGATGCTGCACGGCGATGCCGCCGCCCAGCGCGGCGATGCGGTCGATATTGCGGTCGCTGATGGTTTCGGCATGGTCGAAGAACCAGTTGATGCCCTGCAAAGGGATATCCCGGTTCACCTTTTCATAGACGTCGAGCGCGCGGCCGATCGTCTCGTCATAGGTGGCGTGCAGGCGCCAGGGCCATTTATGCTCGGCCAGCAGGCGGATGACGGGTTCGAGGTCGCCTTCCATATTGGCCGGCATATCCGGCCGGGGCTGGCGGAAATCCTCGAAGTCGGCGGCGGAATAGACCAGCATCTCGCCCGCGCCATTGTGGCGATAGCTGTCATCGCCCTGGCCCGGCGTCACCTGCTTCACCCAACCGGAGAAATCGGCCAGTTCTTCCTTGGGCTTCTGGGTGAAGAGATTATAGCTGATGCGGACGGTCAGTTGATCGTCCTGATGCAGCTTCTCGATGATCTCATAATCGTCGGGATAATTCTGGAAGCCGCCGCCCGCGTCGATCACGCCGGTGACGCCCAGCGCATTGACGTCGCGCATGAAGTGACGGGTCGAATTGAGCTGATAGTCCTGCGGCAGCTTGGGCCCCTTGGCCAGCGTCGAATAGAGGATGGTCGCATTGGGCTGGGCCAGCAGCAGGCCGGTCGGGTTGCCGACCGCGTCGCGGACGATCTCGCCGCCCGGCGGATTGGGCGTGTCCTTGGTATAGCCCACGACGCGCAGCGCGGCGGCGTTGAGCAGCGCGCGATCATAGAGGTGCAGGATGAAGACCGGCGTGTCGGGCGCGACGGCATTCAGTTTGGCGATGGTCGGCAGGCGCTTTTCCGCGAACTGATGTTCGGTGAAGCCGCCGACCACGCGGACCCATTGCGGAGCGGGGGTACGGGCGACCTGGCTTTTAAGCATATCCATCGCCTCGGCCAGCGTCGGCACGCCGTCCCAGCGCAGTTCCATGTTGAAATTCAGGCCGCCGCGAATAATGTGCATATGGCTATCGATCAGGCCGGGGATCAGGCGATGGCCCTTGGCATCGATCACCGTTGCGTCCGGCGCGGCGGCGCGCACCTCCGCCTCGCTGCCCACGGCCAGGAACTTGCCGTCGCGGATCGCGACCGCCTGCGCCACTGGATTTTCGCGGTCCAGCGTCGTCACCTTGGCATTGACGATGATCGTGTCGGTCATGGGGCGGTCCTTGGCTTGAGCAGGAAAGGGAGCGAGAAGGGCGGAGGCGGCCACCCCGGCCATGGCGTCGCGGCGGGTAATCACGCGTCGCCCTTTTGATTGTCGGCCCGATTGTTCGGGAGCGTGCCCAGTACATGGTCGCGGCATTCGTTGCGCACGAAGCGGGTCAGTTCATGGGCATCGGCCCAGCGCCTGGCGATCGGCACGATCTGTTCGCCGACCAATATGCCTAGCAGGCCTATCAGGGCCACTACCGGGGGCGCGGGCGAGCGCACCCCCAGCAGCGAATAGACGATGCCGACCAGGAGACCGGCGCCGAGGGAGAGAAGATAGACTTTCATCGCCGGTCTCCTGCGTCTGCGATCAGGCCTGGATGAAGGCGAGGATGTCGGCGTTCAGCACGTCGGCATTCACCGTCAGCATGCCGTGCGAATAGCCCTCGTAAATCTTGAGGGTCGCATTAGGCAGGATCTGCGCCTGCAGCACGCCGGCATTCTTGTAGGGCACGACCTGGTCGTCATCGCCATGCAGCACCAGGGTCGGCACGGTGATCGCGGTCAGATCGTCGGTCTGGTCGGTTTCGGAGAAGGCCTTGATGCCTTCATAATGGGCCTTGGCGCTGCCCATCATGCCCTGGCGCCACCAATTGTCGATGACGGCGGGCTTCACGTCCGCGCCGTCGCGGTTGAAGCCATAGAAGGGGCCGGCGGCGACATCGTGGAAGAATTGCGCACGGTTGGCGGCGAGGCCGGCGCGCAGCCCGTCGAACACGTCCATGGGCAGGCCACCGGGATAACGGTCGGTCTTCAGCATGATCGGCGGCACCGAACTGGCCAGCACGGCCTTGGCCACGCGGCCTTCGGGCAGGCCATGGCGGGCGACATAGGCGGCCACTTCGCCGCCGCCGGTCGAATGACCGATATGGATGGCGTTCCTGAGGTCGAGATGGCGGGCGACGGCGGCGGCGTCGGCGGCATAATGGGCCATGTCATGCCCTTCGCTCACCTGGGCCGAGCGGCCATGGCCGCGACGGTCATGGGCGACGACGCGATAGCCCTTCGACAGGAAGAACAGCATCTGCGCGTCCCAGTCGTCCGACGAGAGCGGCCAGCCATGGTGGAACATGATGGGCTGGGCGTCCTTTGGACCCCAGTCCTTGAAGAAGATGTCGACGCCGTCATCCGTGGTCACGAAGCTCATGGGGATTTCCTTTGCTCGGGTGGGGAAAGGGGAGAGGGGGAGGGACCGGCGGTGCGTGGGGAGAGGGGGAGGCACCGCCGGCCCCCGGCGCAGGTCAGTGGCCGCCTTCGGAGGCGCCGAACATGGCCTTCGCATATTTGATGCCCAGGCCGTATGCGCCGCCAAATTCCTTGGCGATGCCGGTGGTGGACTCATAGGTTTCGGTGCGCGCCCAGTCGCGCTGCAGTTCCAGCATGTACTGGAGCGAGGTCATCGGCTTGGCGCCGAGTTGGATCATGCGCTGCACGGCGCGCTCATGCGCTTCCTCGCTGATGTCGCCACAGGCGTCGGCGATGAAATAGACGTCGAAGCCCTGGTCGATCGCGGAGGCGACCGGGCCGACGATGCAGACGCTGGTCCACAGGCCGGCGAAGATGATCCGCTCCTTGCCGATGCGGTTCACTTCCTCGATCACGGCGGCATCTTCCCAGGTGTTCATGCTGGTGCGGTCGAGCAGGGGCTGGCCAGGGAAGGCGTCGGTGATCTCGCTGAACATCGGCCCCGAAAAGCTCTTTTCGGCCACGGTGGTCAGGATGGTCGACACGCCGAACGACTTGGCGGCGCGGCTGATGAGGGCGGCATTGTTGCGCAGCAGTTCCGGCGCGATCGACTTGGTGGCGAAGGCCATTTGCGACTGGAAGTCGATCAGGACCAAAATATGGTCGGTCGGCGAGATGAGGGACTTGCCCGGGGTCGGCGTGGCGGTGATCGTCATGGGTCGGCTCCTTGGTGTCGAGCAGTCGTCGCTGCTGTGAAGACAGTGTTAGCCGGCGTGTTTGATCCGAAATATCCAGATAAAATGCACCGACTTGTTCTAAAAAATAGAAATGGTCAGTCACTGGCCTGACGCGCGCGATCATAGCTGTCCGTCGCCGCCCGATCTTGGATCAGGCTGACATGTTAGCGATCATTCCGATGCAAAGGGGGCGCTCGCGCGCCATGTCGTCAGAGGTCGATCAGTCCGCGCTTGATCGCCAGCGTCACCGCATGAGTGCGATCGGTCGCGTCGAGCTTCGAGAAGATCGACTTCATATGGCCCTTCACCGTCTCTTCGCTGATATCGAGTCGCGCCGCGACCTGCTTGTTGCTGTTGCCCCAGGCCGCCAGCGAAAGCACCGCGATCTCGCGTTCGGTCAGCGGGTCTTCCAGCACATGCAGGGCGATCGCGGTGGCGACAGTGGCGTCGAGATGCTTGCCGCCCAGATGCACGGACCGGATCGCGTCGAGCAGCTGCTTGCGCAGGCTGGCCTTGAGCAGATAGCCCATCGCCCCTGCGCGCAGCGCCTTGATCGCGCGGCCATCGCCCGAATAGGTGGTCAGCACGATGATCCGGGCGTCGGGATGGATGACCCGGATCGCGGCGATCGCGTCGAGCCCCGGCATTTCCGCCATCTGCAGGTCCATCAGCACGATGTCGGGGCGCAATCGCGCATATTCCTCCACCGCGCGCCGGCCATTGTCCGCCTCGCCGACGATCCGCATATCGGCCTGGGTCGCCAGCATCGCCCGCACGCCCTCACGCAGCAGCGCATGATCGTCCACCACCAGGATCGATATGGGGGTGATCGCAGGCTGCATGTCGTGGCTGTGGATCGGACCGGGCTGCATCGCGCCAGAGTGGCGTGTTCCGCTTCCCAAGTCCATGCGATAGTCGTGCCTCATCGCGGCGCGGCCGGCCATTGTGCGATGATCGTGCCCAGCACGTCGGCGGCGTTGTCGGGCTGGTCGAAGGTCCAGTTCAGGCCGGCGAACCGGCCGGGAGCGGGACCGGGAGAGAGATAGGCGTCCAGCGCCGCCAGCACGCCGGCCATCATCGCACGGGCGGCAGCGCGTTGCCCAACCTTCGTTGCCGCCGGATCGAGCAGCCGCAGCAGGCAGGCGATCGAACAGCTGTCGAGCCGGAGCGCTGCGCGCATCGCCACGGCGGCCAGCCGGCCCAGCCGTTCGGCATCCAGATCGTCGATTTCTCCCATGCCCACAATCATCAGCGACCGGCAGCGCACCGGCGGCGGCGGGCTGGACAGGATCATCGTCTCGCCGAACCTGCCGTCGAACAGGCCGCCCGCGCGCAGTTGCGACAAGGTGCCTGACAGGGCGGCGTCGAGCGCGCAGGCGCCAGGATCGATCCGGCTCGTGGCGGACAGGACCGGCATGCCGACGATCAGCAGATCGACATCGCTCGCGATCGGATCGACCGGCCCGGCGCGGAAGCGGACGGTGCGATATGTGCCGACGATCGGCGCATCCATGCTCGCCACCCTGTTGATCCTCCCGCCATGACGCAGCCGTGCGGGTCGGCGTCTCCTTGGGCCAAGCTAGAGGGACATGGCGCCCGCGTCGTGGCCAGGGCGCGCGGGATTTGGACAATCATGCGGAATTGCCGTGGTGGGAAAGGGGGAGGCGTGCATCCAGGCGTCCCGGCTACCAACGGCTTTGGTGGTTAACTTCTGTGGGAAGATTGGGAATGTCGGGCGCTTTCGGCGCGGCTCTTCATCAGCGGCTGGATGCGCGTGCCGAACGCTTCGACCCCTTCCAGGAAATCGTCGAAGGTCAGTAGCACGCCGCCGGTATTGGGCACCTGCGCCATTTCGTCCAGCATTCGTGCCACGCTGGCATAGCTGCCGACCAGCGTGCCCATATTGATGTTCACGGCCCCTTCGGGCGCGGCAAGCTGGCGCACATTGGTGTCGGTGTTGACGGTGTCCTTCGCGCCCTGGTCGGCCAGCCAGGCGATCGCCTCGATATCGACGCCGTCATTATAGCTTTGCCACTTGGCCATGGCCTCCTCGTCCGTCTCCGCCGCGATCACCATGACCAGCACGAACACCGACACGGCGCGGCCCGTCTGCGCCGTGAATTTCGCAAGGCGGTCATTGTTGAAGGCGAAGGCGGTCGGCGTGTTGACGCCCTTGCCCAGGCAAAAGGCATAATCCGCCCATTTGGCCGAGAAGGCGAGGCCCGCGTCGGATGATCCGGCGCAGATGATCTTCATGTCGGCCTGCGGCTGGGGGCGGACCAGACAGTCGTCCATCTGGTAATATTGCCCCTTGAAGTCCGATCGGCCGGTCTCCCACAATTCCCGCAGCACGCGGGCATATTCGTCGAGCACATCATAGCGGTTGCGGAAATGCTCGTCCCCCGGCCACAGGCCCATCTGGGTATATTCGGGCGGCTGCCAGCCGGTGATCAGGTTGAGGCCGAAGCGACCATGGCTGATGCTGTCGATGGTGTTGCACATGCGCGCGGCAAAGGCAGGCGGGATGATCAGCGTGGGACAGGTGGCGAAGATCTTGATCTTCTCCGTCACCGCCGCAAGGCCGGCCATCAGCGTGAAGCTTTCCAGCCCATATTCCCAGAATTGCGTCTTGCCGCCGAAACCGCGCAGCTTGATCATCGACAGCAGGAAATCGAGGCCATGTTTCTCGGCGCGCTGGGCGATTTCCTTGTTGAGGTCGAAGCTCGGCAGATATTGCGGGGCGTTCTCGCTGATCAGCCAGCCATTATTGTTGATGGGAACGAAAACGCCGACCTGCATGGCTTCAACTCCTGAGGAAGGGGAGGACGAGGCGATGGAAAGCATCCGGGTCGGTCACGTTGCAGGCGTGACCACCCCAGTCGAAGCTGGCGGTCCTGGCCCATGCGATCGGCGCCGCGACATCGAGGGCGCTGGCATGAGGGACAAGAAAATCGTCGCGGGTGGCGATGGCCAGCACCTTGGCGACGGCCGTCAGGTCGAGCAGGTGCGGGCTATAGGCCTGCACGGCGGCGATCCGCTTTTCCATCGTGGCCGCGCCGGGGAAGGTGGCGAGATGATGCGCCAGTTCAGCCTTCAGCGCATCGTCATGGGCCGCGATCCAGTCCGGCGGGAACAGGAACAGCGGTTGCGCCCGCAGGAATGCCTCGACACCAGCATGGCGCAACAGGGCCAGCCGCGTGTCGAAGCAGCGGCGGGTATGGGGCGACAGCGTCCGCCAGCCGTTGATGATGATCAGGCTGTCGAGCCGAGAGGTCGCGATCGCCAGTTCCATGCCGATCGCGCCACCCAGCGCATGGCCGATGAAATGCGCGCTGCCGATGCCCAGAGCATCCATCAGGGCGATGACGTCGCCCGCCATATCCTCGACCGAGGTGGTTTCCGGCAATGTCCGGTCGCTGCGGCCGGTGCCGCGATGATCATAGGCGATGACGTGGAAATGCTCGGCAAGCGCCGGGATGTTCGGCGCCCAATAGCTGGCCGATCCGCCAAGCCCGCTCGACAGGATCAGCGGCGGGGCGTCCGCGCGACCGTGGGTTTCATAATAGAGGCCGGCGGCCTCAGCCAAGATGCGCGACCGAAGCGATCTCGACCAGGCAATCGGGCTTCACCAGCTCGCACTTGATGCAGTAGCGCGCCGGCTTGTCGCCGGGAAAATATTCGGCATAGACGGCGTTGAAGGCCGCATAATCGCCCAGGTCCTTGAGGAAGATATGGTTCATGGCGATGTCCGCCATGGTGCCGCCGGCCGCCTCGACCGTGATCCTGATGACGTCCAGCACATGGCGGGTCTGCGCGGCGGCGTCGCCGACATGCAGCACCGTTCCGCCTTCGCCCAGCGCCAGCACGCCCGAGACATAGATCGTATTCCCGGCCCTTGCGCCCGCCGAATAAGGGGCGATCGGGGTCGGGAACTGGGGCGGATTGATCGGTTCGAAGGGCATCAGATCTCCTTGGGCGGAAGCTGGCCGACGGCGGTGCGGAAATCGGCGACATTGCTCACCCAGCCGAAGAATTTCTCGACATTGTAGAGGCTCGCCTCGCGGATGAAGTCCGGCCCCAGATGATGCACCGCATCTTCCAGCAGCACGCCGAAATATTCGAGATGGAAGCCGTCGCGCAGGGTCGATTCCACGCAGACATTGGTGGCGATGCCGGTGAAGACCAGGGTACGGATGCCGCGTGCGCGCAGCACGCTATCCAGTTGCGAGTTGAAGAAGGCGGAATAGCGCGGCTTGTGGACGCGCAGATCGTTCTCGTGCGGCGCCAGCGCCTCCACCAGTTCATAGTCCCATCCGCCGCGCGCCAGGAATTTGCCCGCCAGGTCCGGCCGTGCCCGCATGGTCTTGAGCGCATTGGACTTGTGCCAGTTGGGCGACAGCGGCGTGCCGGCCTCGGCATAGCCGCTGTCCCAGCCATTCTGCAGGAAGATCACCGGCATGCCCGCGGCCCGCGCCACCTCGACGACCTCCGCGATCCGGGGGATCACACCCGCCGCCGGGCTGACGTCGAAGCCGGCCTCGTCGACATAGCCGCCCTTGCTGGCATAGGCATTCTGCATGTCGACGACGATCAGCGCCGTCGTCGCGGCATCGATCCGGATTGCTTCGGGGCGCGCGGGCAGCACCACGCAGGGACCGGAACGGGATGGGGCGGGATCGACGATGGCTTCGCTCACCGGCGCAGGATTGAGCAGATGCACCCAATGGTCAAGCGCGGCCGTCATGGCTAAGGCGCGAGCCGGATATATCTCGGCTCTCGCCCTTCAGCGGGCTTTTGAGATTTTCGGGAAAATCTGGAGCGGGTGAGGGGAATCGAACCCCCGTCGTCAGCTTGGGAAGCTGCTGCTCTACCATTGAGCTACACCCGCGTCTGGAGTGGCCATGGCATGGCCATGGGGCGCGGTCAACGGGGCTTGATGGACGCGCGCGAAATTAGCCGACCTGGCGTTTCGTCAGCTTGCGGGCGAGGGTGCGGCGATGCATCCCCAGGCGCCGGGCGGTCTCGGAGATGTTGAAGTCGCAATCCTTCAGCACTTCATGGATATGTTCCCATTCCAGCGTCTTGATCGATGTCGGGCGCGGCGCCAGCGGCGCGGCGGGGTCGCCGCCGGAGCGGGCGAAGGCGGCCTCGATATCGTCGGTGTTGGATGGTTTCGCCAGATAGTTGGTCGCGCCGAGCTTGATCGCCTCGACCGCGGTCGCAATGCTGGCAAAGCCGGTCAGCACCACGATCAGCATGTCGGGATCATGGGCGTGCAGCGTCTGGACGCAGACCAGGCCGGATTCCGGGCCGAGCTTCAGGTCGACCACGGCATAGCCGGGGCGGCTGCCCTTGAGCACCTCCTCCAGCGCGCCATGGCTGGCGGCGGTCAGCACCTCATAGCCGCGCCGTTCGAACGAACGCTTGAGGGTCTTTGCAAAGGCCTCGTCATCCTCGACGATCACCAGCAGCCGTTCAGCTGTCATCTTCGCTGTCACTTTCCTCTTCCAGTGCGACCGTATCGAGCGGCAGGCGCAGCAGGATCAGCGCGCCGCCATCGGCGCCATTGCTGGCCGATACGCTGCCGCCCAGCTTGCGCACGACATTGACCACAAGGAAGAGGCCGAGGCCATGGCCTTCCTTGCCCTTGCTGGAGCGATAGGGCTTGCCGAAATCCTCCAGCATCGCCTGCGAAAAGCCGCTGCCATTGTCGCGCACGGCGATGTTGAGCGAGGCGCTGTCGCGTCCGACCAGCAGGTCGATATAGGTGGCGCCGGCCTCGCGCGCATTGTCGAGCAGATTGCCGACCGCCTGGCGGATCACCGGATCGGCGATGATGCGCGGATAGTCATGCGGGCCGAAGTCGCAGCGCAGCGGCATGCCCGGATTGGCGCGGCGCCATTCCGCCGCAATCCCTTCGATGAAGTCGCGGACATTGGTGACGGCCGGCGCCTCGCCCCGCGCCTCGCCCGAGGAGAGGAGAATGCCGGTGACGATCGCCTTGCAGCGCAGAACTGCGCTCTGCATCTCGCCCACTTCCTCGACCAGGGCGGGATGCTCGGTGATTTCGGGCATGCGGCGCCAGTCGCCCAGCACCACGGCGAGCTGGGCGAGGGGGGTGCCCAGCTCATGCGCGGCGCCCGAGGCGAGCAGGCCCATGCGGACGATATGTTCCTCCTCCGCCGCATGCTGGCGCATGCTGGCGAGATAGGCTTCGCGCGCCTGCAGGTTGCGGTTGATCCGGGTGATGAACAGCACCAGCAGCACCGCGATCATGGTGAAGCAGATCCAGGTGCCGATGATGTGCAGGTCGAACAGCCGCCCCGCCAGCCGGTCGCTCAGGTCGAGCGGACGATAGTCGAGCGCCAGCAGGCCGGCGCACAGCGCCGACACGGCGGTGATGCCCCAGGCGCTCGCCCGGTCGAGCAGCAGCACGCCAAGCGCGACCTGGAGCAGATAGAGCGAGACGAAGGGATTGGTCGCGCCGCCCGACAGATAGAGCTGGGCGGTCAGCAGCAGCACGTCGAATAGCAGCGAGACCGACAATTCGGCGCGGGTGATGTCGGTCCGGGGGCGGAGCGCCGCAAAGCTGGCGGCGTTGACCAGAATGGCGACGGCCGCGACCAGCAGCATCGGGGCGAGGGGCAGACGCACGCCCATAAGGAACTGGACGATCAGGATCGTCACCAGCTGCCCGGCGATCGCGATCCAGCGCAGCTGGATCAGCAGCGCCATATTCTTGCGACCGGCGGCATCGGCGGGCCACTGGCTGGGCAGCCAGCGGCGCCTGACGGCTTGGGTCTCGCTCATTCCGCGCTGTCTTCTGGATCCCGACGCATGAGGAAGATGTAGGCGCCTGCGACCATCGCCGCCAGTATGAACCAGGTGATGGCATATTGGAGATGGTTGTTGGGGAAGCGGACGACGGTCAGCCCGCCGACCGGCGCGGTGTCGGGCGCGCAATTGGCGCCGGCATCGACGAAATAGTCCGCGACCGGCGGGGCGACATGCTGCGCGGCGGCGATCGCGGCGACATCGCGCGAATACCAGCGGCCGGCGGCGGGATCATTGCTGCGCAGGAAACCACCCTTGGGTTCGGTCAGGCGCAGCAGGCCGACGATCTGGACCCTGCCTTGGGGCCGGCTGTAGCGGGTGCGATTGTCCTGCGGCACGAAGCCGCGATTGACCATCAGGGTGAAGCCGGCGTCGGTCACCAGCGGCGTCATCACCCAGAAACCGGGGCCGCGCACGGTGACGGCCTGGGTCAGCACCGCCTTGTCATGCAGGAAATGGCCCGATGCGGTGACGCGGCGATATTCGTCGTCGCTGGTAATGCTGCGGGGGGCGGGGACGGGCGCGGCATGGATGCGGGCGTCGACCCGTGCGATCAGGTCGCGCTTCCAGGCGAGGCGATAGACTTGCCAGCTGCCGAGCGCACAGAGACCGGAAAACAGGATGAGGGCGATCAGCGTCAGGCCGATCGTAAAGCGCGGGGAGCGCCGGCGGCGCCCCCCGATCTTCGCGGATGTCACGGCATCTCGCTCATATTGTGCATCGCCGACATGTCGGCGTGCGGCATCATGTTCGCGTTGAGGTGGAACATGACCCACATCGAGCCCGACAGCACGATGACGACCAGGACGATGGTCAGCATCATCGCCATGAACGACCAGCCGCCTTCGACGCGGGTGTTCATGTGCAGGAAGTAGATCATGTGGACAATCACCTGCACCGCGGCGAAGGCCATGATGACGATGCCGGTCAGCTGGGGATTGCCCAGCACGCCCGACATCACCAGCCAGAAGGGAATGGCCGTCAGGATCACCGACAGGCCGAAGCCGATCATGTAGCTGCCGAAGCTGCCATGCGATCCTTCTTCATGATGGTCATCGTGATGATCGTGCCCATGTCCGTGGGCGTCGTGGCTATGGACAGCGTCGCTCACCGCAGGACTCCCATCAGATAGACAAAGGTGAAGACGCCGATCCAGATGACGTCGAGGAAGTGCCAGAACATCGACAGGCACATCAGGCGACGCTTGTTGGCCGGGATCAGCCCCTTCTTGGCCACCTGCACCATCAGCGTGATCAGCCAGATCGAACCGAAGGTGACGTGCAGGCCGTGGGTGCCGACCAGGGTGAAGAAGGCCGACAGGAAGGCCGAACGCCACGGACCCGCGCCCTCATGGATGAGGTGCGAGAATTCGTAGAGTTCGATGAACAGGAACGCCCCGCCGAACAGGAGGGTGACGAACAGCCAGCCCTGGGTGGCGCTGGTCCGGTTCTTTTCCATCGCCAGCATGGCGAAGCCGTAGGTGATCGACGAGAAGAGCAGCATCGCGGTGTTGAGCGCGATGAGCGGCAGGTCGAACAGATCCTTCGGGCCGGGGCCGCCGGCGAAGCTGCCGCCGAGCACGGCATAGGTGGCGAACAGGATGGCGAAGATGAGGCAGTCGCTCATCAGGTACATCCAGAAGCCCAGCATGGTGCTGTGGCCTTCGTGGAGGTGCGGCTCCTCGGGCAAATGATATGCCCGAGGTTCCGTGGTTGCAGTTGCGCTGCTCATGTCAGTCAGACTCCAGCGGCGAGGATTCGCGTGCGCTCTTCCTCGGTGCGCGTCACATCCTCGACGGGGATGTAGAAGTCGCGCTTGTAGTTGAAGGTGTGGCCGATGGCGACCGCGACGATGCCGATGAAGCTGAGGCCCGCGAGCCACCAGATGTACCAGATCAGCGCGAAGCCGCAGAGCGTCGACAGGGCGGCAAGGATGACGCCGGCGCCGGTGCTGCTGGGCATGTGGATCGCCTGATAGCCGGTCAGCGGACGCTGATAGCCATTCTTCTTCATGTCCGCCCAGCTGTCGGCGTCATAGACGACCGGCGTGAAGGCGAAATTATACTCCGGCGGGGGCGAGCTGGTCGCCCACTCCAGGGTACGGCCATCCCACGGATCGCCTTCGACCTTCAGTTCGTCGCGCTTCCAGATGGAGATGGCGAACTGAAGCAGCATCGCGCCGATGCCGGCCGCGACGATGGCGGCGCCGATCGCGGCGATGACGAAGTAGATCTGCAGCGACGGATCGTCGAACACGCGCATGCGGCGGGTCACGCCCATCAGGCCCATGATGTACAGCGGGGTGAAGGCGAGCCAGAAGCCGACCTGCCAGCACCAGAAGCTGACCTTGCCCCAGAACACGTTCAGCTTGAAGCCGAAGGCCTTGGGCCACCAGTAGTTGATCGCCGCGAACAGGCCGAACAGCACGCCGCCGATGATCACGTTATGGAAGTGCGCGATCAGGAACAGCGAGTTGTGCAGCACGAAGTCCGCCGGCGGAACGGCGAGCAGGACGCCGGTCATGCCGCCGACCGTGAAGGTCAGCATGAAGGCGACGGTCCACATCATCGGCAGCTCGAAACGGATCTTGCCGCGATACATGGTGAAGAGCCAGTTGAAGAGCTTCGCACCCGTCGGGATCGAGATGATCATCGTCGTGATGCCGAAGAAGCTGTTGACGCTGGCGCCCGAGCCCATGGTGAAGAAGTGGTGCAGCCACACGAGGTAGGAGAGCACCATGATGCAGCAGGTCGCGTAGACCATCGAGGTGTAGCCGAACAGGCGCTTGCCCGAGAAGGTCGAGGTGACTTCCGAGAAGACGCCGAACAGCGGCAGGATGAGGATGTAGACTTCCGGGTGACCCCAGATCCAGATCAGGTTCACGTACATCATCGGGTTGCCGCCGAAGTCGTTCGTGAAGAAGTTGGTGCCAGCATAGCGGTCGAGCGACAGCAGGACCAAAGTGGCGGTCAGGATCGGGAAGGAAGCGACGATCAGGATGTTCGCGCAGAGCGAGGTCCAGGTGAACACCGGCATCTTCATGAGGGACATGCCCGGCGCGCGCATCTTCACGATGGTCGCGATCAGGTTGATGCCCGACAATGTCGTGCCGACGCCTGCCACCTGCAGGGCCCAGATATAATAGTCGACACCCGTGGCCGGGCTATAGTCGATCCCCGAAAGCGGCGGATAGGCGAGCCAGCCAGTCTGGGCGAATTCGCCGAGGAACAGCGAGGCCATCACCAGCACCGCGCCGCCCGTGGTCATCCAGAACGAGAAATTGTTCAGGAAGGGGAAGCTGACGTCGCGGGCGCCGATCTGCAGCGGGACGATATAGTTCATCAAACCGGTGATGAACGGCATCGCCACGAAGAAGATCATGATCACGCCGTGGGCCGTGAACACCTGGTCATAATGGTGGGCGTTGAGGTAACCCTCGGACCCGTTGAAGGCGAGCGCCTGCTGGAGGCGCATCATGACGGCGTCGGCAAAGCCGCGCAGGAACATGACAAGGCCGAGCACCATGTACATGATGCCGATCTTCTTGTGGTCCACGCTGGTGAACCATTCCTTCCAGAGATAGCCCCAGAGCTTGAAATAGGTCAGCGCCGCAACGACGGCCGCGCCGCCCAGCACCACCGCGCAGAATGTCGCGACGACGATGGGTTCATGCCATGGGAACGCGTCCCATGTCAGACGACCGAAGATCATCTGTGCTGTTGTGAGTGTACCGGTCATGTCTCTTACCGATGCTGCGCGTGCGCGTCAGCGCCGCTGTGAGAGGAGTGATCGGCCGGGGCCTTTTCGGCACCGGGTGCATCGGGGGCGGTTTCCTTGCCCTCGTTGCGATCGGTCTGGTCGATCACATGGCTGTTGGGGAAGTCGTACTGGAGGCCTTCGGTCTCCTTGGCCGACTCCTTGCCCGCGCCGCCCATCTGGTTGATGTGCATCAGCTCGCCCATGCAACGCTGGCCGGGCTTGGGGCAGAGATTGACGACCGCGTCGAACAGCTTGGCATCGGCGGCCGAGAAATAGGCGACGGGCGCCTTTTCGCTGGGCTTGGCCAGGTTCAGATAGACATTGCGGTCGAGCGACGCATTGCTGGCCTTCACCTTGGCGACCCAGGCGTCGAAGCTGGCCCGGTCCAGCGCCTTGTAGCCGAAGCGCATGTGGGTGAAGCCCGCGCCCGAATAGTTGGCGGAGAAGCCGGTGCCGGTGACCGGCTTGTTGGCGACGGCGTGGAGCTGCGTCTTCATGCCGGGCATCGCATAGATCTGTCCGGCGAGTTCAGGGATGTAGAAGCTGTTCATCACGGTCGAGGCAGTGATGTCGAAACGGACCGGAACATTGGTCGGCAGCGCCATTTCATTGACGGTGGCGATACCCTGTTCGGGATAGATGAAGAGCCATTTCCAGTCGAGCGCCACGACCTGGACGACCAGCGGCTTGACCTTGGGATCGATCGCGGTCTGCGCGTCGATGCGGTCGAGTGGACGATAGGGGTCCAGCTTGTGGGTGCTCACCCAGGTCAGCGCGCCCAGGCAGATGATGATGAGGAGCGGGGCCGACCAGATGAGCAGCTCCAGCTTGGTGGAATGATCCCAGTCGGGGTCATATTCCTTTTCGACCGCCTTGTTCGCGGCGCGGTAACGCCAGGCGAAATAGACGACCAGTGCCATGACGGGGATGACAATGAGGAGCATCAGCGCGGTCGAGATCAGGATCAGATCGCGCTGCTGCACCGCAATGTCGCCCGACGGGTTCATCACGACCCAGTTGCAGCCCGCCAGCGGCGCCGCAAGGATCGCGGAGGACCAGCGCAGAAGCCGGCTCCAGTTGGGTGAGAGAGGGTGTGACATGGCGCGCGGTTACCGATTCCGCACGCCATGCGATAGTGGGCAATTTGTCCAATTATGTGCGGACGCAAAAAATGTTTCCCATGTGGGATACTGCTTAGACTCTGTGGGTTTTCTGTTATGTTGCCATTCTCTGGCCGTCGGGAGACCCAAAACAGGCACCGTCGGCCCAGCCAGGGAGCGGATGCCTATGACTTCACAGGCCATTGCCTTCACCTCCAGTTCGCTTGAGGATGATGCGCGCAAAATCAATGCACGCGACCACAGCATTGCACCGGGAGACATCTCCATTGGTGTGATCATTGGCCGCACCTCCGAATTTTTCGACTTCTTCGTTTACGCCATTGCTTCGGTTATCGTTTTTCCGAACCTGGTCTTTCCCTATGTCGATGCCCTGACGGGCACGCTCTATTCCTTCGCGATCTTTGCCGTCGCCTTCATCACGCGTCCGATCGGGTCGCTGATCTTCATGGCGATCGACCGGCGCTATGGCCGCGGGACCAAATTGACGGCGGCCCTGTTCCTGCTGGGCGGGTCGACCGCGGCGATCGCCTTTATGCCCGGTTATGCGACGATTGGCCACTATGCCGCTGTCGTTCTGGTGATCCTGCGCGCGGCGCAGGGCATTGCGCTGGGCGGAACATGGGATGGCCTGGCGTCGCTGCTGTCGCTCAACGCGCCGCCGCACCAGCGTGGCTGGTATGCGATGGTGCCGCAGCTCGGCGCGCCGCTGGCGCTGCTGGTGGCGAGCGGTCTGTTCGCCTTCTTCCTGCTGACGCTGTCGGAAGCGGACTTCCTCGACTGGGGCTGGCGCTATCCCTTCTTCGTCGCCTTCGCGATCAACGTCGTGGCGCTGTTCGCCCGGCTGCGCATCGTGGTGACGCATGAGTTCGAGCGTTTGTTCGAGCAGAAGGATCTGGTGCCGTCGCAGGTTCTGCCGACGGTCAAGGCGGAAGGGCGCAACATCATCATCGGTGCGTTCGCGCCGCTGGCGAGCTTTGCCCTGTTCCACATGGTCACCGTGTTTCCGCTCAGCTGGGTGGTGCTGTTCACCGATCAGCCGATCGATCGCTTCCTGGTGATCGAGATGATCGGCGCATCGGTCGGCCTGCTGGCGATCGTGGTGTCGGGCTTCATCGCCGACCAGATTGGTCGTCGCTCGCTGCTCGGCTGGTCGGCTCTAGGCATCGCGATCTTCGCGGTGGTGGCACCGCTGCTGCTCAATGGCGGGGATCTGGGCGAGGTCGCCTTCATGATCCTGGGCTTCATGCTGCTGGGCCTGGCGTTCGGCCAGTCGTCGGGCGTGGTGGCGTCCAACTTCGCGACCGAGGCGCGCTATACCAGTTCGGCGCTGACGTCGGATCTGGCCTGGCTGGTCGGTGCCGGCTTCGCGCCGCTGCTGGCGCTGCTGCTGTCGGTGAAGTTCGGCCTGGCAGCGTCGGGCATCTACCTGCTGTCGGGCGCGATTGCGACGATGGTGGCGCTCTATGTCAACAAGGAACTGGCGGCGCGGGATCGCTGATCCCGGCTGACGGCCTTGCAAAATGGGAAGCGTGATCGGCCCGGCCGGTCACGCTTTTTTTGTCGCTGCGACCCGTGCCTTCATCCGAGCGAGGCCCTTGTGGTCGAACCAGCCGATCGGGCCGGGACGGGGGCGCCAGCGCGGCAGCCAGTCGGGATAGAGGCTGACCAGTTCGCGCGGCAGGCCGGCGGGACCGACCCGGCTCATGATGTCGGAGACGATGCGGTTCTGATAATAGCGGACCGAATAGTTGATCAGCCGCTTGTAATGCATCCGCCAGGTCAGCGGCCGGGTGAGGCCGACCGGTTCGCAGGCAAAGCCCGCGCCTTCGCAGGCCAGCACCCGCTCCAATTGCCAGTCGGCATCGCTTGCCAGATCGGTATGCGCCCAGGAGGCGACCAGCCCGTCGTCGCCGACCAGATCGTCGGGCAGGCGCAGGCCACTCGCCCGGATGGCGGCGACGAAGCGGCCGGACAGGGCATAGAGATCGCCGAAGATGCCGCGCTCGATCCGCAGGTTGCGGCGATAGGTTTCCACTTCGCGACCATTGACCGGCATGCCGGCGGCGGCGTTGGCCTGCGGGTGGGCGGCAAGGTCGGCCACCAGCGCGTCGATCGATCCGGGCGCGATCTGGGCATCGCCGTCGAGGAAGATGACGGCGTCCTCCGTGCCGGTGAGCAGGTGGTGGACGAAATGGTTCCAGGTGCGCGACTTGCCGCCGGCGGCGATGTCATGGACGATCACATGGGCGCGGCCGGCGGCGGCGGCGCGGGCACGCGCCACGGTGCGGTCAGTGGTGCCGTTCACCAGCACATGGAAGATCGTGTCCGGGCGGTCGAGCGGCAGCGAGCCGAGGCAGCCGGCGATCCGGCGTTCCTCCTGATGGGCGAAGATGGCGACGGCGACGGCCATGGCGGGATCAGCGGAAGTCCCAGCCCTGCTGGCCATGTTCGACGGCGTCCGGGCCATCGGCTTCGGCCTGGGGCGTGGCGCGCAGCGGCACCAGGATCGAGACGATCAGCGCGGCGATGGCGGTGCCGACCAGCGCCCAGAGTGCAATCACGACCAGGCCGATCGCCTGGGCGAGCAGGCTGGCCGTGGCGGTGATGCCGGCGTCGAACCCGACCCCGCCAAGCAGCGGCAGGACGAACAGCGGCAGCAGCAGCGTGCCGGTCGCGCCGCCCAGGCCATGGACGGCGAAGATATGGGCGGGATCGTCGATCCAGGCGCTCGCGAAGCCGGCGCCGATGCGGGCGATGATCGCGGCGGCGAGGCCGATCAGCATCGCCCCGCCGGTGCCGACCAGGGCGGCCGATGCGGAAATGGCGGCGAGGCCGGCAATGGCGCCCGACAGCAGGCCGGTGGCGCTGGCATGGGCGCCGAGCAGCCGGTCGACCAGTGCCCAGCCGAGGCTGGCGGCGCAGGCGGCGAAGAAGAGGTTGAGGATGGCGGTGGCGGCATCGTCGGTGGCGCCCAGCGCCCAGCCGCCGACCGCACCGGCATAGCCGACCCAGAAGAGCGCACCGCCGGCGATGGCGAGGATATGGGCATGGCCGCCACCCTGGGCATCGCGGGGGCGTCCAGCGACGAGGGCGAGGGCAAGGGCGGAGAAGCCGGCCAGGACATGGACGACCAGGCCACCGGCAAAGTCCATCGCGCCAAGCTGTGCCAGCCAGCCGCCGCCCCACATCCAGTGGACGATGGGAGCGAAGACCAGCAGCAGCCAGAGCGGCGCGAAGGCGGCGACCCAGCCAAGGCGGGCGCGGCCGGCGATCGCGCCGACGGCGATGGCGCCGGCCAGCACGGCAAAGCCCATCTGGAACAGGACGAAGGCGGATTCGGGCACGGTGAGGCCGTCGCGCAGCGGGGCGAGATTGGCGAGCAGCAGATTGCTGCCGCCGCCCAGCCATTCGCTGCCCGGCGCATAGGCAAGGCTGTAGCCGGCAAGACCCCAGCCGAGCAGGATCGTCGCGCCAGCGACCAGCGTCTGGGCCATCGCGGCGAGCCCGTGGCGGACATTGGCAAGCCCCGCATGACGCAGCATCAGGCCCGGCAGCGCGGCAAGCAGCAGCAACAGGGCGCAGGCGATCATCCAGCCGGTGTCGCCGCTGTCGGGCGCCGCCACCTGGGCCGCGGCCGGCTGGGCCAGCAACAGGGCGGCAAGGACGGGCAGGGCAAGGGCTGGGCGCATGGAGGAAGGTCCGGTTGGGGTCAGGTCGCCCTGACTAGCGCGGGCAGGGTAAAGACTTCCATAAGCATGGCAATGTTCCGGCGGGATGGTCCGCGGCCGTGCCGTTCAAAAGCCCTCGGTGCCGCACTGGATGCGGCCGGTGCCTTGATTTTCGACGGTGCAGATCGGCCGGCCGGCGACGCTGACATCGCCCGATCCGGTCGAGCGGATGCTGACCGGGCCGTTGGCGGTGAGGGCGACATTGCCCGAGCCATCGTTGAGGATCGCGGCCTGGCGCGCGACCAGATGGTCGGCGATAATCGCGCCGGGGCCGCTGATGCGCAGATTGGCGACGCCGGCGGTGCCGGCGAGCGTGGTGCGGCCACCGCCGGCGAGCGTGACCTGGAGATTGTCGAGCTGGAGCGAGGCGACGCTGACATCGCCATTGCCGCCCTGAACGATCTCGCCATTGAGGCCCTTCATCGCGCTGACCGCGACGGCGCCGCCGCCGGTCAGGACGACGCGGTTCACTTCGCCGGTGGAAAGGCGGATGGTGGCGGGGCCAAGACCCTTTTCACCCGGTTCGGGCCGCTCCATCGAGATGATGGCGAGCCGGCCCGAGACATCGACGCGCAGCCGGTCGAGCGCGCGCTGGTCCCCCTCCGCCCGCGCCGAGACGCCGGTGCCGGTGGTGATGATGACCGTGACAGGGGCGTCGACGCGGATCTGGTCGAAGCTGGTGATGGTATAACCGCGGGTGGCGGCGGCGGCGGGGGAAGCCCCGGCCAGTGCCGCCGCCGCTGCCAGCATCAGGGGCCGCAATGCGCTTCGCCCGGTCCCATCGTGTTCGTCGTGCATTGCGCCTTGCCCTTCACCTTGACGTCGCCGGTGCCCAAGATCTTGATAGCGACCGGACCGTCGGAGGCAAAGTCCATGTCGCCGGTGCCCATGACTTCGGCGGCGGCACGGCCGAGCTTCAGTCCGGCGGCGTCGATGTCGCCGGTGCCGGTGATCGACAATTCGCCCTGATCGGCGGTGCCGGCGAGGGTGATGCTGCCCGATCCGGTGATTTCCGCCTTGAGGCTGCCGAGCTTCACCTGGCCGATGTCGAGATCGCCCGAGCCGGTGAGCGAGAGGGCGAGTTCGCTCCCTTCCGCCTTGTCGAGGGTGAAGTCGCCCGAGCCGGTGACGTCGATCGCGCGGATCGCGGGCAGGGTGACATGGATGGTCGCGCCCTTGCCGCCGTCGACCTTGTTCCACATGCCTTCGGACTTGCGGCCGATCTGGAGCGTGTCGGCCTTCACTCGGATGTCGAGCAGGGCGACCGACTTGGGATCGCCATCGGCGGTGACCGAGAATTTGGGGCCGATGGTGACGACGACATTGTCAGGTCCGGTCACGTCGATGCGGCTGAACTGGCTGAGCTTTGCCCAGTCCTGCGGGGTGCTGGCGGCGGCCGGGGAGTCGCCGTTGCCGCCGCCGGACTGATGGTCGTTGCCGCGCGAGCAGGCGCTGGTGGCAAGGCCGATGGCGAGCAGGGTGGCGAGGGTCAGGTGGTGGGACAGGGGCAGGCGCGGCATCATTATCTCCATGCTGTATTATCTTTACAATACACTCTTGCCGTGGCGGTTCCAAGCCCCCTTGTTCGTCGGGCAGGATAAGGCATGATATCTGCAGGATAAAAGAAGGGTATTCCACCGATGCGCAAGCTGTTTTCCGCCCTGCCGCTGGTCGCGATGATGGGAGCGGCGGCCAGCGCCGCGCCGGCTGAGGATGATCTGGCGGCGCGCGGCGCGACATGGTGGCGCCATGTCCAGATATTGGCGGCGGACGACATGCAGGGGCGCGGCACCGGCACGCCGGGCTATGACAAGGCGGCCGACTATGTGATCGGCCAGTTTCAGGCATTGGGGCTGAAACCCGCCGGGGTCGAGGGCTACAAGCAGCCGATCGCCTTTGTCGAGCAGACGGTGCTGTCGGGCGAGAGCAGGGCGAGCCTGGTCGGCGCGCGTGGCGAGACGGCGCTGGCGGTGCCGGGCGACATCATCTTTTCCGGCAGCGGCGGCCCGGTGCCTGGCGCGATCGACGCGCCGATGGTGTTTGCGGGCTATGGCCTGCATCTGCCCGAAGTGGGCCATGACGATTTTGCCGGGCTGGACCTGAAGGGCAAGATCGTGGTGGTCGTTTCGGGCGGGCCGGCGGAGATCAGCGGCGCGCTCAAATCCCATGCCCGATCGGAACGGGGCCATTGGCTGGCGGCGCAGGGGGCGGTCGGCATGATCAGCCTGGTGACGCCGGGGCAGGTCGAGATTCCCTGGGACCGGCGCAAGGCGCTGGCGAGCGCGCCGGCGGTCTATTATGAGGATGTGGCGATGCGCGACACGCAGACGCCCTTCCTCAATGCCCAGTTCGATCCGGCCCGGTCGGCCGACCTGTTCGCCGGCAGCGGCCAGGATTTCGCGGCGATCGCGGCGGCGGCCGATGCGTCGAAGCCGGTCGCCAGCTTCCCGCTGACGCTGCGGCTCAAGGCCGCGGTCGCGGCCAAACGGGTGGCCTTGTCCTCGCCCAATCTGGTGGCGGTGATGCCGGGCAGCGACCCCAAGCTGGCCAAGGACTATGTCGTGCTGTCGGCGCATCTGGACGGCTATGGCGTCGGCACGCCGATCAAGGGCGACGCCATCTATAATGGCGCGCTGGACAATGCGTCGGGCGTCGCCAGCCTGATCGAGATCGCCAAGGCGTTGAAGGCGAGCAAGGTGAAGCCGAAACGATCCATCCTGTTCACCATCGTCACCGGCGAGGAAAAGGGCCTGTTGGGATCGCGCTATTTCGCGCGGCGGCCGACCGTGCCGAGCAAGAGCATCGTCGCCGACCTCAATTTCGACATGGCGCTGCCGATCTTCAAGCTGACCAGCGTGACCCCGGTCGGCTATGACCAGAGCAGCCTGGGCCAGGATGCGGCGGCGGTGAGCGACGCGATGGGCCTGCCGATCACGCCCGATCCCTTCCCCGACCGGAACGTCTTCATCCGGTCCGACCAATATGCCTTCATCCGCGAGGGGATACCGGCGCTGTTCTTCAAATATGGCTTCAAGGCCGGGACGCCGGAAGCGACGGTGGAGAAGGCGTGGCGCGCGAACATCTATCATTCGCCCTTCGACGACGCGAACCAGCCGGTGATGCCGGCCGAGACGGCGAAGCTGAACGATTATGTGACCGCGGTGACGCTGCGGGTCGCCAATGCGGACACGCGGCCGAGTTGGAACAGCGACAGCTTCTTCAAGCGGTTCGTGAAATAGGCGGTTCGTAAAATAGGGCGCAGGGCGAGCGGCGGAGGCGATCATGAACCAGGCCAGGCGCGTGCTGACCGGATGCGGGCTGGTGGTGGGGGCGGCGGGCTTTTTCCTGCTGGGCATAGGGGTGTCGCAGCGCGCGGCGCATCGGCAGGAGATGCCGCCTTCTGCCATGTCGTCGGGCGGGGCTGCATCGGTGCCGTCGGGCCGACGGATATTCTCTCCCTCGATCGCGGGAGACCCCTATGTTTTGCAGCAATGGAAGGAGGCCGTCGAGAAGATGGAGCGGCGCTGCCGGGAGGCGAGGGAATTTTGCGCCGAAGCCAGAGCGGCCAGGGAACAGATGGACGAAATAAGATAATCCATCGATTATGGGTTTTGCCTTCGCTGGCGGGGGCGCCTTCGCGACGCCGGCTTCATCCAATGACGATGTCGCTGGCGTAAAGCTGGATGCCGACGCTGAACTGAATTTGGGCAATCAGCGTGGCGGGGGCCGCGCCGCTGCCATCGGGATCGAAGAACAGCATCCTGCTGTTCTGCGCATAGAGGAATCGATCATTGGCATCGATTGCCACGCCGTTGGCATTGCTGGAAAAATTGCTGTCGTCCACGCTGGTCAGGCCACCCACGGCGCGGCCGGCCACGACCAGCCGATCCACGCCCTGTTCGAAATCGCGGACGGTATCGCCACCTTCGGCGAGGTCGCGCCAGACGAAGCGATCCTTGCCGGCGCCGCCGAGCAGGCGATCGGCGCCGAGGCCGCCATAGATCCTGTCATTGCCCGCGCCGCCGGCGACGGCATCGTCCCCGGCGCCTCCGTCCACTATGTCGCGGCCTTCACCGCCATCGAGTTGGTCATTGCCGCTGCCGCCATAAATCCGGTCGTCGCCCCATTCGCCCCACAGGATATCGGCGCCATCATCGCCGAACATTATGTCCGCATCCGACCCGCCATAGAGTATGTCATCGCCGGCATCGCCATGGATGCGATCATCGCCGTTGCCACCCGAGAGCGTATCGCGATCATCGCCGCCATATAGGCGATCGGCACCGTCGGCGCCGACAATGTCGTCCGCGCCGGCGCCGCCAAGGATGAGATCCGTGCCCGCGCCGCCATCCAGGCTGTCGCCGCCGCCCCGGCCGAACAGCACGTCATCGCCGCCATCGCCCCTGAAATCGTCGTGCATGTCGCCGCCGATCAGCCTGTCCCTGCCATCGCCGGCCCGGATGATCGCCTCGCGAGGGCCGAGCAGGACATAATCGTCGCCCGTGCCCAGATAGGCGATCAGCACTTCGATGCCGTGGATCGTGACCAGGGTGCGCGGGGCTGTGCCGTCGTCCGCGTCGGCGGTGATGCGTTCGAAATTGGGCAGGATCTTCAGCTTCTGCGTCATTTCGCTGAGGTAGAGATAAGCGAGGTCGGTGCCCTCGCCACCGTCGATCCGGCTGCCGAACACGTCCGAATAGCGGCTGGCAATGCCGAGATGGATGCGGTCTCCACCCGATCCGCCGAGCAGCACGTCCCGGCCGCCGCGGCCATAGAGAATGTCATTGCCGCCGCGTCCGACGATCCGGTCGCGACCGGTGGTGCCGCTCAGAATATTGTTATTCTTGGTTCCGTAGCGATTGGCCATGACGGTTGATCCTTCTCCAGTCCCCTATTGGCGCGAGACCGATGACGGGACGGCGGATTTGTGCGCGCGATACTATATCGATCCGCCGGGCTTGGAAAGCATGGCGGCCAATTGCGCAGGGCTTGTCTTATGGTGCTGGCGCGGTCTGGCGCGGCCTGTCGCATCCTCAGGATGACGGGGCGCTGGCGCCTCGCGCCGCCATCGACAGGCGATAGAGCGCCTCGCCAACATAACCGCGCAGGCTGATCTTCGAGAAATTGACCGTGGCGTCGGCGGGCATGCAGGCCGAAACCATCGGCGTGACGGCGGCGAAGGCGGCGCTTTCGTTCGGTCCGCCGATCGGCGAGAGGATGAGCGCGCGCGCTTCGAGCGGGCCGTGGCGGACGGCGCAGTCGGCCAGGCGGCGCAGGGTTGCCCGTGCGGATGCCGCTTCGTCCGTGGGCGCGCCTGGTTGCGCATAATCGATCGGCGGCACGGACGTGAAATCGGACACGCCCTGACGCGCGAAGGTGACGCGATACATCGCCTCATAAGCGGCGGCGCGATAGAGGGCTTCCTGAAATTGCATCTGACCGCTGATCAGGCAGTCCTCCGTCGCCAGCCGCGCGCCCATTGTCTGGGCCTCGACAGATTCCGGCACGGTGTCGAGATAGCGTTCCACGCCATGGCGCCAACGCCGGACCGTGCAGGCGGCGAAATCCTGCATGATATGGCGCTTTTCGGCGATGCCGAGCGTCTTTCCCGCCGGGATGTTGGCAGCCCGATGGTCGATGATGCTGCCGGTCTGGGCCAGCGCCGACGTCGTGAAAAAGACGATCACCAAAGCGGAATAACGCAAAATATTGTCCCCCTTCCGGATGGATTCAGAACCAATGGTGGGAGACGCCCTCTGTGGCCCAGCGGAACATTTCCTGGTGGCGCCTATGCACTGGCTTGCCGGAATGGCAAGGCGCGATCGGAACGGCTGCCGATTTTGCGACGCCGCGGTCTGGTGCGCTCAGCGCCGGGGCCTGCAATTGCCGACGCGGGTGCCGGTGATCGACATGAGAAATTCTGCGTCGCCACCCATGGGGCTGCCCAGATCGCGGGCGGGCGCGCTATTGACCTCGAACAGGCGGATGTTGCGTTTTATCTCGACACTGCGCGGGCCGATTGCGCCTTCCAGATTGCCCTGCATCCGCACCCCCGGCCCGAGCCAGCAGCGCTGATTGCCGTGTATGGCGGCGCCGTCGCCGTCCAGTTTCCATTGCCGGCAATAGCTGGACGTGCCGGGGCCGGCGAAACTGTCGTCCAGCATGGTTTCGATCGTCGCGTCGATCGTGCCGTCGGGGATGCACAGGTTCCAGGTGCGGATCGGCAGGGTGCGGGTGCTGAAATCGCGGATCACGGTCTGGTGCTGGCTGAACGCCCATTGGCCCGCGAGGATCGGGTTGGGGCGGCCGGTGACGATGATCGGCGGCCCCTTTGGCGGGGCGGGCGGCTGGTCGGGCGGGGCCGGGGACGAGGGCGGGGTGGCTGGAGGCGGGCCGGCCATGGCGGCGACGGCGGCCGGCGCGCGCGGGGGCACTGGCGCAGGCACTGGCACGACCTCATCCTCGAAACTGGCGATCTTGGCGTTTATGCAGGCCTTGCCACCGGCCGGATCGCTGACGCCTTCGCGCACGCAGGCGCTGAGCATCGCGCACATGATCCGGTCGATCCGGGCGTCGCCGCTGGAACGGGTGATGACGCATTGGCGCAGGTCGGTGCCGAAGGCAGCATAATCGATCTTCACCTGGCGCATCTTGCGGGCGATGACGACGATCTCATTGTCGGCGGGGGAGGCGGCGGCCGGTGCGGGCGGATGATCCTGCGACCGGGCCGGGATGGCCGCCAGCAGGGCGAGCGACAGGCCGCAGCGCAGCGGGAATGAGGGGAATGCCCAATGCCCTGCCATGAACCCTCCCGCCATGGGGCGTCACGCGTGCGCGCCCCATGGCGAAGCATAGGCGAAAAGCCGGGGCGCGGCCAGAGGGGCCGACATTGCGCCTGTATCGCGGAGAGGGAACTGCGGACTGGGGTGAGGCGGTAGCTTTGGGTGGTTAGCGGAAAGTCTGCTATTAAGCCTGATAACTATGGAAGCAGACATTTGCGCTGTCCCTCAGAGGGTTAGTCCTTAAACCCTCGAAATACGCCATCCGCATCGACGGCTGATGCAAATTCGCCAAAGTCCATGTTTGCAAGCGACACGTTATTTTCGACGCCCCAAAGTTCAGCAGGTATGCATCGGAACTGCCCACCGGGCGGAATGGGATCGACGCAAAGCAACGGCATCTGTGGTTCGCTCATCGTGCGACTATCTGCGACAATGAGCAATGTGAGGTCTGTGCTAGAATCTGCTTCCTTCGCCAGTTCAACAGGGTCAGCGTTATCATAACGATGGTCGTTCACCGGATTTAGGTTTGCAAGAAATCCATGGACTGAGGGCTTGGAAACCGCGTCGATGACGCTCTCCCACGCATGGTCGTCGGAAAAGTCAGTTCTGACCAGTGGCGTTCGTTCGCCATCAATAGGGATCATTTTCTTACTCTCCGTCAGCTATCCGGCAAAGATAGCCGGGGTATGAATGTCCGCAAGTGGTCGCAACCCGTCAAAATCCGACATCGTCATTGCCAGCGTAGCGAAGCAAGGGCGGGAGATAGTCGACGCTTGCCCTTTGCGCGGCAGGCTTTTGCTGGTGCGCGGTTCTTCTGGTAGGATCGGCGCGAGGCTTTGGAGATCGGGCGATGCTGGTTGGGCTGATCCTGTTGGCGGCGGTGGGGGCGATGATCGCGCTGTCGCTGCGCGCCGATCGGCGGTTCCGGGCGATCGACCGGCTGCCGATGCAATGGACGCTGACCGGGGCGGTGAGCTGGCATGCGCCGCGGGCCGTGGCGCTGGCCTTCACGCCGGTGCTGGGGACGATCCTGATCCTGGCCGTGGACGCGATGGCTTTGTGGGTGCCACCGCGCGCCGGGCAGGAGGGGATGGTGATCCCGGTATTGCTGGCGATCGCGGCGGGGCTGGTGGCGATCCATGCGCTGCATATCTGGATGATCGGGCGCTGGGCGAAGGCGCGGCGCTGAACGGGCATTGGGGCTGAGGAGGCGAGGATGCGGCGTGTGACCCGGAGCAGGATGGCGCTGATGCTGATGGCGCCGATGGTGATGATGCTGGGCGCTGGCGCGCGCGGCGCGCCGCCGACAAGCTGGGCCAAGGCGGGCGTGTCGCTGGCCGACTATGCCGGCGATGCGGGGGCCTGCGCGGAGGCGACGCGGAACAGCGCGGTGACGGTGCGACCGGAGACGGCGCAGGCGCTGGATGCGCTGAGCATGGTCGACCTGACGATGATCCTGCGGACCTATGGCGGCGATAGCGATGCCAGCCCGCTGATGGCGGCGGCGAATATCGGCATGCATCATGACGACGCCAATGTGGCGCGGCGGACGGCGAATTTCGGCGCGAAATATCAGGCGATGACGCGCAGCGACGTGCGCGCGCAATTGCAGGCGGCACTGGACCAGTGCCTGGTCGATCGCGGCTATGTGCGGATCATGCTGACGCCGGAACAGGTGCGCGGGCTGGCGAAGCTGAAGCGCGGGACCGCCGCGCGCACCGCCTATCTGCATGCGATCGACAGCGATCCGGCGGTGATCGCGGCGCAGCGGGTGGTGGAGGAATGACGATGCGGATCGGGATCGTCCTGGCCAGCCTGGGCCTTTGCGCAGTGTTGTTCTGGGGCGGGACGGCGCTGGTCGCGCTGATGATGGAATGGCTGGTCGCGCATCCGTGGGTGGCGAAGGCGATGGCGGCGTTGCCGATGCTGGTGCTGCCGCTGATGGCGGTGATGGTTTCGCGCGGGCGGGAAGAAAGCGGCGCGGGCTGATCGGTTGGGCGCCGCCGCTTTACAGGGCGGTGCAGGCGGGTAAGACACTCGGCCCATGAAGAAGATCATCCTGCTCGCCGCCGCTTCGGCCCTTGTCTCCTCCACTCTGGCAACCCCCTTGCTGGCGGCGCCGGCCGCGCCGTCCGCGCCCGATGCGGCGCGGTTGAAGGCGAGCGTGGAAAAGCTGGTGAGCTTCGGCACGCGCCATACGCTGTCGAGCGCGACCGATCCCAAGCGCGGGATCGGTGCAGCGCGGGCCTGGGGCAAGGCCGAGTTCGAGAAGATCGGCAAGGGCTGTGGCGGCTGTCTGACCGTCGAGATGGTGGCGGATCGCTTCACCGGGCCGCGCGCGCCCGATGGCGTCGAGGTGGTCGACGTGCTGGCGATCCAGAAGGGCAGCGGTGATCCGAATGAGGTGGTGATCGTCGCCGGGCATATCGACAGCCGCGTGACCGATGTGATGAACATCACCAGCGATGCGCCGGGCGCCAATGACAATGCGTCGGGCACGGCGCTGGTGATCGAGGCGGCGCGGGTGCTGGCCGGGCAGAAATTCAACGGCACGATCGTCTATGCGCTGCTGTCGGGCGAGGAGCAGGGGCTGTGGGGCGGCAAGTTGCTTGCCAGCACGGCCAAGGCGCGCGGCTGGCATGTGCGGGCGATGCTGAACAATGATATTGTCGGCAACACGGTGGGCCAGAATGGCCAGGTGGTGGCCGATCGCGTGCGGGTCTTTTCCGAGGGCATTCGTGCTGGCGATGATGAAAAGGCGAATATGACACGCCGGGCGATCGGCGGCGAGGATGACGGCCCGTCGCGGGCGCTGGCCAAGGCGATCGACGGCATTGCGCAGGCGGACCCGAAGATCGGCCTGGAGGTGCTGGCGGTGCGGCGGTTCGACCGGTTCGGGCGCGGTGGCGACCATTCGCCCTTCCTGGACCTGGGCTTCCCGGCGGTGCGCTTTTCGGTGGGGATCGAGAATTATGACCGGCAGCATCAGGACCTGCGCACCGAAAATGGCCGGGTCTATGGCGACACGGTCGACGGCATGGACTTTCCCTATCTGGCGAAGGTGACGGCGCTCAATGTCGCGACGTTGCGGCGGCTGGCCGATGCGCCCGCGGCGCCGGCGACGGTGTCGCTCGATGGCGCGCTGTCGATGGACACGCGGGTCTTCTGGGACGCGGTGCCGGGGGCTGCGGCTTACAAGGTCTATTGGCGGCGCGCCGACAAGCAGGACTGGAGCGACAGCCGGGTCGTGACTGGCGCAACTGAGACGGTGCTGAAGGATATCGTGGTCGACGATCATTTTATCGGCGTCGCGGCGGTGGCCAAGGACGGGGCCGAGAGCCTGGTGACCTTTGGCGGGATGGCGCCGCGGAAATAGGATTCTGGTTCGCGCGGAGACGCGGAGACGCGGAGACGCGGAGGCGCGGAGATTTTTGAAGAAGGCCGCCTGCGGGCGGCCTTTTTTGTTGCGCGCTGTTTGGGGGACGGGCGGCTGCATAATGCCGGCTCCTGCGTGAGGCATGGTCGGGAGATGGATTCCCGCCTTCGCGGGAATGACGAAGAAGCGGAGGGGGCGAGGATGCAGATGGCCGATTGCGACTGGGTCGAGCAGGCGGCGGCCTGGCCCGATCTGGCGCGCTGGTTGAGCGACGATGCCGCCGAGCGGCTGGGGCGGGACTGGCATTTCCTGGCGCGACCGGCGCAACTGGCGCCGGCGGGCGACTGGCGCATCTGGTTGATGATGGCGGGGCGCGGTTTCGGCAAGACGCGGGCCGGGGCGGAATGGGTGCGCGCCATTGCCGAGCGCGATCCCGAGGCGCGGATCGCGCTGGTCGGCGCGACCCTAGGCGAGGCGCGCAGCGTGATGGTGGAGGGGGCGAGCGGGCTGCTGGCGGTGGCGCCCTGGTGGGCAAGGCCGGCCTATGCCCCGGCGCTGCGCACGCTGACCTGGCCCAATGGCGCGCAGGCGCGACTGTTCGGCGTAGCGGAGCCCGAAAGCCTGCGCGGGCCGCAGTTCAGCCATGGCTGGGCCGACGAGATCGGCAAATGGCCGGGCGGGCAGCCGGCCTGGGACAATATGATGATGGCGATGCGGCTGGGCCGTGATCCGCGCGTGGTGGCGACGACGACGCCGCGCCCGGTGCCGCTGGTGCGGGCGCTGGTGGCGAGAGATGGCGCGGATGTGGTGCTGACGCGGGGGCGGACGGCGGACAATGCAGCGCATCTGGCGGCCGGCTTCGTCGACGATGTGACGCGCCTTTATGGCGGCACGCGGCTGGGGCGGCAGGAACTGGATGGCGAGCTGATCGAGGAGGCGGAAGGGGCGCTGTGGACCCGCGCGGCGCTGGAGGCGTGCCGGGTGCGGCATGTGCCGGGCGCGCTGGCGCGGGTGGTGGTGGCGGTCGATCCGCCGGCGACGGCTGGAGGGGATGCGTGCGGCATCGTCGTGGTCGCCCTCGGCGGGGACGGGCGCGGCTATGTGATCGCGGACGCGAGCGTGGCGGGCTGTTCGCCCGAAGGCTGGGCGCGGGCGGTGGCGCAGGCGGCGCAGGGCCATGGCGCCGACCGGGTGGTGGCCGAGGCCAATAATGGCGGCGACATGGTGGCGAGCGTGCTGCGCGCGGCGCAGGAGACGCTGCTGCTGCGGCTGGTCCATGCCAGCCGGGGCAAGGCGGCGCGGGCCGAGCCGGTGGCGGCGCTCTATGAGGCCGGGCGGGTGGCGCATCGCGGGGCTTTCCCCGAACTGGAGGACCAGATGTGCGGACTGCTGGCGGGGGGGACTTATGTCGGGCCGGGGCGATCGCCCGATCGGGCGGATGCGCTGGTCTGGGGGCTGAGCGAACTGATGCTGGGGATGAAGGGCGAGGCGCGGGTCAGGGGGGCTTTGAGTGGAGCGGTGGGTGCGATTGATTTTCGCGCGGAGACGCGGAGAAGGAGGAATGGGTGGATTGGAGACGGTCTGCTTTCGGTCTAGACCTATCACGAGGCAGACTGGGGCAGGAGAGCAAAGAAATGCTTTTGAATAAAATATCCATGCCACTCCTGTTGATATTGGGTTTTATTTCCGTTGCATTATTTTTGCTCGGCATTAGCTTTTCTGGTGGGGTTTTAAACATCTTTGCAAGACCGCCGGCCAATGACGACATCGTATCTATAACATTTTGGTTGATAAAGTTGTCAATTATACTTGCTACATTTCCATTGCTAACGTTCCGGTTCATCCAATTTTTGATGCGTTAAATTCCGAATGATTTGCTTTGCCTTTGGATGATTTTCCGCTCTTGCGGATGCTCATAGCCGCGACAAAAGTCGAACTGTGATCGAAGCCTGCCAAGCGCCATGGGCGTCATCCCGGATCAAGTGCGGGGTGACGGAACGGCGAGGGCAGCTTTTCTGAGCGGCGATCGACCAAACCGATGGCAGTGCATGGCCGGAGCCTGTCCGGGGCGGGCATAATGTCCCATGGTCATCCCCCTGGTCCCGACATAGGAGGCGGCGTTCGATTGCCGTCGCGGCAATCCTGATGAACATGGTTTCTTGTTGGCCGGGATGTGTTCAAGATCATGGACTGGTTTCCTGTTGTTTTCATCCTGTTCAAGGTCGTCGTGCTGGGGGCGGGCATGTTCTTTGCCGTCCGATGGCATTATGAGCAGGACAGGAAGGCGCAGAAGGGGGCGGTGCTGAGCGCGGTCGGCAAGATCAGCCTGGCCCTGCTGCTGGCGCTGGTGGGCCTCCTGTCCCTCACCTTCATGCTGGCGCGGATGCTGGGCATGGATATGGCGCTTTGATTTTGGTGCTGTGACTTTGGCGCTGTGATTGTGGTCCGCATCGTGCGTCGCGCGTTCGGATCATCGTTGCGCTGACGGGCGGCTTGTGCCGGATGGGCGCCTGTGCCGGAGGGGCGTCAGCCGCGCAGGCGGTCGAGGCGGTGCTTCAGCTTCCTCTGCAGCAATTCCCAGTTGGTCACGCCCTGGATCACGCCGCCATTGGCGACGATCATCTGTTGCAGCCGATAGGTGTCGACATCCTGGATATCGACCCGGTCGCGGTCGATCACGGCCAGCGCCGCGGCGGTACCGGCCGCTTCGCCCAGTGCCATCGAGGTCGGCTCCATGCGGATGGTGGAGAAGGCCTGGTGGGTCGCCGCGACGCAGAAGGGCACCATGAGGTTGGTGCATTGGTCGCGATGCGGCACCATCAGTTCGAAGGGCAGCGGCGAGCGCTGATATTTGCCGCCGGCGGGCAGCATGAAATGGCCTTCGTTGACGATGCCCCATTGCCCCCGTTCGTCCCGGACCGCGATGCGGCTGGCGGCGTGGCTGTCCTGCCAGTAGGAGGCCATGGCGACGATCGAGGGGAGGCGCGGGGGCACGCCATCAATATTCGACACGTCCCGGCCCGACCAGGCAAGGCCATTGTCCAGCCGGCGCGCCTCGCGCACATAGAGCTGGGGCGACCAGCCGGGCGTGTCGGCGGGATGGCAATCGGTGTGGCGGCCGCGCACCAGGCCCCAGTTGCGCACATCGCGTTGCAGCCCGGCGGGAATGCGGGGATCGCGGCTATGGGCCATGGCGTGGAACCAGCCGCGAATATAATTTTCATGCGCCTTCCATATGCGTTCGCGCGCATCATAGTCGGCCGCCGGATAGGCGCGGTTGAGGCCGACCGCGTCGAGCGACATGGTGCCGCGATTGTTGATGTCGTAGATGCCCGGCGCGACCTCGTCCGCCTTCACCAGATCGCGGGCGAAATGCCAGTCGCGGCCATAGACCTGGCCGGCGCGCCGGCGTCGGTCGAAATCGCGGAACAGCAGTTCATAGTCGGCCTCGCGATAGCCATCGGGTGCGGTGGCGGGCAGGTCGAGCCGCAGTTCGGGCCGATCGGTCATGGTCAGGCGGAAGCAATAGGCCTGCACGCCATCGTCGGCAGCGCCGACCGGCCGGTTCGGCGCGGGATCGACCCCGGCGATCAGGCGGCCCGACGGCTGGTCGAAGAAAGGGTCGATCGGCAGGATATTGTCCTTTTGCGGCGGATCGGTCCGGGTCAGCAACTCATAGCGTGACCCGCGATAGCCATTATAGGGATTGGCCCGGTCGGCGGCTTCGCGCCCGACCCTGGTGCTGATGCCGGCGCGGGCCATCAGGTCGCCTTCATAGGAGGCGTCGATGAAGATGCGGCCATGGGCGCGGACGCCCGAACGGGTGATGATCTCGCGGATGGCGCGATCGGTCCGGTCGACGGTCTCGACCCCGTCCGACCAGAGGACCGGCACCCCGGCAGCATCGAGCAGGTCGCGGAAATAGGGGGCGGCAACGGCCGGGTCGAAGGCGTAGCGATTGCCCGGCATGCCGCCGGACGCCGCCAGCGCGGCCATGGTGGTGCGGGCATAGCCGCCGACTGCATCGATATCGCGTATGTCGGTCCAGCTGAGCCCGCCGGCCAGCATGCCGCCGGGCTGGATTTCGCGCCAGCCGCCGATCAGCACCGCCGACGCGCCCAGATTGGCGGCGCTGACCGCAGCGATGACGCCGGCGGGGGTGGCGCCATAGACGACGACATCGGCATCGGCCCAGGCTTCCCCGGCAAGCGCGGTGCGGCGCGGATGGATGAGGGCGGCCGGCTTGCCGCTGGCCTGATGGCAGCTGACCAGGCCGGCTGCACCCGCTGCGCCCGCCATCGTCGCCAGAAACGCGCGTCTGTCCATGACCGCCCCCATCCCGGATTGCCCCTGCAAAGGCTTTCCGATTTGCGGGGGCGTGGAAATTCCGGTCGAACACCTAATGGATTGCGCGGTCAGGGCCGGGCAGGACGGGACTGGACCGTTGCAATATGCGACTTGTCTGGCAGGATCGGTGCTCCGCCACCAGAAAAGCAGGAGTGGGTGCATGATCATCTATGGCGCGCGGCCGTCGCCCTTTGTGCGCAAGGTCATTGTCTTTGCAGCGGAAAAGGGGATCGCGGTCGAGGTGCGGCCGGCCGGGTTCGGCAAGGGCGGGGCGGAGTTCGAGCGGGCGTCCCCCTTTGGCAAGATCCCGGCCCTGGTCGATGGTGATTTCGCGATCAGCGATTCGACCGCGATCATAACCTATATGGATGTGCTGCATCCCGAACCGAACCTGATCCCGACCGAGGCAAAGGCGCGGGCGCGGACGATATGGTATGAGGAATTTGCCGACACCATCGCCCAGCCGGTGGGCGTCGACATCTTCTTCAACCGGGTGGTCGGCAAGCTGCTCGACATGCCGCATGACCCGGCCCGTGCCGACCGGGCGGAGGCGGAGAAGATGCCGGGCATCTATGATTATCTGGAGGCGGTTCTGCCCGACAGCGGCTGGCTGGTGGAGGATCGCTTCACTTTGGCCGACATTGCGGTGGCCTGTCCGCTGATCAATGTCTGCTATTGCAGCAGCGGGTTGAAGGACGGCCGCTGGCCCAGGGTGAAGGCCTGGCTCGACGGGCTGCGGGCGCGGCCGAGCTTTGCCGGGGCGATGGCGCAGGAGGCGCGGATGCTGGGCAAGGCTGTATAACCCATATGGAACATTTTGCTTGACATCGTCACGCTGATCGGGCAGATAAGAGGAAAGTCGATAATTGCGACTCGCCGGCCTCGGTCGGTGGTGGCGCGATGGGTCGGCTGGGTTGTGGACGGCCGGGTTTTCGAGGGCGGCTTTTGGGGCTGTGCCTTGGGGCTGTGCCTTGGGGCTGTGCCTTGGGGCTGTGCCTTGGGGCTGTGCCTTGGGGCTGTGCCTTCCAGGTCGGGATTTGCAGTCGGTCCTTGAGGGCTGGTGCTTGAAGGCGCGGGGCTTTTGGGAAGCCGGCGCCGTGTGCGATGCTGACAGATATTGCCTTCAGGTGAGGCGAAAGGGGCTGGTCCGATTGGGCCGGCCCCTTTTGCGTTGGGCGTTGGGTGTGCCGGCGAGGCCGCGCTGCGCTGCTGCCGATGGCGGCGTGCGGCGCGTGGTCGCGCGGCGGGGCGATGGTTCGGGACAATCGGGGGAGAGGGCGATGGCGGCGCGAAAGGGGGCGGCCGGGCGGCCGGAGCGCGTGGCGCAGCGGCAGGCGGCGGGCGAGGGGGTGCGGACGCAATTGCGACAGGTGCGCAGGGATGGCTGGGCGCAGAAGGACCGCGCGCGCTTCCTGGCGGAGCTGGCCGAGACCTGCAATGTCAGCGAGGCGGCGCGGACCGTGGGGAAGAGCCGGCAGGCGGCCTATGGGCTGAAGCAGCGCGACGCGGAATTTGCGCGCGACTGGGCAATATTTGGTTTCAATGTGAGACCTTTATTCCTGTGTGCGCGGGCGCTACATCGAAGCGTCATGGGCCGGGCTTAGGCTGGCGCCGTTGCAATATAAGGATTTCTCATGCTGATCGACCGTCTGAACTGGCGTTATGCCACCAAGAAGATGAACCCGGACAAGGTGGTGGCCGAGGACAAGGTGGAGCGCATCCTGGAGGCGGTGCGGCTGGCGCCGACGTCGAGCGGGTTGCAGCAGTTCGAGGTGATCGTCGTCACCAACAAGGAATTGCGCGCCAAGATCCGGGCGATCGCCTGGGACCAGGCGCAGGTGACCGATGCGTCGCATCTGGTCGTCTTTGCCGCCTGGGACAATTATACCGCCGACCGGATCAACGGCATGTTCGACCTGGTCAATGACGAGCGCGGTTTCCGCAACGAGGGTTGGGAAGCCTATCGCCAGATGCTGCTCAACACCTATCCGCAGCGCGACGCGCAGACCAATTTCGAGCATGCCGCGCGCCAGGCCTATGTCGGCCTTGGCATCGCGCTGACCGCCGCCGCCTTTGAAGAGGTGGATGCGACGCCGATGGAGGGCTTCGACCCGGCCGCGCTGGACGAGATACTGGACCTGCGGGCGCGCGGGCTGCGCTCGGTGGTGATGATGCCGCTGGGCTATCGCGCGGACGAGGGCGACTGGCTGGTCAATCTGAAGAAGGTGCGCCGCCCGGCCGCCGACTTCATTTCGCGCATCGATTGATGGCGCCCGGATAGGGATTAACCGCAATAGGCGGCGGTCCGTCACGGCCCCTATATGGGGCTGTGAACAAGGAGGATGGGCGCCGGAACAAGGCGCTCTCCTGCTTCGTTTCGCACCGATCAGGAGTGACGGACATGAAGATGGTCAGGATGATCGCGGCGGTGGCCGCTGTTACGATGGTCGCAACCCCGGTGCTGGCGGCAAGCCTGAACAGCAAGGATCGGGCGCGCATCGCGCGGGCCTATCCGCGCGACCGCGACGATGTGCGCTATTGCCTGCTCCAGGGCAAGAAGGGCCGCGACAAGGGCACCGCGATCGGCGCGGGCGTGGGCGCGGGCGCGAGCATCATCGCCGGCGGCGGCGTGGGCGAGACGGTGCTGGCCGGCGCCGGTGGCGCGGCGGCGGGGCGGCTGATCGGCAAGGGATCGGGCACCAATTCCCGCTGCGACGAGGTGCTGCGGCGGAACAGATGAGATAGCGCCCATCGCCAGAAATGAGGCCCGGCCCCTGAGGTGCCGGGCCTTTTTCGTCCTACGAACAAAAGGATGGAAATTCACGCCTTCTACCGACAGGATGCCGGCAGGGGGATCATCATGTTCGACAGCATTGGGGTATTTCAGCGCCAGTTCACGCCGGTGGAGGGCGGTTATGCCTATTATCCGTCCCGCAAGGGTGGCGCCAAGTTCGTCAGCCCGGAGGAATATGCAGCGCTGGTTGCGCGCTGGCAGCGGGTTGCAGGTCGCCGGGGCATGTGGACGTCGACAGGCGTCATCATGGCGATCATCATCGTCTGGGTGACCTTGTCGGAATGGCTGACGCTGCCTGACTGGACGCAGAATGTCATGACGACGGCCTGTGTGGTCGGCCTGATGGCCTGGATATATTATGCCAGTTTCGCGCCGCGGCGCTTGGTCAGGGGGCGGCCGGATATCCTGCCGCCACGCCCGATGGCGCAGATGCGACGGGATGCCCGCGCGATGCTGAACTGGCGTTTCATCCTGTTTGCGCTGGGGTTCAGCGGGCTGATTTTCTGGGGCTGTGTCGCTGGCGGCGATCGCAGCTTCCGGGGCTGGGTCTGGATGCTCGGCAGTGGCGGGATGTTTGCCCTCTATATCTGGTTCGGCATCCGCAAGCTGATGGATCGGGCGCTATAGCCCCGCCCGCCAGATGCAAGGGCCTAAGGGCTCTCGGATCAGGTTCGGAATGACGACATTTTTCTAAGGCCGAAGCGTTTACAGATCGGCGGCCAGTGCGCGCAGGGCGGCGTGGGCTGAGGCGGCGAGATGGTCGCGCATCATGGTGCGGAAGGCGGCGGTGGCGCTGGTCGCGGCGGTCTGCATCCAGTGGGTGGCGGCGGCGATGTCGCCGGCGTCGGCCAGCAGCCGGCCATGGTTGAACTGGCCGCGAAAATCGCCGCCCTCCGCCGCGATGCGGTAGCATAGGGCCGCGCGGTCCATGTCGCGGGGGAGGAGGCGGCCTTCCTCATGAAAGGCGCCGAGGAAATTGATCGACTTGGCATGGCCGAGGGCGGCGGCCTTCTGGAACCAGCCGAGCGCCGCCTGTTCATCCTGGGCTACGCCCGCGCCGAGGCCGAGCGCGCTGCCCCAATTATACATGCCCCAGTCGAGGCCAGCTTCGGCTGCGCGGCGATAGCAGGCGGCGGCCGCGACCGGATCGACCGGCGTGCCCCAGCCCTTTTCATGGCAGCGGCCGACCATGTTGATCGCCATCACATGGCCCGAGGCGGCGGCGAGGCCGAAGTGGCGGAAGGCTTCGGCCGGGTCGGCGGCGATGCCCTGACCGTCGAGCAGCAGCTGGCCATAATAGGCCTGGGCGTCGGGCAGGCCGGCATCGGCACCCGCGCGGATCAGCGCGGCGGCGGCTTCCGGCGAGGCGGCGAGTTGTTCGCGCATCTGGTCGGCGGTCTGGGACAGGAGGGGCGAGGTGGCGGTCATCAGGGCAGGTCTCTGGTTTGGATATTGCGACTGATTAGCAGGGTGGGGCGGCGCTGGAAACAGGGGGGCAATATTTTGGGCGGATCCACTGCCCCTCTCCACGTTTCGGTAGGCGGCTGGGCGCCGCCAACCTTCCCTATCCTCTCCCCAAAGGGGCGAGGATTTTTTGCATAGGGGGATGCTCCGAAGCGGAGGGGGCGCCGGCCCTTTATCGATCCGTGAACCGAACCCAGGATTTTACCTCGGTTTCCCTTGGTCGGCCCTGGTCGTCGAGCGCCGGCAGATAGCGCTGGCCCATCGCCACGAGGCAGGCGGTGTCGTCATATCGGCGCGTGCCGGATGATTGGGTGATGCGGCAGGACCGGGGGCGGCCGGTGGCGTCGAGCCGGACGGTATAATCGCTTTGCAGCGCGGTTGCTGCCTTGTCCGGGTCGCTTGCGATCGGCGCCTTGCCGTCGAGGGCGATCGGCGTGGCGCCGCCCATGTCGCCCTGGAAAGTCGATGGTGCCGGCTCCCAGAACAGGCGGACGACCGGGATCGTCCCATCCTGACCATTTCTGTCCTTCACCGCTGCCATCCAGCCCATCTTCATCATGGCGAGCCGGCAGCTTGCCACGGCGATGGCGGTGCCGCCGGTGATGGCCGAGGGGGTGCAATCCAGTTGGTCGCTGTTGGGGCGGCGCGTGATGCGAACGGTGGCGGCACCGGTCGATGCGGGCGGCAGGGCGACGAGCGCATAATCCTGGGTCGTGGGCAGGACGAGGGGCGTGGCGACCGGCCCGCTGGCCTGGGCGAGTATGAGCAGGATCGGTGCAAGGGGCATGGGCGCAGATTTGATCGCCGCCCGGCTTTTGTAAAGGCGGGTCGGTCCGCAAGGGCGTGCCCCTCTCCAAGTCTCGGTAGGCGGCTGGCGCCGCTTTCCAGCTTTTGGCAGGCGGCTGGCGCCGCGGGCCTTCCCTATCCTCTCCCCGAAGGGGCGAGGATTTTTTGCATAGGGGGATGTTCGGATGAAATGGTTTGGAACGAAGGCGGCGGCTGGAGAAGCCGGGCGGCCGGTGCTGGCGCGGGCCTGGGGATCGGGCACGGTGGCGCTGGGCGAATGGCCGGCCAGCTATGAGGCGCAGTTGCGCGCCGGGGTGATCGGCAATCCGGTGGCGCAGCGGGCGATGCGGCTGGTGTCCGAAGGGGCCGGGGCGTGCGCGTTGAAGGTCGGCGGGGTGGATGCCGGGGCGTCGGCCCGCATCGGGGCGCTGGTAGCGCGGGCGTCGGCCGGGCAGGGCCTGATCGAGACGCTGGCGAGCCATGTGCTGCTGCACGGCAATGGCTATGTGCAGGTGATTGCGGGCGCGGATGGGATGCCGGCCGAGCTGTTCGCGCTGCGGCCCGAGCGGGTGAGCGTGGAGGCGGATGCGCGCGGCTGGCCGGCGGCCTATCTCTATCGCGTGGGCGAGAGCGTGACCCGGCTGTCGCCCGAGGATGGCGCGGGGCGGACCAGCCTGCTCCATATCCGCGCGCTCCATCCGCTCGACGATCATTATGGCCTGGGCTGTGTCGGCGCGGCGGCGGGGGCGGTGGCGATCCACAATGCTGCCACGGTGTGGAACAAGGCGCTGCTCGACAATGCGGCGCGGCCTTCGGGCGCGATGGTCTATGCGCCGGGCGACGGATCGGTGCTGAGCCCGGAGCAGTTTGAGCGGGTGCGGCGCGAGATGGAGGCGGCGTTCAGCGGTGCGGCCAATGCCGGGCGGCCGATGCTGCTGGAGGGCGGGCTAGACTGGCGGGCGATGAGCCTGTCGCCGGCCGAGATGGACTTTGTCGGATTGAAGGCCGCGGCGGCGCGGGAGATCGCGCTGGCCTTTGGCGTGCCGCCGATGCTGATGGGGCTGCCGGGCGACAATAGCTATGCCAATTATCGCGAGGCGAACAAGGCGCTGTGGCGGCAGACGATATTGCCGCTGGTCGGCAAGATCGGCGCGGGACTGGCGCAGGGACTGCAGGGCTGGTGGCCGGGGCTGAGCCTGATGCCGGATCTGGACGCGGTGCCGGCGCTGTCGGACGAGCGCGCGGCGCTGTGGGAGCGGGTGGCGGGGGCGGATTTCCTGACCGCGGAGGAGAAGAAGGCGATGTTGGGGATTTGAGGTTCGCGCGGAGACGCGGAGGCGCGGAGATTTTGGCGATGCCGCCTGCGGCGGCTCTTTTCTCTTCTCCGCTTCTTCGCGGCTCCGCGTGAACCTTGTTTGTCTTTCTTCTAGCGCTGGCAACTGCCCTGTGCGGTCCAGCGGCCGCCGCTGTCGAGGCAGCGATCCTGGGCGAGCCAGTCGCTTTGCCAGAGGCAGAGGGCGGCGGCGATCAGGACCAGCAGTGCGCCGAGCAGCGCGCGCCTCATATCGGCTGGGCGAGGCTGTCGAGACGGCATAAGCCGTTGTCCATGTTCCAGCTGCCGCCCTGCAACAGGCAGTCGCCGGCGCGGAACAGGCCGAAATGCCAGGCGATGAGGCCGAGCGCGAGGATGACGAGGGCGATCAGCAATTTGCGAGGGGTGCGCTTCATGCGGGCCCAGATAGGGGCGCGGGGCGCCCAAGGGAAGGTGGGGCCATGAAAGAGGAGATGCTGGCGCGGCCGGGAATGGCGGCGGGGAAGCCCGCTACCCTGCTGGGCTATCCGGTGGTCGAGGCGGAGGACATGCCCGATATTGCCGCAAACAGCCTGTCGATCGCCTTCGGCAATTTCCAGGCCGGCTATGTCATCGCCGAACGCAGCGACACCAGCATCCTGCGCGATCCGTTCAGCAACAAGCCGTTCGTCCATTTCTACGCGGTCAAGCGGATCGGCGGCGCGGTGGCGAACAGCGAGGCGATCAAATTGATGAAATTTGCCGCCTCGTAACGGGTGGGAGGGGGAGGGCGCAGATGCTGACGGAAACGGAGAGCGACGCGGGGCTGGCGGCGTCGATGGCGGAGCTGAAAGCCTATCTGCGGATCGAGAGCGATGGCGAGGATGCGGTGCTGGCGGGATTGCTGCGGAGTGCGGCGGCGCTGTGCGAGCAATTTGTCGGCCAGTGGCTGATCCGGCGGGGCGCGCGCGAGACGGTGCCGGCGGATGGGCGCTGGCACAGGCTGGCGGCGCGGCCGGTGGTGGCGATCACCATGGTTGCGGCGGTGGACGATGCGGGGGCAGTCACGCCGCTGCCGGTCGAGGCCTATGCGATCGACATCGATGCGTCGGGCGATGGCTGGGTGCGGGCGGTGCGGCCGGGGGACCGGCTGGCGGTGGAGTATCAGGCGGGGATGGCGACGGACCTCAATGGCGTCGCTGAATCGCTGCGCCAGGGGATCGTGCGGCTGGCGGCGGAGCATTTCGTCGCGCGCGGTGACGAGGGTGCGGCGCCGCCGGCCGTCGTGAGCGCGTTGTGGCGGCCGTGGCGCAGGATGCGCCTCTCGTGACGGGCGATGTCATGCGGATGACGCTGACGCGGCGGATGGAGGAACGGGCGGCGCGGCGGCGGGCGGCGATTGTCGATGCGCTGGACGCGCAGGGCGTGGCGGCGGCGATCGAGGGTGAGGGGGTGCGGGCGTCGGCGCCGGGGCTGAAGGCGCGCTGGATGGCGGACCTCAGCCTGCGCGAGGCGGGAAGGAGCAGGACATGAGCGCGGAGGTGGCGATACGCAGCGCGGTGATCGCGGCGCTGAAGGCCGACAGCGGCCTGATGGACCGGCTGAACGGCCTGTTCGACGGCGCGCCGGTGCGGGCGAGCGCGCCCTATGGCGTGGTCGGCGAATGCCTGGGCAGCGACTGGGGCGCGAAGGATGTCGAGGGGCGCGAGCTGCGCCTGTCGATCAGCCTGCATGACATGGCGGAGACGGCCGGGCGGCTGGGCGAGCTGCTGGCGCGGATCGACCCGGTCATCCGCCTGGCGCAGGCGAGCGGCTGGCGGATCGTCACCGCCAGCCTGTTGCGGTCGCGGATCGCCCGGACGGGCGTGCGCGGCGAAGGCGGCTGGCTGGCGGTGGCGGATTACCGCATTCGCGTGGTGCGCGAGGCTATCGGCGCCTGATCAGGTGCCGGGCTTATTATATTCCTCATATTCGCCGATGATCTTGTCGACATATTCGGACACCTGATCGTCGGCATCGGCCTGCGCATCCTTGTCCGACATGCCGTCGGCCTTGTCCTGCGCGAGGATCGCTGCGCGGAAGGTCGCTTCCTTGTCGGCGCAGGTCGTCTTCAACTGACCCTGAAATTCGCCGAGCGGCACCTTCTTGTCGAGCGAGGGCTGGACCTGGGCCGAGAGGCAGCCGGCAAAAGCCTTGCGGGCGGCGCCGATGGCGTCGGCTGACGGCGCCGCCGCGAGCATCATCAGAAGGGGAGCAACCACGAGCATCAGACCTCTCCTTTAATCCGCGTTTTAGAACGCTTTGTCTGACGGGAGAATGCGCCATGGGCGTCGAAAAAGGAAGTGCGTTTCTGTTGAAGGTGGGAAATGGCAACGTCCCGGCAACATATGAGACGGTGGCCGGAATGCGCACCACCCAGTTGTCGGTGAATGGCGAGGCAGTCAACATCACCAGCAAGGATTCGGGCGGCTGGCGCGAGCTGCTGTCGGGCGCGGGGGTGCGGTCGGGCAGCGTGTCGTCGGGCCAGATCGTGCGGCAGGTGGATGCCCCGCACGGCCCCACCCGGCTGATGCTGGCGGACCTGCCGTGCCTGACCGAGGGGGTGGCGAACGGGCCGCAACTGGTGGCGGCGGCGAGCGGCGGGCCGGGCTGGCGCAGCGCGGCGCTCTATGCGCTGGATGCGGGCGTGACTGCCGAGCCGATCGGGCGGACGGCGCCGCGCGCGGTGATGGGGCAGATCGACGCCGCCTTGTCGCCGGGCAGCACGCTGCTGCTCGACATGGTGAACAGCCTGTCGGTGACATTGCTGGCGGAGGATATGGAACTGGCGAGCGCGGACGGCGCGGCCTTGGCGCAGGGGCGCAATCTGTGCCTGGTGGGGCAGGAACTGGTCCAGTTCGGCCGGGCGGTGCGGACGGGGCCGGCCAGTTATCGGCTGGAGGCGCTGCGGCGCGGGCTGCGCGGCACGGAATGGGCGATGGCGGGGCAGGGTGCTGGCACGCTCTTCCTGCTGATCGAGGCGGATCGGCTGGTCGATCCGCTGGCGGTGGCGGGGATGGAGGGGGATATCGGCGCGGCGATGCACCTGCTGGCGATCGGCGTCGGCGACGTGGAACCCGCGACGGCGGAAGTCATGATCGGCGGCGCGGCGCTGGTGCCGCCGGCGCCGGTGCATCTGAACGCGGCGCCGGACGGGGCGGGTGGATGGCGGATCGGCTGGACCCGGCGCAGCCGGGCGGGATGGCGCTGGACCAGCGGTGGCGAGGTGCCATTGGCCGAGGAAAAAGAGCGCTATGAGCTGCGGGTGCTGGAGGGCGATCGGCTGGTGCGGCGGGCGGAGGTGACGGAACCGGGCTGGACCTATGCTGCGGCGATGATCGCGATGGACGGGGTGAGCGAGCCGCTGAGTATTGAGGTGCGGCAGGTCGGCACGCGGGCGCTGGGGCGGTCGGGGATGATCGAGATGCTGCTGTGAGGAGGCGAGGATGACGAACGAGACGAGCGATCGCTGGGCGCTGCCGCTGCTCCATGCCGGGCAGGCGCAGAAGGAAAACATGCATAATGAAGCGCTGGCACGGATCGACATGCTGTTGCACGGGGTGGCGGAGAGCGCCGACCTGGCTGTGCCGCCGATGGCACCGGTTGCCGGGCAATGCTGGATCGTGGCGGCGGGGGCGAGCGGTGCCTGGGCCGGGCGGCAGGAACATGTCGCTGGCTGGACCGAAGGCGGCTGGCGCTTCGTTGCGCCACGCGCCGGATTGCGGTTGGCGGTGACGGATCGCGGCCATGCCATGGTGCATGACGGTACGGCATGGCGGGATGATGCGGTGCGCAGCGAAGGATTTTATGTCGCCGGCCTGCAGATTGTCGGCGCGCGCCAGCCCGCGATCGCCGGGCCAACCGGCGGCACGACCATCGATAGCGAGAGTCGTGGCGCAATTGCCGCGATATTGGCGGCTTTGCAGGGGCATGGCCTGATCTCCATGTAATTCTGGAGTATCGGCGATCTTTTCATGGAGAGGGGTAGGTATTAGCTTGGAGGCGAGCCTCGGGGATGTCCCTACTGCGTTATTTTTGCAACGGTTTCACGAATTGTGGACTTGCCATGAAACCTTCTTGCCGATACATGGTTTCAGCAGTCCTTCGTGACACTTTTGAAAGGGGAATTCAAATGCGGAAGCTTGCCCTCGCGGCTGCGCTTGCGACCAGTGCCCTGGCCACCCCGGCCTTGGCGCGCGACAACAGCTGGTATGTCGGCGTCGACGCCGGCGTAATGATCGTTGAAGATCAGGACATCACCTTCACCCCCGGTAACGGTACCGTAGCCAGCAACACCGTGGCGGCTGACTACCATAAGGGTTATGATTTCGACGCCAACATCGGCTACGACTTCGGCGGCTTCCGCCTCGAAGCCGAAGCTGCCTACAAGCGCGCCAAGGTCGACCTCGACGATAGCGGCTTCGGCGGTGCGGCCTCGGCCCTCTCGTTCATGCTGAACGGCCTGCTCGACTTCGGTCCCGATGACGGCCTGCAGGGCTTCGTCGGCGGCGGTGTCGGCGTGTCGCGTGGCAAGCTGGCCAACGACCTGGTGAACGACAGCGACACCGGTTTCGCCTGGCAGGCGATCGCCGGCGTGCGTTACCCGGTCACCAACAATGTCGACGTCTCGCTGAAGTATCGTTTCTTCAACCAGGACGACATCAAGCTGATCCCGGCCTACACCACCATCGGTGGCCCCGCCGGTTCGGAAGCCAGCACCAAGCTGCGTACGCACAGCCTGCTGCTCGGCCTGACCTACAACTTCGGCGCTCCGGCTGAGCCTGCTCCGCCGCCCCCGCCGCCTCCGCCGCCCCCGCCGCCCCCGCCGCCCCCGCCGCCGCCTCCGCCGGCGCCGGAATGCTCGCCTGGGCCGTACATTGTCTTCTTCGAATGGGACAAGTCGGACATCACGCCTGACGCCGCCACCATTCTGGACAACGCGGTTTCGGCCTACAGCGCTTGCGGCAACGCCCAGGTCATGCTGGCCGGTCACGCTGACCGTTCGGGCGCAGCCTCGTACAACGTTGGCCTGTCGCAGCGTCGCGCTGACGCCGCCAAGGCCTATCTCGCCTCGAAGGGTATCCCTGACGGCGTGATGACCACCCAGGCCTTCGGTGAATCGAAGCCGCGCGTCGACACCGCCGACGGCGTTCGCGAAGTCCAGAACCGTCGCGTGGAAATCAGCTACGGTCCGGGTTCGGGTCAGTAAGAAATTTCCGTCCTTCGGGATGGAATATGAAGAGGGGCCGGTCGCAAGATCGGCCCCTTTTTCTTGTTTTGCGTCGCGCGCGCTGGGCTGTCGTGCGTTGGCGTCTGTCGAGATCCGGGGGGACGTCCGGCATGTCATGTGCTGGGCAGCGTAGACGATCGGCGCATGGGCGGTTGATCATGTCTGTGCTCATGGCCGGCCAGCTATTTGCCGGGGAGAACCCATAACGCTGCGATCTGGATTGCTACCGGGCTGGGGCCTGACATGCGACACATCGCGATCTCAGGCTATTGCCTCCGGACGGCCCTTTGGGTCGGTGAAGGACGGGCATCAGGACGGATGCCATGCTATCTCCCTGCTTTTATTGCGAACGATATGCAGAAGGGCATGACAAACCGGATCGGATCGGCAACAAAGATGCGTCTGCCGCGTTCGCGCAGTTGTTTCCGTGATCGGGAGTTTGCCATGAAGACCGCCGCCCTGTTCCTTGCCCTGCCTTTGCTCGCTGCCGTGACGGCCTGTGCCGCGACCAGCCAGAGCGCGCCCGCCGCGCCGACCGCCAAGGCCAAGCTGGCCGCTGGCGATGGCAGCGCGCGCGGCACCGCCGTCGTGACCCAGGCGGGCGATGGTTTGCATGTCGTGGTCAAGGCGCAGGGGCTGACGCCGGGCATCCACGCGGTGCATATCCACACCACCGGCGTCTGCACGGGGCCGGACTTCACCAGCGCGGGTGGCCATTGGAACCCGACCAGCCATCAGCATGGCAAGGATAATCCGCAGGGCATGCATATGGGCGACATGCCCAACATGCAGGCCAAGCCCGACGGCAGCGGCGAGATCGAATATGTGGTGCCGGGCGGCACGATCAGCGACGGCGCGACGCCGCTGCTGGATGCGGATGGCGCGGCCATCGTGATCCATGCCCAGGCCGACGACTACAAGAGCGACCCGACCGGTAATGCGGGCGGCCGCGTTGCCTGTGGCGTGCTGAGCGTCGGCTGAGGCCTGATTGCCCCGGCGTCTGCGTCAATCGTCGCAGACGCCGGGATGACCGTCCGCGCGATAGGTTTCGACCGCGTGATAGCTCGAGCCGGCATGGCCGAGCCGGCTTTCATAGAGACTGAATTCGTCCACGGTGAAGGCGGGCGATGCAAGGCCGGCGTGCAGCGCCAGGAAAGGCGCGATATCGCCGCCGTGCCGGCTGAAGCGGGCGAGGGTGATGTGCGGCAGATAGGCGCGGGCTTCGGGCGCGATGCCGGCCGATATGCAGGCGCGATCCACCTTGGCATGGAGATGGGCGAGCGGATCGCGCGGCTGCACCCCGGCCCATAAGGTGTCGACCACGCCGCGCCGTTCGAAATAGCCGGCGCCGGCGAGCGCGATGGCGAACGGCTGGAAGCGGACGCCGGCGAGCGCATCGGCAATATCATCCGTCTGATGGCGATCCACTTGCCCGATGAAGCGCAGGGTCAGGTGCAACTGGCCATCATCCTGCCAACGCGCGCCGGGAACGCCGGCCATCTGGGCCAGAAGCTGGCTGCGGATCGTGGCAGGCGGACGGATGGCGATGAACAGGCGGTGCATGAGCGGTAGATAGGGAGAAAGGTGGCTTGCGGATAGGGGCGGGGTGGCGCGGGAGAATGGGCGCAATGTCGGCGTCGCGCTTTGACGGCTGACGACCAGAATCTGACGTTCCTAGTTCCTCCCCAAGCTTGCTTGGGGAGGTGGCAGCGCGAAGCGCTGATGGAGGGGCAATGGCGCGACCTCATCTACTTGCCCCTGCACCGCCTTCGGCGGTCCCCCTCCCCAAGCAAGCGTGGGGAGGATTTCGGACGTTCCGCTATCCACTCAACTCCGTCATCCAGCGAAGTCGAAGCGAGGCGCGTGCCTCGCTTCGAGGATATCACTGCCTTCTGGGTTCTGAGAAGAACAGAGAGATGCCAGCCTTCGCTGGCATGACGAAATAGGGGAGTGTCCGCTAGCCGCTCATCTTGGTCTTTTGATGGCTGGTGCACTCGTGCAGGCGGCTTGGCTCTAGATGTCTCGACAGGTTCGAAACGAACGGCTGTTGCTATTTTTGTCGCCTTCCTATTAACTCCGACAAATGATGAGGATGACATGGAAGGCCAGCCGCCGCGATATGCTCGCGGGCGGTGTGGCGGGGCTTGCGGCTGCTGGCGCAGTGCGGGCGGGGGCAGTTCCGGCGGAAGCGGGAAAAGCGGTGCTGGCGCCGCGTCCGCCGATGGGATGGAATAGCTGGAACAGCTTTGCCACCACCATCACCGAGGCGCAGGCGCGCGAGACCGCCGGGATCATGGCGGAAAAGCTGCTGCCCTTCGGCTATGACATCTTCACCGTGGACATTCAGTGGTATGAGCCCGAGGCGTCGAGCTATACCTACAACGCCAAGCCCAAGCCGGCGATGGACGGCTATGGCCGGATGATCCCGGCGCCCAATCGCTTCCCGTCCAGCGCCGGCGGCAAGGGCTTCACCCAGCTTGCCAAGGACGTGCATGCGCTGGGCATGAAATTCGGCATCCATGTGATGCGTGGCATTCCGCGCGCGGCGGTGGAACAGAATTTGCCGATCTTGGGGACGAAATATCGCGCGGCGGACATTGCCGACAGGAAGAGCATCTGTAGCTGGAACCCGGACATGTATGGCGTCGACATGACGCGGCCGGGCGCGCAGGCCTATTATGACAGCATCTTCCGCCTCTATGCCGACTGGGGCGTCGATTTCGTCAAGATGGACGATATGAGCCGGCCCTATGATGCCCATGCGGCGGAGATCCAGGCAGCGCACAAGGCGATCGTTGCGACCGGGCGGCCGATCATTCTGAGCCTCTCGCCCGGCGAGACGCCGGTGATGCGCGGCGATCATGTCCGCAAATATGCGCAGATGTGGCGCATTTCCGATGATTTCTGGGATGACTGGGCGATGCTGGAGGCTCAGTTTACGCGGCTGGAGAATTGGACGCCCTATCGCGGGCCGGGATCATGGCCGGATGCGGACATGCTGCCGCTGGGACGGCTGGCGCTGGGCGAACGCGACACCCGCTTCACCCCGGACGAGCAGCGGACGCTGATGACCCTGTGGGCGATCGCGCGGTCGCCGCTGATCATGGGCGGCGATCTGCGGCATCTGGATGCGGCGACGCTGGCGCTGCTGACCAACAAGGAGGTGATCGCGGTCAATCAGGCGAGTTACGACAATCAGCCTCATTATATCGAGGATGGCGGACGCATCTGGTCGGCGAAGGCGGAAGGGAGCGCGGACCGTTATGTCGCCTTGTTCAACGTCAGCGACAAGCCACGCGAGGTCTGGATCAGGCTGCGCGATCTGGGGCTGAACGGTCCGGTGGCGGTGCGCGACCTGTGGGCCGGGCAGGCCATGGGGCAGCAGGCGGACCGGATATCGGTGACGCTGCCGCCGCATGGGGCGGGCCTGTATCGGTTGAGTGCTGCCTGACTGTCTCCCCTCCCTTTCAAGGGAGGGGATCAAGGGGTGGGTGGCGAACGAAGTGAGCCTCCTGCGGAGGCTACCCACCCCCGGCCCCTCCCTGGAAGGGAGGGGAGCAGAAGGGGCTTACTTCCGGACCGCCGCGCTCTTGTCGCGGATGGCCTTGAATTCGGAGCCGGCCTTCCATTCGGGCCAACGGGCCGAGAAGGCGAGGTCGCGGCCGATGTCATACATCAGGTCCACGTCCTGCGCGGCGCCGTCCAGCTTCCATGTATCGTCGACCGCGTCGCAGGCCTGATGATAGCATTTGCCGGTATAGGCATCGATCCAGGCCTGGCCGGCGGCGCGGCCGCCATCGACCATGTCGGATGCGCCGGCGAGGCCCATCATCAGCAGCACGGGCACGCCGCGCTTGGCCATGGAGAAATGATCGGCGCGGTAGAAGAGGCCGCGTTCGGGCAGGCTTTCCTGGGTGATGACGCGACCCTGCTTGGCCGCGAACTTGGCGAGATCGTCCTCCAGCACATTCTGGCCCTTGCCGATCAGGATCACGTCCTTGGCCTTGCCGGCGGTCTGGAGCACGTCGATGGTGAGGTTGGCGACCGTCTTGTCGAGCGGGTAGACCGGGTTCTGGGCATAAAATTCCGACCCCAGCAGGCCGCGTTCCTCCGCCGTCCAAGCGGCGAAGACGATCGAACGGTCAGGGGCGGGGCCGGCTTTGAAGGTTCGGGCTATCTCGAACAGGCCGGCCATGCCGAGCGCATCATCATTGGCGCCGGCACGATAGATGCGGCCCTGCGCGTCGGGCGCGCCCTTGCCATAGGCGTCCCAATGGGCGCCATACATGACCGTCTCATCCGGGCGCTTGGTGCCGGGGATGCGGGCGATGACATTGGCGCTCTTGACCACTTCCTGGGTCACCGGGAAGGCGGCGGAGAAGTTGGCCCCCTTGAGTTCGACCGGCTTGAATTTCGCTGAGCGGGCCTGCTTGCGCAGGGCGGTCAGATCCTGACCGGCGCCGGCGAAGAGCGCCTTGGCCGCCTCGCCCTCGACCCAGCCCTGCACCTGCAGGCTGGTCAGCTTGTCGGCCGGGCGGACGAGGTCGTAATTCTCGCCGCCGGGGCTGACGACGACGTTCCAGCCATAGCCGGCGCCCGGCGTGTCATGGACGATCAGCGCGCCGATCGCGCCGTGGCGGGCGGCTTCCTCGAACTTGTAGGTCCAGCGGCCATAATAGGTCATGGTCTTGCCGCCGAACTTGCCGAACGGGTCTTCGCCCTTGGCGGCTTCAAAGTCCGGGTCGTTGATCAGGAAGACGGCGATCTTGCCCTTCAGGTCCACGCCCTTGAAATCGTCCCAGCCGCGTTCCGGGGCGGAGACGCCATAGCCGACAAAGACCATCGGCGCATTGGCGACGGCGACCTTGTCCTTGGGCTGGAGGGTGGAGAGATAAACCTGCTTGCCAAAGGTCCAGGGGGTGGCGGCGCCATTTTGCGCGACCGACAGGCTTTCCGACTGGCCAAGGCGGGTGTGGAGCAGGGGCACGGTCTGTACCCACTGGCCGTCCGGACCACCCGGTTCCAGCCCCAGCTGCTCGAAGCGGGCGACGAGATAGCCGATCGTGCGCTCTTCCCCGACGGTGCCGGGCGCGCGGCCCTCGAACAGGTCGGACGCCATGGTGCGAACCGACTGTTCCAGCTTGGCCGGATCGGTTTTCGCCGGGTCGGTCTGGGCATTGGCGGGGAAGGACAGGGTGGCAAGGCCAAGGGCCAGGAGGGGGAGGGCGTGTTTCATCCCCGTGCCTTAACCCCCGCACAGGGCGGGGGAAAGGGCCGTTTCAGAACTCGATATCCAGTTCCTCGATATCATCGGGTTCGGCGCGGGCGGCGTCGATCCATTCGCGCATCAGCGGCCAGCCGTTGATGGTGTCGCAATAGGCCGCCGACCTGGGTGAGAGTGGCACGGCATAGGTGAGGAAGCGCTGCGCCACCGGCGCGAACATGGCGTCGGCCACGGTCGGCTTTTCGCCGAACAGCCAGGGGCCGCCATAGGCGTCCAGGCATTCGGTCCAGATCGTCTCGATCCGCTCGATATCGGGCTTGGCGCCCGAGAAGATCGGGAAGCGGTCATGGCGGACTTTCAGGTTCATCGGCAGGGCAGAGCGCAGATTGGCGAAGCCCGAATGAATTTCGCCCGAGACCGACCGGCAATGGGCGCGAATGATGCGTTCGGCCGGATACATGCCGACCTGGGGATAGAGTTCGTGCAGATATTCCGCGATTGCGAGCGTGTCCCAGACGCTCGCCCCTTCATGGGTGAGGCGCGGCACCAGCACCGATGGCGACAAGAGCAACAGTTCGGCGCGATTTTCCGGATCATCGATGGCGATGATCCTTTCCTCCACCTTCAGCCCGGCAAGCCGGCACAAGAGCCAGCCGCGCAGCGACCAGGAGGAATAGTTCTTGCTGGATAGAGTGAGTTCCGCGACGGCCATCCATGCTCTCCCGATACACGGTTCCCGGCCCCCAAACGCAAAATCGCAGGGGCGGTTCCCTGGCAGACATGCCGAATGTTATTTTCCATCATTCATGATGCAGTGCAACATGAAAAGCATGTATAGCGTTTAAGGGAAGAACCGAGTCGTCTCCCCCAGGTTGAACAAGGTTGTTTTGGTAATATGCGAATGCTTTACGACGGTTACCAGGCCATGGAAGACATGCTGGCCCCGGCCCGCTTCGGGGCGCAGATGGCGCTGGCGATGCGCGACCATATGGGTCCGGTCGCCGACTGGCCGATGCCGCGCCGCATGTTCGCGCTGATGGATGTGTTCCAGGGCGCGCGTATGACCCACAAGCGCCCCGCCTATGGCATTGACCGCGTCCAGACCGGCAATGCCGAGGTCGAGGTGCGCGAGGAGATCGTGCTCGACCTGCCGTTCGGCGACCTGCTGCATTTCGTGAAGGACGATGTCGAGACCGCCCAGCCCAAGGTGCTGGTGGTGGCGCCGATGTCGGGGCATTTCGCAACCCTGCTGCGCAGTACGGTGGCGACGCTGTTGCAGGACCATGACGTCTATATCACCGACTGGAAGAATGCCCGCGATGTGCCGATGGAAGCCGGGCGCTTCGGTTTCGACGAATATGTCGATTATGTGATCCAGTTCCTGCAGGATATCGGCCCCGGCGCCCATCTGGTGTCGGTGTGCCAGCCCTGCGTGCCGGCGCTGGCCGCCGTGGCGCTGATGTCCGGGGATGAGGACGCGGCCACGCCCAAGTCTATGACCCTCATGGGCGGGCCGATCGATCCGCGCGCGGCGCCGACGGTGGTCAACGAACTGGCGAACGAGAAGCCGATCGAATGGTTCGAGGAGAATCTGATCTCCACCGTGCCGTTCCGCTATGCCGGGCGCGGGCGCGAGGTCTATCCCGGCTTCCTGCAACTTTCCGCCTTCATGTCGATGAACATGGAACGGCACGGGTCGCAGCATCGCGAACTCTATCAGCTGCTGGCCGACGGCAAGACGATCGAGGCCGATAAGATCAAGACTTTCTACCAGGAATATTTCGCGGTCCTCGACATGACCAAGGAATTCTACCTGGAAACGGTCGACATGGTGTTCCAGCGCATGCTGCTGGCCAAGGGGGAATTGACGGTCCATGGCCGGGCGGTGAACCCCGGCGCGATCCGCAAGACCGCGCTGCTGACGGTCGAGGGCGAAAAGGACGATGTCTGCGCGGTTGGCCAGACGTCGGCGGCCCATGGCCTCTGCACCGGCTTGCGGCCGCATCTGAAGCGCCACCATCTGCAGCCGGGCGTTGGCCATTATGGCGTCTTCTCGGGCAGCAAATGGGAAAAGCAGGTCTATCCCCAGGTGCGCAACATGATCCTGGCGATGAACTGACATCACCGGGAATGGATGTGAAAAAGGGGCCGCTTCCTGTGGAGGAAGCGGCCCCTTTTCGTTGGGTTGATCAGGCGGCTGCGCGATTGAGATAGGGCAGGCGGCTGGCGAGCGCCGGCGGCAGGCCGGTGACGATCGCGGCGCGGGCGCGGTGCCAGAAGGCGGAGAGCAGCAGCAGCGTGCCGCCGATCACCAGCGCGGTGAGCGCGGCGGACAGTTCGACCGCGCCGACCTTCTGGAACAGGCTGTAGAGCGCATAGAGGACGTAGGCGAGGCTGGAGACCAGCAGTGCGCGGCGGTCGATCGCCAGCGCCACCAGGCCGAAGGCGAGATAGAGCAGGATCACCAGGAAGGCCTGTCCCGCATCGACCAGCCCATGGGTGATGCCCAGCAACTGGAACAGCGAATGGGCGATCATCGGTGCGGCGGTCAGGTGCAGCCAGAAGGCAACGTCGGAGCGGCGGCTGGTGCGGCCCGGATCGCTCATGTCCCAGCGCATGGCGAGGGTGAAGATGGCGAGGCCGGCGATCAGAAGCAGGATGAAGGGCAGGGTGTGGCTGAACGGGATCAGCCACATGGCAAGGCCGCCAACGATCGCGGCCGCGCCGGCAGCACCGGCGGCGACGGTGATCGGCACCATGAAGCGGCGCCAGTGGAACCAGGCGGCGATCGCGGCGCTGAGGCCGGCGAGCGAGGCGACCAGACCCGCGCCGTCATTCTGCGCGTCCGGGATCAACGGTCCGATCAGCAGCGCTGCGGTGAAGGCGATGCCGCCGACAAAGGCGAGCAGCAGCAGGATCGAAGGCAGCGCCATGCGCAGGCGTCGCGTGAAATATTCAGCCAGGCCCCAGGCGGTGCCGGCGACGAACAGGCCGGACACGAAGGAGGGCTGGTGCGGGGTGGTGATGCCAAGGTGAACCTCGTTGCCGAGTCCCGCGACCGCGACCAGCAGGATCACCGAGGCGATGGCGACGAAAATATCGTTGAAGCCGGTCAGCAGGCGAAAATGTTCCTCATCCACCGAACTGGCGCGCAGCCGGGCGACATGGTCGCGCAGCGCCTGGGCGCTGGCGGGCGTCAGCGCGCCGGCCGCTACGGCATCTTGCAGATCGCTCTCGCTATACATTCTGGGGCACTCCTTGTCGGGCCTGGATCGGGATCATAGCACTACTGTATTGCTTGAGCAATACGGTTGATTTTGGCCTTTTTCCGGGCGCGGAGCGATGATAGCGCGGTTCGAACAGATAAAGGAGAGACCCCGATCATGACCCTGCCGGCTTCGCTTCAAGGCCGTTTGTCCCTGCCGCTGATCGGGTCACCGATGTTCATCATCTCGCAGCCGGAATTGGTGATCGCCCAGTGCCGCGCGGGCATCGTTGGCGCCTTTCCATCGCTCAATGCGCGCCCGTCCGGCACGTTCGAGGCCTGGTTGCAGCAACTGGGTGCGGAACTGACCGATCAGGATGCGCCCTTTGCCGTCAACCTGATCGTCCACCGCACCAATGCGCGGCTGGAAGAGGATCTGGCACTGTGCGTCAAATATAAGGTGCCGATCGTCATCACCTCGCTGGGCGCGCAGGAAAAGGTGAATGAGGCGATCCACAGCTATGGCGGGATCGTGCTGCACGACGTCATCAACAATGTCTTTGCCAGGAAGGCGATCGAGAAAGGCGCCGATGGCCTGATCGCGGTGGCGGCGGGGGCGGGCGGTCATGCCGGCACGCTGTCGCCCTTTGCCCTGGTCCAGGAAATCCGCGAATGGTTCGACGGGCCGCTGGCGCTGTCGGGCGCGATCGCGACCGGTCGGTCGATCGCGGCGGCGCGGATGATGGGCGCGGACCTTGGCTATATGGGGTCGCCCTTCATCGCCACGACCGAGGCGAATGCGCTCGACGCCTACAAGGACATGATCGTCGACAGCGCATCGGCCGACATCGTCTATTCCGACGTCTTCACCGGGGTGCTGGGCAATTATCTGCGCCCCAGCATCGTCGCGTCGGGGCTGGACCCGGACAAGCTGCCCAAGGCGGCCGACATGGATTTCGCCAGCCTGGCCGGCGACAAGAAGGCGTGGCGCGACGTGTGGGGCGCGGGTCAGGGCATCGGCGCGATCAAGGCGGTGCAGCCGGCGGGCGCCTTCATCGCCCAGCTGAAGGCGGAATATCAGGCGGCGGTTTCAGGCTTCATGGCCTGAGGACGCGCCTCATTCCGCCAGGAAGACACGCAGTTCCTTGACGAACATCTCGAACTGGTCGTGATGCAGCCAGTGGCCGGCATGGGGAAATTCCACCAGCCGGGCCTGCTGGAAATGGGCGATGCGGCCATCCTTGACCGGGTTTGACGCCCAGCTGTCGAGGCCAAGGCATAGCAGCGTCGGGCAGGTTATGCGGCGCCAGAAGTCGGGCAGATTTTCGTCTGTGCCGGCCTGGGGCGCGGCGCCGTGCAGATAGGGATCGAACTTCCAGCTATAGCTGCCATCCTCGTTGCGGTTCACGCCGTGGAGGGTGAGGTGCAGCGCCTGTTCGACCGACAGATGATCGTTGCGTTCGCGCATGCGGGCGACCGCGGCCTCGATCGTGGCATAATGGCGTGGTGAGCGGCGGGCATTGGTGCGGCGGGTGTCGATCCAGCCCTTCCATGTCTCTTCGGTACTGCGTTTGGCCTGTTCGGCGATGCGGTCGGGCGACAGGCCCAGCCCCTCGATCGCGACCACGCGCGCGACGCTTTCGGGGTAGAGACCGGTGTAGCGCAGGCTGATCGATCCGCCCAGCGAATGGCCGACAATGGTGACCGGCCGGCGATCGAGCAATTCGACCAGTTGGGCCAGGTCATAGACATAATTGGCCATCATGTAGGAGCCGTCCGACGACCAGCCGCTGTCGCCATGGCCGCGCAGGTCGGGGCAGATGACATGATAGTCGCGGGCGAGCGAACGGGCGGTCCAGTCCCAGCTGCGTGCATGGTCGAAACCGCCATGGACCAGGATCAGCGGCGGCGCCGACGGATTGCCCCAGTCGAGATAGTGAAGCCGCGTCCGCAGGGATGTGAAGAAATGCGATGTCGGCGTCGGCTGTGTGGCTTTGTTCATGCGATCCTGTGGAGTTGCTGGCGGTCAGGATGCAATCGCCATCGGCCATGCGCATGACGATGGCAAGACATAAGGCCAAGAAAATATGTGAAATTCTGTCACATATTGTCGGGGAAGACTTTAGGGATGGCTGTCCGTGCCGATAGGAACCAGCCGACGGAGAGCGCTGTCGTGACGGATGCGATGCACCATCATCGCCAGTTCCGCTTGGCGGAAAGGCTTGTCGAGGCGCAGGCGACGGCTGGCATCGGCGGGCAGTTCGGCATAGCCGGTGATGATGAGCACGGGCAGGTCGGGATAGGCCTGCTCGATCGCGTCGGCCAGTTGCGCGCCGGTCATGCCGGGCATGGCATGATCTGTGACGACCAGGTCGATGCGCCCCTGCTCCAGCATGTGCAGCGCTTCCCGCCCCGATCCTGCCTGGAATACGGTATGGCCCATCGTTTCGAGCATGCCGGCGGTATTGGTCAGCACCAGATCGTCATCATCGACCGCCAGGATGACCAGCGGTTCGGTTTCCATATCGTCCGGTTCGCACGGGATAGCCGTCCGCTCGTTGCTGGCGTCGGTCAGGGCGACGGGTAGCCAGATGGATACGCTGGTCCCCTTGCCGGGCTGGCTGGCGATGGTCATCGCGCCACCACATTGCTGGGTGAAGCCGTGGATCATCGACAGGCCAAGGCCGGTGCCCTTGCCCACCCCCTTGGTGGTGAAGAAGGGTTCGCGGGCGCGGGCCAGTGTCGCCTCATCCATGCCTTCGCCTTCGTCCGTGACCGTAAGGCGGATGAAGCTGCCCGCTGCGAGATCGGGCTGGTCGCCCAGCGCCAGGGTGATCTCGCTGCCCTCGATCAACAGGCGGCCCCCGTCGGGCATGGCGTCGCGCGCATTGGCCGCCAGATTGATCAGCGCCAGCTCCAGTTGGGCCGGGTCGGCATGAGCCGGCCGCAGCGGCAGCGGAAAGCGGGTCTCGATCGCCACGCTGCTGCCGATCGTGGTCTTGAGCAGATCGGCCATGCCGTGGATCAGGCCGATGCAATCGACCTGTTCCAGCTTGAGTTCCTGCTTGCGGGCAAAGGCGAGCATCCGCTGGGTCAGGGTGGCGCCGCGATCGGCGGCGGTCATGGCATTGTCGAGATAGCGGCTGATATCGGCGCCGGCCGCAAGACGCTGCCGCGCGAGATCGAGGCTGCCGACGATCACGGCCAGAAGATTGTTGAAATCATGGGCGACACCGCCGGTCAGCTTGCCGATGGCGTCCATCTTCTGGCTCTGGAAGATCGCCTCGCGCGCCTGCTCCAATGCCTGGGCCGCCTGGCGCCGTTCGGTAAGATCGCGGGTGATCTTGGCGAAGCCCAGCAGTTCGCCGGCCGGATCGCGGATCGGATCGATCACGACGCTGGCCCAGAAACGGGTGCCATCCTTGCGGATGCGCCAGCCCTCCGCCTCGAACCGGCCTTCGCGCTGGGCGGTGTCGAGCGCACGGGAGGGGAGGCCCGCCATGCGGTCTTCCTCCGAATAGAAGCGGGCGAAATTCTGGCCCATAATCTCTTCGGCGCTATAGCCTTTGAACCGTTCGGCACCGCTGTTCCAGCTGGTGATCGTGCCGACCGGATCGATCATGTAGATGGCATAGTCGGTGACGCTCTGCACCAGCAGGCGGAAGCGTTCCTCGCTGCGGCGCAGTTCCTCCTGCGCGGCGCGGCGTTCGGTCAGGTCGCGGGTAACTTTGGCAAAGCCGAGCAGATGGCCGGCGGGATCGCGGATCGGATCGATCACCACATTGGCCCAGAAGCGGGTGCCATCCTTGCGCAGGCGCCAGCCTTCCGCCTCGAACCGCCCTTCGACCTCGGCGGTGCGCAGGACGGCAGCGGGCACATGGGCGACGCGGTCCTCCTCCGTATAGAAAGCGGAGAAGTGCTGGCCGATAATCTCGTCGGCGCTGTAACCCTTGATGCGCTGCGCCCCGCTATTCCAGCTGACGACGAAGCCGGCCGGATCGAGCATGAAGATCGCATAGTCGGTGACGCTCTGGACCAGCAATTCGAACCGGTTGACCGGCTGACCTGTCTCTGTCGTCCCCATTTCCGCCCCTGACATTTTCGATCCTGTATCTTTGCCTATGGCAAACGCGGCATAATGCAATCTGTTCCGCCATATGGGACGGGATCGCAACGGCTTGACTTCATGGGGCAGGGCCCGCACGACGCTGCTTCAATCAGAGAGGATCACATGGCAAGCGACGCGACTATCACCGTCATCGGCGAGGCAATGCTGGAACTGAGCCGGGGCAGCGGCGATGGCTGGAACCTGCGCTATGGTGGCGATGTCATCAACACTGCGATCCACCTGGCCCGTGCGGGTGACAAGGTGCGCTTTGCCAGCGCGATCGGCGCCGATCCGATGAGCGAGGATTTGCGCAAGGCTTGGGAAGCGGAAGGGGTCGATACCGGCCTGCTGATCGGCACGCCCGGCCGGACCACCGGCCTCTATGCGATCGAGACGGATGAGACCGGCGAGCGCAGCTTCCATTATTGGCGCGGCGAGGCCGCGGCGCGGGCGATGTTCGACCTGCCCGAAAGCGGCGCCATGGTTGATGCAGCCGCCCAGTCGGACCTGCTCTATTTTTCGCTCATCACCCTGGCCATCCTGCCGGACGCCGGGCGCGAGGCGCTGCTGGCACTGTGCAAACGGGTGAAGGCAGGGGGCGGCCGGATCGCCTTCGACGGCAATTATCGGCCGCGCCTGTGGAGCGACGCCGCGACCGCGCGGGCCTGGCGCGACCGGGCGATCGCACTGTGCGACATCGGGTTGCCGACCCTGGCGGACGAAGTGGAAATGGGCGAGGCGGATGATGCCGCCGATGCCGCTGCCCGCTGGGGCTTGGGCGAGGGCCGCGAGATCGTGGTCAAGCTGGGCGCCGAAGGCTGTCTGGTCGGTGGCGCGCTGGTGCCGCCGCCGGCGCGCGTCGATGTCGTGGATTCGAGCGGCGCGGGCGATGCATTCAACGGCGGCTATCTGCATGCGCGGCTGACCGGCGCTGCGCCGGCCGAGGCGGCATTGGCCGGGCACCGTCTGGCCGGCTGGAATATCGGTCGGCGCGGTGCGATCCCGGCGCGCGACGCCGATGCGCCTTATGGCCAGAAGGTGCCGGCCTGAGCCGGGAGCGATCGCACGGGGCGTGGCCTGTGGTCCTGCCCTGTGCTAGCGCGCTGACATGACGATCGGGGATGCCGCATCGGCGGGCGGGCGCGACGAAGGATCGGGTCGCCGCCGCCAGATATTGGAAATTGCCGCGCAACTGTTTGCGCGCAAGGGCTATCGCGGCACGTCGATGCGAGACATTGGCGAGCAGGCCGGGGTGCTGGGCGGATCGCTCTACCACCATATCAAGTCGAAGGACGCGCTGTTCGTCGAACTGCATAATGGCGCGCTGGATGCGGCCGAGGCGCGGATCGCGGCGGCGGTCGCGACACAGGCCGATCCCTGGGCACGGCTGGAGGCGGCCTGCGCCAGCCTGCTGGATATCCAATTGGCGGCGGATTCGCTGACCATGCCGATGATGAATGATTTTCGCGCGGTGCCGGACCCGGTGCGCGACCAGCTTGTCGCGCGCCGCGACCGGTTCGAGCAATTGTTTCGGGATCTGGTGGCGGCGCTGCCGCTGCCGGCCGACATCGACCGTTCGCTCTATCGCACGTTGCTGCTCAGCCAGCTCAATTCGGCGGCCGACTGGTATCGCGATGGCCGGCTGACGCGGGCGCAGATCGCCGCGCAGATCGTCGCCATTTTTCGCCACGATCGGTTATAGTCAGGGCATCAGCGGCGCGCGTCCCAGCGGCAAGGATGCCGTGTGCGTTTGACTGTAACAGATGTTTGGTATAGCTGATCCGCAGCAAATTTGGAGAGGTTCGATGTACAGCTATGTTCCGCCGATCGACGATTATCGCTTCCTGCTGAGCGAGGTGCTGGGCTTCGACCAGGCGATGGCGGAACTGAACAAGGATGTTGACGCCGACCTGGCCGTGACCGTGCTGGACGAAGCCGGGCGCATGTGCGCCGAGCGCCTGGCGCCGCTCAACCGCGAAGGCGACGAGCATGGCAGCCAGTTGATCGACGGCGCGGTGCGGACGCCGCCCGGCTTTGCCCAGGCCTATCGCGACTTTGCCGATGCCGGCTGGGCGGCGCTGTCGGCCGATCCCGACCATGGCGGTCAGGGGTTGCCCTTCATCCTGCAACTGTGGCTGGACGAGATGCTGTCGGCCGCGAACCTGTCCTTCGGCCTGTTCCCCGGCCTGACCCGTGGCGCTTGCGAGGCGATCGCCGCCCATGCCAGCGAGGAACTGAAGGCGACCTATTTGTCGCGCATGGTGAGCGGCGAATGGACTGGCGCGATGGCGCTGACCGAAAGCAGTGCGGGCACCGACCTTGCCCTGCTGAAGACCAAGGCCGAGCCGCAGGACGATGGCAGCTATGCGGTGACCGGCACGAAGATCTTCATCTCGTCGGGCGACCATGATTTTGGCGGCAATATCGTCCATCTGGTGCTGGCGCGCCTGCCCGACGCACCGGCCGGGGTGAAGGGGATAAGCCTGTTCCTGGTGCCCAAATTCCTGCCCGGCGCGGATGGCGCCTTCGATCAGCGCAACAGCATGTCGGTCGGCGCGCTGGAAAAGAAGATGGGCATCCATGCCCAGCCGACCTGCGTCATGAATTATGACGGCGCGACCGGCTGGCTGGTGGGTGAGGCGCATCGCGGCCTGGCCGCCATGTTCACGATGATGAACGCCGAGCGGCTGATGGTCGGCATCCAGGGACTGGGCATCGCTGGCGCTGCCTATCAGCAGGCGGCGGGCTATGCCAAGGAACGGCTGCAGGGTCGCAGCGCGGACAATGCGCGCGCGCCGGTGGCGATCATCGAACATGCCGATGTTCGCCGGATGCTGCTCAATATCCGCAGTTTCGTGGAGGCCGGGCGCGCGCTGGCGGGCTGGACCGCGCTGCAGCATGACCGATCGCAGCACCACGCCGAGGCCGGCGAGCGCGCCAGGTCCGACGCGCTGGTGGCGCTGCTGACGCCGGTGGTGAAGGCATCCTTCACCGATTTCGGGTTCGAAAGCGCGGTGCAGGCGCAGCAGGTCTTTGGCGGCCATGGCTACATCCGCGAATGGGGCATGGAACAATATGTGCGCGATGCGCGCATCGCCCAGATCTATGAAGGCACCAATGGCGTGCAGGCGGCGGACCTGGTCGGGCGCAAGCTGCCTATGGCGGGCGGCGCGGTGGTCGAAGGCTATTTCGCCCTGATCGCGGCCGATGTGGAAGCGGCCGGTGGGAGCGTGATCGCACGAAGCACCTGTACGGCGCTTGACGCGCTGCGCACGGCGACGGCGGCCCTGCAGGGCGCGGACACGGATGCAGCCGGCGCGGCGGCGGTCGATTATCTGCGCCTGTTCGCGCTGGTGTCGATGGGCTGGATGTGGACCCGGATGGCGCAGGCGGCCGCGCAGGGCGACAGCCCGCTGCATCAGGCGAAGCTGAAGCTGGCCGACTATTTCGCGCTGCGCGTCCTGCCGCAGGCGCAGGGCCTGGCCGCCACGATCGCCGCCGGTGAAGCGTCGATCATGGCGCTGGAGATCGACGCCTTCTAATCGCGCACCATCAACACGTCGCAGGGCGCGCCTTCGAGCAATTCGGAGGCGCGGCTGCCGATCAGCGCATGGACGAAGCCGCTGCGACCATGGGCGCCCAGCACCAGCAGGTCGACATCGCGCTGTGCGATCAGGGTCGGCAGCACCTCGCTGGCGCGACCTTCGATCAGTTCGACCTGGAACGGGCGGGCGTGGCCGGCCAGTTCCGGACGAGCGGCAAATTCGGCGCTTTCCCGTTCCGCTTCCGACCGGGCGAAGGCCAAGGTCTGGTCGGGATCGAGGCGGGACGGGAAGCCGCCATCATAGACATGGACCAGATCGAGCCGCGCCTTGGGGAACAGCATCGCGGTCATCTGCACGGCATGGAGTGAACAGTCGGAAAAATCGGTCGCGATCAGGATGCGCCGATAGGGATGGCGCGGCCGTTCCTTGACCACCAGCACCGGCACGGGCGAACGCCGGACCAGATAGTCGACCGCCGTGCCTAGGATGAAGTCGCCGACATGATTGTGGCGCGCCGGGCCGACGACGATCACCGCGCTGCCCCGCTCCTTGCCCAGTTCAGCGATGGTTTCGGGCGCACGGCCCTGAATCAGCACCGGTTCGACCGGCGCGGCGACGCCCTCGGTCAGCTTGGCGATGACCCGTTTGGCTCGATCGGAGGCGCGGGCGACATGGGCGGCATCACCCTTGTCCAGCGCATGGGCGACGAGCAGCGTGCCGCCAAGGTCGGTCGCCAGTTCGACGGCCCGGTCAAAGGCCCGGTCGCTGCGGGCGGTCAGATCGGTGGCGATGAGGATGGTTGGCGGCACGAACATCTCCCTCTTGTGTCGGGCGGTGGCTAAGCGCTTGCAAGACAAAGCCTATCATCCTCACGCCGCGCTTGCCACTCCGGGTAGACCCTGGCCCGGCAGGGGGGCGATGGCCGACACCGGCACCTGTCGGTCGGTCAGCGTGAGTGGCGCGGGGCGGTGCGAAATCAGGATAAGGCCAGTGCCGGTCCGGTCGAGCCAGATGCGCAGCCGGCTGATCAGAAGCGCCTCGGTCGCGGCATCCAGCCCCTCGGTCGGCTCATCCAGCAACAGCCAGGGACGGCCGGTCAGCAGCGCGCGTGCCAGCGACAGCCGCTTGCGTTCGCCGCCCGACAAGGTGCCGCCGGCTTCGCCCAGCCGATAGTCGATCCCGCCGGGCAGGCTGGCGATGCGCTGGTCGAGGCAGGCGACATGCAGGGCATCGACCATATCGGCCGCATCGATGCCGGGTCGGGCGAGGCGCAGATTGTCGGCGATGCTGCCGGCCAGCATCGGTGCATCCTGGGGCGAGAGGGCGAACTGGTCACGCAGTTCCGTCCCGGAGCAGGCTGCCAGCGGATGGCCGCCAAGCGTGACATCGGCCGTGACCGGACGCAGCCCGGCCAGTCCCTCCGCAAGCAGGCTCTTGCCGGAACCGGAGCGGCCAGTGACGGCGACGCGCGCACCGGGGCGCAATTCGACGTCGCCCAATCGGATGACTTGGGCTGTCGCGGCGGATGGCGCAGGCGCATCGTCCAGCGGCAGTGCATCAAGCGCGGCCAGCCGGGCGAGGCCGGCATCGACGCTGGCCTGGCGGAAGGCGGTGCGCGACAGTCCGGCCATCGCCTCGACCGCGCCGGCGCTGGCCAGTAAGGCAAGCGCGACCAGCGGCGCGGGCGCATCGGCGCCGAGCAACACCAGCATGACCGCGAGCGCGCTATAGGCCGCGAGCAGGGCGGCCTGCACGCCTTCGCCGATGAACAGGCGGGCGCGGGCCCGGTCAAGCCGGCGCGTGAGCGGTGCCAGTTCGGCTATCACTCGGTCACCCAGCCCATAGGCCGCAATTTCCGCGCGGGCGCTGGCCAGTTCGACATAGCGCGCGCGAAGCGCGCCGAGCGCATCGGCGGCCTGCTGCGCGGGGCCTTCGGTCAGGCGGCGGGCGAGGATGCGCAGCAGGGGCGGCAGGGCGGCGAGCATGACCGCCAGCAGCAGGGCCGACAGCCAGCCGCCGTTCGCCGCCAGCATCACGCCGGCCAGCGCCGCCATCAATCCGGCGATCCGGCTCGGCCGGCGCACCACCAGATCCTCCAGCGCGTCGATGTCGCCGGTCAGCCGCGCGGCGGCGTCGCCGCTGGACAAGGGCAGGGCGGTGCGACTGTCCTGCGCGGCGAGGCGCGCGAACAGGCTGGCGCGCAGCCCGCCCATGGCTTCGAGCGCGGCGCGATGCGACCAGAGCCGCTCGCCATAGCGCGAGACGGTGCGCAATATGGCGAGCAGCCGGATCGCCGCGCTGGGCACCAGATAGTTGAACGCCTGCACGGCGACCGTGCCGGCCGCTCCGGCCATGGCGGCGGCGGTCAGGAACCAGCCGGCCAGCGCCAGCAGGGCGATGCCGGCCAGCGCCGCAATGACGGCGCACAGCGTCGCGCGGCGCAACAGCGTGGCGGAGCCTGTCGCCTTGTCGAGCGCGATCCGGATCGGGTTCACAGCATCACCTCCATCCGCGCGGCGGCGGTCAGGCGATGATCGTGGGTGGCGACCAGGATCGCGCGCTCGGTCGACAAGGTGACCAGCAGGGCGATGATGTCGGCGGCGCTCTCCGCATCCAGATCGGCGGTGGGTTCGTCGCAGAGCAGAACGGGCCGTTCGGACAGGATGGCGCGGGCGAGGCCGATGCGCCGCCGTTCGCCGCCCGACAGGCCCGCCCCCTGATGATCGATGGCAAGGTCCAGCCCTTCGGGCCGCGCGGCCAGCATCGGCGTCAAGCCGACACGCGCGGCAACCTGCGCGATCTCGGCTCGGTCGGCATCGGGGCGGGCGAGGGCGATATTGTCGGCCAGGCTGCCGGGCAGCAGCAGCGGCCGCTGGGCCGTCCAGGCGATGCGCGCGGGATCGACCGGAGACAGTTCGCCCGAGGCCGGATCAATCTGTCCGGCGATCGCGGCGAGCATGCTGGTCTTGCCGCTGCCGGTCGGGCCGGTGAGGGCGATCAGGTCATGCGGCTTGAGCGTCAGGCTGACCGGGCCGATCCCCGAACCGATGCCGATCCGCAAATCCCTGAGATAGAGGCCATCGAACGGTGCGCTGGCCGGATGCAGCGCGGCCTCCACGTCCGGCAGGGCGCCGGTGATCGCCTTGTCCGCCGCTTCGCCCATCTGCTTGTCATGATAGGCCGCGGCCAGGCGGCGCATCGGCAAGTAGAATTCCGGCGCCAGCGCCAGCGCGAACAGCGCGGCGCGCAGGTCGAGCGCTTCAGGGGCGGGGAAGGGCAGCAGCCCAAGCAGCGCAAAGCCGCAATAGACCGCGACCAGCGCCACCGAGAGCGCCGCGAAAAATTCCAGCACCGCACCCGACAGGAAGGCGACGCGCAGCACCGCGCCGGTGCGGGTCGCCACTTCCTGCGCGGCGCCCGCCACCTGTCGGCTGATCCGTGCCTGCGCGCCATGATGACGGATCAGCGGCAGTGTGCGCAGCCGGTCGACGAACAGGCCCGACAATTCGGCCAAGGCTGCCAGTTGCCGCTCCGCCGCCGCGCGCGCGGCCGTACCGGCCAGCACCATGCCGAAAGCGAAGGGGATCAAGGTCGCCAGCATGATCGCGGCGCAAACCCAGCTGGCCGTCGCAACGATCGCCGCGACCAGCAGCGGGCCCAGCACCGCCGCCTTGCGGATCGGCAGGAAGCGGGCGCCATGCGCCTCGATCGCGGCGAGATGGTCGATCGCCAGCGTGGCATTCTCGCCCGCCAGCAACGGTCGGGCCAGCCGTCCGCCCAGCAGCCGGGGCAGCAACGTCGATCGCCGCGCGACGACGATGCGCTGGGCCGACCGGATCGCCTGGACATGGGCCAGCATCAGCCCGGCCGCACGCACCAGCCCGCCGGCCAAGAGCAGCAGCGGCGACAGCCAGCCGATCGCGACGCCATCGGCCAGCGCACTGACGCCCTGCGTCAGTCCCGCCGCGAAAAGAGCGGCGCCGATGATGTCGATGACCCAACCCATGCCTGCGGTTTTCCCTAGCTAGACCTTGCGTCCCATTCATTTAGGTTTTGCGGCAGAATATAATTTGATCTGTCTCAATGATGTAGCGCCGTCACGTCCATATTTCGCCAGCCAACTTGGTTCAGGGAAGAAAGGAGGTCGCGATGATAAGCATGGCCGTCGTTGAATTATCCAGGCTGCAATTCGCTCTCACAGCTTTATACCATTTCCTGTTCGTGCCCCTGACGCTGGGCCTTTCCTTCATGCTCGTCATCATGGAAAGCGTCTATGTCATGACGGACCGCCCGATCTGGCGGGATATCACCCGCTTCTGGGGCAAGCTGTTCGGGATCAACTTCGTCCTTGGCGTGGCCACCGGCCTCACCATGGAGTTCGAATTCGGCACCAACTGGGCCTATTATTCGCACTATGTCGGCGACATTTTCGGCGCGCCGCTGGCGATCGAGGGCCTGATGGCCTTCTTCCTGGAGGCGACCTTCGTCGGCCTGATGTTCTTCGGCTGGGATCGCCTGTCGAAGCGCGGCCATCTGCTCACCACCTTCATGGTGGCGCTGGGGTCGAACCTGTCGGCGCTGTGGATCCTCGTCGCCAATGGCTGGATGCAGCATCCCACCGGCGCGACCTTCAACCCGCAGACGATGCGGATGGAAGTGACCGACTTCATGGCGGTGATCTTCAATCCGGTCGCGCAGGCGAAGTTCGTCCACACCGTCAGCGCCGGCTATGTCTGTGCGAGCGTCTTCGTGCTGGGCGTGTCGGCCTTCTATCTGCTCAAGGGCAAGCATGTCGCCATTGCCAAGCGCTCCTTCACCGTCGCGGCCGCTTTCGGCCTTGCCGCGTCGCTGTCGGTCGTCGTGCTGGGTGACGAAAGTGGCTATGCGCTGACCGAGAACCAGAAGATGAAGCTCGCCGCGATCGAGGGCATGTGGCAGACCGAGCCTGCACCGGCCGGCCTGACCCTGTTCGGTCTGCCGTCCAACAGCGGGCGCGAGACCACGCATGAGATCAAGGTGCCCTATGTGCTAGGCCTCATCTCCACCCGCAGCCTGACCGGCGAAGTCACCGGCATCAACCAACTGGTCGACACCGCCAAGGTGCGGATTGCCGCCGGCATCATCGCCTATGATGCGGTCGAGACGCTGAAGGTCGATCGCAACGACCTGGTCGCGCGCGAGGCGTTCGAGCGCAACAAGGCGGATCTGGGCTATGCCCTGCTGCTGAAGCGCTTCATCGCCGATCCGCGCCAGGCCGATGCCGCGACGATCGAGAAGGCGGCCTGGAGCACCGTGCCCAATGTGCCGGCGATCTTCTGGATGTTCCGCATCATGGCGGGGCTGGGCTTTGCCTTCATCGCCTTCTTCGCGACCGCCTTTGCCTTCTCGTCGATGCGGCGGTTCGATGCGCGCTGGTTCCTGAAACTGGCCCTGTTCATGATGCCAATGCCGTGGATCGCGATCGAGGTCGGTTGGGCGGTGGCGGAAATCGGGCGCCAGCCCTGGGCGGTGGACGGCGTGCTGCCGACCTTCCTCGCCGCCTCCAGCCTGACGGTGCCGCAATTGTGGACCACCATCATCGGCTTCACCCTGCTCTACGGTATCCTGGCGGTGATCGAGGTGAAGCTGATGCTCGCCACCATCGCCAAGGGGCCGGAACGCTATGTCCCCTGGCGGCCTGACAGCCCCGCCGAGCCGGCGCCCGATTTTCGCGCCGTGCTCGCCGAATGACGCCCGCCAACCGGAGTTAGGACAATGACCATTCCGCTCGATTATGAAACGCTGCGCGTCATCTGGTGGCTGCTGCTGGGCGTGCTGCTGATCGGCTTCGCCCTTACCGACGGCTTTGACCTGGGATCGGCGGCCTTGCTGCCCTTTGCCGGCCGGACCGACGAGGAACGGCGCATGATCATCAACAGCGTCGGCGCCACCTGGGAAGGGAATCAGGTCTGGTTCATCCTGGGCGGCGGCGCCATCTTTGCCGCCTGGCCCTTCGTTTATGCCGTCAGCTTTTCCGGCTTCTATCTCGCGATGTTCCTGGTGCTGTCGGCGCTGATCCTGCGGCCCGTCGGCTTCAAATATCGCTCGAAGAAGCCGGATGCCCGCTGGCGGGCCGGCTGGGACTGGGCGCTGTTCGTCGGCGGCCTGGTGCCCGCTTTGGTCTTCGGCGTCGCGGTCGGCAATGTGCTGGTGGGCGCACCCTTCCGCCTCGATGGCGACCTGCGCATGTTCTATGAAGGATCGCTGCTGGGCCTGTTCACGCCCTTCACTTTGCTGACCGGTCTGCTGTCGGTCGCGATGCTGGTGCTGCATGGCGCCGGCTGGCTCAGCCTCAAGACGCAGGGGCCGGTGCTGCAGCGCGTGCGCCTTTATGGTCAGGGCGCGGCGATCCTGTCGATCCTGCTGTTCGCCATCGGCGGTCTGTTCGTCGCCTGGAGCGGCATGGGCTATCGCGTCGATGGCGTGATCGATCCCAATGGCCCGTCCAACCCGCATCTGGGCGGCGCGGTCGCGGCGGCGGGCGCCTGGCTCGACAATTATGCGGCGCATCCCTGGATGCTGCTGGCGCCGATCCTGGGCTTTGCGGGGCCGGTGCTGGCACTGCTGGGCATTCGTGGCCGGCGCGACACGTTGGTCTTTGCCGGCTCGTCGATCGCCAATGTCGGCATCATCAGCACCGTCGGCCTGTCGATGTTCCCCTTCATCCTGCCCAGCTCGATCGATCCGGGTTCCAGCCTGACCGCATGGAATGCCTCGTCCAGCCACGGCACCTTGTTCACCATGCTGATCTGCACCGTCATCTTCCTGCCGATCGTGCTGGCCTACACGGCCTGGGCCTACAAGGTGATGTTCGGCCGGGTGACCGACCGCGAAATCCGCCTCAACCCCGACTTTTACTAAGGATCCGACCTATGTGGTATTTTGCCTGGATATTGGGCGTGGGCCTGGCTGTCGGCTTCGGCATCCTCAATGGCGTCTGGCACGAGTTCCATTCGGAACCCGGCGAATATTGAACTGACAGATAGCGCCCCGGCGGTTTGACACAGCCGGGGCGTCGCGCCACCCCATCGCGGCCAGAAGAACGCAGGGGAAGGGCATGGACGAAGAGGCTGCAACCGCCCGCATCGCGCGCCGTCATGCCCAGATATTGGGCGATGCGCCCCGCATCGAAGCGCTGAGCATCGACGAATATAGCGCCGATCTCGACCCGCTGATCCGGCAGATGATTGCCATCAACCAGAGCATCGACGCGCGCGAAGCGGACCTGCTGACCGACGTGACCGATGCGCAAGCACAGGGGCAGGGTGACATGTCCGCTGTGTTGGCGCGCCTGCCCGAAATCATCCGTACCATGATGCGCCATCCCGCGCTGTTTGCCCGCCAGACGGATGTCGGCGTCACGCTGCTGACGCAGGGCAAGCTTTCCGCACGCGATCGGGAACTGGCGATCCTGCGCGTCGCCTGGCTCTGTCAGGCGCCTTATGAATGGGGCGAGCATGTGATGATCGCGCGCCATGCCGGCATCGCTCGGGAAGAGGTGGAGCGCATCGTGACCGGTTCGGTCGATCCGGGCTGGAACGACCATGACCGGGCGATCCTGCGCGCCGTCGAGGAACTGCATGGCGATGCCATGATCGCCGACGCGACCTGGGCCGTGCTGGCTGCGCGTCTGGACGAGGCGCAATTGATCGAACTGACGGTCCTGATCGGCCAATATCAGGCCGTGGCCTATTATCAGAACAGCCTCAAGCTGCGCCTGCACGGCGGCAACAAGGGGCTGTCCGCCCGATAGGCCCGGCCGTCAGGTCGGTTCAGTTGGCCGGTTCAGCCGATCCTTTCACTCGGCATGTTTCGGGGCGGGACTGTCCACCCTGACGAAGCCGTGCGGGGTCTGGACCCACTGGCCGGCCTTCTTGCTGGTCGGCGTGAAGGCGACGCGGGCTTGGGGGCTGCTAGCGCTACGAATTGGCTTCATGGCTGGATACTCCCTGTTCCTTTTCATTCTATCCAAAATCACGCTGAACGAACCTCGGGAATAGTACGGGGATCGTCTATTTTCGGGATATTTTGTCGGATTGGATATTATTGCGGCCTTGAAATGCAAATTCACAAGTGCCCCTTTTGTTCCTAAGGAAAATCGCAAAATTGGCATGGTTTGGGTGCATCGCCGCTGTGATTGGTTTGTCCAAATTGGTCATGCCAACTTGTGGTGCCGCAGGCGCCGGGTTAGCCTCCCGCAAAATCGAGGGAGGATGCCGTGACGAAGGGCCGCATGTTGATGGTGGGAAGCCTGTCCCTGCTGGCGATGACGGGCGTGCTGCTGGGCGCGGCCACGCCTCCCGCCGACCCGGGCCGCTTTGCTCAGGTTGCGCAGGTCGATGACCAGTATCAGGCCTATAATGTCGAGATGGTGGAGGTGGTAGGCGGCCGCTTCTGGGCGCCCTATCCCAAGCCGGGCGAGGCGCGGCCCCAGCCGGCAGCCGGCGGCAGCGGCGGCGTCGATATCGCCGCCGTCATGTTCCGCAAGCGCGAGCCGATCGACCTGACCGGCGACACGCGGCTGCGCAACCTCGCCCGCGCGCTCGGGCCGACCTATGTGCGCGTGAGTGGCGGCTGGGCCAATGCGGTCTATTTCCATGACAGCGATACGCCGCCGCCCGCCACGCCGCCCAGGGGCTATCAGAGCGTCCTGACCCGTGCCCAATGGGCCGGCGTCGTCGACTTCGTGAAGACCGTCGGCGGCAAGCTGGTCGTGTCCTTTCCGGTAAGCGACGGCGCGCGCGATGCGTCGGGCCTGTGGGATCCCGATCAGGCGCGCCGGCTCAACGCCTATACCAAGAAGTTGGGCGGCCATATCTACGCCGCCGAACTCATCAACGAACCCAATGCGGGGTCTATGGTCGGCTTGCCAAAGGGCTATGATGCGGTGGCCTTCGCCCGCGACATGGCCGTCTTTCGCGCGTTCCGCGATGCCGATGCGCCGCAGATGAAGATCGTCGGGCCGGGCAGCACGGGCGAGGCCGGCTTCGTCATCATGCCGCGCAATATCGGCGTGGTGCCGACCGACGCACTGATGAGCGCCGAGCCTCGGGCCAGGGTCGATATCTTCTCCTATCATTTCTACGGCACCGTCTCGAAACGCTGCGCCGCGATGGACAAGAGCGCGGGGATCAGCCCGGACCAGGCGCTGGACGAGGACTGGCTGGCGCGCGCCGACAGCACGGCGACCTATTACAAGGAACGGCAGCAGCGTTTCGCGCCCGGCACCGATATCTGGATCACGGAAACGGCGCAGGCGGCCTGCGGCGGCGACGCCTGGGCAGCGACCTGGCGCGACAGTTTCCGCTATGTCGATCAGTTGGGGCGGCAGGCGAAGCAGGGCGCGACCGTGGTCTTCCACAATACGCTGGCGGCCAGCGACTATGCGCTGATCGATGAGGCTACAATGATGCCGCGCCCGAGCTATTGGGCGGCGGTCCTATGGGCGCGGCTGATGGGCAATGTCGTGCTGGATACGGGCCAGAACGCGGGCAAGCTGCATCTCTACAGCCAGTGTCTGCGCGGCACACCGGGCGGCGTCGCGCTGGTCGCGATCAATCTCGATACCGCCAATCCCGCCAGCCTGTCGCTGGCCGGCAAGGCGACCCGCTACACCCTGACCGCCGACAATCTGGACGCGGGCAGCGTGAAGCTCAACGGCCGGACGCTGGCGGTGGGGCAGGACGGGGTCTTGCCCAATCTCAAGGGCGTCGCCGCGCAAGGCATGCAGTCGCTACCAGCGGCGAGCATCAGCTATCTCGCCTATTCCGATGCCCGCAACCCGGCCTGTCCCTGACGCCTGATACGGCGCCGGGCGGGCCGGGAAGGGGCTGTCCGGCGCATCAGGCCAGGGCCAGGGCAAAGGCGCCCATATGGGCGATGATGGCGCAGCACATGATGGCGATCGCGCCCTTGGTGCTCAGAAAATCGGTCATGGTCGGTCTCCTTGGCCGGTCGGTGCGGATGATCCATTCATCGGCCCGCCGGTATGAGAGGGAGCGATGGCAGCCCACGATTGACGGGCAAGCGGCTTTTCGTCACGCAGGGAGAACAGAAGAAAAAGCGCGGAAAACCGGGCCCTTCGCGGTTCGCGTTTCGCGAATGGAGAGGGGGATTGCGTGAAACGTCTCCGCCGTGTGCTGCTCGAACTCTGGGCGATGCTGCCGGTTGCGGCGGTGGTCGGCTTTCTTGGCCCCTTTGGCACCTATTTGTCGGGCGACTTCCTGCTGCGTGCCGGGCGTTGGTGGATCATGCTGATGGGCGCCTATATCCTCGCGCGGCCGACGCTGATCGCCTGGCGGGCGATTGCGCGGGCGACGCGGTTGCCGCGCGGGTCGCTGGTCTTCTGGGGCATGGTCGCCTCCAGCTTTCCCATGGCGCTGATCTGGCGGCTGGTCGGGCGGGACGAGGTGCGACTGCTGGGCGGCTATGCCGGCCTTTTGCCCTTCACCTTGCTCTGTTGCCTGCTGGTGATGACCGTCGCCTGGTGGGCGGAGCGGGCGGACGCGCATCTGCTGCGCTATTATGACGATCATATGGGACCGGCCTCACCCTTCGTGTCGCCATCGACCGATGGTGCGCCGCCGCTCACGCCGATGGCGGGAAAGCAGGTTCGCCTTCATCAGCGTCTCAGTCCGGCTTTCACTGGTCCCATAATCGCCCTGGAGAGCGAGGATCATTATGTCCGCATCCATGGACCGCATGGCAGCGAACTGATCCTGATGCGGCTGCGCGACGCCATTGCGGAGATGGATGATGTGCCCGGCGCACAGACCCATCGCAGCTGGTGGGTTGCCAAGGCGGCGCTTGCCGACGGAGCAAGCGTGAGCAAGGGCCGGGAAATCCGGCTGACCAACGGTCTGTCCGCGCCGATCGCGCGCGATTCCCTTGATCCCCTGCGTCAGTCCGGTTTCCTGTCGGACTGACGCGCGCGGGTCAGAGAATCAGGTTCAGCGCGACGATGATAAGGATCGTCGCCAGGATCGTGCGCAGCACCGCTTCGCGCACATGCGAGGCGAGCAGGCTGCCGACGATGATGCCGGGGATCGACCCGATCAGCAGCGATGCCAGCAGCGACATGTCGACCGTGCCCAGCCACCAATGGCCGATGCCGGCCACCAGCGTCAGCGGCACGGCATGGGCGACGTCGCTGCCGACGATCCGGGCGAGCGGCGTGCGTGGATAGAGGATCAGCAGCGCCGTCGCGCCGATCGCGCCGGCCCCGACCGAGGTGATGGTCACCGCCACGCCTACGATCACGCCCAGCAATATGGTGAGGTTGCGGGTGGTGGCGGGGCTGCGATCCTGGCCATGGGTGCGCGACCAGGCCGTGATCCGATCGCGGAACAGCAGCACCAGGCCGGTGAGAAACAGCATTACCCCCAGCGTGACCTTGATCGGATCGACCACGGCGGCCGACGGCGGCCCCATTGCCTTGAGCGCCATCAGCGCGCCGATCGCGGCCGGCATCGACCCCAGCGCCAGCCAGCCGACGATCGCCCAGTCGACCGACCGCTTCCAGCCATGAACCAGGCTGCCCACGCTCTTGGTGACGCAGGCATAGAGAAGATCGGTGCCGACGGCCGCAGCCGGGTGGAAATTGAACAGCAGCACCAGGATCGGCGTCATCAGCGATCCGCCGCCAACGCCGGTCAGCCCGACCAGCGTGCCGACGATGAAGCCCGTCAGGGAATAGAGCGGATTGATCGTCACGGCCGCTCCTGCGGTGCATGACGACAGGCGGTGCGACCCATCATGGCGTCACCTAAGGGCGTTTGCGCTGCCCATGCAAGTCCCTGCACTCGATCCATATCCCTGCGTCCCCCTTATGTTTCGCGGTGGGACATAGCGGACGCCATGGCGGGGTGAAACCCGCCCCTTGCTTGAGGGGGGTGATAGCTTTGCTATGGACGGCGCGCGCCACATATCGCTCCCGCGGCTGTCTGGCCTGCATCTGAACGCCTAGCGTGCCGGGATAAGCGACAGGAGCAGGATATGGTGGAACGGGCACGGGTGGCGGTGGTGACGGGCGCGAGTTCGGGCATCGGCAAGGCGATCGCCAAGGCCATGGCGCGGCAGGGCTGGCGGGTGATCGGCACCGGTCGCGATCCCGAGCGGCTGGCGGCTGCAGAGGCTGAGATAGCGGCGGAGGCTGCCGGCGCGCCCGTCACCATGTTGCGCGCCGACCTGTCGCTGCTGGGCGGCGCCGCCCAACTGACCCAGGATATCGCCGCGCTGACCGACCGGGTCGACCTGCTGTTCAACAATGCCGGCGGCATGACCGATAAGCTGGTGATGACGGACGAGGGGCTGGAGGCGAATTTCGCCGGCAATCATCTGGGGCCGTTCCTGCTGACCCAGCGCCTGTTGCCGCTGTTGCGCAAGGCGGCGCAGGATCAGCCGGCGGGCGCGGTGCGCATCCTCAACACCGCCTCCGACGCCAGCGAGATGATCCCGTCGATCAACCTGGACGACATGCAGAATCTGGAACGGTTCAGCCCCGGCATGGCCTATTGCACCGGCAAGCTCGCCAATGTGCTGTTCGCCCGCGCGCTGGCCGATCGGCTGGCGGGGGAGGGGATCGTCGCCCATGCGGTCCATCCCGGCGCGGTCGACTCGAACTTCTTTTCGCATGCGCCGGCCGATACGCAGGCGCGCTCGCGCGGGCTCGACAAGGCGAGCGAGGTGGAGGGAGCGGATACGCTGGTCTGGCTGGCGACTGCCCCCGAAGGGGCGGCCAGCAATGGCGGCTATTGGTATCGCCGCGCACCGCGCACGCCCAACACGCTGGTCGAGGATGCAGCGATCGTCGATCGCTTCTGGCAGGAAAGCGAAAAGCTGATCGCGGCGCATGGCCGCTGAGAAAGCAAGGCGCCCCGGACCGGCAATCCCCATCGCCGGTCCGGGGCAGTCCCTCCCCCAGGGAACTTATTCCGGCACCTTCACCTGCGCCAGGCGCGGCGAAAGCAGGTGGATCGCCAGCAGGGCGATGAAATAGGCGCTGCCTGCGACGGCGAAGAGCGGCGCATAGCTGCCGATGCTGTCGAGGATATAGCCGGCATATTTCGCCATCAGCATGCCGCCGATCGCGCCGGCCGTGCCGCCGATGCCGACCACCGATCCGACCGCCGCGCGTGGGAACATGTCCGACGGCAGGGTGTAGAGATTGGCGGAAAAGGCCTGGTGCGCGGCGGTGGCGATGCCGATCACCAGCACCGCGACCCACAGATTGTCGATCGACTGGGCAAAGAAGACCGGAGTCACTGCAGCGGCACAGACCAGCATGGTCAGCTTGCGCGCGGCGTTGACGCTGTGCCCGGCCTTCATCAGCCGTCCCGACAGCCAGCCTCCGGCCACGCTGCCAAGGTCTGACAGCAGATAGATGGCGACCAGCGGCGGGCCGAAGCTGATGAGGTCGAGGCCGTAGCGCTCGCCCAGATAGCCCGGTAGCCAGAAGAGGAAGAACCACCAGATCGGGTCGATGCAGAATTTGCCGATGGCATAGGCCCAGCACTCCTTGACGCTGATCAGCCGGCGCCAGCCGATCGGCGTGACCGGATCGGCCGGATCCTGCTGGATATAGGCAAGTTCGGCGGCGCCGACGCGCGGATGCTCCTGCGGCCGGCGATAGAAGATCAGCCAGGCGGCAAGCCAGACGACGCCGAATATGCCGGTCGCGATGAAGGCGAAGCGCCAGCCATATTGGATGGTCAGCCATGGCACCAGCAGCGGCGTGATGATCGCGCCGACATTGGCACCGGCGTTGAACAGGCCGATCGCGAAGGCCCGTTCCTTCTGCGGGAACCATTCGGCCACCGCCTTGATGCCGGCGGGGAAATTGCCGGATTCGCCGACGCCCAGGCCGAAGCGGGCGAAGGCGAACTGGGTCACGCTATGCACGCCGCCATGGGCGACATGGGCGATCGTCCAGATGATGATCGCGACGGTATAGCCCAGCCGCGCGCCGATCGCGTCGACCAGCCGGCCAAAGCCCAGATAGCCGATTGCATAGGCCGCCTGGAACCAGAAGACGATATTGGCATAGTCGGTTTCCGACCAGTGCATCTCGGCCGCCAAAGTGGGCTTCAGCACGCCGATCATCTGCCGGTCGACATAGTTGATCGCGGTGGCGGCGAACAACAGCCCGACGACCACCCAGCGATAGCGCCCGACCCTCTGGGTTGCTCCGGCGACGGCCTCGTTCATTCTCTTCCTCTCCTCTTGCCCTGCGGCCTTGTCAGGCGGCCGCTTGGGGGCGGATGACGCAGTGTGTGGTGCCGAGCGGTCCGAAGTCCGCAACCACCGTCTGCCCGACGCGCACTTCATGCACGCCGGTGACGGCGCCTGTCGATATCCATGCGCCCGGTTGCAGCCTTATGCCGCGCGCGGCGAGATTTTCGAGCAGGAAACGCACGGAGCCGATCGGCCCGTCGGGGAAACTGACCGCGCGGCCGGTGCCGGCGACGACGCCATCGATGCTCAGGCTGATGTCGATCTCGGCGAAGGTCAGGCTCTGCCAGTCCGGCACGGCCGCGCCGATCAACAGGCCGTTATTATTGCCGAAATCCGAAACGGTGACGGCCGGACCATGCTCGTTGATGCCGGTGAAAGGCGAACTGGCGATTTCCAGGCCGATATGCACGGCGTCGACCAGCGCGGCGGCTTCCTCCAGGGTGAAGCTGGTCTGCGCGGGGTCGGGCGCCTGTCCGATGCGCAGCAGGAATTCCGCCTCCGCCGCGCCAAAGCCCTGGGCAAAGACCAGCCCGGTGGCATCGGGTGTCAGGGCATGGATGGTCGGGGTGAAGATCGGCCCGGCCAGCCGATCGGCGCCGAAACGCTCGACCAGCGGGGCGGGCACGCGGCCGACCTTCCAACCGCCGACCGGCGCATCGACCAGCGCTATTGCCTCCGCCTGGATTGCATAGCCGTCGGCCAGGCTGGGCGGGATCGGGCCGGGATAGTCGGAAAAGCCCGTCGCCTGCTGTCGGGCGGTGACGAAGGCGCGCGCAATGGCGGCAGGGGAAGCGGCGGTCACGATGATCCTCTCGGCTGGTTCTTCCTCTCGGGATGCCTGCAAGAGTAACCGGTGTCAATAGATTTGCCGAGCGACGCATATTGCGCTGGTTGCGGGCCATAAGCGCGCTATAAAAGGGCCATGACAAAGACACCCAGGGATGAGGGCGCCACCGCCAAGCTGACGATCAACGACATTGCCCGCATGGCCGGCGTGTCGAAGAAGACGGTCAGCCGCGTCATCAACCGATCGCCGCTGCTGAACCAGGAAACCCGCGGCAAGGTGGAGGAAATCATCCGCCAGACCGGCTATGTCCCCAATCCGCAGGCTCGCGCGCTGGCGCTGGGGCGCAATTTCCTGATCGGCCTGATCTACGACAATCCCAATGCCCAGATGGTGCTGAGCATGCAGAAGGGGATATTGGAAGCGCTGCACGGCACCGAGTTCGAGCTGGTGGTACGCCCGGTGGACAGGGGCGCGGCGATGGTGATGGAGGATATCCATAATTTCGTGACGCGCCAGCGCCTGTTCGGCGTCGTCGTGCTGCCGCCGCTCTCCGAAAATGACAGTCTTTCCAAGCTGTTCGATGATGCCGGCTGTCGCTATGTGCGCATGGGTTCGGCCCTGCTCGACGATCCTGAACATATGGTCGCCTCCAACGACCGCGATGCGGTGGCCGATGCGGTGCGCTATCTGATTGCGCAAGGGCATCGGCGGATCGGCCTGATCGCCGGGCCGCATGGCTTCCGCTCGGCCAAGGAACGGCGCGAGGGCTTTGAAATGGCGCTGGCGGAAGCCGGCATCAGCCTGCCGCGCAGTCTGGTTGCGGACGGGCAATATACTTTTGAATCAGGGGTTTCTGCTTCCGAAAACCTGTTCGACCTGACTTCGCCGCCCACCGCGATCTTTGCCAGCAATGACGAGATGGCGGCCGGCGTCCTCTATGCCGCGCGGCTGCGCGGGATTGAGGTGCCGGAACAATTGTCGATCATCGGCTTCGACGATACGCCGCTCACCACCCGCGTCTGGCCGCCGCTGACCACGGTGCGTTGGCCGATCGCGGCCATGGGGCGGGCCGCCGCGCTCAAGCTGATCGGCACCGCCATCGGCGAGGAGGCGGAGGTCAGCGAGCCGTCGCTGTTCAGTTCGACGCTGATCCGGCGCAGTTCTGTGGCGCCGCTCGCATCCTGAAGGTTGACACCGGTTTCCAAATTTGCTTCCCAAGGGAGAAATTTCAGACAAACGGGTGAGGATATCATGTTCGACAAGACCTATTATGCGACCCACCCCGACATGATGGAGTGCGTGTCGAACGAGGAACTGCGGGATCGCTATCTGATCGGCGGGCTGTTCCGTGACGGCGAATGCGTGCTGAACTACACCCATGCCGAGCGTTTCGTGATCGGCGGCGTGGCGGTGGCCGATGCGCCGGTGAAGCTGCCGGCACAGACCGAGCCGGCTTCGGCGGCGGGCCATCCCTTCCTGGAGCGGCGCGAACTGGCGATCGTCAATGTCTCGGGCGTGGAAGGCACCGTGACCGTCGACGGCGAAGTCTTCACGCTCGGCAACAAGGATTGCCTCTATGTGACGATGGGCGCGAAGGACGTGGAGTTCGCCGGCGCCGGCGCGCGTTTCTATCTCGCCTCCTGCCCGGCGCACAAGGCGTTCACCACCCGCAAGCTCGGCATCGCCGACGCCAATGCGCTGGAGCGCGGCAGCCTGGAGGAATCCAACGAACGCACCATCTTCCAGCTCGTCATCCCCGGCATCTGCGACAGCGCGCAGCTGGTCATGGGCCTGACCGTGCTCAAGCCCGGTTCGGTGTGGAACACCATGCCCCCGCACATCCATGAGCGCCGCAGCGAAATCTACTTCTATTTCGAGCTGGATGGCGATGCCGACCGCGTCTTCCATTATATGGGTGAGGGCGACGCGATGCGTCACATCGTCATGGCCAATGAGGAAGCGGTGATCTCGCCGCCCTGGTCGATCCATATGGGATCGGGCACCAAGGCCTATGCCTTCATCTGGGCGATGGCTGGCGAGAACCAGGACTATACCGACATGAACGTGCTGGACATCTGCCAGCTGGCCTAAGCCAGAAGGGGGAGAGGCTGTTACGCCCTCTCCCCTCACATGCCCTCCCCTAACCCCTCCCGCAAGCGGGAGGGGGATTTGGAGCTTATATGAGCACTATCTTCGATCTGACCGGCAAGGTCGCCATCGTCACCGGCGCCAATACCGGCATTGGCCAGGCGATCGCGCTGTCGCTGGCCGCAGCTGGCGCCGACATTGCGGCGGTGGGCCGCACCCCGGCGGAAGAGACCGTCGAAAAGGTTCGCACGCTCGGCCGCAAGGCGGAGATCGTCTCGGCCGATCTGTCCAGCATCGAACCAGTGCAGCGCGTCGTCGACGAGACGATCGAGAAACTGGGCGGGCTCGACATATTGATCAACAATGCCGGCATCATCCGCCGTGCCGACAGCGTCGACTTCACCGAGGAAGACTGGGACGCGGTGATCGACACCAACCTCAAATCCACCTTCTTCCTGGCCCAGGCGGCCGGGCGGCACATGCTGGCGCAAGGCAGCGGCAAGATCGTCAACATCGCCTCCTTGCTGTCGTTCCAAGGCGGCATTCGCGTGCCGAGCTATACTGCGTCGAAGAGCGGCGTCGCCGGCCTCACCAAGCTGCTGGCGAACGAATGGGCGGCCAAGGGCGTCAACGTCAACGCGATCGCGCCGGGCTATATCGCGACCAACAACACCGCCGCGCTGCAGGCCGACGAGACCCGCAACCGCCAGATCCAGGAACGCATCCCGGCCGGCCGCTGGGGCGACCCCAGCGACATTGGCGGCGCGGCCGTGTTCCTCGCCTCGCCGGCCGCCAATTATATCCATGGCCACATCCTCGCCGTCGATGGCGGCTGGCTGGCCCGCTGATATCCCGTCCTGCGCCTGCCTCCGGGCCGGCGCAGGACGAACCTGATCCAAGAGGAGGGCTCAGCCTCCCGTTTCATCACAGGAGGACGGATGCCCAATATCGACCGGCGGAGCGCGTTGACCGGGGCCGCGGCCTTGCTGGGCGCCGGTCTCGCTCGCCCGGCCCATGCTGCCGCCTCCAGCATCGTGACCACCCGCAAGGGCCGGGTCGCCGGCACCCGCGAGGGTGGCCTCCATGTCTTTCGCGGCCTGCGCTATGGTCAGGATACCGCGTCGCGCCGCTTTCAGGCACCGCTTGCGCCCGATGGCTGGACCGGCACGGCCGATGCCAGCGCCTTCGCGCCCTCCTGCCCGCAACAGGGCAAGCAGGAACCGGAGAGCGAGGATTGCCTGTTTCTCAATATCTGGACCCCCGGCCCGGACCCGCGCGCCAGACGGCCGGTGATGCTCTACATCCATGGTGGCGCCTATTCCAACGGCTCCGTGGTCGATCCGCTGACCTATGGCGACCGGCTGGCTGCACAGGGCGATGTCGTGGTCGTGACGGTCAACCACCGGCTCAACATTTTCGGCTATCTCTATCTCGCCCGGCTCGATCCGCGCTTCGCCGACAGCGGCAATGCGGGCCAGCTCGACCTCATCCTCGCGCTGCAATGGGTGCGCGACAATATCGCGGCCTTTGGCGGCGATCCCGGCAATATCCTGGTGTTCGGCCAGTCGGGTGGTGGCGCGAAGATCGCGACGATGATGGCGATGCCCGCCGCTGCCGGCCTGTTTCACCGCGCCATCACCATGAGCGGGCAGCAGGTGACGGCTTCCGGCCCGCTCAACGCGACGAAGCGGGCGCAGGCCTATCTCGCCCGACTGGGCGTAAAGGCCGATGACCTGTCATCTTTGCTGTCACTTTCGACGGCGCAACTGGTGGAGGGGCTGGCAGCGCAAGACCCGATCCTGGGTGGCGGTCTCTATATGGGCCCGGTGCTCGATATGACGCATCTTGCGCGCCATCCCTTCTGGCCCGATGCGCCGCCCCAGTCGCAGGCGATCCCGATGATGCTGGGCAACACCCATGACGAGACCCGTGCCTTCATCGATCCCCATGGCCCCAGGCTCCAGGGGCTGGATTGGTCCAACCTCGCCGCCCGGATGGCGCCGGAACTGCGCATGGACCTTTCGCCCGAATGGATCGTTGCCCAATATCGCGCGCGCTATCCCGACTGGTCGGCGGAGCGCATCTTCTACGCCGCGACCACGGCCGGGCGCAGCTGGCCGGGGCAGGTGCTGGAGGCGGAGGCGCGCGCCCGCGCCGATGCGCCGACCTGGGTCTATCAGGTCGACTTTGCCTCGCCGACCCAGCCCGAACGCGGCGCGCCGCACACCATGGATATCGCGCTCGCCTTCGGTACGCTCGATGCGCCGGGCAGTTTCACCGGCACGGGTGCAGGTGCGCAGGCTGCGTCGCGCGCGCTGATGCAGCGTTTCCTGGCCTTCGCTCGGCGCGGTGATCCCAATGGCAGCGGAATGGCGCCCTGGCCGCAATATCGGCTGGACGAACGCCAGACGATGATCGTCGATGTCGACAGCCATGTGGAAAGCGATCCGCGCGGCTGGGAGCGGGAACTCTTCGCCCGCGTCCCTTATATCCAGCCGGGCAGATGAACGCTGTTCGTTGCCGGGCCGCAACCAAAAGGGGGCGGGCGCGTTGAGTCCGCCCATGCAGTTGGAGGAACCGCATGGATACGCAGGATATCGATTATGTCTCGGAACGCGGCGAGCTGCATTTTCTCGCCGCTCTGGTCGATGAGCTGATGCGCCGGCTGATGCTGTCGGGTGTGCTCAGCCAGGCCGAACTCAACGCGATCGAGGCGGATGTCGCCAAGCGCATCGGCAATGTGCCGCGCGCCTGGTAACTTGCCTGCTCAGTGAACCACCGGATAGCTGATGATCAGCGCCAGCGGTTCCTTGCCGACCTGCCGGATGCCGACCTTGGCATCCTTGTAGAGATAGGCGGCCATGCCCGGTGTCAGCGGCTTTTCCACGCCGTCGGACGTCACCACGCCTTCGCCCGACAGGACATAATAGACCTCGTCATGGGCGATCGGGTGCACGCCGATCGCCGCACCGACATGCAGCACGCGCTTGCGGAATTCCATGCTGCGCGGCTGCGGCACGGCGTCGCTGATGCGATAGGCGGTCGACATGCCGATCTCGCCATGGGGCGGCGGCTCGTCGCGCATCACCTCGCGCTCGTCGACGACCACCATCGGCGGCGCGGCGGCCGCCGCCAAAAACAGCATCAGGCTCATGGCTTTGGCTCCTGTCGCATCATCTTGTCGCGGTCCGACAGATGTTCGGTCGTCTCGTCCTTCTGGCCGGGATAGCGGCCTGATTTCGGCTCCATCGTTTCGAGGTTCCAGTCGCCCTCGACAAAGGGCGCGCGGGTCGGCGCGAACTTGGGATAGCCGCCCACCTGCTTCTCATTGTCGATGATCTCGCCGCGTCCTTCGGCGACGAAGAACAGCACGCGCAGATCGTCGGCATCCCGGTCCCACGGGCGGGCGCCCGCGCGCCACAGCACGTGGGTCTCGACATCGCGCACCGGCAGAACGTCCAGCCCCTGCCACCAGGTCGGCGGCGTCTGCGTCTCGATCAGCCTGGCCTTGGTCTCGCCATAGCGGCCGAACATCGGCAATGGCTTGCCGAACTTGTCGACCGCCAGATTGTCCTTGCCATAATATTCCAGGTCGCCGTCGCCGCCCAGCGTCAGGAAGGGCAGGTCGATTGCCGTCGATACGCCGCCGCGCATGACATTGCCGACCGCCGCCAGCTTGCCATTCTGATAGGGATGTTCGCCCCATTCCAGCGCCATCAGGTTGTAATGCACGCCGCGCTCGCCCGGATCATAGATGATGTTGTTGACCACGGCGGCATGGACGCCGCCCTTCAGCAGGGGGTTGCGCTCGACATTATGGGCGTAGATGTTGCGATAAATCAGGATGTTGGTCGCGTTGTCGTGGATCAACGTCCCCTTGCTATGCTCGCCTTTGGGATGGCTGGCATTGGCCAGGCCCTCGGCCGCCAGATTATAGGAAAAGGTGATGTTGTGCGCCGTGTTGGCGCGCCACTCGTCGGGCGTCTTGCCGTTGAAGCGCGGGCCGGACGCCGACATATTCTCGTCGATCGCCCAGGTGAAGCTGCAATGGTCGACGATGATGTCATGGCCGCCGACCACCGACATGGCATCCGCCTCCCATCCGCTCAGCAGCGGCTGGTCGTCCACCCCGGTGCGCACGCGGATATGGCGCATGATCACGTCATGGGTGGCGATGTCGATGCCCGACCGGATCAGGGTGATGCCGGGGGAGGGGGCGGTCTGGCCGGCAACGGTCAGATGGGGTTCGCGGATGGTGATGGTCTGGCGCGCCATGTCGATGACGCCGCCGACCTCGAACACGACGATGCGCGGGCCCTTTGCTTCCAGTGCCGCCTTCAGGCTGCCGGGGCCATCGGCCGCCAGCGTGGTCACGCGGATGATGCGGCCGCCCCGGCCGCCGGGCGTTGCCGATGCCCAGCCGACGGCGCCGGGAAACGCGGTCGTTGCGCTGGATGCGCTGGTCTTGGCCGAGGCGGCGGATAGGGTTGCGGGCAGGGGGATCAGGGCAAGGCCGGCAAGCGGCAGGGCGATCAGTCTGGCGGTTATTTTCATGCTTCCGAAGGCTCCTCTCCTGGCGAGACTTGCACCGTGACGGCGATGATGCAAGCAATTTGACACCGGTGTCGAATCTGTTTGCAGTCATTGTGGCAGCGAGGCGAAGGCGCGGGCTGCTCTCCGCCATTCTACGCCATGTGGCCCATATTGCGGTGCAAAATGGCTCGATATGGACGCTTTTCCTACAGGAGGGTGCGGAAAATCGCCGCGAGCGCTGGCCTGGCAACTTCAGACATAATTGCCGCAATGATCATTGACATCGATCCGCAGTCGGGTCACAAGTTTCTGACACCGGTGTCTTCAAGGGGACAACATCGGGCCGCACCCCCAAAGAGGCGTGGCGGAAATATGGAGGGATGTTTCTATGATTGCGTTCGTACAGGCTTCGTCCGCCCGGAAATGGCTGTCCGCAGCCTCGACCCTGGCATGCGCCATCGCCTGCGTTTCCACCGCTCAGGCCCAGTCCGTGCAGGGCGATGCCGCGGTTGCGCCGGATCAGGGGCAGGCGGATGCCGCAGCCCAGGAATCCGACATCATCGTCACCGGTTTCCGCCAGTCGCTGGGCGCGGCGATCAACCTCAAGCGTCAGTCGGTCAGTTCGGTCGATGCGATCGTGGCGGAGGATATCGCCAAGTTCCCCGACCAGAATCTCGCCGAATCCCTGCAGCGTATCCCCGGCATCTCGATCCAGCGTGACGGCGGGGAAGGGCGCGCGATCACCGTGCGCGGCCTGGGCGCGCAGTTCACCCGTGTGCGCGTCAACGGGCTGGAAACCGTTGCCACCTCGACCGATGGTGCCAGCTCGAACCGCGATCGTTCCTTCGATTTCAACGTCTTCGCGTCCGAGCTGTTTAGCTCGCTGGTCGTCCACAAGACCGCCGAAGCCTCGTTGGACGAAGGCTCGCTTGGCGCCGTGGTCGATCTCAACACCGGCAATCCGCTCGGTGGCAAGGAAGGTCTGACCCTCGTCGGTTCGGCGACCGCTTCCTATAATGATCTGGCCAAGAATTGGGGGCCGCGTCTGGCCGGCATCGCATCCTGGAAATCGGCCGACGGCCGCTTCGGCGTCGCCCTGTCGGCGGCCTATTCGACGCTCGATACCAAGGAACTGGGCAATAACAGCGTGCGCTGGGCCCAGGCCCGCTTCGACAATGTCGATGGCACTCCCTGCTTCACCCAGCCCAATTCGGGCGGCACCTATGTCAAGAGCGCGGCCTGCGATGCGGCGGCCCTTTCCTTCCACCCGCGCATCCCGCGCTATGGCGAGGTGCGTCATGATCGCGAGCGGCTGGGCCTGACCGGATCGATCCAGTTCGCTCCGACCGACGCGACCAAGATCTCGATCGATGGCCTCTATTCGCGCTTCAAGGAAACCCGCGAGGAGAAGTGGGGCGAGGTGCTGCTGCGCTCCAACGAGCGGTCGATCAATGTCGTCAATCCGGTCTATGACGATAATGGCAACATGATCTCGGCCACGCTCAACGATGCCTGGGTCCGCACCGAACATTATCTGCGCAAGTCGAGCACCGAATTCTATCAGATCGGCGGCACCTGGGACCAGGATGTGACGGACAAGTTCCGCTTCACCCTGCTGGGCGGCCTGTCCAAATCCAACGCCGACATTCCGGTCGAAACCACGGTGGTCTTCGACGATCGCGATGCCCAGGGCTATAGCTATGACTATAGCGACATGAAGCATCCCAAGCTGACCTTCGGCACCAGCGTGACCGATCCGGCCAATTTCCAGCTCGCCGAAATCCGCGACCGTCCGTCCAACACCACCAACCGCTTCAAGACCGCGCAGTTGCGCACCGAATGGGACGCGGCGGAGGGGCTGACCGTGAAGGTCGGTTCGATGTGGCGCCGGTTCGACTTCAAGACCGTCGGCTATCAGCGCGATACCGCGGTCTGCGGCAATGGCGGCAAGGATCTGGTGCTGGGCACTATCACCTGTTCGCCGACCAGCCTGTTCGGCCCGAGCGCCGTCTATGGCTTCCAGGCGACGCCGGAATTGAGCGAACTCTTCACCCTGGGCAAGGCGGGTCAGCCGTCGGGCACCACCACCCAGTGGCTGATCCCCAATCTGGACACGGCGACCGCCTACACCAAGCTCTATGACCGCGCGCTGGCGCTGGACGTCGGCAACAACCGGTCGGTGCGCGAGGAAGTGACCGGCGGCTATTTCCAGTTCGATGCCAAGGGCGACCTGTTCGGCCTCGAATATGCGCTGAACGCGGGCATGCGCTATGCCAAGACCGATCAGCGCTCGACCGGCCTCAATGGCGGCATCCCGGTGACGATCAAGCGCAGCTATGAGGATTGGCTGCCGGCCGCCAACCTGGCCCTGTTCCCGACCGACAAGCTGGTCATTCGCGCGGCGGTGGCCGATGTGATGACCCGCCCGACGCTGGGCAGCCTGACGCCGGGCGGTTCGGCCGACGGCTTCCAATATCGCGTCAGCTACGGTAACCCCTATCTCAACCCCTATCGCGCGACCGCCTATGACCTGGCTGTCGAATGGTATTTCGCGCCCCAGTCGCTCTTCTCGGTCGCCCTGTTCAAGAAGGATGTGCAGAGCTTCCCGGTCGCCGCGACCATTTCCAACGCGACCTTCGCGGAAACCGGCCTGCCGGCTTCGGTGCTGGTCAGTTCCTCGCCCGCCGCGCTCAATCCGGCGCTGCAGGCGGAACCGATCTGGACCATCGCGACCACGGTCAACGGCACCGGCGCCTCGCTCAAGGGGGCGGAAATCGCGCTGCAACTGCCCTTCACCTTCCTGCCGGGCATCTTCAAGCATTTCGGCATCCTGGCCAACGCGACCTTCATCGACTCCAACGCCACCTATAATGTGTCGGGACCGGCGGTCGTGCCGGGTGGCGGCCTGGTCAATGTCGCGCGGGACAACACGTTGTTCGGCGTGTCGAAGCGGGCCTATAACGGCACCCTCTATTATGACGACAATCGCTTCAGCGCGCGCGTCTCGGCCAGCTATCGCGGGCCTTACAGCGATCAGAACAGCGGGACCGGCAACGTCTTCGAAGGCTATAATTCGACCGTCAATGTCGACGCCTCGGTTCGTTACAAGGCGACCGACTGGCTGGAATTCACTCTCGACGGCATCAACCTGACCGATGAATATCGCGGCCGCTACACCGACCTCGATGCCAATCGCAACTATGAGTACAACCATTTCGGCCGCACCTTCCAGTTCGGCGCGCGCGTGAAGATGTAGCCTGTTCTTTCGGGTCGCGCCGTCACGGGCCAGCCGCCTTCTGCACGAGGTGGCTGGCCCTTTTTCTTGGGTCCGCAGTGGGGTAGGCATGGTGCCGGGCAGACGACAGCAATAGTCCATTCATACAATGACATTGACTCGCGTTAGCGTTCTCAAATATGGCGCCGCCAAGAATATTTGGGGGATTATATGGTGCGGTCGTCTTTCTTCTTTTCCGGGGCGGCGATCGTCGCGCTGGCAAGCCCAGCCATGGCGCAACAGGCGCCGGATGCCGATATGGACCAGGCCCGCGCCGACATCATCGTCACCGGCGAAAAGAGCGCCCGCACCCTGCAGCAGACCCCGACCAGCATCGCCGTCGTCACGCCCGAGACGATCGAGCGCGAGGCGCTGATCACCATCCAGGACGTCTATAACCGCACCGCCAACCTGTCCGAAACCTACGGCTCGTCCGGCTTCACCATCCGCGGCATCAGCAACAGCGGCGTCGGCGCGGGCGGGCAGGCAGACGCTGCCAGCGTCTATGTCGATGGCGCGCCGGTTCCCAAATGGGCGCTTTATGGCGGCCCGACCGACCTGTGGGATGTGCAGCAGGTGGAAGTGCTGCGTGGCCCGCAATCGACCATCCAGGGCCTCAATGCGCTGGCCGGCGGCATCGTCATCACCAGCAAGGATCCCTCGCTGACCCGCTGGGGCGGTGACGCGCGCGTGCTGTGGAGCGAATATGATGATCGCACCTTCTCCGCCGCGATCGGCGGGCCGATCATCAAGGATGAACTGGGCATCCGCCTGTCGGCCGAGCGCCGCAACGATCGCGGCCTCATCTACAATGTCACCCGCGACGAATATAGCGATGCGCTGGAATCGCTCAATCTGCGCGGCAAGATCAAGTGGACGCCCCAGGCCATTCCGGGGCTGGAGGCAGTCGCCAGCTATAATCGCGTCCGGCGCGACGGCGGCTATCTCTACGAATATGCCCGCACCGACGTGCCCAATTATTTCAATCACCGTATCGCCACCGGCGACCAGCCCAGCCGGGGCAAGATCGACAGCGACCTTGCCGTCTTCAACATCAGCTATCCGCTGGCCCATGGGCTGAAACTGTCGAGCGTCACCTCCTGGAACCGCTCGCGCGTTCATTCGGTGATCGATACCGATGGCACGCCGCAGGATATCCAGGCGATCGACAATCGCTATAATTACCGCACCCTGACCCAGGAAATGCGCCTCAACTATGATGGCGAACGGCTGAGCGGCCTGCTGGGCGCCTGGTATTATCGCCGCACCGGCAGCATCGACCAGAATAGCCGGGTGAACATCGATACGCCGACCGCCACCATCGCCGCCCTGCTGCGCGCCAATGGCGCGACCGCGGCGCAGGCGACCTTCCTCAGCAATGCCTATGCGGCACAACTGCCGGTCATCCCGGTCGCCTATTCGGCTGACCAGCCGGAAAAGGTGGAGACGATGGCGCTGTTCGGCGATGCCCGTTTCAAGCTGACCGACCGGCTGACCCTGATCGGCGGCTTCCGCTACGATCATGAGCGCAACCGCTATGCTGCGCAAACCGTGGCGACCTTCAACGGCACGCTACCCGATGCCAATTTCCTCGGCGCCGCCTATGCCCCGATCATTTCGCTGATCAATCAGGGGGTGCTGGGGCTGGTCGCTGACGCTTCCTCGCCGCTGGCGTCCAACAGCCGCAGCTTCAACGCCTTCCTGCCCAAGGCGGGGATCAGCATGGACTGGACGCCGGACCTCACCACCGCGTTCACCGTCCAGCGCGCCTATCGCTCGGGCGGCTCCAGCCAGAACCCGGCCCGCGCCCTGCTCGTCGCCTATGATCCGGAATATAGCTGGAACTATGAAGGCTCGCTGCGCTCCAAATGGCTCGACGGGCGCCTGACGCTCAATGCCAATGCCTTCTACATGACGTGGAAGGACCAGCAAGTCACCGCCTATTTCGGCCAGAATGCCTATGATTACAACACGGTGAACGCGGCAGGATCGCATCTTTACGGGTTCGAGGTGGAAGCGAATGCCACTATCGCGCGCGGCATCGATCTCTATGGCTCGGTCGGCCATGTCCGCACCAAATTCACCGATTTCGTCCTGCCCGCCGGGGCGACCAGCACGGTTGACCTCACCGACACCCAATTCCCCTATGCGCCGCGCTGGACCCTGTCGGGCGGCATCAATGCGCAGTTCGGGCCTGGCTTCGTCGCCAATCTCAACGCCAATTACCGGTCGTCGGTCTTCACCGGCGTCGGTCAGGATCAGGGCCAGTACAAGGTCGGCGGCCGCACGATCGTGAATGGCAAGATCGGTTATGAGACCGATCATTGGTCGCTGTTCGTCTTCGCCCGCAACATCCTCAACGAGGATTATATGCAGTACCAATATGCCGCGATCCATCAGGCGATCCTGGGCGAGCCCCAGACCGTCGGCGTCGGCGCGAGCGTCCATTGGTGATCGGACTCGCCAGCCTGCTGCTCATCGCCGGCGGCGCCCTGGGCGCGGCCCTGCTGCGCCGCTCCTGGGTGCGGCGGGACCGCTCCGTGCTTGGCCTGCTGCTGGCGGGATGGGCCATATTGATCGGCCTGCTGGTCGCTGCCTTCCTGCTGATCGGGCCGGTCAAGGGGCTGGCCTTGGGACTGGCGATGGAGGGGATCGGTGCGCTCGCCATCATCTGGTTCGGCCGGGTCCGGCGCAAGGCGGCGCGGGTGCGCGATGGCGATGTCGCGCCCGAGCCGCTGGAGGAGCCCGGCCGCTTCTGGCGCGGGGTGCTCCGCGCCTTGCTCGCCGGGCCGCTTGGCATGACGGCGGCGATGGGTGTCGCCTTTTGCGTCACCGTCTATCTGCCCGGCGATCCGCGCACCCGGATCGTGCTTGGCGGCCTGTTGCTTCCGATCCTCTGGGGGCTGGCCATGACCTGGACCCTGGCGGACCGTCGCCTGCTCCGCGCGACCGCCGTGCTGGTCGGCACCAGCATCATCGGCTTCGGCCTCGCTGCCTTGGGAGGGGCCGCATGAACGACCAGAGCGTCCAGACCAACAGCCGGGCAAAGAAATGGCGCTGGCCCTTGTCGCCCGAAACGGTGCGATCGGTGCTCAGCAGCCACTCGGTGCTGGGCCTCGCCTTTGCCGCGATCATCTATATCGTCTGCCTGACCGGCACGGTCGCCGTGTTCGCGCCCGATCTGGAACGGTGGGAAGTGCCGGCGACGCCGGTGGTGACCAGCCTGTCGGATGCCTCGGCCGCCCGCGCCATCGCCGAAGCGGCCAGACGCGCGCCGGCCGACACCACCCTCTATCTGTCGCTGCCCACCGCCAGCCAGGACGGCGCCAGCCTCACGGCCTTCAGCGCGACCTATGAACATAAATGGGGCGTGGCGGCCGATGGCGCGCTGTCCGATCTGGAAGCGGTCTGGACCGAATTCCTGATCCACCTTCATATCAACCTGCATCTGCCGCGCAGTTGGGGGCAGTTCATCGTCGGCCTGACCGGCGTGGCGCTGCTGTCCTCCCTGGTGTCGGGCATATTGGCGCATCCGCGCGTGCTGCGCGATGCCTTCCATCTGCGGTTGGGTGGTTCGCGCCGCCTGCAGGAGGCGGACCTGCATAATCGCCTCGGCATCTGGGCCTTGCCCTTTCACTTCACCCTGGCGTTGACCGGGGCGCTGCTGGGGCTCAGCACCATCATCGTCGCGATGCTGGCGATGCTGCTCTATCGGGGCGACATGGGGAAGGTCTATGAACTCTTCCTCGACCCGCCGCCCAAGGTTGACGCGCGCGCCGCGCCCATTCCCGATATCGCCCGGCTGATCGCCGATGCCCGCGCCCGCGCGCCGGCGGCCGTAGCGGACAATATCATGGTCGAACGGCCCGGCCGCGCCGATATGCGCATCTCGATCCACAGCGGCCGGCCGCACTTGCTGACCCAGCAGGACGAGGTGCAATATGATGCGCGCGGGCAACTGCTCCATCAGGAACAGCCGCAGGATCTGGTCGCCGGCACCCGAATGCTGAGCGGCATCGGCCAACTGCATTTCGGCTGGTTCGGCGGGCTGCCCGTGCGGATCGCCTATGGCCTGCTCGGCATTGCGCTCTGCATCGTTACCTCCAGCGGCGTGACCATCTGGCTGGCCCGGCGCCGCGATCGCGGCCGGCCCGCGCCGCAATGGGAACGGATCTGGGCTGCGATCTGCTGGGGCCAGCCGGTCATCCTCGTCCTCACCGCCGTTCTGGCCTTCGCCCTGCCGCAAGCGCCGCTGCCGCTGGTCTGGCTGGGCCTCACCATCCTGTCGGTGCTGGCCGCGGGTATGGCGAAGGCGCTGCCCGGTCCGCGCCTGTCGCGCGGTCTGCAATGGGCGCTGGTCGCGGGCCTGCTGGCGGTCGCGCTGCTTCACGGCGCCCCGCTGCTGGCGGGCGGGCAGGGGCTGCTGGTCGACCTGCTACTGCTTGCCGGTGGCATCGGCCTATTGCTCGCGCTGCTGCGCAGCCGCGCTCCAGCCAAGGTCTAAGGCAGAAACTTGCCATTCCCCTCCCGTAAACGGGAAGAGCAGCGAGACTTGCGCGCGCAGCGCGCTAGTCGCAGCGGGGCGGGCTTGCGCGACGCTGCCCCGGCTTTCCTACTCGGCCCATCTCTGATCTACCCTTGGGGATGCAAGAGCCGCCCCATCTCCTCGCCAGACCACCTGCCTGTCGTGTGGCTGTCGCTTCACTGTCGCCTCGCCGTCGCGTCGAAGGCGCTCGGGCGTGACCCGATTTCCCCGCCCCTGTCGCGTCACAGGCGCGTGGCCGGCGCGTCGCGGGTGCATCACAGGCGCATTGGCCCGAAATAGCCCGCACGACACTGTGAACTTCGACTGTCGCGTCCCGTGTCGGCCCCAATCGGCCTAGAGTGCGCGAAAACGGAAGTCGGTGAAGCGCGCTTCACCCGCACCGGCGGAATAGAGGCCGGGGCGCAGCATCAGGAAGCCGCCGCGCACATTATGGTGATAGCCCGACACTTCCATCCCCCGGTCGAAGCGCTTCCAGTTCCTGCCGTCGTCGCCGCTGATGTGAAAGCGGATGATATGCCGGTCGTTGGTGACGCGCATCCGCATCCGGCGGCCATGGGGATTGGCGGGGCGGCCGCGCTCTATCCCATATTGATGGGTGACGAACCGCTCCTGGTCGAAGCCCAGCCCGCAATAAAGCTGCTCGTCATAGAAGAGCAGCAGGCCGGCGACGCCACCCGGCGCGATCTCGATCGTGCATTCGAACTGATAGGCCTGATCGCCCGCCACCAGCAGCAGCGGCGACGAACTGGACGGCGCGGTGCCGCTGGCCTTCAGGACCAGCGATCCGTTTTCCACCCGCGCGCGTTGCGCTTCCTGCGGCGCTGGCTTGAAGAAATTCCAGCGCGAACCGACGTGCAATGCGCGGAAATCGTCCGACAGCGGCTGGCCATGCGGCCCGGCCTGGCCGCCCCTCGGCTTGGCGATCGGTTGCGACAAGTCGCCGCCGGTCATGCGGAACCAGCCGTCCGCCGCCCATTCGACCGGGTCGAGCAGCGTCTGCCGCCCCAATGTCCAATAACCATTTTCATAGCCATGATAGACCGACCACCAACTGCCATCCGGCCCCTCGACCAAGGTGGCATGGCCGCGCGACCACCATTTTTCGGCGCGATCGACGGTCCGCACGATCGGGTTGGCCGGGCAATTTTCCCAGGGGCCATGGATCGACCGCGACCGGGCGGCGATTACCATATGCCCGGTCGGCGGTCCGGCCGTGCCGCCCACGGCGGTCACCAGATAGAACCAGTCCTTATGGCGCAAAATCTTGGGGCCTTCGGGCGAGAAACCCTCGACATCCCAGTCGTCGGGATAGTGCCAGGGGTCATAGACATGTTCGGGCTGGCCGACGGTCGCCAGGCCATCGTCGGTCAGGCGCACCCGGTCGCCGCCCGACAGGAACAGCCAGCGCGATCCATCCTCGCCCACCGCATGGCCCGGATCGATATGGTTGGGCAGATGCAGGTCGATCGGATCGCTCCACGGCCCCTCGATCCGGTCGGCCCAGATCACATAGCTGGTGTTGGGAGACGCTTTGACCGGGATGTAGAGATAATAGCGGCCCTTGTGCTTGCACAGTTCGGGCGCCCAGACCGATCCGATATTCCTGTGCAGCGCCGGGCCGATCGGCCGCCAGTTCACCAGGTCGCGCGAATGCCAGATGATGAGGCCGGGATAGGAATCGAAGGTCGAGAAGGTCATGTAATAATCCGCGCCATCCTTCAGGATGGTGGGATCGGGATGGTCGCCCGCGATCAGCGGATTGAGGAAGCGGCCATCGCCCAGGTCGGCGATGCGCTGATGGTCGAAGCCGCGCCGCCAGTCGGGCGCGGGGGCAGGCGTGGCCGGTGGAGCAGGGGGTGCCGCCCGCGCCTCGCTCAAACCACCTGCCAGCGCCGCCGAAGCCGTCGCCAGCAATGCGTCCCGTCGGCTGACTGCCATGACCCTCTCCCGATTATTGATACCGGTTACCTAAGGGCCATGACCTGATGCTGTCAAATGGCGCGGACCCGATCTTCGTAAAGCTCCAGCGGCAATCCGTCGGGGTCGGCGAAGAAGGTGAAGCGCCGGTCGGTATATTCGTCCACCCGCACCGGCTCGCACGCCACGCCATGGCGTTCGAGCCGGGCGACTTCTGCATCCAGGTCGCTGACGGCAAAGGCAAGGTGGCGCAGGCCACAGGCTTCCGGGCGCGAGGGACGCGGCGGCGGATTGGGGAAGGAGAAAAGCTCGATCTGCGCGCCGCCGACGGCCAGATCGCATTTCCAACTGTCGCGTTCGGCGCGATAGACCTCGTTCAGCACGGCAAAGCCGAGAATGTCGACATAGAAATGGCGGGACCGGGCATAGTCGGACCCGATGATGGCGATATGATGGATGGCGTGCATCGCCCAGCGCTATCGCGGGATGCGCCCGTCGCGCAATGGCTATCCGGCGATCAGTGCCTGAAGGTCGAGCAGCGCCCGGCCGAAGGACAGGCCTTGCGGCCCGGCGACGAAGCGGGGTTCCCACTCCGGCCCGAACTTGTCTTTGTAGGCGCGCAGTCCTTCAAAGCCGTAGAGCGCATTGCCATGCTGGTAGAGCAGCGCCCCCAGCTTCGACCAGAGCGGTGCCAGTCGGCGCGCCTCCAGCCCGGAAAGCGGGGCGAGGCCGAGGTTGAACCAGCGATAACCCTGTGCCTTGCCCCACAGCATCAGGTGGATGAACAGAAAGTCCATCGTGCCATAGGGGGCGCCGTCATCATGGCGCATCAGGTCGACCGACAGTTCGGACCGGTCGGCCGCGGCCCAGATATTGGCGAAGGCGACGATCCTGCCCTCCTGCCGCACCACGGCGCAGTCGAACTGCGCCATATAGGCGCGATCGAAGCGGCCGACGCTGAAGCATTTTTCCTTGTGCCCCTTGGACTGGAGCCAATGGGCGGAAATCTCGGCCAGCCGGTCCATTTCCTTGTCCAGCATGGCGGCGGGGATGATTTCGAAACTGGCGCCCTCCCGCGCCGCGCGCCGCTCGGCATAGCGCAGCGGCTTGGCATCCGGGCCGTCCAGCGTGAAACCGGCCAGATCGACATGCGCCTCCTCGCCATATTTGACGATCTGCAGACCCAGTTCGATCGCCATCGGCAGCATGTCCTGGCTGATCTGGTAGAGCAGCAGCCGCCCCTGCGCGGCGTCGGCCTGTTCGCGCAGCCGCCAGAGCAGGTCGGCCCACTCGCTTCGGGCGCCGACGGGATCGCCCATGACGATCCAGCTATGCCCCCTGATCTGGTACATCAGGCAACAGGTGCCGCCATCCGACACCAGGAAGCGCTTGTCGCCGATATAGGCAAGATTGGCGTCGGTGCGCTCGGCCAGCGCCAGCGCGGCCTCTGGCGGGGCAGCGGCGTCGCTGGCCAAGGCGGGAATGGTCGCGGCCGGGCGCAGCAGGCGCCAGAGCGCCACGCCGATCAGCAGGACGGCAACGGCCAGGCTGGCGCGCAGGAAGCGGGAGGCATCGGCGCGGGCGGCAAAATGCCACCAGAGGTCGTTCTGATATTCGACATGCTTGTAGGCGAAGAAGCCGATCCAGACGCAGAGGCCCAGAACCACTGCGACCGTCGCCAGCCAACCGGGGGTGAAGGCGTCGGCGATGAGCTGGGTCCGGCGATAAAAGGCCGGGCGCGCCCATTGCAGCAGCGCGGCGATCAGCAGCATCGCCGCAGCTTCCTCATAATCCAGCCCCTTGAGCAGCGAGAAGATCGCGCCGGCCAGCAGCAGGATGCGGGTCAGCCAGAAGGCCCCGTCCAGCCGCCGGTAGAGGCCGGCCGACAGGATCAGCAGCGCCGCGCCGACCAGGCTGCCGGCCATGTGGGAGGCTTCGAGGAAGGGCAAGGGCACGACACTGTTGAGGGTCGCGACCCGGTGCGGGATGGCCGGGAGCGAGCCCGATACCAGCAGGATGGCGCCGCCAAGGAAGACGAGCGCTGCCGTCATGATCGGTGCAAGGCCGGTCGTGACGGCCTGCAGGCCGCGCAGGGTGCGGCGCAACGGCTGCCGCCAGCGCCAGCCCTCCTGCGCAACGATGATACCGACCGCGATCAGCAGCGGCAGGATATAATAGACCAGCCGATAGGCGAGCAGCGCGGCCACCAGCTGCGGCCGGTCGACGCCGGGCAGGGCGGCAAGCATCACCAGTTCAAACACGCCGACGCCACCGGGCACATGGGTCAGCAGCACGGCGACGATGGCGAGCGCATAGCCCAGGAAGAAGGCAGGCCAGGCATGGAGGCCGATACCGGGCACCAGGACGAACAACGCCGCGCTGGCGGCAGCGAGATCAATGACGCCGATGCCGATCTGGCAGAATATGCGCGAGGCGGGCGGCAGCGGCAGGGACATGCGGCCAAAATGCAGCATCCGTCCCTGCCGGCCGGCATAGAGGATCAGGCCGATGATGGCCGTGAGGGTCAGGCTTCCGGCCACACGCAATGCCGGCGCGGACAGGCGGACATCGCCCATCGACAGCGTCTCCGGCCGCCAGACCAGCATGATCGCCGCCAGCGTCAGAACCCCGCCCCAGAAGGTGGCGCCGGCGATCGCGACCACGCGCGCTACATCGGCAACACCCAGCCCCGCCGCGCTGTATATGCGGTAGCGTGCCGATCCGCCGGTCAGCAGCGACAGGCCCAGATTATGGCTGAGCGTATAGCTGGTGAAGGAAGCGAGCGCCGCCGTCCCATAGGGCAAGGGGCGGCCGATCGAGCGCAGCGCCAGCACGTCGTAGAAGGTGAGCGTGACATAGCTGATCGCGGTCAGCAGCAGGGCGGGGATCAGGGCTGTCGGGCCAAGTGCATGAAAGGCCGCGCGGATGTCGCGCACATGCACATCGTGCAGCAGATGGTAGAGCGCGACGAAACCGAGCGCGGCGAGCAGCACGACCAGCCCGACCGACAAGGGCGTCTGGTAACGGCGCAAATATGTCATGGCCCCCATCTGTCGCTACCCCGTCTTGACCCGGTGCCAGAGCTGGCTGCGGCAGAACAGCCCACCCAGGATGCAGCCGGAAATCTTCAGCTGGTCCGGACCCTGCTGGTCGATGGTGGAATAGAAGGTGCGGCCCATGTCGGGCACATAGACCCGCCCGGCCCAATGGCCCGGTCCCTTGGGGCGATAATCCTGCAACAGGGTGGTGCCGACCAGATGCGGGATGCCGGCATCGCTGGCATCGGCCAGCGCCTCGGCATTGGCGTGGCTGACCCAGCCGCACAATCGGTCCTGACAGGCGCCGGTCGTGACCGTGACGCTGCCGCGCGGATTGATCCAGGAACCCAGCACCGGATCGGCCGCCATCGCCGGAACGGCGATGATCAGGCTGATGCCGGCAAGGAACAGGCGCAGGGCGTGATGCATGGGTCAGGTCTTCCGGATCAATCCCTGCCGGGCGAAGGCCGCGTGCAGGACATGGTAGAGCGCATCGACATCATGGTGCAACGGGTGTCCGCCCGGCAGCGCGACGGTCTGCACATTGGGCTGGCGGAGCAAGGGGCAGAGGCTGGCCGCTTCCTCCTGCCCATGAACGCAGAGCAAAGGCGCCCAGTCGAGCTTGCGCGCGGTCGGCAGGGCGTCCGCCTCCGCTATGGCAAAGGTGAACATCTCACCGGGTGAAGCGCGATATTCGACCGTGGCGCCTGGCACGACCAGTGCGACCATGGCGATGGCATGGCGTTGCGCGGGGGGCAGCGCGGCAAGGCCGACATGCGCCATGTCGGCGCCGAAGGACTGGCCGATCAGGATGACCGGCGCAGCGGGATCGATGCCGTGGGCCTGGGCCAGGGCCTGGCTGATCAGTGCGGTGGCCTCTGCCGGGCTGCGGGTCTTGCGAAAATAGGTCAGCGAATTGACGCCGACGGTCGGCAGGCCGTCTCGCGTCAGGCGTGCCATGATACCCGGCCCCATGCCGACCTTCATGCCCATGTCGCCCGACAGTATGATGGCGATCGGCGTGCCATGGCCCGGCCGATAGCCCTGTGGGCGGGAGAAGGAGAAGGGGCCGCCGCCCAGATAGCCGAGCCATTGGAAGGCCGCCGCCAGCAGAGCGAGGATCAGGATGGGCAGGATATACCGGATGCTCTTGCCGCCGCGCGCCATCATGCCGTCTCCTCGATAGACCCGAGCGCCCGGCACGTCGGGAGGAGACCGACGTGCCGGGCTGTGAGCGGTCGGAACAAGACCCACGCGTTCCGACCGTTCGGCCAACTGGTCCAAGCTGGCCTGTTTCGTGCCACCCAAGGGGGAGGGGAGGTGGCACGACCGATATGGTCGATGACGGCCTGCGGTAGCGTGGCTGGAAGATGAACTTTTGGAGAGGCGGCCGATCAGATGCGGCGGGCGACTGCGCCGGCGGCCCAGCCCATGCCGACGGCCAGAGCGATGGCGGTCAGGCCATAGAGGAAAGACCAGCGTTCGGCCGCGACGGCCATGAACTGTTCGAAGCCCGATTTGCGAACATGGATGTCGCGCACCGCCGCTGCCACGACGCGGCCGTCCTGCACCAGGAAGGTTTCGGCGGTATAGTCGCCCACGATCACACGGGCCGAAAGCGGCAGACGGGCGCGATAGAGCACGCCGTCGCTGATCTCCACCGTGCCGGCGCGTTCGACGAACAGGCCGTTGCGCTGACGCAGATCGACCAGGCCAGCCTGAAACCGGTCCAGTTCCTCGCTGTCGTTGAGCGAGGAGGGGGAGAGTTGCAGCTTGTCGACGCCCAGTTCGTAGATCGCCGCCGTGCGTTCATCGACGATCTGGGCGATCGGCCGGGAGGAGGCCATGGCGTAGAAGCTGGGCGCAGAGCGAAAGCGGGCGCGGTCGGCATTGACCCAGATGCCGGCCACCTTCTGCTTCTCGCGCATGGTGATCGACTGTTCGGGGCCCTTCAGCACGACGACGATGTCCGCCGGCTTGTCCGGACGCCGACCGTCGGGATAGACGATGGCGCCGAACAGCAGCAGGTCCGCACCGGTGAAGCTGTACTGGATCTCGACCTCGCGCTGCGACACATCGGGCACCAGTTGCGGTTCGTCCGCGGCACTCAGCAGCAGGGCCAGGGCTGGCAGGATGAGGCAGGATATCCTCATTTCACGTCGATCGTGAAGATTTCGTCAGGCCGCCAGCCCAGCCCCAGCGCCATGCGTGCGGCGACCAGCAGCACGATCGCGGCGAGCAGGATGCGCAGATACTCCGGGCGGATCGTCATCGACAGCCGGGTGCCGACCTGCGCGCCGGTGACGCTGCCGATCAGCAGCAGCATGGCCAGCACCAGATCGACCGCTTTGGTCGTCATCGCGTGCATCATGGTCGTCGCCATGGTGACGAACAGGATCTGGAACAGCGACGTGCCGACCACCGACTGGGTGTTCATGCCGAGCAGATAGAGCATCGCCGGCACCAGGATGAAGCCCCCCCCCACGCCCAGCAACATGGTCAGGATGCCGGTTGCCATGCCCAGCAGCAGCGGCGCTAGCGGCGAGATATAGAGGCCCGAGCGATAGAAGCGCCAGCGCATCGGCAGTGCGGCGACCAGCGGATGGTGGCGGCGCTTGCGCGCCTGCATGCGCTTGCCTGTCTTGAGCGCGATCAGTGCCTGGATCGACTCCTTCGCCATCAGCGATCCGATGCCGCCCAGCATCAGCACATAGAGAATGCCGATCACCGTATCGATCTGCCCCAGCGACTGGAGCAGGCGGAAGATGAGGACGCCAAGGCCCGCGCCGACCACGCCGCCGGCGATCAGCACGCCGCCCATGCGGAAATCGACGGTGCCGCGCGACATGTGGGTCACGACGCCGGACACGCTGGCGCCGGTCACCTGGCTGGCAGCGGAGGCTGCTGCGACCGTGGGCGGGATGCCATAGAAGATGAGCAGCGGCGTGGTGAGGAAGCCGCCACCCACGCCGAACATGCCCGACAACAGGCCGACGACGCCACCCAGTCCGATGATGACCAGGGCGTTCACCGACAGATTGGCGATGGGCAGGTATAGATCCATGCCCCATCGGGTTAGAGACAAAAGACTCCGAGCGAAAGCCGCGAGATGGCTAGAGGCTTAAAAATCGGCGGCGAGCGTGACCGCCAGGCCGGAAGCCGGTTTGGCTTGGCCGGCGACACGTTCACGCCATTCGATCCCGATGCGTGCGGCGATCGCTGGAAGGGGCAGACGAAACTGGATTTCGGGGCCGATATCCAGTCGTTCGACATTGGGTTGCGCACCACCAGACAGGCTGAAGCCAACGCGCAGGGGGCTGTCCTTGACCGGCGCGAGCAGCGAGAATTTTCCGTCGATGAAAAGGTCGCGCTTGTGCAGCCCTACCATGCCGGTCTGCGCATAAAGGCTGGCCTCGATCGGTCCGGCAACGGGTTTGGGGCCAAAACCGCCGACGAGGAACAGAGCGAAAGCGTCGCGCGCCTGGGTATCGAGCGCGATCCGTCGCTCGGCGGCAAGGCTGACGGCAATATGGCGTACTGGCTGATAGGACAGGCCGACCGCAGTTTCGGGCGTTTCTGGCGACTGGAGGGCCGTCGTGGCCCGACCATAAGCGGCAAGGCGCCCCGAGGATCGGGGCATCAGGTCGAAGTCGATCCGCGCGCCGGCCTGCGACCCGCCGAGGCGCCCCACTGTGGCGAGGTCTGCCGATGAACCACCGCCGGAGCGCCAGAGCAGCCAGGCGCTGCCTTGCCAGCGATCATGACCGACAGGCGATATGGTCGATACCGAAATGGCAAGCGGTTCCATAGCTTTGGGTCGGGTTAGGGGAGGTCTTTGTCCGGAGGCGGCAGAGTTCAACGACCATGCAGTCGATAGTGGCGCGATGGCATAAGCGGTCCGGACTGGCTTGAAGGGCGAACTCGCACGGATGGGTTGCCACTTGTTGCCAGAATATATTGCTGTCTCTGCTCTGCGGATGATCGGGATGATGCGCTCCTGACGGGTGGGGGAGCCGATCCGACCGCCTTGGGGCGGGGGCGGCACTGTCGCCGGTAGCGGCGCTGTCGACGCGATCGTGCCGAACAGGCGCATGCCGGTCCAGCCGATGCACAGCATGAAAAAGAAGCGCACCGGCCGTCCATCGGCCGATGATCCGATCATGCCTGCTCCTCCATGTCGGGGAAGCGATGTTGCGTCTTGTCCCACACCAGCGGCTTGCCCAGCAGCGACTGGACATAAAGGATCACGGCGCGCCGGGCGGCAAGGATAGCGATCGCGTTGCCGACGAACATGCGCGGCACGGCCGCCAGTCCATGCCGCCAGCCATAGGCATGGCCGGCAAAGACCGCGCGCATCGTGATGCGCCATGCCATGAGCCAGAGATTGAGCGTCAGCAAGCTGTCGATAAGCGGCGTCGACGGGCGCATTTGCGGCGGCAGGAATGGGCGCGCCAGTTCCAACATGCTCCAGAGCAGCAGCGTGGCGTAGGCGGCGACGATGATCAGGGCCGCAAGGGTGGCGCGTCGGTCCCTGATCCGCATCCACCATTCGGCCGGGCCGCCCTGCCAGCCCATCCGGTCCCATCCGGCTAGCGAAATGCCGATGATCCAGCGCGCCTTTTGGCGGATGGCGGCCGGGGCGCTGTCGGGAAAATATTCGCGTGTCGCGACAAGACGGCCCTGTGCGTCACGGATGCGCAGGAAGATGCCCCGGCCGCCCATGTCGGCGATCCGCAACCCCGCTTCATAATCTTCGGTCAATGATCCCGGATCGAATGGCCCCGCGTCAGCATGAGGGGCGAGAGCGGCCAATATATTTCTTTCAAAGGCGCAGGCGACGCCAGCAGAGGGAATGGATGCACCAAGAAATTCCCTCACTGTCAGGGACTTCCCATGAGCTTCCGCAAACTCATCGCAATAATGATTGGCGATGGCACGGGAAAACCAGGTGCCGCGACCGGGTAGGGGGAGTACCGGCAATTGCACGAGCGCGAACCGGTCGATCATATGATCGAACAGCCGGATTTCATCGGGATGCACGACGTCTTCGGCATCATGCATGACGATGGCCTTGAACCGGATGCCGCTTCGACCTTCCTCCGCCAGCATGCTGCGCCAGTTGATGTTCAGGCAATCGGCCTTCGTTGTCGGGCCGGGGCGGTCATTCAGGCACAATATGATATACGGTTGATCGATGGCGACCGATGCGATCGCGTCGATCGTCGCCGGATCATTGGGATAGGCGCCGACGAATATGCGATAATCGGCATCGCCCCAGCAATGTACGGCATGGCGCAGCATTGCGCCGATGACGTCCGCTTCCTGCCAGGCGGGAATGAAGATGGCGATACGGCCGGGCGTCGATGAAGGTGGCAATGTCGCCATCGTCATGCGGAGGCGGCGAGGATGCCGGACCGCCCGCCAGGCTCGGCGGATCAGGAAAAGAAGGTCGATCGCCAGATCATCCAGCCCGCCCAAGGCGAAGCCGATGACTGCGAACAACAATATCTCATAATGCAGCGCCTGTAGCGCGCCAAAGAGCATGTCCCCCACGATCCCGGATTCCCCCTGTCCCGATCGCCATGCGGCAGGGCGAATTTATGTCATGAGAACAGCGGTCTTCCAAGTATTTTGGAGAAAGTCTGTCAACATTGGCCGGCGGATCTGGGTTGGACCTGAGCGGAAATTTCCCTAAGGGGGGGAAGAATGGCAATACCGGCAAGCACTTATGGAGAAGAGACGTGACCGAACGGCCCGTGTCCGCCCTCAGGAATTTCCTGAAGGGAGAAGCAGGCAGTGGCGTCTTGCTGATGATTTCGGCTGCGATCGCAATGATCATGGCGAATCTTCCGGGTGCTGCCGGCCATGTCTATCATGACATCTTCCATATGGTGACGGGGCCGGTGCTCGCTCCTGCACTCGGTCCCATGACGATCCATTTGTGGGTCAATGACGGACTGATGGCGATCTTCTTCCTGCTGGTCGGGCTGGAGATCAAACGTGAGTTCGTCGATGGCGGTCTGTCCACCTGGGAGAGGCGGCGCCTGCCTTTCATCGCGGCGGGGGCGGGTATGATCGCGCCAGCGCTGGTCTATCTGGCCGTTACGGCTGGGGAACCGGCCCTGGCGCGCGGCTGGGCGATCCCGGCGGCCACGGATATTGCCTTCGCGATTGGGGTTCTGGCGCTGCTGGGATCGCGGGCTCCCGCATCGATCAAGCTGTTCCTGACGGCTGTCGCGATCGTCGACGACATGGGTGCGGTCGCGATCATTGCGCTGGCCTATAGCCAGGGGCTGGATGTCATGGCTTTGGCCGGCGCCTTTGTCGTCCTGCTGGTCATGTTCGGGATGAGCCGTGGCGGTGTGCGGGCCTTGGCACCTTATCTCATCGGCTTCCTGCTGCTCTGGTATCTGATGCTGCTGTCGGGCGTGCATGCCACGATCGCGGGCGTGCTCGCCGCCATCACCATTCCGGTCAATCGCACGCCGGGTGCGCCGGATGCGGTGGACAGTCCGCTCCATCGCCTGGAACATCTGATCCATCCCTGGAGCGCCTATCTGATCGTGCCGCTCTTCGGCTTCGCCAATGCCGGCATCACGCTCAATGGCGAGGCGATCGGCGCTTTGCTCAGCCCCTTGCCGATCGGCGTGGCGCTGGGGCTGCTGCTTGGCAAGCAACTGGGCGTGTTCGGGAGCATTTGGCTGGCGCAGAAACTGGGCATCGCGGCGCGGCCTTCGGGGGCGACCTGGGTGCAGATTTACGGCATGGCGTTACTGTGCGGCATTGGCTTCACCATGAGCTTGTTCATTGGTGCGCTCGCCTTTCCGGGGCAGCCATTGCTAGTCGAGGAGGCCAAGATCGGCATCCTTGGCGGATCCTTGCTGTCCGCGCTGTTCGGTTATGCGGTCCTCCGTTTCGCGCCAACGCCGCGATCGGTCGCGCGGGGCGCGGGGTGAGGGGAATCGCGTAGCATTAACCTTCATGCTACTATTGCCCTGCCGTTGCCGCGACTCGCTTCGCGTCAGCGCGCCGACCGCACTTTCGAAAAATACGGGAGGAGGGCGAACCGATGGAGACGGACGTCAACTATCTGCTGCATCGCCAGCAGATGTCGCTGATAAACGCGCAGGCAACAGCATCGCCCGAGGGGCGCGCTGCCTATGAAGGGCTGGCGCGCGGTTATATCGATCAGGTCGAAGCCTATCGCAGGCGCAATGAGCAACTGGAGAGGCTGATCATTCCGGCGCATTGATCCTCCGACCGTTGCGCCATCGCGCTATCGACGGGAAATCAGGCGATCGATCACGTCCTGATGCGGGCCGTCGGCACCGCATTCGCGCTCCAGTATCTTCTTGATCTTCTCCAGTTCGGCTTCGGTCAGATGTTCGATGCCGATGAAGTCGTTGCGCGCGGTCTCGATCGAACGGATCAGTTCGTCGAGCTTGGCCTGGATCGCGGCGCCGTCGCGGTTCTGGGCATTCTGGATCAGGAAGACCATCAGGAAGGTGACGATGGTCGTGCCGGTATTGATCACCAGTTGCCAAGTGTCGGAATAATGAAAGAGCGGGCCCGTCACGCCCCAGATCAATACCACGCCGACTGCCAGGATGAAGGCGAGCGGCTGGCCGGTCCAACTGGCGATCCGTGCCGACAGGGCGGAAAATATCCGATCCATGCAAACTCCTTTGGGTGCTCAGCGCATTTAGGCTCTGTTCAGCCATCTGCTGTCATGGCCATGCCCATGGCAACCATATCTTTTCGTGCAACGATCGGCGCGCTCGCCGGCTCCCTTCTGCTGGCCTCCTGCGCCAGCGTTTCCCCCGAATCACGCGTGCGCGCCGGGCTGATCGATGCTGGTCTTTCGCCGCGAATGGCGGGCTGTATGGCCGAACGCATGGTCGATCGGCTCAGCCTGGTGCAGTTGCGGCGGCTCCAGTCGATCGCCTCGCTCCACAAGTCGCACATGGGCAAGATGAGCATGGACGAACTGCTCTATAAAGTCCGTGCGCTGGAGGATCCGGAGATTTTCCTGGTGACCAGCAAGGCCGCCATTCACTGCTCCTTCTGACGCCGATTTCACAATAAAGCAGGGTCGGGCTTCGCAAGGGTTTTGCAATTTTGCAAAGTCGTTTTGCGAAATGGCTCTGGCCCTGCTTCCTCGCCTGTGCTTAACCCGCCTCAACAGTTTTCCTGTGAACAAAGGACGGGCTAGCCCATGAACATTCACGAATATCAGGCGAAGGAACTGCTCGCCAAGTATGGCGCGCCGATCGCCGCCGGTCACGCTGCCTTCACTGTCGAGGAAGCCGTCGAGGCTGCCAAGAAGCTGCCCGGACCGCTCTATGTCGTGAAGTCGCAGATCCACGCTGGTGGCCGCGGCAAGGGCAAGTTCAAGGAACTGGCCCCCGAAGCCAAGGGCGGCGTCCGCCTGGCCTTCAACCTGGACGAGGTGAAGGCCCACGCCACCGACATGCTCGGCAACACGCTGGTCACCATCCAGACCGGCGAAGCCGGCAAGCAGGTCAACCGCCTGTACATCACCGACGGCGCCGACATCGCCAAGGAATTCTACCTGGCGCTGCTGGTCGATCGTGCCACCAGCCGCATCGCTTTCGTCGTGTCGACCGAAGGCGGCATGGACATTGAAGAGGTCGCCCACTCGACCCCCGAGAAGATCCACAGCTTCTCGGTCGATCCGGCCACCGGCTTCCAGCCGCACCACGGCCGCGCCGTTGCTGCTGCCCTGGGCCTGACTGGCGACCTCGCCAAGCAGGCTTCGAAGGTTGCTGCGTCGCTCTACGCCGCGTTCCTCGACACCGATGCCGAGCAGATCGAAGTCAACCCGCTGGCGCTGACCGAGCAGGGCAACCTCCTCGTCCTCGACGCCAAGGTAGGTTTCGACGGCAACGCCATGTTCCGTCACAAGGACATCGCCGAACTGCGCGACCTGACCGAGGAAGATGCGGCCGAAGTCGAAGCGTCGAAGTACGACCTCGCCTACATCAAGCTGGACGGTAACATCGGCTGCATGGTGAACGGCGCTGGCCTGGCCATGGCGACCATGGACATCATCAAGCTGAACGGCGAATTCCCCGCCAACTTCCTGGACGTGGGGGGCGGCGCCACCACCGAAAAGGTGACCGCGGCGTTCAAGATCATCCTGAAGGATCCGGCCGTTAAGGGCATTCTGGTCAACATCTTCGGCGGCATCATGAAGTGCGACATCATTGCCAATGGCATCGTCGAGGCTGCCAAGGAAGTGAACCTGTCGGTTCCGCTGGTTGTCCGCCTGGAAGGCACCAACGTCCAGCAGGGCAAGGACATTCTGGCCAATTCGGGTCTGCCGATCGTCCCCGCGGACGACCTGGGCGATGCGGCCAAGAAGATCGTGGCAGAAGTGAGGAAGGCGGCCTGAGCCCCCTAATCACCTGAGAAGATACGCCATAGGGCGTGGGTGACCTGGAAACGGGTCGCCCACGTCCGTGTTCGCGTTGGCGGGCGATGGCGTGAAAATGGAGGATGTTGAAATGAAGATCCTTGTGCCCGTGAAGCGGGTTATTGATTACAATGTGAAGCCGCGGGTGAAGGCGGATGGCACGGGCGTGGACCTGGCCAACGTCAAGATGAGCATGAACCCGTTCGACGAAATCGCCGTCGAGGAAGCCATTCGCCTGAAGGAAAAGGGCGCAGCGACCGAGGTCGTGGCGGTATCGATCGGCGTCGCCAAGGCGCAGGAAACGCTGCGCACGGCGTTGGCGATGGGCGCGGACCGCGCCATCCTGATCCAGACCGATGATGAGGTCGAACCGCTGGGCGTCGCCAAGCTGCTCGCCAAGGTTCAGGAAGAGGAAGGCGCTGGCCTGATCATCCTGGGCAAGCAGGCGATCGACGATGACAGCAACCAGACCGGCCAGATGCTCGCCGCGCTGCTGAACCTGCCGCAGGGCACCTTTGCCAGCAAGGTCGAGGTAGAGGGCGACAAGGTCAACGTCACCCGCGAAGTCGATGGCGGCCTGGAGACGGTGAAGCTCAACACTCCGGCGATCATCACCACCGACCTGCGCCTCAACGAGCCGCGCTATGCGTCGCTGCCGAACATCATGAAGGCCAAGTCCAAGCCGCTCGCGAACAAGACCCCGGCTGATTATGGCGTCGACATCGCCGCCCGTCTGGAGACGCTCAAGGTCTCCGAACCGCCCAAGCGCTCGGCCGGCATCAAGGTTGCCGACGTCGATGAACTGGTGGCCAAGCTCAAGGCTCTGGGAGTTGCAGCATGACGAAGACGCTCGTTTGGGTTGAACATGAGGGCGGCGCCGTCAAGGACGCGACCCTTTCCGCCGTGACCGCCGCCGCCAAGCTGGGCGAAGTCCATCTGCTGGTCGCCGGCCAGGGCGTCGACGGCGTTGCCGCCGAAGCCGCCAAGATCGCCGGCGTGGGCAAGGTCCATGTCGCCGATGACGCGGCCTTTGGCCATGCGCTGCCGGAAAATGTCGCGCCGCTGATCGTCGAGCTGATGGGCCATCATGATGCGTTCGTCGCGCCGGCCACCAGCAACGGCAAGAATATCGCGCCGCGCGTCGCCGCCCTGCTCGATGTCATGCAGATCAGCGACATCCTGTCGGTCGAGAGCGAAGATACCTTCACTCGGCCGATCTATGCCGGCAACGCGATTGCGACGGTCAAGTCGAAGGACGCCAAGAAGGTCATCACCGTTCGCGGCACCGCCTTTGAAAAGGCGGCCAAGGACGGCGGCAATGGCGCGGTGGAAGCCGTGGCCTCGACCGGCGACAAGGGCATTTCCGCCTTCGTCGGCGCCGAGATCGCCAAGCTGGAACGGCCCGAGCTGACCAGCGCCAAGATCATCGTGTCGGGTGGCCGCGCGCTGAAGGACGGTCCGACCTTCGAGGAATATATCATGCCGCTGGCCGACAAGCTGGGCGCGGCGGTCGGTGCCTCGCGCGCTGCGGTCGACGCGGGCTATGTCCCCAACGACTATCAGGTCGGCCAGACCGGCAAGATCGTCGCGCCGGAAGTCTATATCGCGGTCGGCATCTCCGGTGCGATCCAGCACCTCGCCGGCATGAAGGACAGCAAGACCATCGTCGCCATCAACAAGGACGAGGATGCGCCGATCTTCCAGGTGGCCGACATCGGCCTGGTCGGTGATCTGTTCAAGGTGGTGCCGGAACTGACCGGCAAGCTGTAAGCCGGATTGGCTTGAGTAGGAAAGGGCGTGGGGAGTGATCCCCACGCCCTTTTTCTGTGCGGGCTATTCGCAGTTGATGTCGTTCTTGTCGATGGCCCGGCCGGCAAGGGCGCCGCCGGCACCGCCCAGGATGGTGCCGAGCGTCTTGGAGCCGCCGGGAGCGATGACATTGCCGAGCACTCCGCCGGCAAGGGCGCCGACGATGGTGCCGGTGGTGCCGTCATCCCGCTTGCAATAATAGCGGCCGTCGCGGTCGCGGTAGATCTGGTCATTGTCGCCGAGATGGCGGCGCGGCGGGCGGCGATCCCGGTCGCGGCCGCCGGGCGGGCGATTGTAGCCGCCGGGGCGGTCATAGCCATAGCCGCCGCCATAATTGTCCGAGGCGCAGGCGCCGAGCGGGAGCATGGCAAGGGCGGCAAGCGCCATTATGGGGGTACGCACCGGATAGTCTCCTCTTCTTTTCCCTGTCGGGAGGGGAACCCGCAAGCGGCGCGAAGGTTGCGCCAAGATACTGATCAGAAACGCGAAACCGCCCGCCGCTGCCATCGAGAGGGGAGTGCGGCAGCGAGCGGACGGCATCAACGGCGCGTCGAGGGGACGCGCCGCCGAGAGGATGGGGCTTAATGCGCCAGGGGCGAGGCGCCGCTGGCCGTGGCCGGGGTGACAACCGAGGCCGGGCTGTCCTGGATGCGCTGATCCTCCAGCTTGGCACGGGCTTCGTTGTAGCGGGCGACGAGGTCGTCCTTGAACTCGGTCAGCTTGCCGTCGTCATAGAGCTTCTTTCCGACATAGCCGGCGATGGCGCCGAAAATCAGGGTGCGGATCATGGGGAACTCCTTGGTTGCCAGTCGGGGAAAAGAACCGGCGTCGGCGGCAAGGGTTCCGAGCATGATTGCGTCCGCGACGGGCCTTGCTAGTCTTGCGACGGACGGTGGCGGGGGCTGCCGTGACTAGGGGGTGGCAATGTCGGCATTCGATCTGGTGTTCGCGGTGTTCGGACTGCTGCTGGGGCTGGCGATCGCCGAGGTGCTGGGCGGCTTTGCCCGTGCGCTCAAGCTCAAGCGGACCGCCAAGCCGGTGCGGATCGGCTGGTTGACGCCGCTGCTGGGGCTGTTCGTGCTGCTGGACCTCACCAGCTTCTGGGGCAGCGCCTATATCATGCGGGACCAGATGGATGCGAGCTATCTGACGCTGGTCGTGGTGCTGGCGATCGTGGGCGTCTATCATCTTGCCGCGTCGCTGATCTTTCCCGACGAGCCGGAACAATGGCCCGATTTCGACGACTGGTATGACCGCCAGAAGCGGATGGTGATCGGCGGGCTGCTGCTGGCCAATGTCGCGGTCACGATCGGCCAGGGCGTGCTGGAAGAGGTGAGGCCGGTGGCCGAAGCCCCCGCCGGGCCGCTTGCCCCCTATGCCGCGCCGATCCTGCTGGGCGGGCTGGTGGGGCTGCTGACCCTGCTGGTCGCGCTGCTGCGGGTGCGGAGCCGGCGCGCGAACATGGCGATGCTGATCGCGGCGAACCTGATCCTGCTGGGCGCCAGCATTGCCGAGGATTATATCTGACCGGGATCGGGCGCCACGGTGAGATGGCGCCCGGCCCGATCATTCGCTTATCGGCCGATTATTCGGCGTGGGCGATGTTCACCGCGGCCATCTTGCCGCGCTTGTCCTGCTCCAGGTCATAGGTGACGCGGTCCTTCTCGCGCAGGGTGGCGAGGCCGGCGCGCTCGACGGCGCTGATGTGGACGAACGCGTCCTGGCCGCCGGTGTCGGGCTCGATGAAGCCATAGCCCTTGTCGGCGTTGAAGAACTTCACGGTTCCGGTGATGCTGCTCATGATATTTCCTTCTTTCATGCGGCGGACCCATGGCGGGCACGCCGGGTCGCTAGAGGGGCAGGGAAAGAGGGAGATAGGTGCCGCAAAGCGCCGAAGACCGTCGATTTGCGACTATAGCAGCGCCCTTGTACGGCATTGCGGGCGTCCTGGCAAATCACTGGCCGTTTCGGCGGGGTCTGCCGCCGCGTCCTCCTCTTCCTCCTCGTCTTCCTCCTCCTCCTCGCTCAGCAGCTCGTAGCCGGCCGCTTCCAGGACGGCGATTTCCTCGTCACTGCCTGGCGCGAAGCCGAAACGGGCGTCGCGGGCGCGGGTGGCGGCTTCCTCATAGGGGCGGGCCTCCGCCTCCAGCTCCGCGGCATAGGCGGCCTCCTCGGCTTGTGTCAGGGTGCGGTCATAATCGTCGATATCGTAATAATCCCCGCTCTGGTCGCCGGTGAAGTCGGGCGGGGCGGGGTAATCGGTGCGCAATTGCTCGCGATCCTCATCCCACCAGACGCCGCGCAAACGGGTCGCGGCCTCCTCCGGCGGCAGGTCGGCGCGGTGGATATGGGGGCGAAGTTCACACCGTTCATTCCGGTCGGAAAAGGGCGAGATTCCGGGCTGGATTGGCGGGCGCTTGGCACCGGGCTGGAGCGCCAGCCGGGCGGCGATGAACAGCGCGACCGAGGCGGCGGGGGCAAGGGCGGTTGCCGCCTCCGGTGCGACGGGTTCGGGCGTTTCGGGCTGATCGCCATTGAGCAGGCGGGCGTCGGCCATCTGGCGGGCCATATGTTCCATGCCGGTGCGCGGCAGGCCGATCAGTTCGGACTCCTTGTCGGCCTCCTCGGCCGGGCAGATGAGGTCGAGATAGGCGGTGAAATCCTGGGCCACGACGCGGGCGAGCGCGGCGTCCGACCCTTCGGGCGGGCTGTCGGCCATGCGATCGAGCCGCGCGAGCATCGACATGGCAAGGCGATTGTCATGGCGGTGGCGGCGGACTTCATAATTGTCGGGATCCTTGCGGATCGTCTCCTCGCTGCCCATGATCGCGCGCGACAGGAGATCGTCGGCCAGGCGGGCGCGGGCGATCAGGATCGCGGCGTCCCAGCCCAGGCGAAAGGCCGCGCCATCATGGCGGATACGCAGCGTATAGGCCGAGCGCGCGGTGATGCGCACCCCTTCGCAGGCGAGCATGATGACGCCGGTGGCGGCGAGTATCTCCAGGAAGCGCCGCTGGCGCGCCGGGCTCCAGCCATCGACCCGCCGCTGCGGATCGGGCGTGGGGATAGTGTCCGGCAGGGGCGGCGTGATCGGCGGAAATGCGCAGGACATGGCAAGGCCCTTTCAGGGAAAGAGGACGCGTTGCCGGAAGGGTAGGCAGAAAGGCGGGGTGTAGGACAGAACAAAAAGGGACCGGTTCGGAAGATAGTATTGCTTTGAGGGCTGAGGTGCCGAAATTTCTGACGTGTCGATTGTGCTGCTTCATTTACGATTTGAAAATCGCCCTTGATGGATATTGGCCCATTGCCGTATCACGGGCCGAGGGTAGGCAAGCCGCGAAAATTGAAAGATTATCCCATTGTTTTCATGTCACTCCTCAAGTGACTTCGGAAAGCATGGGCGACGCGATATCTGCGATGGGGGGTGAGATGGCAACCGTACTTACTGTTATGAACATGAAGGGTGGGGTGGGTAAAACGACGGTTGCTTGTCATCTCGCTGGACTTGCTGCACGCGAGCCGCTCGGGCGAGGTCACGCGTCACGAGTTCTATTGATAGATTACGATCCACAATTTAACGCATCGCAAATGTACTTGGATTCAAAATTATATTTCAAATTAGAAAAAGATTATAAAACAACTCTATCGATATTGATGGATCAGTCCACTGAAGTTGATCCTTTTAGTTTGCAAGATATGGGTTTTTTTCCTCCCCCGAATGTATCGTCTATTGCTCATAACGTTTTTGGTGGTGGTAAAAATGTCCTCGACATTGTTCCATCAACGTTAAATCTTATGTTTGTGGCCTTGGGGCAGCCGGGCCGAAGTTTGCCTCTTATGAAAGAGCGGTTTGCGAGCTTCATTTCGCAGGCTCGGTCGGCTTATGATCTAATAATTTTAGATTGCCATCCTGCTGGGTCAGTTTTTACTCAAACTTCGTTGGGGGTTTCTGATCATGTCCTCATACCCGTCAAGCCGGAGAATTTTGCTGTTCGGGGATTGGGGCTTATGAGGCGGTTTGTGGATGGGCGTGGGCCGATGGAGCCAAAGGTGAAGTCGCATATACTGTTTAATATGACGGGTCCTACTCGATCTTCGGAAGAGAATACTATCCGACTCGATCCAAAATATGGACCTCTATGTTTAAAAAATACGCTTCGAAAAAGGTCTCACTATCAAAAGGCAAATCAAGGAAGAGATTTCGTCTGGGATCGGAGCGTGGCGTACCAACGGGCGGCTATGGACAATCTTAGGCGGGTTGGTACCGAGTTGCTAGGAAGGATTATGTAATGGATGAATCCATAGTTCAAGTAGCGCTATTTCGTGCTTTTGCGAGCGCGATCTTGGATATGAATATTTCGCCTGAAGAGGCGCGCGTTGCGGCGCAGGTCTTGAGGCGGGGGGATGTGAATATCCAACTTGCCGCATTTGTTGATGGCTTGGTTCCGCTGTCGAATAAAGAAATTCAAAAAGGACAGGAGCGTAATAGAAATTATAAAACCCATTCATCAAATGTAAAAATAAAATCAGTTGAATATGATGTTGATTCTTTATTTGATACAGTGAAGAGGCGAAAGATAACAAAGTCTCAGCTTTGGTCTCTTTTTTATCAAGTAAATCGAGAGGTGAGTGATGTTATTGATTACGGCCTGTCGATGAAAGATGGCATTGGCGCATTCAGAAGTATGGCTTCAAAGGATGATTGGGATTTGCTTTCGGATATCATCCAAAGTGGATCAAATGTGGATCCATTCCTGGCTGGCATTACGGGTCGATAAAATATGAAAATATCTGATGCGCTGGCAAACATTGAATGGAAAAAAAAGCGCGGATAAATTCACTGCCGATACCGAATCATTGAATCAGATTGAACGTGGTTGTCGATTGGTGACAATTTGGAATCATGAGCTAAGCTTCCAGTATCATAGGAATCCCGCTCTTCCATTTTTACAGGAAATGAAGGCATCTCTATTTTTTGTGCCTGCCTGTTTTGCTGTGGGTCTTTATAAGCCGGCGGCATCAAGTATGAGGTCTGCAGTTGAGAATGCGCTATATTTCTCGTATTTTTGTGATCATGAAGTAGAACTTAGAACTCTTGTAAGTGATAAATCATTTTATCTTTCTAAAAGTAAAATTATAGACTATCATATTTTGCATACTCCATTTTTCAAATCAAAGCAGGATGTATTTGGCTTATCTTCTGAGTTGGATTCGTGGTATAGTGAAATATCCGCGATAATACATGGTCAAATACCGGGTGTGTGGAGTTCTAAATCTCTTAAAGATACATCCCATGATGATAAATCTCTTAAGTTGGCGCTCCGAGAGTTTTCTCGTGCTATCCAAATAATTAATTATACCTTTTTGCTTACGACGTCTTCTGAGGTCTGGGATGGAATGAGTTCGAGCGCGCGGCAATTTTTGTTGCATGGGATGTCAGCGGCGCGAAAAACGATCCTAAATCGACCAGTGATCTAGCTGCATTTAAATACTAGCCGCATTTAAATATTAGCATGAAATCTTTCGAAGACCCCTGTCACTCCGCCGCCACAGCCTCCAACCCCAACAGCGGCGCAAGATAGCGCCCGGTAAAGCTCCTCGGCTCCTTCACCACCTGCTCCGGCGTGCCTTGTGCGACGACTTCGCCGCCTTTCACGCCGCCCTCGGGGCCCATGTCGATGATATAATCCGCCGTCTTGATGACATCGAGATTATGCTCGATCACCACGACGCTGTTGCCTTGTTCGACCAGGGCGTGGAGGACTTCCAGCAGCTTGCGGACATCCTCGAAATGCAGGCCGGTGGTGGGTTCGTCGAGGATATACAATGTGTTGCCGGTGGCGCGGCGCGACAATTCCTTGGCGAGCTTGACGCGCTGGGCTTCGCCGCCCGACAGGGTGGTGGCCTGCTGGCCGACCTTGATATAGCCAAGGCCCACTTCGGCGAGCATCGCCATCTTGTCGCGGATCGGCGGCACGGCCTTGAAGAACTCCACCGCATCCTCGACCGTCATGTCGAGCACGTCGGCGATGCTCATCCCCTTGAACTTCACCTCCAGCGTCTCGCGATTGTAGCGGGCGCCATGGCAGACGTCGCAGGTGACATAGACGTCGGGGAGGAAGTGCATCTCGATCTTGAGCACGCCGTCGCCCTGGCAGGCTTCGCAGCGGCCGCCCTTGACGTTGAAGGAGAAGCGGCCGGGCTTGTAGCCGCGCGCCTGCGCTTCGGGCAGGCCGGCGAACCAGTCGCGGATATTGGTGAAGGCGCCGGTATAGGTGGCCGGGTTGGAGCGCGGGGTGCGGCCGATCGGCGACTGGTCGATGTCGATCACCTTGTCGCAATGTTCCAGGCCCGTGATCTTGTCATGCGGGCCGGCGACGATGCGGGCACCGTTGAGGGTGCGGGCGCTGGCGGCATAGAGGGTGTCGATGGTGAAGCTGGACTTGCCCGATCCCGAGACGCCGGTGATGCAGGTGAAGGTGCCGAGCGGGATCGACGCGGTGACGCCGGTGAGGTTGTTGGCGCGGGCATTGTGGACGGTGAGCTTCTTGCCCGAGCCCTTGCGGCGCTTGGCGGGCACTTCGATGCGGCGAGTGCCGTTGAGATAGTCCGCGGTCAGGCTGTCCTTGTGCGCCAGCAGTTCGGGCAGGGTGCCCTGCGCGACGATGGTGCCGCCATGGACGCCGGCGCCCGGCCCCATGTCGACAATATAGTCGGCGGCGCGGATCGCATCCTCGTCATGCTCGACGACGATGACGCTGTTGCCGAGGTCGCGCAGGCGCTTGAGGGTGACGAGCAGCCGGTCATTGTCGCGCTGGTGCAGGCCGATCGAGGGTTCGTCGAGGACGTAGAGGACGCCCGAGAGGCCCGAGCCGATCTGGCTGGCGAGGCGGATGCGCTGGCTTTCGCCGCCCGACAGGGTGCCTGATGTGCGGTCGAGGTTCAGATAGTCGAGGCCGACATTGTTGAGGAAGCCGAGGCGCTCGACAATTTCCTTGAGGATGGCGCGGGCGATCTGGTTCTGCTGGTCATTGAGCGCGTCGGGCATAGCGGTGAAGAAGGCGAGCGCGTCCACCACCGAGCGGCGGGTGGAGACGCTAATGTCCTCGCCGGCGATCTTGACCGCGAGCGCCTCGGGCTTGAGGCGGGCGCCGTGGCAGGTCTCGCAGGGCATGGCGGTCTGGTACTTGGACAGTTCCTCGCGCATCCAGGCGCTTTCGGTCTGGAGCAAGCGGCGATTGAGGTTGCCGATTACGCCCTCGAACGGCTTCTTGACCTCGTAGCTCTTCTTGCCGTCGACGAAGCGCAGGGTAACGGGCTTGCCGCCGGTGCCGTGGAGGATGATGAGCTTCACTTCGCCCGGCAGATCGGCCCAGGCGGTGTCGAGGCTGAAGCCGAATTCCTTGGCGAGGGAGCCCAGGACCTGCATATAGTAGGGGCTGGGCGGGTTGGACTTGGCCCAGGGGACGACGGCGCCCTTCTTGAGCGAGAGGGCTTCGTTGGGGACGACCAGTTCGGGGTCGAACTCCTGCCGCTCGCCCAGGCCGTCGCAGGCCGGGCAGGCGCCCATCGGGGCGTTGAAGGAAAAGAGGCGCGGCTCGATCTCGGGAATGGTGAAGCCGCTGACCGGGCAGGCGAATTTCTCGGAAAAGACGATGCGGTTGGCGGGGATGCCGGCATTCTTCATCTTGCCCGCGGATTGCGCTTCGTCCTCGCGGCCGGGGACGACGCCCTCGGCCAGGTCGACAAAGGCGAGGCCGTCGGCGAGCTTGAGCGCCTGCTCGAAACTGTCGGCGAGGCGGGTGGCCATGTCGGCATTGACCGCCAGGCGATCGACCACGACCTCGATGTCATGCTTGTATTTCTTGTCGAGGGCGGGGGCATCCTCGATCAGATACAACTCGCCGTCGATGCGGACGCGGGTGTAGCCCGCCTTCTGCCACTCGGCCAGTTCCTTGCGATATTCGCCCTTGCGGCCGCGCACGACCGGGGCGAGCAGGTAGAAACGGGTGCCTTCGGGCAGGAGCATGACGCGGTCGACCATCTGGCTGACGGTCTGGGCGCTGATCGGCTCGCCGGTGGCGGGCGAATAGGGGATGCCGACGCGCGCCCAGAGCAGGCGCATATAGTCGTAAATCTCGGTGACGGTCGCGACCGTGGAGCGCGGGTTGCGGCTGGTGGTCTTCTGCTCGATCGAGATGGCGGGGCTGAGGCCCTCGATATGCTCGACATCGGGCTTCTGCATCATCTCCAGGAACTGGCGCGCATAGGCGGAGAGCGACTCCACATAGCGACGCTGCCCCTCGGCATAGATGGTGTCGAAGGCGAGGCTGGACTTGCCCGAGCCGGACAGGCCGGTGATGACGATCAGGCTGTCGCGGGGCAGATCGACGTCCACGCCCTTGAGATTATGCTCGCGCGCGCCGCGCACCGAAATATGGGTCAGACTCATGGGGGCGTTGTTCCAGATTTGTTCCGTGGGGGCAAGGGGCGTTGCCCGGTCGGGAGGCAAGATAGGAAGGGGGAGCGGCCAGGGGAAGATGGCGGGGCGTGGACGATGGCGCGCTGCACCGGCCGGAGGGCGTTTCTGGTTCGGCTGCGGGAGCGTCTCGGCCTGTCTCGGGGTTTCCATGGATGGCAGCGGCTATGGGATCGCACGTAGAAACGGGGCATGACCTATTGGCGGCTCCATTGGCATGCGGGCGTCCTGAGCGTGGCGGGCAGCGTCGCGGGCATGACATTGGCGACGACCGGGGCCATGGCCCAGAGCGAGACGCCGGCGGGGCGGATCATCTTCCTGGGCTGGACCGAGGGCAAGGACCATTCGGTGTGGCTGTCCGGCGTCGATCCGGGCGAGTTTTTCGTCGTCTTTCCCGAGACCGGGGAGCGGGTGGACAGTTGGACCCAGCCCGATACCGGCCTGCACCTGACGGTATCGCCCATCGTGCGGGAAAATGGCGGCACCCATAATCTGTTCGCCCATATTCGCACCGAATATGCGGAATATGACAATTTCGTCGATTCGGCCGACCAGCATCCGGGCGGCATCAATTTTCCCGACCACTGGAACCGGCCCGACCCGGAACTGCCCGATCTGATCACGCCGGAATTGCGGCCAAACCCGGATACGGTGACGCCGGGGCTGCGCCCCTTGCCGGATACGGTAACGCCGGGGTTGCGCCCCAATCCGGATTTGATCACGCCCGGCCTGCGGCCCTTGCCCGAGACCGTGACGCCGGAACTGCGGCCGAACCCCGACACGGTAACGCCGGGACTGCGCCCTGATCCGGATACGGTGACGCCGGAGTTGCGACCGAACCCCGACACGGTAACGCCGGGACTGCGCCCTGATCCGGATACGGTGACGCCGGAATTGCATCCTGATCCCGAAATCGTGACGCCCGAATTGCGGCCGGTGCCCGTTCCCATCACGCCGGAGGCGCGGCCGGATCCCGACACAGTGACGCCGGAAGTCCGCCCGGACCCTGATACACCGACACCCGAATTGCGACCTGACCCCGATACGGTGACGCCGGGGCTGCGTCCTGATCCGGACACGGTGACGCCGGGACTGCGTCCTGATCCGGATACAGTGACGCCGGGCTTACGGCCTGATCCCGATACGGTAACACCAGGTCTGCGGCCCGATCCGGACACGGTGACGCCGGGACTGCGTCCTGATCCGGACACGGTGACGCCGGGTTTGCGGCCTGATCCGGACACGGTGACGCCGGGTTTGCGACCTGATCCTGATACGGTGACGCCGGGCTTGCGGCCTGATCCTGATACAGTGACGCCAGGTCTGCGTCCTGGTCCGGGAACGGTGACGCCAGGGTTGCAGCCCGACCCGGACACGGTGACGCCGGGCTTGCGACCTGATCCGGATACGGTGACGCCGGGCCTACGCCCTGATCCGGATACGGTGACGCCGGGTCTGCGGCCTGACCCGGATACGGTGACGCCGGGTTTGCGGCCTGATCCCGATACGGTGACGCCGGGCTTGCGGCCTGATCCTGATACGGTGACGCCGGGACTGCGGCCCGATCCCGATACGGTGACACCGGGACTGCGGCCCGATCCCGATACGGTGACGCCGGGGCTGCGTCCTGATCCCGATACGGTGACGCCGGGTCTGCGTCCTGATCCGGATACGGTGACGCCGGGCTTGCGTCCTGATCCTGACACGGTGACACCGGGACTGCGGCCTGATCCTGATACGGTGACGCCGGGCTTGCGTCCTGATCCGGACACGGTGACGCCGGGCTTGCGGCCTGATCCTGATACGGTGACGCCGGGGCTGCGTCCTGATCCTGACACTGTGACGCCGGGCCTGCGACCCGATCCGGATACGGTGACGCCGGGGCTGCGTCCTGATCCTGACACTGTGACGCCGGGCCTGCGTCCTGATCCCGATACGGTGACGCCGGGCTTGCGACCTGACCCGGATACGGTGACACCGGGACTGCGGCCCGATCCGGACGTGGGCGGGCCGACCGTGCGGCCGTTGCAGCGGCCGCGCCCCGAGACGCTGCCGCCGATCGCGCCGACCGGTGTCGCGCCGGGCCGCGATGAGCGGCGCCCGATGCTGATGACCGCCGATGAAGTCTGCCGGGCCGGGCGTGAAGGCCGGCTGCGGGGCGATCCGCAACTGGTCGAGAAGGCCTGCCGGATTGCGGCCAATGCCCGCCGGCGCTGGACCGCCTGGGGGGAATGGAGCTATTCGACGCTGAAGGATGACCGTTCCGGCGCCCGGACCAGGGGCAGCGCGAACCAGTATAATATTGGCCTGGATCGCTGGATCGACAAGCGCACCGTTGCCGGCCTGGCCATCCAGTTCGGCAATTCGGATTATAAATCCTTCAATGGCGGCATGCGCCAGCAGGCCGATTCTATCACGGTGAAGCCATACATGGTGCATCGGATGGCAAATTCGGACGTGGTGCTGGATGCCAGCATCGGCTTCAATTTCGGCGAATATGAACAGCATGTGTTGATGCTGTCGGGCAAGCATGACAGCTTCACCCTGTCGGGCACGGTCGGGATGAGCGCGCAGCGCCCGATCGGCAGCTTCCTGCTGCGGCCCCGCCTGTCGTGGAGCTATGCCAGCATCTGGCACGACAATTATGTACTGCAGGGGCAGGTGGGCAATATCGACCTGCGCGTGCTGCAGGGCGATGCGCGCTATGATTATGGCGCAGTGGCGACGTCGCTGGAGATCAGCCGGCCGTTCCGATCGGATGATATGGTCATCACCCCCTATGTCGAGGGTGGCGTCGATTTCGCCTATCTGCGTCCCAATGGCGGCCGTATCCTGGGGCCTGACCTGCGCCTGATCGCGACCACGCCGGCGGTGGGATCGGTCCGGTTCGGCACGCGCATCCAGTTGCGCGGCAATGTCGCGCTGATCGGATCGGGCGAATATTACGGGATCGGATCGAGCGGCCTGTCGAGCTGGCAGTGGCGGGGGAATCTGTCCTTCCGCTTCTAGCGCGGCGGGACGGGGCGAGCGGGTCGCAGGCGAGGGGGCGGACGAGCTGTCGCGTCGCTGATGGCGCGTATCGGCGCAAAAACACTGGTCAAGCCTGTTCGGGTGCGGCACAGGCGACGGGCATGACGTTGCCCGATCCTTCCACCTTCATTGCCGAGGGCGCTTCCGCCGCGGTCTATCGGCTGGACGGGGGGCGGGTGCTCAAACTATTCCATGAGGGCGTCGACGCCGGGATCATCGCCCGCGAACATGCGACGGCAGGCGATCCAGGCGACCGGCCTGCCGGTGCCGCGCGTGTTCGGGCGCGCGGAGGTGGGCGGGCGGCAGGGCATCATCTATAGCGAGATAGAGGGGCCGAACCTGCTCCATCATATCGTCCGCCATCCCCATCGGATCGGCTGGGCGATGGGCGCGATGGCGGCGTTGCAGCGGGCCATTCATGCGCATGACCTGCCCGAACTGCGCAGCCGCAAGGCGATATTGGCCGAGGATATCGAGATGGCGCCGATCGGCGATCGGCTGCGCGCGGCGGCGATCGACCGGCTGGACCAGTTGATCGAGGGTGACCGGCTGTCCCATGGCGACCTGCATCCGGCCAATCTGATCGTCAGCGGCGACGGGCTGGCGGTGATCGACTGGTCGAAGGCGGCGCGATCGGCCCCGGCGGCCGATGTGGTGCGCAGCGAGATGCTGATGCGGTTCGGGCCGGGGCAGTCGGCCGGGAGGCTGGAGGGCATGCTGCGCGATGCGACGACGGCCTATTATGTCGGGCGCTATCGCAAGCTGGCGGGGATGGAGCCGGAAGCGCTCAACGCCTGGCGGGCGCTGGTGGGGCTGGCCTGGTTGCGGCACCGTCTGCCGGGACGGGATGCCGCCTTTGCTGCCTATCTGGCCGACGCGCTGGCGCGCGCCGGATTGCCGCCGCTGGAAGGCTGATGTCGTTGGTGGATGGCGGTGGGCGGTTCGTCCGCGTCCGATGCCGCCCGGCGGATGCTGTGCCCCGGTTATCGAAGCGGCGTGCGCAGCATCGGTCCTGTCGCTATTCTGACATGGAAACAGGCCAGAGAGCAGCGCGTTAAGCGACGGTTCACGGCCGATGGTGCCGTGTTGACGGTAACAGTTGAGACAAGATCTGGAGTGCCCGACAGCATCCGGATACGCCCCCGGCATTCCCTTGCGCCGGGGGCGTTTTCATGTCCGCTTTCCTTCAATCTCCGTAATTTCCTCTAGGGAATAGGCTGTCGTTTCGCGGACGAATGGCATTCGTCCGGTCGTTCGTCCTCGCCTGTCCGCTCTTGGTCGATGGATCGGTCGTTGGCCGATGACGAGGGTTGCCGGTCGAAGCGGACGAGCGGCGAGACGGCCGGGCGCGTACACAGGATGGGCGAACGGGATATGGCGCAACGCCCCCACAAGACCCCCGCCGAACCGTTCGCATCCGGCGCGCCGGACGCCCCCTGACGACGCAGGCCGGATGCCATGACAGTTTTGAGGAGACACGCCATGTTCGCCACCGCCAAGATCATCACTGCCCTGAGTGCCGCCGCCGCCCTGCTGGCCGGTTCCGGCATCGCTTCGGCCGAGGAGTTCACCTCCAACGGCCGCACCACCGAGGTCCGCTTCGGTGACCTGGACCTCACGCGCCACGCCGACCAGCAGGAATTGCGCACCCGCATCTCCCGTGCGGCCAGCCGGGTCTGCTTCAGCACCGACATCAACACCATGAGCGCGTGCCGCGCGGCGGCGATCGCCCAGGTCGAGGCGCCGATCGCGACCGCCATCGCCCGCGCCCAGACCAACGAACGCTATGCCGATGCGAAGGATGCCCGGCCGGTGGTCGGCAACTGACCATCCGCATCCCGCCAAGGGAGGGAGAGGGCCTGGCGCGAGCCGGGCCCTTTTCGCGTTCGGATAACCGGCGCGTCCGCCCCGGCCATTCTCGGTATTTCCCCCGATGGCGGACCTCCGGATTTGCGACGATCAGAAGGGACAGGCTCAAGGGGATAATGGTCATGCGCGCGCGTCTTCCCGGCACTTCGCCCGTCATCATGGCAACGCTGTTGGCCGGGGGGCTGTGCGCGCCCGATGTCTGGGCGCAGAGCACAGAATCGCTCTACGAACCGATCGGCCATCATAGCGGTGGCGACGTGCATGCGGTGGACGAGACGCCCCATTATATCATTCCCGATTTCGCGCCCGCCAAACCGGCCGACCCGAACAAGGAACAGCCCTTCTTCAAGATCCGTCTCAGCCTGTCGCTGATCGGCGACTGGACCGATTTCAGCCAGGATGCGGTCAATGAAAGCCAGATCGGCCGGCAGGAGGACGAGTTTCAGGTGCGATCGGCGCGGCTCAGCCTGATCGGATCGGTCGGCGGCGATTATCGGGTGAGCTATCAGGTCAGCGGCGAATATAAGGGGTTCGACACCAACCCCGAGCAGAAATGGAAGCTGACCGACGCGTCGCTGACCTTTCCGCTGGGCAGCCGCACCAAGATGACGGTGGGCAAGACCAAGGAGACATTCTCGTACGAAATGGTCGGGGATTCGGCGAACCTGCCGCATAGCGAGCGCGTGCTGACGCCCTTTTTCACGTCGCGCAATTTCGGCGTCCGCTTCGTCCAGGTGCTGGGCGCGAACAAGGCGGCGACCTTTTCGGCGGGTGCCTACAAGGATAGCTGGGATTTCGGCAGCTCGACCGACCGTGGCTGGGACTATTCGGCGCGCATGACCGGGCTGATCTGGGACCGGCCGGATCATAATGAATTCCTGCATGTCGGCATGGCCTATCGCCATGCGGCGGCGGACGGCACGATCCGCTACAGCGGCCGGGCGGAAACCAATGTCGGCGACGTCGCGATCGACACCGGGAAATTCGCGGCGCAGAGCAGCGACGGCTTTGCCGGCGAGGCGCTGCTGAATGTCGGGCCGGTCTCGTTCCTGGGCGAATATATATTGAACCGGACCAATTCGCGCGAATTTCGCGACCCGGTCTTCCATGGCTGGTATGTCACCGGCAGCTGGATATTGACCGGCGAAACCCGGCCCTACGATCGCAATGTCGGCTATGCCCGGCGCGTCATACCCAAGGGCCGCTGGGGCGCGCCGGAACTGGTGGCGCGCTATTCGGAAATGGACCTGGACGATAATGGCATCGAGGGTGGCCGTTTCAAGAAGACGATGCTGGGGCTCAACTGGTGGGCGACGACGCGCTGGAAATTCGGCGCGACCTGGGGCCACACCTGGCTCGACCGGTTCGGCGAGCGCGGCGAGAGCGACACGGTGCTGACCCGCATCCAGTGGATCTATTGAGCGGGTAGCGGGCGCCTGTTTTGGAAAATGCGCGGAAGGGCGCATTTTCAGTTCGGCACCGGCCCGCACCCCCACCCGACCGCCCAGACATTCTATCCTGATGGGTGGTCGGCTGGGGGTGCGGACCCAAGGCCTCTCAGCGCCCGGTCATGGCCCGCGCATTGGCGAGATAGGTGCGGCCGATGCGGATTTCATTGCCGTCGGCCAGCGCCGCGAACCAGACGCCGCTGCCATCGTGACGCAGCCGCGCGATATGCGGGCGGCGGACGATGTGCGATCGATGCAGGCGGACGAACGCCTGCGGATCGAGCCGTTCCTCCAGCGAACTGATGGTCTGATGCAGCAAATAGCTATGGGCGCCGACATGGAGGCGCATATAGTCGCGCTCCGCCTCGATCCGGTCGATCTGGTCGGCGGCGATGCGGACCAGTTCGGAGCGGTGCGGCACCCAGAATTCCTCGGCCCATTCGGGCGCGGGTTCGGCCGGGGCGAGGGGGGCGTCCTCCTCGCCGTCGCGGCTGCGCAGCGCCTGTTCGACCCGGTCGACCGCGCGGGTCAGGCGGTCATGGGCGACGGGTTTCAGCAGATAATCGACCGCGGCAAGATCGAACGCCTCGACCGCGAAGCTTTCGAAGGCGGTGACGAAGATGATCGCCGGGCGGATGCCCATCTGGCTGATCGCGCGGGCGACGCCGATGCCGTCGAGCAGCGGCATGGCGATGTCGAGCAGCAGCAGGTCGGGCTTGAGGGCCTCGACCAGGCGCAGCGCCGCTTCGCCATCATTGGCGGTGCCGACGAGCGCGATGCGCGGTTCGCGCGCACACAGCATCTGCAATCGCTCGACCGCGAGCGGCTCATCATCGACGATCATGGTGCGGATGGACATGGGCGTCAGCACCCCCGGCGGTTGAGCGGAAGGAAGAGATTGACGGCAAAGCCGCCATCGGCCTGCGGACCATAGTCGATCCGGCCCTGATCGCCAAAGCGGGCGGACAGGCGATCGCGTACATTGGCAAGGCCGATGCCACTGCCGCCATCGCCGGCGCTGGGCGGCTTGTCGCCATTGTCGGCGACGGTGAGGTGCAGCAGGCCATGCTCCTCGCGCGCGCGGATGGTGATGGCCACTGGGCTGGAGGTGCGCGAGACGCCATATTTGATCGCATTTTCGACCAAGGGCTGGAGGATGAGGCCCGGCACGCAGGCGGTCAGCAGGTCGGCGGGAATGTCGATCCGGGTGGCCAGTCGGTCGGGGAAACGCACCGCCTCGATATCCAGATAGAGTTTCTGGAGATGGACTTCCTCTTCCAACTGCACGTCATCGAGCGGATCGCCGGTGAGGCTGGTGCGGTAGAAATTGGAGAGCGACATGATCATCTGTTCGGCCTCGTCGCGCCGGTCCTTCATCACGAGGGACGAGAGCGAGTTCAGCGTGTTGAACAGGAAATGCGGGTTCACCTGATAACGCAGCGAGCGCAGTTCGGCCTGTTGCGCGGCGCGTTCCAGCCGCGCGGCGCGGCGTTCGGTGCGATGCGCCTCGCTGGCATAGGAGAGGCCGAGATAGAGGCCGGCCCAGGCGGACAGGAAGAAATAGCGGCTGACGGCGTCATCGACGATATAGATCAGCGCATGGGACTGGGCCTCATATTTCTGCTGGTCCATGTCGGGAAACATGCCCATCGGGTCATAGATGTTGAAGACATAATAGTTGGCGACCGCCATCGCGAGCGCGAAGGGCGCGGCGAGCGAGAAGGCGGCGACGATGCGGACCGTCAGCGGCTTGGCATCGAACCGGCGTATCGCCAGATAGAGAATCCAGGTCACGATGATGCCGATCAATGTCACCACGGCGCGGCGGGCGGCCATTTCGCCCTGATAGTCGAAGCCCACCACCAGCGCCCGCACGCTGATGAGGATCGCGTAGAAGAACCAGAAGCCGATGATGGAGTAGAGGGCGGCGGTCGGCGAAACGCCGCGCGGCCCCTCTTCGGTGGGAAGTGTCATGGATGATATCTACGCCAGCTTGGCGACGGTGTCGCCCCCTGCGCGCGATGCTGGTCGAAGCGGCTTGGCGGTTGGTCGAAGCGGCGGCGCGGGGAACCGGTGCTGGCTCCTGTCGGTTGATCCGGCAGGAGAAAAGGAGACGCGCAGATGAGCGATACCAGGCGCGAGAGCGAGAAGAAGCTGGACGAGGCGCTGGAAGACAGCATGGACGCGTCGGACCCGCCCGCGACCAGCCGGCCGGACGATGACGGCGAGCCGGTGCCGTCTTCGGGGTTTCCCGAAAAGCCCCGGCCCGAAAAGCCCGAGCGCTGACCGATAGCGGACCGCGAAAATCCATGTTATTCCAGTCGGGCAAGCGCGGCCCCGACCGCCATCAGGCGGCAGGCCGGCTTCCCCGCGCGAGAGGAGCAGACGACGATGCCGACTTCCACCACCCCCGCGATCGAACGCATTGCCCGCGTGCTGGCCGGGCGCCAGCTCAGCCTGAATGGCGGCGGCCAGGATCCCCATGCGGCGGGCGCGGTGGATGCGGCCTGGCCCGACCATGTCGACGATGCCTATGCGATATTGCACACGCTGCGCGAACCCGATGCCGACATGGCGCGGGCCGGCGACGTGGCGGTGTGGCGCAGCATGATCGGCGCGGTACTGGAGCGGCGCCCGGCTTGAGCAGGGGCGTCGCTGAGGCGAAATATTAACCCGGTCGTGGCAGGGAGCGCGCAGGAGACTGCGCCATGTACCACATCGAATTTCGCCATGATCTGAACCTGCTGGACATCAAATGGTCCAAGCTGTTCACCGCGGAGGAAGTCGCGGCCTATGCCCGCGAGTGCAAGGCCCGCTTCCTGGCCGAGGGGTTCAAGCCGGACTATCTGCTGCGCATGGACATGAGCGCCAGCAGCGCCCAGCCACAGGAGGCGGTCGCGTCCTTCCGCGCTAATCTGGGCGATTTCCCCAAGGCGCGGCGGATCGCCATCATCACCGGCAGCGCAATCACCCGGTTGCAGGTGAAGCGCGAAATGACGCAGCCCTATCTGCGGATATTCGATGATGCGACGGCCGGCCTCGCCTGGTTGCTGGAAGCCGAAGCGGTTGAAGCGCAGGTATAATCCTCCGTCCGTCGCATTTCACAAAAATATCATGTTGCACTGCAAAACGAAATCTGGTCCCTTGTGACAATCGGTGGGACAGGTGCCCGTTAAGCCTTTGCTAACCATGTGAGGCGCATGTTCTGCTGATCGACTTCAAGTCGGAGGGCATGAGCAATGGGCACGAGTGCAAGACCGGCGGACGGGGCCATTACCCTGGCGGAATTGCGGGAATTCGCCAGTTTCCCGTCGGCCACGCAAAGATATATTCGCAGATCGCTGGACATCGGGCTGCATCGCCGCGACGCGATGAAGCTATGGTCGCGCGACATGGTCGAGGAAGCCAGCATCCGCGCCCAGGCGCGCATCTATGGCCGGCTGGACGAGATCAAGGCGCATGTCCCCGACGATAGCGGGCTGGACCAGGTGGAGCCGTTCATGGCGCCGCTGGTGACGGTGTCGGCCTTCGACTTGGGGCAGGACCGGCTGGTGAGCTTCTCGGCCTATCGCTTCCTCTATGAGCGGCTGCTGGGGGCGGGGGCGAGGCCCTGGCTGCCGGGCGCCTTCTGCGCGGCGGCGAGCCTGCCGCATTTGCATCCCGAAAAGCGCCGGCTGCTGTTGCAGTCGATCAGCGAGGCGGCGGCCACGGCGGTCGGCTGGTCCAACCGCGAGCCGACCTTCTACCCCGAATGGGTCGAGAAGGTGGACCTGTCCAAGGCCAACTGAACTGGCCTGATCCTGCCGGCGCCCCTGGGGAGGGCGCGGGCGGGATGGCGGCTTGGTTGCTGGTCTGGCAGCGGCGTGCGACCTGTCCTTCTGCCGCCTCTTCCCCTGCAACTGCTCGTTTGTAGAGCCTGAGGCAGGCGCTCAGAATGAATTTGGTCGAGAAACGGCCGGCGCGTTTTCTCGTTTCTCGACAGGCTCGCACCGAACGGATGTGGGAGCGTGCGGGTTTAGGGCCTCAATCCACCGGGCCGTGGAATTCGGCTTCGACTATGCCCAGGTGCCAGCCGGGTGGCACCGCGTCGGCGCCGGTGTCGCCGGCCTGGCGGGCGCTGGCCAGTTCCACCACCTTGCCGAAGGCGTCCTTGTCCTGCACCGGGCCGGTCTGGCGGATGCGCAGCGTCTGGCCGGTCGTGGCGGGGAAGCGCAGCGTGGTATAGCCAAGCTGCCGTTCGGTCTCGCCGCGCCAGACGCTCTTGCCGTCGATCGTCAGTTCGAGCGGATAGGCGCGCGAGCGCCAGCCGACCAGCTTCAGGTCGATTTCGCTGAGGCGCACCGGCGTGGCGAAGCGATATTCGATCCAGCCATTGTCGGGCTTGCCGTCGCTCGCCCAGCGGGTGAGTTCATTGTCGTCGACGGTGGCACCGGCATCGGCCTGTCCGGACCCGGCGCGGATGTCCTGCGCAACGAAGGTTGCGCGATGCTGCGTGAAGCTGGGGGGGGCGGGCGTCGGGCCGCGCACCACGCTGCCGGGCTGGAAGGCGTCGGCGAAGTCGGTGGACAGGCCGCCCTTGGCGGCGGCGGGCAGCTTGGTCGCGATCGACAGGCTGGCCGTTTTCAGGCCCGGCGCGGTTGCGGTGAGCGATACCGTGCCCGCCTTGGTGCCCGCGCGGATCAGGACGCGGTTGACGCCGCCCTCCAGTGGGAGGTCGGGGGAGAGGATATAATTATCCTCCTCGCGCGCGGTGCCGGCATAGGAGGTGGTGCCGTCCGCGCCATGCGCCTTGGTCACCACCGCTTCGCCCTCGGTCTGGCCGGCGCGGACCTTGCCCTGGCTGTCGCCCTGAGCGATGCCGCCGCGCCAGAGCGCCGGCCCGTGGAGATCGAAATGGACCTTGCTGGCGTCGACCGGCACGCGGCGACCTTGGGCATCGACGGCCTCGACATCGACCAGTGCGATGTCGGCGCCGTCCATGACGAAGCCGCGCGGCGAGACATGCGGGGTGAGTTTGAGCGCGACCGCCGGGCCGGTGGTGGAGAGGCTATATTCCGACGTCTTGCCATCGGCGTGGGTGGCGACGGCGCGCAGCGTGCCGGGCGCGAAGGCGATAGCCTTCCAGCTGAAGAGGAAGGTATCGCTGCGCTGTCCCTTGCCGAGCGAGCGGCCGTTGAGGAACAACTCGACGTTATCCCCATTGGACACGACGCTCATGTCCTTGACCGTGCCGGGTGCGTAGTTCCAGTGGCCGATAATGTGGGTGGCGGGGGTGACGCTGTCGACCCAGTCGTTCCACATCACCTGATGCGCGAAAAAGCCCTGCTTGGGGATGCGCACGGCGTCGACCTCGCCGGAGCGGCGATAATTATTGTCGCCGCGATAATGGGTGTTGCTGTCCGACCAGATGATGTTGACGCCGCCCGAGCTGACGCGGGTGCCGGTGCCCGGCCGCATTACATAATAGTCGTTCCAGCGCTTCACATCCTCGATGGCATGGCTGTCCTGGTTGCGATTATAGGCGGGCGCATCCTTGTGGAAGGGCGGGGTGAAATTATCCTGATAGGCGCGGGCGGCTTCGTCGCGGCTATATTCCATCGACCACATCGGATGCTTCGCGCTCTTGTTGATATACATCATCTCGCCGCCATATTCGGCGATGCGGCTGTCCAGCATCTCGCGCGATCCGATGGCGCGGCCGCCATGGGGATCGTAGAGGTCGCGGATCGCCTTCATCTCCGCCATATGCGCTTCGCTGATATTCTCGTTCCCGCTTTCGTAGAAGAGGATCGAGGGATTGTTGCGGTTGTAGATGATCGCGTCGCGCATCACCTCCTTGCGCTGGTCCCAGCGGCGGCCGGTGACGTCGCTTTCGGCATCGCCCGCCGGCATCGCCTGCATCAGGCCGACGCGGTCGGCGGATTCGATGTCCTGCTTTGACGGGGTGACGTGCATCCAGCGGACCAGATTGCCGCCGCTCTCCACCATCAGCGCGTTGGAAAAGTCGCTGATCCAGGGCGGGATGGAGGTGCCGACAGCGGGCCATTCGTTGGAGGTGCGCTGGGCATAACCATGGACCATGATGGTGCGGCCATTGAGGTCGACCTTGCCATTGCCGAAGCGGGTCTGGCGGAAGCCGGTCCTGGTGTCGACGCTGTCGATGACCTTGCCAGCATTTTTTGGCCCCTTGTCGATCAGGCTGGTCGTCACGGTGTAGAGATAGCCATAGCCCCAGCTCCAATAATGGAGGTCGGCGACCGGCGCGGCGGCGGCGAGGGTGGCGGTCTGGCCGGGCGCGATCGAGGTGGCGGCGCTGTCGAAGCGGGCGATGCGGCGGCCGGCGGGATCGCGCACTTCGACGCGGAGCGACAAGGCGCGGGCGGCGGCGCTGTCGTTGCGGACCTGGCTTTCGGCATGGATATTGGCGCGACGGCCGGCGATGTCGAAGCCGTCGGCCCAGACATATTGGCCGGTCGTGCCGAGCGTCGAATAGAGCGGCAGCGTCTGATAGACTTGGCCCGTCAGGTGGAGCCGGACATTCTTGGTAATGCCGCCATAATTGACGTTGAAATTGTCATTGTTCCACTGGAAGCCGCTGCCGGTGGCGCGTTCCTTATATTTCCAGTCATTGTCGACGCGCACGGCGATGACATTGTCACCGGGCTTGAGTGCGGCGGTAATGTCGGCGCCGAAGGCCATGACGCCATGTTCGGACAGCGCCACCGAGCGGCCATTGACCCAGATTTCGGCGGCCTGACGCACGCCCTCAAATTCCAGGAAGGCCCTGCCGCGCGCCGCATCGGCGGGGAGGGTGATGTGCTTGCGATACCAGATGATGCCGGTGGACAGCGCCTTGATATCGCGGGCGAAGGCCTGCGTCTCGTTGAAGGCATTGGGCAGGGTGACGCTCTGCCAGCCCTTGTCGTCAAAGCCGGGCTGCTGTGCGCCGGCCTGATCGCCGGTGGTCATCCGCCAGCCGGGATTGAGATTATAGCTCTGGCGCGGCGAGGCGGTGACGGTGGAGGCGTCATGGGCGGCGGCGGGGAGAGCGGGCAGGAGCGGCGCCAGCGCCAGCAGGGCCAGGCCACCCCGCAACTGACGCACCCGCGCGCCGACAGCCGATTTTCGCTTCATGCCCTTGCCCTCTCCGAATATTGGTCAGGCCACTTTGGGCGATGCCAGGCGAGGGGTCAATAGATATCCCTAAAAATGGATGTGTGATCCATATATTGGTCAGTCAGGTGGGTGGCGCATGGGGCGCCACCCACCCGATCGAGGGTCAGCGTTCGCCCTGCTTGCCGGCGCCCAGATAGAAGCTGGTGTGCGGCGGCTGGTTATAGGCGGTGTTCTGCCAGGCGACGCCGAGGCGATAGACCGGATCCTGCATCAGCGTGACGAAGCGGTGCGTGGTCGGATAGGGGGTGGTGTAGATGCGCAACTCGCGATTGTCGGCGCTGCGCCACACTACTTCCTCGCGCCAGTCGCCGATCAGGTCGGCCTGGAGCGCCGGGGTCGCCTTGGTGCCGTTGTTGGACGACAGGCCCTCGGGCGAGAGCAGGGGGATTTCCTTGCCATTTTCCCAGTCCCATTTGGAAATGGTCGTCTTGTCGAGCAGTTCGCGCAGCAGGTCGCCGTCCCACCAGATGGCGAAGTTCATCTGGCGCGGGCGCGGGCCGATCGGCTTGCCGGCGACGTCGAACAGTTCGGCCGAACTGGAATTCCAGAACTCGGCGCCCCAGTGGCGCGGATCGATATCGGCGGCGACGCCGCGACCGGTGTCCTTTTCGGCCGGGGTGGACCAGAGCATCTGGCCGGTGCGCGCGTCGAGCAGGGCGGAGCCGATCATGCCATTCTGGCGCTGATCCTCGAACACGCCGAATTTTTCGAGGCCGGGACGGGCGGGGTCGAGATCGCTGACATGCATGGTGTCGCCGTGGAAGAGCGGCTGGGTCCACAGTCCCTTGCCATCGTCATCGACCGCCATAGATCCATAGATCACCTCGTCGCGGCCGTCGCCATCGACATCGGCGACCGAAAGCTGGTGGTTGCCGCGTCCGGCATAGTCGGCCTTGCCCGGCTGACTGCTGTCGAACAGCCAGCGCTGGGTCAGCTTGCCGTCGCGCCAGTCCCAGGCGGCGATCGCGGTGCGGGCATAATAGCCGCGGCCAAAGACCATCGAGGGCAGATGGCCGTCGAGATAGGCGACACCGGCTAGGAACCGGTCGGACCGGTTGGCATAGCCATCGCCCCAGCTTTCGGTCAGTTGCGCGGTTGTGGGATTGCCGCCGGGATAGCGCGGCGGATCATAGGGGGCGGTGGCCTGTGCCTTGCCGGTGAGGCCGTCGAAGACGGTCAGATATTCCGGTCCCTTGACGATGCGGCCCTGCATCGGCGCGACCTTGGTGCCATCGGGCAGTATCTTGGCGCCGGTGCGGTCGCGCTGCGGCACTTCGCCATCATGGCCGCGCCAGTCGGCCTTGGCGTCGCCGATCACCGTGCCGGTGCCGTCGACCGTACCGTCGGCGGTCTTCATCGCCACTTCGGCGCGACCGTCGCCGTCGAAGTCGAAGGCGAGGAACTGGGTATAATGGGCGCCGGCGCGGATGTTGCGGCCGAGGTCGATGCGCCACAGCCGCGTGCCGTCGAGCCGATAGGCGTCGAGCAGGACCGGCCCGCTATAGCCGGCCTGGCTGTTGTCATGGCTGTTGGTCGGATCCCATTTCAGGATGATCTCGTAGCGACCGTCGCCGTCCAGATCAGCCGCGCTCGCATCATTGGCGGTGTAGCTGAACGACTCGCCGGCGGGGGTGACGCCGTCGGCGGGGGGCGTGAGCGGGATGGAAAGATAGGATTTGTCCCACATCATGGCGGGGGAGGGCGCGCTCTTGTCGCCGATCCGCTGCACCGCATAGCGGCTGCTCGCGCTGCCCTTCTTGTCGACGAAGGCGGTGGCTTCGCCGACGCGGCTGTCATGGATCGGCTTGCCGTCGCGCAGCAGGCGGAAACGAATGGTGGCGGGATCATCGGCCAGTAGACGCCATGTAATGAGCATGCCGCCGCCCTGCGCTGGTAGCGCTACCGCGCTGCGATCAAGTCGTTCGGCCGCTATCCGGGCGGTGGGGCCAGTTGCCAATGCCTTGGTCGAAGTCGCCAGCGCGAGCGCCATGGTAAAGGCCCGAATAGTGGTGCGCATTTGCATCAATCTCCCCTCCGGATCACTACTGATCCAAATATTAGAATTGCATCCCACATATAGGTTCAGTAACTCTCCGTCTAGAAACTGATTCGACGACCGTGGGGAAACGGAGTCGGTCATGGGGTGTTCTGGGAGAGAGGGGATCGGCTATGCGCGAGCATACCACTGAAAGCGTGCAACATTTTTCCAACATCGCGATGGTTCGCCGGACGCTGAAGGGCGCTTCCGCCCTCGCCATGGCCGGCGTCATGCTGGTGTCGGCTTCGGCTATTGCTCAGACAAATGACGAAGGCGAAAAGAAGCAGGGCGCCGCTTCGGCCGCCGATATCGTTGTCGTCGGTACCCGCGCCTCGCTCCAGTCGGCCATCAACCGTAAGAAGATCGCCAACACCGTCGTCGACTCGATCGTCGCCGACGATATCGCCAGCTTCCCCGACAAGAATATCGGTGACTCGCTCGCCCGCATCACCGGCGTCCAGTTGAGCCGCGACTTTGGCGAAGGCACGCAGATCTCGATCCGCGGCGTCGAGCCCGACCTCAACCGCGTCGAGATCAACGGCGTCAGCCAGGTCAGCGCCACCGGCACCCGCGCTGGCGACTTCCGCGAAATCGCAGCCGAACTGGTCAAGTCGATCGACGTCTACAAGGGCTATGCCGTCGACCTGACCGAAGGCGGCATTGGCGGCACCGTGCGCGTCGAAACGCGCAAGCCGCTGGAACTGAAGGATCCGCTCTTTTCGCTGACGGCGGCGGGGCAGAATCAGGAACTGACCGAAACCTGGAAGCCGCGCCTGACCTTCTTTGCCGGCGCGCCCAAATTCCTGATCGATGGCCTGGGTATCCTGGTCAACGCCACCTATAGCGACGTCGACACGCGCCAGGATTATATCAGCAATACCAACTGGTCGCGCCTCGCTGATTTCGATCATTCGACCGAAAAGACGGTCGCCGATCCGCTCTATGCCAATTACAACACATATGAGAGCTGCGCCGGCGTCGGCGGCACCTCGACGGCCAACGCGACCGCACGCCGACTGGCCTGCGAAACCCAGTTCTTCGACTGGGCGCCGACCGTGCCGCGCTATCGCCAGTGGGTCCGCAACGACAAGCGCATTTCGGGCGATGTGACGCTGCAATATCAGGTTGCGCCCAATTTCCGGGCCTATGCCAATGCGCAGATCAACCTGCGCAACCAGCGTCTGCAGGACACCAATTATTCGATCGACCTGGGTCGTATCGAGCGCTTCAATCTCGATCCCGCTCTGGCGGCCGGCACCAATGGCGGTACGTCGCGCCCGCGCGTGCAACTGGGCACGTCGACGGTGAATGAAAATCATGTCGTCACCAGCCTGACCACGGCGGTCAATGCGGTGAATGTCGGCACGGCTGCGGCTCCCAACTGGAATGGCGCGGCCAATATCGTGGGCGTCCAGCGCCGCGACTTCAGCTATGACCAGAACAGCAAATATTTCTCGGGTGGCTTCACCTGGGACGTGGGCAGCCGGCTGAAGATCGACGCGATGGGGTCGCATGCGACCGCGCATACCGAGCAGGAAACCAACCTGATCTCGATCGGCACCAGCGTTGCTGGCATCAGCATCGACCGCAGCAATGATCAGGGGGTGCCGGTCTTCACCTTCCCGTCAAGCTTCGATCCGGCGGATCCCAACGTCTATACCGATTATTCCCGTGTGGGTGCCAATGGCCAGCCGCTGCCCGTTTATGGGCCGGCGCTGCAATATCGTCCGGGCCAACTGAACAACACCGAAGACCAGCTGAAGTTCGATGCGGATTGGGAAATCGACCATCCGATCGTCAGCAAGATCGAGTTCGGTGGACAGTGGCGCCGGCAAAAGTTCCTCAACTATGCTGGCGGCGGCTCGCGCCTGCTCGATCCTACGACGATGACCTATCAGTCGAGCGCCAACGTGTCCTACACGACCAATATCGTCGAGAACCCGACGCAGACCCGCAACGGCAATACCTGGTACATGACCCCCGCCCAATATCAGGCGATGGTGAGCGCGCTGGGTGGCGTTACCGGCGGCGCACCGCTCTTTTCGGGCCTGAAGGGCGCGCCTTCGGGCATCCCGAGCGCGATCGCCTTCCCGAATTTCGATGCCAGCGTGCTGTCGAAATTCTATGATCTGTCGGGCTTCGACCAGGATCTGGTGCTGGAGGCCAATGGCCTGCCGCAGATTCCGAGCGCGCGCATCGACGAGAAAATCTATGCCGGCTATGTCATGGCCGATATTGATACCGAGATTTTCGGTATGCGCCTTACCGGCAATGCAGGCCTGCGCTGGACCCATACCAAGGATACCGGCGTCGGTACGAACATCAGCCGCGTGACGCGGGTCAATGCGACCGGCGGCACCGAGACGGTGACGATTGCTGCGCAGGAAGCCCTGATTTCCAACAGCTACACGGATTTCTTGCCGGCGTTCAACGCGAACCTGGAATTGACCCGCGACCTGTTCCTGCGCGCCAACTGGGCCAAGAATCTGGCTCGGCCCAAGCCGGCCGATCTGGTGCCGAACATCAACTGTCTGGATGACCAGACCCTCATCGGAACCGATGATGTCTGCACCGCCGGCAACCCGGACCTTAAGCCCTATCGCGCCGACCAGTGGGAAGCCAACCTGGCCTGGTATCCCAATGCCGACACGATGCTGAGCCTTGGCTATTACAAGAAATATGAGTCGAGCTTCGTCATTCCCAACGTGACGCGCAGCGGCGTCGACCTGTTCCATGATGGCACCAGCTATACCGTGCGTCAGCCGGTCAACGGCTATGGCGCGCTGCTCGACGGTATCGAGGCGAGCGCCCAGACCGCCTTCACCTTCCTGCCCAAGCCGTTCGACGGGTTCGGTGCCAGCGGCAACTTCACCTATGCCCGCGCCATCCGCACCAATCTGACCAACAGCGCGACCGGTGCGGAGCTGAAGGAATATCCCGGCCTTTCCAAATATACTTACAATGCCAGCTTCTTCTACGACAAGGACTGGCTGAACTTCCGGGTGAGCTACAATTATCGGTCCAAGTGGCTGGATACGGTGATCAGCGCGACCAATGGCAACAACCCGCTCTATCGCAAGGGCGAAGGCTATCTGGACGGCAAGATCACGCTGCGCTTCCCGGAATATCATTTCAGCGTCTTCCTGGAGGGGCAGAACCTCAACAAGGAATATTCCAAGGTCTATATCAACAAGGATATGCCGGTGGATCTCTATTATCCTGGCCGTCGTTTCTTCGTCGGTATCCAGGGCAAGTTCTGATCCCATCTCCCTTTTGGGTAAAGGCAAAGACGCGGTTCCGGGCATGTTCCGGGGCCGCGTTTTCTTTTGCGGGTGGGCGCAATGAGGGATGGTCAGGGCATGGGAAAGGTGACGCGCCCGCTTTTCGAAAACCGCGGTGTGCGCCCCGGATATTGGCAGCGGGCGCGTCGCCCGCTCGATATCATCCGGGCGCGTCCTGTCCTGTCGTTTGTCGGCACGACAGTTGTGCGCCGTGCGCAGAAATGGCGTGGATGCGCGCGCTCGATCGGCAAGGTTGCGCCGGGATCGGTTTCTATCGCGATGTCTGGGGTGGTGAGTCCAGCTGGGTTCGAACCAGCGACCTACTGATTAAAAGTCAGTGCAATATCCAATCATTTCAATGCCTGTTCCGCTATATACACGATCTGTTCACGGACGCTA